>NC_012796.1:1827500-2430000 GCF_000010665.1 Solidesulfovibrio magneticus RS-1 | reverse complement strand
GGCAAGGGTGAGATCCAGGGCTGCGCCGAAGCCGGCTGCCACGACAACCTGAAGGACCGCCAGGAAGCCACGTCCTACTTCCGCGCCTTCCACGACAAGAATGCCGACAACAGCTGCCTGGGCTGCCACATGAAGCTCAACGTGGAGCGCAAGGCCAAGGGCCAAAAGCCCCTGTCCGTGGCTCCCTGCTCCAACAACGGCTGCCACGTGGCCGCGAAGTAGCTTTTTCAGGCAACTATCGCCGCCAAGTAAACGCCCTCGCCTCGCGGGGGCGTTTTTTGTTGGGTTTCTCGCCTGTCTTCCCCGCGCGGGTTGTCCAGGCGAAGGGGCCTCGTGTCACGTCGATGATAAGCGCCTCTGACGCTTCGTTTGCAACAGACGAAAACCATTTATTTTTTTGACCTGTTGCAAGACAGGCACGACACTTTTCCGCTTCGCCGGCATCGAACCGGGCCGGCTCCACGGGGCCTCCCGAGCGGGAGCGCCCGTTGTCGATCGAAAGCCGCGATGCAAACTGCGGCAGGCAACCTATTGGTTCAGTCGGCCTTGCTCCCAGCCAAAGTCCCGCGTACGGTTTGAGGGGCTTTCCTTTTTGTGAAAGAAAGTACAAATGGCACGTTTCCATCCGATTGCAACCCGCTTTCCCCTGCCCCGCCATCGGCCAAGGAGCGCCATGCCAAGCCGTGTCATCGACATCTCGCTACCCCTGACCGCGACGCCCCCCGTGCCCGGCGATCCGCCTTTTACCCGCCGCCTGTTTCTCGACCAGGCCGCCCACGGCTGCGAAGCCGCCGTCTGGTCGATGAGCGCCCACGCCGCCGCCCATATCGACTTTCCGGCCCATTTCCTCCCTGGCGGTAAGCGGGCCGGCGACTATCCTGCCGAGGCCTTTTTCCTGCCGGCCGTGGTGGTGGACTGCGGCCAGGCCCTGCGCCTTGGCCCCGAACTCCTGGCCGCAGCCGATCCCCGGCCCGGCGAGGCCGTGCTTTTTGCCACCCGAAATTCCCGGGAACGCCGTTTCACCGGCCCGAATTTCCCGGCCGACTTCGCCGCCGTAACGCCGGCCCTGGCCCGGGAACTGACGGCCCGAGGCGTCGCGCTAGCCGGCCTTGACGCCATGAGCATCGAACCTCTGGATGATCCCGCCTATCCCGTCCACAACATCTTGCTTTCGGCCGGCATCCTCATCCTCGAAGGTCTTGATTTATCGCAGGCCCCGGTCGGCCGCTGCCGGCTTGTCTGCCTGCCCTTGGCCGTGCCCGAGGCCGAAGCCTCGGCGACGCGGGCCGTGCTCGTCGTTGAACCGGCCACGTAAAGGCCAAGCTACGGTCGTCGCCGCACCCCAATCTGCCCTGGGTGCCTCTCCACCCCACGCCGCAGACGCCGCCAGTCTTTTTATCGAATAAAAACGTATGAATTAGCACAAACGGCCCTTGTTGTTGCACGAACCATAAAGACGTGCTACCGATACCTTGATGTCCAACCCTCCTGCCGCCGCAACGTCGCTGGTCGCCAACCATCTGGCCCTCTCGCGGGCCAAGACGCTCCTGGCTCTGGGGCTGGGCGGCCTCCTGGCCCTTTTGGCCGGCTACGCCCTGACTGCCGGCCGCTACGACCTTTCGCTGTCCCAGATCGCCGGCCACCTGTTCGGCCAAAGCGCAGCCGGGCCGGCCGGGGTGGTGGTCATGGGCATCCGGCTGCCGCGCATCCTGGCCGCCGTCAGCGGCGGCTTTGCCCTGGCCGTGTCCGGGGCGCTGACCCAAAGCCTGCTCGGCAATCCGCTGGCCTCGCCGTTTACCCTGGGCATCAGCCACGCGGCCGCTTTTGGCGCGGCCTGCGGCATCGTCCTTTTCGGAGCCGGAGGATTTACCGCCAACGCCGTAGCCGGCTCGGCCGCTGAGATCGTGCGCATCGGCGCGGCGGCCACGGTTTCCGCTTGCGCCTTTGGCGGGGCGCTGGGAGCAACGGCGCTTATTGCCGCACTGACCACGCTTCGGCGGCTTTCGCCCCAGGCCATGATCCTGTGCGGCGTGGCCCTGTCCTCGCTTTTCACCGCCGGCACCATCCTCATCCAGTTTTTCGCCGACGACCTGCAGCTTGCCGCCATCGTCTATTGGACCTTCGGCGACGTGTCCCGTGCCGGCTGGGAGCAAATCGCGGCCATGGCCGGGGCTGGCGTCGCGGCCGGCGGTTTCGGCCTTATGGCCCGCCACGACCTCAACGCTCTACTGGCCGGCGAGGACGTGGCCCGAAGCGTGGGCGTGCGCGCCCTGCCCTTGCGTCTGGCCGGACTGGGACTGGCCGCCCTGGCCACCGGCGTGGTGGTCGCGGCCTGCGGCGTCATCGCGTTTCTGGGACTTCTCGCCCCGCACATCGCCCGACGGCTGGTCGGAGCCGACCACGGTCCTCTGGTGCTCCATAGCGGCTTGTGGGGCGCGCTGTTGTTGCTGGGGGCCGACACGGCCGGCCGGCAGCTGGCCGGCACGGGCGCGCTGCCGGTGGGGGTGCTCACCTCGTTTCTCGGCGCGCCGCTGTTTTTATTGCTGCTGTTGCGAGGAGGTCGGACATGACGCTTTGCGCCCACGACGTTGCCTGCGGCCACGGCCGCCGGGAAGTGCTGCGAAACGTCGATCTGCCCCTGCAAAAGGGTCTGGTGACCGCCGTGCTCGGGGTCAACGGAGCGGGCAAGTCCACCCTGCTGCGCTGCCTGGGCGGTTTGATCCGCCCCTTGCGCGGCCGGGTCACCCTGGACGGCCGGGACATGGCTGCTGTAAGCCGCCGGCAGATCGCCCGGCGCGTGGCTTACGTGCCCCAGTCCCAGCGGCCGGACAGTCTCACCGTATTCGAGGCCGTGCTGCTGGGCCGCCGGCCCCATATGGGCCTTGGTCCGTCGCGGCGCGACCTGGCCGCCGTGGAAAACGGCCTGACCGCCCTTGGCCTGGAGCCGCTCGCCTTCAAACGCCTGGAGGACCTCTCCGGCGGGGAACTCCAAAAAACGTCCATTGCCCGGGCCATGGTCCAGGAGCCGGACGTGCTGCTCCTCGACGAGCCGACCGCCAGCCTGGACCTGAAAAACACCGAGGACGTCCGAGCCATCGTGCGCCGGGCCGCTGCCGCGAAAGGCCTGACCGCCGTGGTCGTTCTCCACGACCTGTCCCAGGCCCTGCGCTTCGCCGACGTCTTTGTGTTGCTGCGCCGGGGCCGGGTCCATGCCGTGCTGGACCGCTCGGGCCTAGGTCCCCAAGTGGTGCGCGAGGTCTACGGCGTGGAGGTGGCCTTTGGCGAAGTGGGCGGTCATCCCGTGGTCATGCCCCTGGGCGTGGCCGACGCCGCCTGACGTAAACCCCTCAGCCAAGGAGACGTCATGCCTCGCCCGCTATTCGCCCTGGCCTGTCTGCTGGTCCTGCTCGCTACCGCCCTTTCGGCCTTGGCCGGCGAAACCCGAACCGTCACCGACGCCGCCGGCCGGTCGGTCACGGTCCCGGCCGCGCCAAAGCGCATCGTCTGCCTGGGACCGGGCTGTCTGCGCCTTATCGCCTACCTTCAGGCCACCGACCGCGTGGTCGGCATCGAGCGCTTCGAGACCGCCCGGCGCACGGGACGTCCCTACAACCTGGCCCACCCCGAGCTTTTAGCCCTGCCGGTCATCGGCCCGGGCGGCCCGCAGAGCATCGACAAGGAACCCGACCTGGAAGCGCTCTTGGCCGTGGCCCCGGAGGTCATCTTCGCCTCGACCATGGAACAGGGCACGGCCCAACGTCTTTCGGACAAGCTCGGCATCCCGGTGGTCGTCGTCAGCTACGGCGCGTTCGGACGCTACGATCCCAAGGTGTTCGACACTCTGGCCATGATGGGGGTGATTCTTGGCCGGGAAGCTCGGGCCAAGGAAGTAACCGATTTCCTGCAGTCCGCCGAGGCCGACGTGCGCGACCGGGCAGCCAAGGGGCTGGCCGCGCCGGGCTACGTCCGGCCGGGCGTGTATGTCGGCGGCACAGGGATGCGCGGCTCCCATGGCCTGACCAGCACCGACAATCCCTATCCGCCGCTGGACTGGCTCGGGGCCGACAACGTCGCCGCCAAACTGGTTAAGGAAGGACACGGCTTTCTCGACAAGGAGCAACTGCTCTCGCTGCGTCCCGACATCCTGTTCCTCGACGCCTCGGGTCTGGACGCCATGGCCGAGGAACTGTCCGGCCAGCCCGACTTCGCCCAAAGCCTGCCAGCCGTGGCCGCCGGCCGGGTCTACGTGGTTTATCCCTTCACCAGCTATCTGACCAACTTAGAGACCATCGTGGCCGACGCCTACGCCGCCGGCACGATTCTCTATCCCGAGGCCTTCGCCGACATCGATCCGGCCGCCAAGGCCGACTCGGTCTACGCCTTCATGGTCGGCCGCCCGGTCTACGCCGATATGGCCAAGGACTTCGGCCCTCTGGGCCGGACGTTTCCCATCACGAACAACACGCCGTAATCTCCTCGCCCCCTTAACCCATATCGGGGGTCCGGGGGGCTGAGCCCCCGGCCGCCGGAGGCATCTTCATCTTCCATATCAACACATTAGGAGCCCTCCCTTGCAAGACTTCACCGATATGCCAGCGTTGACCGCCCGGGCGGTGGATTACCACGGCCACATGTGCCCAGGGCTGGCCATCGGCATCCAGGCCGCGCGCCTGGGCCAGGCCGTGTGCGGCCGGGACGGCGACGAGGACATCGTGGCCGTGGTCGAAACCGACATGTGCGCCGTGGACGCCATCCAGGCCCTGCTCGGCTGCACCTTCGGCAAAGGCAACCTCGTCCACCGCGACTACGGCAAGACGGCCTTCACCTTCCACCGCCGCGCCGACGGTGCCGGCCTGCGCCTTGTTCTGCGCCCGGATGCCCTGGCCGCCGTTGATCCCGAATTCGCCGCCGTGCGCCAGGCCGCCAACACCGGCGACGCGGCCGCCCGTAAGAAACTGCCGGCCCTGGCCCGGCAATGCGCCGCGCGCGTCCTGGCCAGCGACCCCGAAAGTCTTTTCCTTCGAACCGCCCCCCAAACACCCCCGCCGCGCCGGGCAGCCATCCTCTCCAGCCTCGTCTGCCAGGCCTGTGGCGAATCCGTCATGGAATCGCGCACCCGCCGCTTTGCCGGCCAGACGCTGTGCATTCCGTGTTTTGGGAAGGTGGAGCAGAAGATCTAAGTAATAACAAACAGATAAGATGCCTCTGGGGGCCGGGGGCTTGAGGCCCCCGGCCCCCCCAAATGGGGGAATGGGGGGCGGTGGGGCAGGGGCGGTTGGCGGGAGCGCGGGGAGAACCGCCGTGGGGCGGGGAATGGCCCCGGCCCACGGCGAAGGGATGGGCTAGTCGGTGCAGAGGATCTCGTAACTCTGGCCGGTGAGGCACCGGCCGCCCTGTTCCGTCACCTCGAAGGTGTTCTCGACCCCGACCATGCCCAGGTCCGGGATGCCGAACTTGGGCTCCAGGGCCAAGGTCATGCCGGCCCGAAGGGGTTGATCGAAGCCCTTGGCCAACACCGGCCAGCCGTCGATGGTCAGCCCGATGCCGTGGCCCAGAAACCGGACCTGGTTTTCGCCCAGGCCCATGAAGCCTTCCGACAATCCGGCCTTGTCGGCCATCTCCAGGGACAAGGCGTAAAGCTCCGACGGGATCGCCCCGGGCACGAGACGCTCGGCCACGGCCTGTTGCACGGCCACGCACAGGTCATGCCCGCGCCGGGCCAGATCCGGGATGGCCGAAGCCTTGCCGGCGAAATAGATCTGCGTCTTGTCCGTGCTGTAGCCTTCCAGGGAAAAGCCGTTGTCGATGGTCAGCACCTGCCCCTTTTTCCAGACCGTGCCGGCGTAGCCGAAAAAGGGCAGGGCCGGATGCGCCCCGCGAAGCCCCACCGGCCCGTTGAAGACGCTGGGGTAGTTGGCCGAATCCCCCACCGCGATGTGCCCCAGAAAGATTTCCTCGCCATAGCTGCCCATGCGCAACTGGCCCTGGTGGCCAAGCTCGTAAAAGACGTCGAAACACGCGCCAGTGATCTCGCGCTCGGTCATGCCGGGTTTGATGCGCCCGGGCAGGCGCGCATACAGCCCCTCGTTGTGGCGCGCCCCGCACAGGCGCATCTTGGCCAGCTCCCACTCGGACTTGTAGGCCTGAGCCATGGCCAGGGCGGCGTCGCCGGAAACGAAGTTCACGCCCGGCAGGCGCGCGGTCAGGAGATTGGCCAGATTCCAGGGCAGGCCGGCCTGCTCGGCGGCGCAGATGGCGGCAAGCGGGCTGCCGGCCTGCTCGCACAGGGGCGCGATGTCCCCAAAGGAGCGAAAGTTCACGATAGTGGCCAGCGGCGACTCCAGCTCGGCCCGCTGCCGGCCCTTGCGGCACAGAAGCACGGGCGCGCCTTCAAGTGGCAGCCAGAGCAAGCCGTTGGCCCAGGAACCGGTGAGATAATAGATGGCCAGGCGCGAAAAAACGAGCAACCCGCCGGCCTGGGGGGCGGTTTCGGCCAACAACTGGCAGACGGTCGCCTGACGGGCGAGCATTTCCGATTCAGGCAGGCGTTCCAGCGCTTCAAACGTCATGTGATACCACTCCGTTGGGGTTGCAATAATCGGCCGGGGCGGGCATAGCCTCCGTCCGGGCGCGTCCCGGATGCCTTGACCAACGCATCCGGCGTATTTTCGCCGGGTTCAGGCCGCAAGGAAGGCCCATCGTGTCGCAGACAAACCGCGAAATGTCCTGGGCGGCCTTTTTCGCCCTGGTCGGTGCCTCTATTTTATGGGGCAGCTCCTTTATCGCCATGAAGATCGCCATGCGGGAATTTTCGCCGCTGCTGGCGGTCTTTTGCCGCATGGCCGTGGCCTCGGCCGTGTTCGCCCTCATCTGGAAGCGCATGGGCGGCTTCGCCGCCGGCCGGGCGGACTGGAAGGGCATCGTCTTCATGGCCTTTTGCGAGCCGTGCCTGTATTTCATCTTCGAGTCCCAGGCCCTGACCATGACCCAGGCTTCCCAGGCCGGCATGATCACCGCCATGTTGCCGGTGATGACGGCCGTGGCCGCTTCTTTCGTTCTTCAAGAAAAACTTGAAGTCCGGGCCATGACCGGCCTGCTCCTGGCCGTGGCCGGGGTGGCCGTCATGAGCCTGGCCGGCGAGGCCGGACCGCAGGCCCCGCGTCCCATCCTCGGCAATTTCCTGGAATTTTTGGCCATGTGCTGTGCCGTGGGCTACATCATCACCTGCAAGAAACTGGCGGCGCGCCACAAGCCGCTGTATCTCACGGCGGCCCAGAGCTTTGTCGGCATGGCCTTTTTTTCGCCGGCCCTGGTGTTCGCGCCCATGCCGGCCAAGTTGACCTTCGGGCCGGTGGCGGCCGTGTTTTTCCTGGGACTGGCCGTCACTTTCGTGGCCTACGGCCTGTACAACTACGGCGTTTGCAACGCCCCGGCGGCCAAGGCGGCGGCATTTATCAACCTCATCCCCGTCATCACCTGCCTGCTTTCCTGGCTCATCCTGGACGAAACCTTAAACGCCGGCCAACTCCTCGGCGGCGCGACCGTGCTCGGCGGCGTGGGCTTAAGCGCCCGCCCGGCGCGGAAGGGAAGGAAGACACACGGGGAGTAGGCAGTGGCAGCAGTAAGCAGGGGGAAAGCCTCCGGCGGCCAACGGGCTGCCGCCCTTTGGAATCCTGTTTGCGTTTAACAATTTCAAACGTCGGTGCCGTCGCGTTGGCGGTACACGGGGCAACAAACCAGAACCATTTACTTTTTTCCCTAGCGGGAAGCCAGAAGGGCAACTGCCGCCGGGTCTGCGATTCTCGGCAAGGGGGCGGCTGTCACGTTCCGGTCTCTGGCCAACCCAATCGCCGGGGCAACGCCCTAATCCCATAAATCGCTTTACCTTACTCCCCCGACCACCGAAACAATGGGGCGCAGCCAAATGCCATCTGCCAAAAGAGACGATCCAGCCGAAGAAAGGGCCAATCCGGCCCCCTTTTAAGCTTTTCCCCATGTGGGGGGGTCTGGGGGCCTCAGGCCCCCAGCCGCCGGAGGCCTCTTTTCTCCCTCCCCCATTCCCTCACCCTTCGCGGCGCGAGTAGTCCATGTTGCGGCGCACGGGTTCGAAGCCGGCCTTAACCACCAGCCGGCGCAGCTCTTCTTCTTCCATGCGGAAGTGGACGCCGGCGGCGGCCACCACGTTTTCCTCGATCATGGTGGAGCCGAAGTCGTTGGCCCCGAAATAGAGCGCGGTCTGGCCGATCATGGGGCCTTGGGTCACCCAGGAGGCCTGGATGTTGGGCACGTTGTCCAGGAACAGCCGCGACAGGGCCAGTGTGCGCAGGTATTCCCAGGAGGAGGTCTCGGGCACGGACAGGGCCGTGTTGCCGGGCTGGAAAGTCCAGGGAATGAAGGCCGTGAAGCCGCCAGTCCTGTCTTGCAGATCGCGGATGCGCAGCAGGTGTTCCAGCCGGTGTTCGATGGTCTCGCCCAGGCCGATGACCATGGTGGCGGTGGAGCGAAGGCCCTGTTTGTGGGCTTCGGCCATGACGCCGATCCAGGCGTCGGCCGGGGATTTCTTGGGCGAGACGTGGCTGCGAATGGGATCGGCGAGGATTTCCGCCCCGCCGCCGGGCAGTGAGGCCAGTCCGGCGGCCTTGAGTTCGGCCAGGACCTCGGCTATGGACAGCCCTTCCATTTCGGCCAGGAAAACAATTTCCGGCGGCGAGAAGCCGTGCACGGCCACGCTCGGGAATTGCCTGCGCAGCCCGGACAGCATGTCGGTGTAAAAGCCCAACCGCAGTTCGGGATGCATCCCGCCCTGGAGCAGGATCTGCCAGCCGCCGAGTTCTACGGTCTCGGCCACCTTGGCGGCCAATTCCTCGGGCGAAAGCACGTAGCCGCCCGGCTGGCCGGGGGCCTTGAAAAAGGCGCAAAACCGGCAGCCGCAGGCGCAAATATTGGTATAATTGATGTTGCGGTCCACGATGTAGGTGACCACCGGCTCGGGATGCAGGGCGAGTCGGGCGGCGTGGGCCAATTTGCCCAGGGAAAAGACGTCCTCGTTTTCCCAAAGGGCGCGGGCCTGGTCCAGGCTTAAGCGGGCTATGGCGCGATCCGACATGGTGCGGTTGACCTCCAGGCAGTGATGCCGCCAAGCCGATACACTTTTTTGCCGCAAACGAAAACACCCGGAGACCTGATGCTCTACGCCGACTCGACGCTCAAGGAACTGCTTGCCCCGGGCAAGACCATCGCCCTTATCGGGGCCAAGGACCGTCCCGGCACGGACGTGGACATGGTCGGGCGCTTTCTTTTAAACGCCGGCTTCCGGGTCATTCCGGTGCATCCGGCCCGGGCCGAGGTCTGGGGCATCCCGGCCCGCAAGACCCTGGCCGAGATCGACGAACCCATTGATCTGGTCAATTTGTTTCGTGCCCCCGAGGCCTGCCCCGGCCATGCCGCCGAGGTGCTGGCCCTGGGGCACAGGCCAGCTTGCTTCTGGATGCAGACGGGCATCGCCAGCCCCGAGGCCCGGGTCATGCTGGCGCCGACGGGCGTCGTTGTCGTGGAAGATCGTTGCACCATGGTTGAATACCGCCGCCTTTGGGGATAGGAAGTGGAAATGCCGACCGTCACCGCCTTTGTCTGTCAACGTTGCGGCCACTGCTGTCAGGGCGTGGGCGGCATCGTCATGTCCGCCGCCGACATTGCGCGGCTGGCCGGCCACGTAAAACTTGACCACGAGACGTTTCTTTCGCGCTATGCCGAGTTCGTCGGCGGCCGGCAACGGCTGGTCACCGGCGACGACGACTATTGCATTTTTTATGCGCAAGGGTGCTCGGTGCATCCGGCCCGTCCCGACGTGTGCCGAGCCTGGCCGTACTTTCGCGGCAACATCATCGACGCCGACAGCCACGCCATGGCCGCCGAGGACTGCCCGGGCATCAACATGCAGGCCCCCCACGCCGAATTTGCCAGGCAAGGCCGCGACTATCTGACCAGCCGGGGACTTTGCCGGCCCCGGGGAGCCGACGTGCCCGAGGCCCTGGTCGAGACCTGTCCGGACAACCCTTAAGGCGGCGCGGCCATGGGCGGACAGGATTCCATGCGCTTGGATCAGGCGCGCGCCCTGCTCGGGGTTTCCGCCCGCGACGACATCGAGGCCGTCAAATCGGCCTATCGCAAGCTCGCCTTCAAGCTCCACCCGGATCTGCATCCCGACGATCCGGCGGCCAAACGCAAGTTCCAGCGCTTAAACGAAGCCTACCTGCTCCTGCGCCACTTTCTGGCCGACCGCGACGACACGGCCGGCTACAGGCAGCCGGGCGAAGAGGCCAAAAGCGCCGGCCCCAAGGCGTCGCCGGGTCCGGGCGCGAGCGCGCGGACTTCCCGCCCCGGCGGCCCGCCGCCTCCTCCTCCCCCGCCGCCGCCGGGAGCCGAGGCCGGGGCGCGCCAGCAGCAGAGAAAGGCCAAGCAGGCCTACACCAAGGCCTCCAAGGACAACGCCGACGCCGGGTTCTATTTCCGCCGCGAGGAAGTGCTCCAGGACCTGCTCAAGGATCCTTTTGCCCGTCAGGTCTTTGAGGACATCTACCGGCAAGTGAAAAGCGGCCCCCAGCGCACCGCTAGAAAGGTGGCAGCCAAGGGCGCGCGGGAAATGTCGTTCAGCTGGGGCGACAAGGCCGTATCCTTTGACATGTCCAAGGGTTTCCTGGAAAATCTCAAGGGATACTTTAGAAAACAGCTTGACGACGAACAGACCGTGCATCTGCCCAGCGCCAGTCTGCTCCCCGGCACCCGCATACGAGTCGGCATCCGACATGGCCTGGGCAATACCAAGCCGACCATGGTGGAAGTCACCCTGCCGCCGGATTTCGTGGTGGGCCGGCCCATCCGCCTCAAGGGCATGGGCCGGCGCATCGGCCCCATGCGCGGCGATCTGTACCTGCGCCTTTTGGCCAAATAACGCCCGTCGCCAACAGCCTCCAAAGGAGGTTCGCCATGCCCCGTTGCTTCCTTGTTCCGTTCACGGCGGCTCTTGTCGCTCTTATCTGCCTGCCCGCCCTGGCCCGCGCCGCCGGTCCCGAACGCGTAGGCGGCCCCTGCCGCTATGAGAGCTACCCTGGCACGGCCACCTTCGTGGACGTCAAGCCCTGGCAGCCCGAATCCCCCACGGCCGGCGTGCCCACGCCCTACCCGCCCCTGACCGTGACCTTCCAGTTCGTGCCCAACCAGCCCATCACGAACGAGCCGCTCTACAGACCCGGGGCCGTCCACACCTTCACCCTCATCAACTCCATGCCGCCCGGACCGCGCTTCGCCGCCAAATACGGCATCATGGCCGGGGCTGCCGTACCCTGCCAGCTGCGCGTTATCCGCGAGGGGACCTGCACGCCGGTGGTGTTCGAATTTCCGGGCATCGACCGGGCCGATTACTTCGAACTGACCGGCAAGCCCTAAAGCAAAGGACACTCCATCCATGCGCGTCTCGGGGGGCACTTCCGGCGGCACGCCGTCCGGCGGCGACGGCCGGGACCGCTCCGATCCCCAAACCTTCAAGCGCGGCAGGCAAGTCGGGCAGATCGTGCGCGGCCGGCTCCTCGCGCCCGGCCCCCAGGGCCTGTTCTGGGTGAACCTGGCCGGTCACAAGCTGCTGGCCGCCCTGGACCACGAACCAAGCCCGGGACGGGAACTCGTGTTTCGCATCGAACGTCTGGAGCCGGAACTGCTCCTCCGCGACATCACCCCGCCGCCCTCGGCCGTGGACGATCCGGTCCTGCTCCTGGCCGCCCTGGCTGAAACCCGCTCCCGCTTTGAAGCCTTGCTGCATCGTGGGCCAGACCTGTTCGCCGCGCCAATCCCGCCCGATCCAAATGCACCCGGGGCAAACGCGCCCCTGGCCCCACTGGCTGCCCGAAAACGCCTTTTCGATTGGCTGACGTCCACCCCCGAAGCGGCCGGCCTTTACGGTCGCCTGCGGGAACTGCTGCGTCTGGCCCGGCCCTTTCTGCCAACTCAGGTCGGACGGCCGGTCTACCTTCCCTGGGCGTTTCCCGGTCTCGACGCCAGCGAAGGCCTGGTCACCCGGTCCGGCCGCGCGTTCACCTTGCGGCTCTTTGGCCGGCTGGCCGAGGCCGGCCGGGTTTCCGGAATCTTTTCCCTGTCCATGGGCCGGGCCAGTTACCGGCTGTCCCTGGAGCGTCCCGAGGCCGGCGAGAGGCTCGTCGCCGCCCTGGCCGCCGTGCGCCTGGGCCGACGCGAGCTTGCGCCGGTCTGCGTGCATCTCGGGCCGCTTGCCCCGGCCGAGGCCGGCGGGCTTTTCGCGCCGCTTATCGCCGGCGCGGCCCGGCCCTTTACGGGGCTGCGGCTTCGCGTATAAAAGCCCTTACCGGCGGCCACGCCGGATCGACCACACCCGGAGCGTTCACGCATGGCGTACAAGGATTTGCAGGAATTTTTGCGGCTTTTGGACAAAAAGGGCGAACTGAGGCGCATTGCCGCGCCGCTGGACCCGTATCTGGAAATCGCCGAGGTCACCGACCGGGTGTCCAAGGCCGTGGGCCCAGCGCTTTTCTTCGAAAATCCCAAGGGTTCGCGCTTCCCGGTGGTGACCAATGCCTTCGGGTCCTTCCCGCGCATGAACCTGGCCCTGGAGTCCGAGGACCTCGACGCCCTGGGCCGGCGCATCGACGACGTGTTGGAGATGGAAAAGCCCGAAGGGCTCATCGACAAGCTCAAAATGTTGCCCAAGCTCGCCAAAATGGCCGGCATCTTCCCCAAGACCGTGCAAAGCGCCCCCTGTCAGGACGTGGTCCTGACCGGCGACGCCGTGGACCTGTCCATCCTGCCGGTGCTCACCACCTGGCCCGGCGACGCCGGCCCGTTCATCACCTTCCCGGTGGTCATCACCAAGGACCCCGAGACCGGCAAACGCAACGTCGGCATGTACCGGATGCAGGTCTTCGACAAGACCACCACCGGCATGCACTGGCATCGCCACAAAGGCTGCGCCGCCCACTACCGGCTGGCCGAAAAGCGCGGCAAGCGCCTTGAGGTCGCCGTGGCCATCGGCCCGGACCCGGCCTGCACCTACGCCGCCACCGCCCCCCTGCCCGACGACATCGACGAATTCCTCTTCGCCGGCTTCCTGCGCCAGAAGGCCGTGGAACTCGTGCAGTGCAAGACCGTGGACTTGCAGGTTCCGGCCAACAGCCAGTTCGTGCTCGAAGGCTACGTCGAACCCGGCGAGCGCCGACGCGAAGGCCCGTTTGGCGACCACACCGGCTACTACTCCCTGGCCGACGACTACCCGGTCTTCCACGTCACGGCCATCACCCACCGCAAGGACGCCGTCTACCCGGCCACCCTGGTCGGCCAGCCGCCCATGGAAGACACCTACATGGGCAAGGCCACCGAGCGCCTGTTCTTGCCGCTCATCAAAAAGCAGTTGCCCGAAATCACCGACATGAGCCTGCCTGTGGAAGGCGTGTTCCACAACTTCTGCTTCGTCTCCATCGACAAGCGCTACCCCGGCCAGACCCGCAAGATCATGTACGCCATCTGGGGCCTGGGCCAGATGATGTTCACCAAGTTCATCGTCGTGGTCGATGCCGAGGTCAACGTGCAAAACACGGCCGAAGTCTGGTGGCGCGTGGGCAACAACGTCGATCCGCGCCGCGACGTGGTCATCGTGGACGGGCCGCTGGACGCCCTGGACCACAGCGCGCCCATGGCCTGCTTCGGCGGCAAGATGGGCATCGACGCCACGAAAAAAGGCCCCGAGGAAGGCCATACCCGGGGCTGGCCCGACGCCCTGGCCATGGACCCGGCCACCAAGGCCCGCATCGACGCGGTCTGGGGTGAATTGGGGTTGTAATGCCTCCGGCGGCCAGGAGAGACGCTGCCTCTCCTGGACCTCTCCGCTGGGGGCCGCGGGCCCCCAGACCCCCCAAATGGTTTCAGGGGCATCACCGTGGGTTGCCAGAAAATCATGGACGCTTGCAGGGCTTGAGCGTTTTTGCTTTTCGCCCTGTTCCCGACAGAGGACAATGAGGATGCATATAGACGTTGCCGACAAGCCTCGGTGTCCCTGGTGCGGGGAGTTGCCGCTGTACGTGCGCTACCATGACGAGGAATGGGGCGCGCCGCTCCATGACGACCGGGCGCTCTTCGAACTGCTCATCCTCGAAGGGGCCCAGGCCGGCCTGTCGTGGCTCACGGTGCTCAAACGCCGGGAAGGCTACCGCACGGCCTACCAAGGCTTCGATCCGGCCCGCATCGCCGCCTATGGCCCGGCCGATCAGGCCCGGCTCCTGGCCGATGCCGGCATCATCCGCAACAAAGCCAAGGTGGCGGCGTCCGTGAAAAACGCCCAGGCCTTCCTGGCCGTGCAGGAGGCCTTCGGCTCGTTCGACGCCTACCTCTGGGGCTTTACGGACGGCAAGCCGGTCATCGGCGGCTGGGACGACATCAAGCAGGTTCCGGCCGTGACGCCCCTGGCCGAAACCCTGAGCCGCGATCTCAAGAAGCGCGGCTTCGGCTTTGTCGGCCCCACCATCGTCTACGCTTTTCTCCAGGCCGCCGGACTGGTCAACGACCACCTGCGCGGCTGCTTCCGTTTCCGGGAGCTGACCGGGGAGGTCTAAGGGATGGCCGCCAAGCCGCTGGCCCGCCCGCCCATCCATACCATCGGGCATGGCGGCCTGGAGCGGGTCGTGTTTTTAAGCCTGCTGGCCCGTCAGGGCGTCAACATGGTCATCGACGTGCGCAGCGCCCCGACCTCGCACTACATGCCGCAGTTTTCCAGGGAACTCCTGGAGCCGTCCCTTGGGCTCTGGGGCGTGCGCTACGTCTACATGGGCCGGGAACTCGGCGCGCGTCCGGTCGGCACGCCCATCGAGGCGGCGGTGTCCTTTGTGCGCGGCATCGAGCGGATCATGCAGTACTGGCGGCAGGCCTGGCGCTTGACCCTGCTGTGCGCCGAGGAAGACCCCAGGCGCTGCTGTCGGGCCGGACGCATCGCCCCGGAACTTCTCGCCCGGGGCGCGCGCGTGGTCCACATCCGGGGCGACGGCCGCCTGGAACCGCATACGCCGGCCTGGAACGATTTTGCCCTGGCCTGTCCCCTGCACGACAGGGATTGCCAATAATCATCGGGCCAGCGCCCTGACGCCGGCCAAAGCGCAAGGAGAAACAACGTGTCCCAGGAGTGGGTGACGGTATCGAGTTTCGCGGCCCCGTCTCGGCCCGAGGCAGGCTTTGACGCCATTGTGGCGGCCGACGTGGCTCGCTGGCACGGAGAGGCCCAAAGCGCTGGTCTTGATCCCAAGGCCCATGTGCGCCTGTCGCGCCAAAACGGCGAGGTGGCGGTGGAAATCAGCCCCGAACTCGACGCCGCCTTTACCCCGGTGCAGACCTTGTGGCGGGCGGAGTAGATCGTCCGGTCAGTCGGTCAGCCACGCAGACGATGCCCACGGCCGACCGATGATGCCAGCCTGCTTCGGCGACCGGATCGAGGTCGGTCAGACGATGCTTCCGGCCGACCGGTGATGCCAGCCCTGGCTACGGCGGCCGGCTTGCAGTCGGTCAGTCGAGGATGCGATGCACCCGGCCAACTTGGCCGTCGGTCAGCCGCACCTTGATGCCCCGGGTGTGGACCGGGGCCTTGGTGAGCAGGTCGCGCACCACGCCTTCAGTCAGCGCCCCGGTGCGCTGATCCTTCTTGAGCACGATGGCCACGCGTTGCCCGGGCCGGATGTTCTCGCGGCGGGTGGGATCGCTCATGCGCCCGCCGCCGGCACGAAACGCAGGAACTTGCGCGGCTTTTCATAGCCCTCGGCCATGGGCGAAATGGGTTCCATGCGCCAGCGCGGGGCCAGGAAGTCGCGTACGTAGTCGAGCAGCAGGAAATCGCCGCCACGTATGTAGCGTTCGGGATAAAGCCGGCCCAGGGCCTCGGGCGTGGTCCCCAGTTCCTTGCGGATCCAGTAGATCTTTTGCACCGAGACAATGAGTTCCCGGTCCGAGAGCTTTTCCAGGAAGGCCAGGGCCGGGGCCACCCGGTTTTCCACGATAAAGGTCTTGCCGATAAATTCCACCAGCATGGCGATGTCGAACTTGCGGCCAAGCAGCGAGCAGGCCGGGTCGTCGATGTCGTGGCAGGCAAAGCCCACGTTATCCAGGCCGAAATGCCGTTGCAGCAGCCGGCAGCCGTCGAGCACCCGGGGTTCGCGGTCCACGCCGGTCACGGCCGCCGCGCCTTGCCGTCTGGCCTGGAAGGTGAAAAAGCCGAAATTGCAGCCGAGATCGATCACGGTGCGGCCGGCGAAGTCGATGCGGCCGAAGTCGTCAAGAATGTCCTGGTCGATGTGTTCCTTGCCCGGCACGAGGACGGAGAAATCCGCATCATAGACCGTACGGTAGCGATGCTGAGGCTCGATGGCCTGGGCCAGGGACAGGAATTGGGCAAGGGGCATGGCGTCTCCGGATAAAATGGATTGACTATTTTGCCAGATACCGGGGCGATGATCAATCCGAAACCGCTTGCAGGGCCGCAACCACCTGCGCCGCCCTGGCCGGCCCCAGACCAGTGCGCTCCCGCACGGCTTCCACCGAGGCCGCCCGCATGGCCGCCGTGGAGCCAAAAGCCTCCCACAACAGCCGCGCCGTCTTGGGGCCGATGCCCGGCAGGGCCAGCAGATCGCTTCGAAGGCCCGTCTTCTTGCGGGCCAGCCGTTGCCTACCGATGGAATAGTCGTGCACCGTGTCGCGCACCCGCTGCAGGAACAGCAGCTCCGGCGACCCCGGCCGCAGCCCGAGCGGATTTTTACGGCCCGGCACGAAAATGACGTCTTCCATTTCGTTTTGGGAGCGCCGGTCCCCCTTGGCGATGGAGGCCAGGGCAAAAGCCCCGCCCGCGCCGGCTTGGCCAAGGGCGCGCTCCACGGCGGCCAGCTGCCCCTTGCCGCCGTCGATGAGCAGCAAATCCGGCCAGGGCGGCCCGGCCTCGGCCCGTTTGGCGGCAAAGGCGGCCAGGGCCAGATAGTCGTCGGACGAGCCTTCGGCCTCGGGAAAGCCGTAGCTGCGGTAGTCGCTTTTCCTGGGCGCGCCCTCCTCAAAGACGACCAGTCCCACGCGCACGCCCTTGCCGCCCAGGTGCGACACGTCCACGGCCTCGATGCGGGAAAGGCGCGCCAAGCCAAAGGCCTTGGCCAGGGCCGGCAGCAGGTCGCGTTCGGCCGCCTTGGCCGCTTCCTCGGCGGCTCGGCCGGCGTTGGCCTCGGCCATGGCCAAAAGCTTGCGCTCCTCGCGGCCGCGCGGCGACCCCAGGCGCAGGGCCCCGCCCCGGCGCTCCTCCAGGATTTCGGCCAGGGCCAGACTGTCGGCCACGGCTTCGCCGGCCTCGTCGGCATTGGTTGTGGCGGACAGGCGCTCGGTCAGGTCCCCACCGTTTTCCTGCCGGTCGTCGGCCACGGGGATTGCCGCCGGAGCGCTTGGGTCGTCTTCGGCCGGTCTTGCCTCGGCAAGCCCCACAGCCGAGGAACCCGGCGACGTCTGGCCATCGGCCGGCCCAGAGCCGGCCCTTCCCGCCTCGGCCGAAGCCGGATCGGCCGCCTCGGCCAGCGCCCCGCTCCCGGCGGCTTCGGCGGCCGTCAAGACGTCGGGCACGACGATGCGCGGCGGAATGAAGCTCTCGGGCCGATAGAACTGCAGCATGGCCGTGACGGCCGCGCCCCGGGCCTCGTCAGCCGTCACACCCGGAAAAAAGAACGTCTTGCGGTCGAGCAGCCGGCCCTGGCGTACAAAAAGCACGCAAAGCCCGACCCCGGTCGGCACGGCGGCCAACCCCACCACGTCGATGTCGATCAGGCGGGTCAAGACCGTGGCCTGCCCTTCCACGGTTTTTTTCATGGCCCGCAGCAGATCGCGCAGCCCGGCCGCCTTCTCGAAGGCCAGCGACTCGGCCGCCTGCTCCATCTCATGCTCAACAGCGCGCAGCACCTCGGCCGAGCGGCCGGTCAAAAAGGCCTCCACCCGGCGCACCAGGGCGGCGTATTCCCCGGGGTCCACGGCCAGCACGCACGGGGCCAGACATTGGCCGATGGAATGGTACAGGCAGGGCCGCACCCGGTTGGCCATGGCCCGGTCGCCGCATTTGCGCAGGGGAAAGGCCCGGCCAAGCTCCTTCCAGGTGGCCCTGGCGGCGGCGGCCGAGGTGAAGGGCCCGAAATAGGCCGCGCCGTCGCGCTCCACCCGGCGGGTAAACGCCAGCCGAGGAAACGGTGAGCGCTTGTCGAGCTTGAAGAGAATGTAGTTCTTGTCGTCTTTCAGGACAATGTTGTAGCGCGGGCGGTGTTTTTTGATCAGGCTCGATTCGAGGAGCAGGGCCTCTTTTTCCGAGGCGGTCAAGAGCACGTCCACGCCCTCGACCTTGGCCACCAGGGCGGCGGTCTTGACGGTCAGCCCGGCGTCGTTTCGAAAGTAGGAGGAAAGGCGGGAACGCAGGTTTTTCGCCTTGCCGACGTAGAGAATTTTGCCGCGCGCTCCCTTCATCAGGTAAACGCCAGGAGACATGGGGAAATTTTTCGGTTCAAAGGTGAACATGGTCGCTTATGGTAGCCTGCCGCCCCCGTTGCCTCAAGCCCTTTGGCGTCAAGTTGTCGCCTGCCTGCTAAGGCTCCCTTGCTCTTGGACAAAGACGCGTGTAAGCAAGACGGACATGGACACGACGCGCCCCGGACGGGTATCGGTCATCGGTTCGGGCCAATGCGACGCCACCCAGTACGAGACGGCTCGGCGGGTGGGCGAACTGGCGGCCAGGGCCGGGTACGAAATCGTCTGCGGCGGCCTGGGCGGAGTGATGACCGCCGTCTGCCAGGGGGCCAGGGAAGCCGGCGGTCACACCATAGGCATCCTGCCGGGCGACGACGTCCGAGCGGCCAACCCCTATGTGGACGTGCCGGTGGCCACGGGCCTGGGCATCGCCCGCAACGTGCTGGTGGTCAAAAACGGCGACGCCGTCATCGCCGTGGCCGGGGGAGCCGGCACCCTTTCGGAAATCGGCGTGGCGCTCAAGCTGGGCCGGCCGGTGGCGGCCCTGGGATGCTTCGGCGGCATCGAGGGCGTGCGCGCCGTGTCGAGTCCCGAGGAAGCGCTGGTGTTCGTGGCGTCCCATCTCAAGAAATAAGGATCGCGCGGAGTCGTCTTGATGGAAGTGTTGTGGGCGCCCTGGCGCATGGAGTATATCCTTGGACCCAAACCCGACGGCTGCGTGTTCTGCCTGCCTGAGAAAACCGACGGCGACCGGGATCGCTTGGTTTTGGCCCGAGGGCGGCACGGCTTCGTCATCATGAATAAATTTCCCTACAATTCCGGCCATCTCATGGTCACGCCTTTTCGCCACGTCAGCTGCATCACCCAGCTCACCGACGAAGAAAATGTGGAATTGACCCGGGGCATCGCCTATTGCACGCGGGTCATCAGCGACTGCATGCGGCCCCAGGGCATAAACATCGGTCTCAACCTGGGCGAGGCCGCCGGTTCGGGCATCGCCGCCCATATCCACTACCAGCTCGTTCCCCGCTGGAACGGCGACTCCTCTTTCATGGCCGTTTTTGGCGAAACCCGGGTGATGCCGGAATTGCTGCTGTCCACCTTTGATCGGCTCAAACCGTTTTTTTCGGATTACCACGCAACCGTCACGTCGTGACAAGGAGGCCTCGATGCGCGTGATCAAAGTGCTTTTCCTGCTGGTTTTCTTCTTCGTCTGCATGCTGTTTTTCGTGCAGAACACCGCCATCCTCGAAACCGCCCTGCTGCTCAAGCTCGGCGCCTTCGGCTATCAGGTCCAGACTCCCGGCGTGCCCTTCTACGTCGTGCTGCTCCTGAGCTTCGTGGCCGGCGGCCTGTTCGCCACCCTCTACTTCCTGGCCGAGAAGGTCCGTTTGGCCTCGGGCATGCGCAGCCTGCAAAACAAGGTCAACGCCCTGGAAAAGCAGATGGCCCAGCAGAAGAAGTCCACCGTGGCCACGCCTCCGAGCTTCGCCGCCGTCGCTCCGGCTCCGGCCGCCGCCCCGGCCGCGACCAGCGAACCCCAAAAGGCCGACGCCTAGCCAGGAGCGCCCTTGCCTGCCGTGGGGGATTTCAAGATGACCCCCATGCTCGAACAGTATCTGCGCGCCAAGGCCGAGCACCCTGACGCGCTGCTGTTCTACCGCATGGGGGATTTCTACGAATTGTTTTTCGAGGACGCGATCACCGCGGCCCGCGAACTGCAAATCACCCTCACCACGCGCAATCCCGGAGCGGATTCGCCCATCCCCATGTGCGGTGTGCCGCATCACGCCGCCGAGGGGTATCTGGCCGAACTGCTCGAAAAAGGGTTTTCGGTCGCCGTTTGCGACCAGATCGAGGACCCGCGGCAGGCAAAGGGCCTGGTCAAACGGGCCGTCACCCGGGTGCTCACCCCGGGCACGGCCGTGGAAGACGGCAACCTGCGGGCCAAGGAACACAACTTCCTGGCCGCCCTCTACTACGATGCCGACGAACGGGCCGGCGGCCTGGCCTGGGTCGACTGCTCCACCGGCGAATGGTCCGGCCTGCATTCCCGCGACGCTGCCCGCCTGTGGCAGTGGATGGTGAAGATCGGCCCTCGCGAACTGCTCCTGCCCGAGGGCGTCACCCCGCCCCGCGACATCCCCCTGGCCGGCGTCCACGTCACCACCGTGCCGCCACGGCCCCATTTCGATTTCGCCGCCGGCCGCGACAAGGTGCTCTCCGCCCAGTCCGTGGCCGATCTGGCCGCACTTGACTGCACCGACAAGCCCCAGCTCGTGCGGGCCATGGGCGCGCTTTTGACCTACTTAAGCGCCACTTACATGCGCGATCTCGGCCACCTGGGGCCATTCAAGCCGGTCAACCTCGGCCGGCACATGCTCCTGGACGAGGTCACCGAGCGCAATCTGGAAATTTTTCGCCGCCTGGACGGCCGCAAAGGCCGGGGGACGCTGTGGCATGTACTGGACCGTACTCAGACGCCCATGGGCGGACGGCTGCTGGAAACCATGCTGCGCCAGCCCTGGCTCGACCTCGGTCCCATCCACGAGACCCAGGAGGCGGTGGCCCTTTTCGCCGAGGACGAGAGCCTTCGCCGCCTTGTCCGGGAAGACCTGGCCGGGGTCTACGACCTGGAGCGGCTTATTACCCGCATCTTCCTCGGCCGGGCCGTGCCGCGCGATTTCACCGCCCTGCGCCAATCCCTGGCCGCCCTGCCCGCGTTGCGCCAGCGCCTGTCCGGGGCCGCCTCGGCCAAGGCCGCCAGCGCCCTGCTGTCGGGTTGGGACGACCTCGACGACCTTTTCGAACTCCTGTCCAGGGCTTTGGTCGATTCGCCGCCGGTGCTCGTCACCGAGGGGGGACTGTTCCGGGCCGGCTATCATCCCGAACTGGACGAACTGCTTGATCTGGCCGAACACGGCGAGCAAAAACTCCAGGAACTGCTGGCCCGGGAACAGGAAGACGGCAATCTGCCCAAGCTCAAGCTCGGCTTCAACCGAGTCTTTGGCTACTATTTCGAGCTGTCCAAAGCTGCCGGCTACGCCCCGGCCCACTTCGAGCGCCGCCAGACCCTGGCCAACTGCGAACGCTACGTCACCCCGGCGCTCAAAGAACTCGAAGACAAGCTCCTGGCCTCCGGCGAAAAACGCAAGACGCTGGAATACAATCTTTTCCGGGAACTGCGCGACCACGTGGCCGGATTGCGCGAGCGGGTCATGGAAACCGCCGCCCGGGTTGCCCGCCTGGACGTCTGGCAAGGACTGGCCGAGGCGGCCGTAGCCGGCGACTGGACCCGGCCCGAACTCCACGCCGGCCAGGCCATCGCCATCCGGGCTGGCCGCCATCCCGTGGTCGAGGCCGTCACGGGCGTGGGCAACTACATCCCCAACGACGTGAGCCTCGACGAATCGACCCGGATGCTGCTCATCACCGGTCCCAACATGGCCGGCAAATCCACGGTCCTGCGTCAGACCGCGCTGATTGCCATCCTGGCCCAGATCGGCTCCTTCGTGCCGGCGGCCAAGGCCAGCGTGGGGCTGGTGGACCGCGTTTTTTGCCGGGTCGGGGCCTCGGACAACCTGGCTCAGGGCCAGTCCACCTTCATGGTGGAGATGATGGAAACAGCCCGCATCCTGCGTCAGGCCGGCAAGAAGAGCCTGGTCATCCTGGATGAGATCGGGCGCGGCACGGCCACCTTCGACGGTTTGGCCCTGGCCTGGGCCGTGGTCGAGGAACTGTGCGGCCGCGACGACGGCCATGGCGTGCGCACCCTTTTCGCCACCCACTACCACGAGCTGACCGCCCTGGAAGGCCGCATCCCGGGGCTCAAAAACGCCAACATCGCGGTCAAGGAATGGAAGGGCGACATCATTTTCCTGCGCCGGCTGCTGCCTGGGCCGGCCGACCGCAGCTACGGCGTGGAAGTGGCCAAATTGGCCGGCGTGCCGCGAAACGTGGTCAAGCGCGCCCGGGAGATCCTTGGCGAACTCGAAAGCTGCCGCGACCCCGCCCAGGCCGCCCGGGGCAACCGCGAGCGCGGCCAGCCGTCCCTGCCCGGGCTGTTCGCCGTGCAGCCGCCCCACGCCGCAGCGGACGAAACCGAGGCCCGGCCCGACCTGTCCGCCCTACTTCTTGACGAACTGTCGCGCCTCGAACTAGACCGGATGACGCCGCTTGAAGCCCTGACGCTGCTTTGCGACTGGAAAGGGCGATTTGGCGGCAACGCCCGCTAAGGAGACCAGCCCATGCATCATTTCGAGTACCGCGGCGGCGAGCTGTACGCCGAGGACGTTCCGGTTTCGACCCTTGTCGCCGCCTACGGCACGCCGCTGTACGTCTACAGCGCCGCCACCCTGCGCCGGCATTTCAGGGCCTTTGACTCGGCCTTTGCCGCTCTGCCGCATCTCACCTGCTATTCCGTCAAGGCCAATTCCAACCTGTCGGTGCTCAAAACCCTGGCCGCCATGGGCGCGGGCATGGACATCGTCTCGGGCGGCGAGCTCTACCGGGCTTTGGCCGCAGGCGTTGACCCCCAAAAAATCGTCTACTCGGGCGTGGGCAAGCGGGCCAGTGAGATCGAGGAAGCGCTTAAAGCCGGCATCCTCATGTTCAACGTGGAGTCCACGGGCGAACTCGAACGCCTAAGCGCCATCGCCTCGCGCCTGGGCAAGACGGCGCAAGTGAGCCTTCGCATCAATCCCAACGTGGACCCCAAGACCCATCCCTACATTTCCACGGGGCTGAAGAAAAACAAGTTCGGCCTGGACATCGACCACTCCCTGGCCGCCTACGCCAAGGCCATGGAGCTGCCCGGGGTCACGCCGGTGGGCATCGACTGCCACATCGGCTCCCAGCTCACCTCCATTTCACCGTTCCTGGAAGCCCTGGACAAGATTCTGGCCTTCCGGGACAAGCTCACGGCCATGGGCATTGAGACCCGCTACCTCGACCTCGGCGGCGGACTTGGCATCCAGTACAACGAGGAAGAGCCGCCGCATCCCAGCGAATTCGGCCAGGCCCTGACCAAGGCCCTGGGCGATCTGCCCATCACGCTCATCCTCGAACCCGGCCGGGTCATCGTCGGCAACGCCGGCATCCTGGTCACCGAGGCGGTCTACACCAAAAAGACCCCGAGCAAGGACTTCATCATCGTGGACGCGGCCATGAACGACCTCATCCGGCCCTCGCTCTACGACTCCTACCACGCCATCCGCGAAGTGCGCCCGGCCGGCCGGCCCGAACTGAGCGTGGATGTTGTCGGCCCCATCTGCGAATCCGGCGACTTCCTGGCCCGGGACCGGGCTTTGCCGGCCGTGGCCCCGGGCGAACACCTGGCCGTGTTCTCGGCCGGCGCCTACGGCTTCACCATGTCCTCCAACTACAACTCCCGGCCCAGGGCGGCCGAAATCCTGGTCGACGGCGACGAGGTCATCGTGGCCCGCCGCCGCGAGAGCTATGACGACTTGATCGCCCTGGAACGCTAGTTTTTTTCGAACATTGCGCCCGGCCCGCCTTCGCGCGCGCCGGGCGCAATGTTTTCCATACGGCGCCATGCCCGGCGGCCCTTCCCTTGACCGGATTCGTCACGCCGCTTATTTTTTGCCGATCAGGGCAACTCTGCCCGAAAGCGACCGCGCATCCGGAGGCGTATTCCGTGAATCCCGTGCTGCCCGCCCTGCTCGCCATGCAGATCGTCTTTTGCGGCGACAGCATCACCAAGGGCTGGGAAATCTACAATCTTTTCGAAGAACCGCGCAAGGTCTTCATCAGCGGCGTGGAGTCCTCCACCAGCGCCGATCTGCTGCGCCGCATTGAGCCTATCGCCCAAAAACGGCCGGGCAAAGTCTTCCTCATGGTCGGCATCAACGAGATCGCCTCCCCGGACCGGATTATCGACAACTACGACAAAATCATCAATAAGATCCAACACCTCTCGCCGTATACCCACATCTACGTGCAAAGCATTCTGCCCACCCGGGCCCAGAACATCGACAACGCCGTCATCGTGTCCACCAACGAACGCTTGAAGGCCCTTTGCGACCGCAAAAACGCCTTTGTGCGGTATCTCGACCTCTATGACGCCTTCCTGGCCGACGACGGCAAGCTCGGCCCCAATTTCACCGAAGACGGCATCCATCTGACCAAGAACGCCTATTCTCTCTGGAAAAAACGCATCGCCAGCCAGATGTGACCGCAGGACGCTCCACGGCCGTCAATCCGTCTCATGTCCTGCCGGCTTGACCCTCGTCTCGCCGCCGCGACCGGAATTTCTCGCGCCCGTCATGACATCTTGTCGCAAAGTGGTTATGAGAAAAGTTGGTTTCGCTGAAAAAGACCCGCAAAGGAGCGCACCATGGGCGAGAAAACCGACCTCTTCCACTGCGATGAAAAAATGCTGACCTACGACGCCGCCGTCGTGCTGGAGAAAATCGTCGCCGGCCTCAAGCAGGGCAAGCTGGCCGCAAACGGCGATAACGGACCGGTGTGCGTGGAGCTGCCGCGCCTGGGCGAGCTGGAAATCAGCTTCAAGGAGAAAGCCAAGTCCGGCAAGTCCAAGAAAAAGCTCTCCATTGAACTTACCTGGAAAGACGGCGACGCGCCCCTTGGCCTCGACGGCTAGGCGCTGCACCAAACAGCAACAAAAGCCCCGGCCGGTCGCGCGAGCGACCGGCCGGGGCTTTTCACGATACGCCGGCCGCAGCCGGCCCGGATCAGGACTGGAACGAGACGATGCGCGGCGACACCTCGCGCACCGAGGCCGTGCCGGTCAGGAGCATGGCCGCGGCCAGCTCGGCCCGCATTTTACCAAGCAAAAGCGCCACGCCCTCGGCCCCGCCGCCGAACGCGCCGATGACCAGGGGACGGCCCACCAGCACGGCGTCGGCCCCCAGAGCCAGGTACTTGAGCACGTCGGCTCCGGTGCGCACGCCGCCGTCGGCCAGGATGACCCCCTTGCCCTTGACGGCCCGGGCAATGGCCGGCAGCACCTCGGCCGCGCCCGGGGTATGGTCGAGCACCCGGCCGCCGTGGTTGGAAACCACGATGGCGGCTGCTCCGGCGGCAAAGGCGATTTCGGCCTCGTCCGGGGTCATGACGCCCTTGACGATAAAGGGGGTTGTCGTGGCTCCGACCAGTTCCCGCAGTTCTTCCGGGGTCTTGGGCGACACCGGCTGGCCCTTCAGGGCCATGACGGCCAGGCCCGCGCCGTCCACGTCCACGCCCACGGCCGCCACGCCGGCCTCGGCCGAGCGCTTGAGGAGCGCCATGATGGCGTCCTGGGCGCGGGGTTTGATAAAGGGGATGCCGTGGCCGGCCTTGGCGGCGATGGCGGCCAGGCCGCTGTCGAACATGGCCGGATCGGCTCCGTCGCCGCATGCGCCAATGGTTCCGGCCTCGGCCGCGCCGTCGATGACGCGGCGGATGAATTCGTCCTCGGCCAACCGCCCGCCCATGTTGTAGAGCACACCGGTCATGGGCGCGGCCAGGATCGGCATGGACAAGGTCTTGCCAAACAGTTCGACAGTGGTGTCGGCCGTCTTGACATTATGCAGGGTGCGCATGTTGAGCCGGACCTTGGACAGGGCCTCCAGGTTGGCCGTAAAGGCCGAGCCCGTGCCCATGCCGCCCATGCCCGGGGCCTCGCCGGCGCAGGCCCGGCCGTTGCAAACCGGGCACACCCGGCAATAGCCCTTGAGTTCTTCCTTGGCGGTCTTTCGAAGCGTGGCAATATCCATCACAGCCTCCCGTCGTATTCGGTGATGCCCGGGACGGCCGGCCCTGGCGGCCGGCGTTCCCAGGCCGTGGTACGCCCGGCCCGGGGGAGTCGGCAAGTCCGCAATCCCGGCCGGGCCGACCGGGATGAACAAATCCCTCTTTTTTTTCACGTGACTTGCCGATTGCCCCCATGGTAAGCGCCAGCTTCGAATGCCGGCATATGCGCCGCCTTTCCAACGCCAGATACGAGGAGCCTATGCGGTCAGTCATCGCCTTGGTTGCCCTGGGGCTTATCGCCCTGGTCAGCGCCTGCTCCGGAGGGGACAAGGAATCCTTCCGGCATGTCGACCACGATAAAAACGGCAAGATCTCCTACGAGGAGCTGCTGTTCGTTTTTCCGGACGTGACCCCGGACCTGTTCACCAAATCGGATGCCGATTTCGACGGCGGGTTGTCGGAAAGCGAATACGCCGCTTTCTTTAAGGACGACGCCAGGATTGCCGCCAAGACCGCCGCTCCTGCGCCCAATGCCCCTTCCCCGGTGCGTCCCGGCGACGGTAAGCAGCTGGCCGTGCCGTTTAAGGGCGAGGAAGTCATCGAGATTCCCGCTCCCGTGGCCGAGCCGGCCGTCAAGGCCAAGCCGGAGAAAGGCAAGAAGGAAAAGGACGCCAAGGGCAAGTCCGAGGGCGGCAAGAAATCCGAGGGCACGACCTATACCGTGCAGCGCGGGGACCATCTCTCACGCATCGCCCACAAATTTGGCGTCAGCGTGGAAGACATCACCCGGGCCAACGGCGACATGCATCCCGACACCCTGCGTGACGGGCAAGTGCTCAATATCCCGGCCAAGCCCTAAGCGCTGCCGGCTTTTGCAAAGGACCGTTCCATGAGACGGATTGTCTCCTCGCTTCTCGCCATGTCTCTCGTCCTGGCGGCCACTTCCGCCTCGGCCCTGACCCAAGAGGAAATCCTCAAGCGCCGTCTGGAAAAGATGCGCCAGGCCGACAGCACCATCCGCCAGGAAGAGCAGCAGCGCCAGGAGCAGATGCAGGAAGCCACCTCCGGAGTGGAATCCGGTCCGTCTCGCCAGGCGACCGAAAAATTGTCCATTCCCGATCCCGTGCGCCAGCCCCATCCCGAGCCCAAGACCGGGCTTTTCGGGGCCAAGCCGCAACCCGCCGGACAGCCGGCTGCCACGGCGACGCCGCCGGCTGCCACGGCGACGCCGCCGGCTTCCCAGCCCGTCGCAGCCCCCAAACCCGCGGCGCCAGCTGCGCCTGTCGCGCCGGCCATGACCACGCCCGTGCCCCAGCCCATGGCTTCGCCTGCCCCGCAAACGGCAGTCGCACCGGCCCCGCAGCCCATGGCCGCGCCGGTTCCCCAACCCATGGTGACGCCGACTCCGAGTCCGACCGCCCAGCCGGCCATGGCCCAGGCTCCCGTGCCGGCCGGCGGCGCTCGCGATCCCAAGGCCGCCGCTTCCCTGGCCGCCCTGGCCGCCAAGGCTCAGGCCGCCGGGGACACCAAGACCGCGCTGACCATGCTCGACGAGGCCATCGCCGCCGATCCCCAGGACCCGGACCTGCGCAACAATCGGGGCAATCTTTTGAGCAACGCCGGCAAGCCCCGCGAAGCCCTGCCCGATTACGACAAGGCCATCGCGGCCAAGGCGTCGGACGCCTCCTATTTTACCAATCGTGGTCTGGCCTACGAACGCCTTGGTAACCGGGAGCGGGCCTGCGCAGACTATAAGAAAGCCTGCGATCTGGGCGACTGCGACTTTTTGACAAGCTACAAGGCCGAGGGCAACTGCCGCTAATCCGGCAGCATTTGCCGCCTCGGCCCGGCGTGGCGGCCGCAGGCCCGGAATCCTTGAGCTGGATCGATTTTTGCATTTGTCAGGGTAAACCCCGTGACGCCGATCCGGTCCCGTGGCGTCCGAGGAGGCCTGCCCTGCCTACCCGCGTGCTCATCGTCTGCCCGGATTCCCTGGAACTGGCGTTCCTGACCGGGGCCCTGTCGGGGCATTTCACAGTGCTCGCCGCCCGCGACGCCGACGAAGCGGCGCGCCTGTCGGCTCATTTCGGTCCCTGCCAACTGGCCTACCTGACCCTTGACGCCGACGAAGACCCGGCAACGCTGCTCAAGGAGCTTGACGGTCTGGCCCCCCGTATCATCACCCTGCTCCATGGCCCCAGCCCAAAACGCCTCTCTGGCGACCAGGAGGGCGTTTGTCGGCTCCCCTTGTCTCCCGGGGCGCTTCTGGCCCGCACCTGGCAAGCCCTGGGCCTGCCGCAACCCGGAAAGCTCCCATGCCGCCCGTCCATGTCGGTGCTGACTTCCGAAGAAGTGGCCTTTCTCCTGGGCCGGCCCCTGGCCGACGCCCAGGCCGTCGGCGCTCCGGCCTGAGGCGAATTCCTTTAGCGTAGCGCCTGCCTGCCTCAAGCCCGGGGTAGTGCGCCCGGATTTACGCCGACATGCTCCCGCCAAGCCAAAACTGCACCAGATCCTCGGGTTCCTCCCGTTCGCGCAACACCGAAAAATGCCCTTGCCGCAGCCCCAGCACACGCGGCATTTGCCGGCTGTTGTAGCGCGACCACATGGACAGGGTGTAGGCCCCGACATCCTCGATGACCACGATGTCCCCCGCCGTTGCCTCGGGCAACATGGCCCGACGCACGGGAAAATCCCCGGAAAAACACAACGGCCCGGCCAGATGGTGCAGCACGGGTTTTCCTTGTTTCTCAAGGCCGTGCGCGCCGAGCAAACGGGTGCGATGGGGCCAGAAGCGCGGGTTGTAGCATTCGCGTACGAACATGTCCGCGCCCAGGTGCATGACCGCCGTGCGATGGCCCGGCTGGCGCTTGACGTATTCCACCCGGCTGGCGGCCACGGCGCAAGGCGCGGCCATCATGCGGCCGAATTCCGTGACCAGCCGGCGCTGGTTTCCCTCCAGGCCGGGACAACGGACACGCAGCGCCTCGAAGTAGGCTTGGGGGCTGGGCGGACGGTCCGCGTCGCGGTAGGCGGCGGGAAGGCCGCCGCCGAGATCGAAGACAGCCACGCGCCCCGGACCGAACCGGGCGTCGAGGTCGGCGGCAAGGTCGTAAACCGCGCCCACGCCGGCCACGAGAAGTTCCAGGGGGCAGCCCTGGGAACCGATGTGGACATGGAGGCCCGAAAGCCAAGGATAGCGGCCGAAGGCGTCGACAATGGCCTCACGCTGGGGCAGGGGAACGCCGAACTTGGAATAGCGCCCAGCCACGCTGGTGGCCTTGATGCGCCCGGTTCCGGCCTGGGGATTGATCCGCAGCCCGGCCCGGGGCACGAGGCCCATGTCCCGCCCCAGGTCGTCCAGGCGGTCCAGTTCGTCCAGGTTGTCGGCATTGACGAAAAGCCCAAGGGATAGGGCCAGGCGCAGCTCCTCCACGGTCTTGGCCGGGGAGTCGAAGACGATGCGCTCGGACGGAAAGCCGGCAGCCAGGGCCAGATGAATTTCGCCAAGGGACGCCGCCTCGGCCCCCAGGCCGAGCTGGGCCAGCATGGCCAACACCGGCGGTAGCGGGCAGGCCTTGACGGCAAAGGCGTGGACGGTTTCGGCGGGAAAGGCGCTTGTCAGCGCCTCGACCCGGGCCGTCAGGGCGTCCAGGTCGTAGAGCACCACAGCGGTATCCTGTTCCCGGAACCAGCCGTCGGCCAAAGCTCGTTTAATAGCTTCCATACGTTGTCACTCCTCGCTCACCCCCGACGCCCCTCCATTCCCCAATTGGGGGGTCTGGGGGCCTCAGGCCCCCAGCCGCCGGAGGCATCTCCCCTCTTCTCTCACACCCCCAACAACAACCAGCCCGAGACGACCAGCGTCAACACGGTGGCCGGGGCGGCGATGCGGGCGTGTTCCCGAAAGCCCATGGAGACGCCAAGCAGCGCGGCCTGATCGGCCACGATGAGGTTGGCGATGCTGCCGGGCAGCAGCAGATTGCCGGCCAGGGTGCTGGAGACGGCGAGCAAGGTCGCCTGTTCGGGCGAGCCATGGCCGGGCAGGAGCAGCATGACTGCCGGCACGTTGGAGACAATGTTGGACAGGACAACCGAAGCCGTGAACAGCCAGGCCGGCCGGCCGAGGTCCACGCCGCAGGCGGCCACGCCTCGGTAAAGGTCGTCGAGCAAGCCCACGGCGGCCACCTCGCGGTTGACCACAAAAAGCCCAAGGAAAAGGAGCAGGAGTTGCCAGTCAACCAAGGCGAGGGTTTCGCGCGAGGCCATGCGGCGGCTGAGCAGCAGCGCCCCGGCGCAGCCCAGGGCTACGTTTTCCCGGGCCATGCCGCCCCAGACGAAAACGATCATGCAGACCGTCAGGGCGGCCAGCCCTTTGGCCGATTGCCAGGGCGAATAGGCCGGGGCCGGCACGTCCAGGGTCACCTTGGGGCCGGCGAACCGGCCACGGAAGCCCCAGACCACGGCGGCGAAGGCGATGGCCAGGCCGGCGACCACGCTTGGCAGGGCGGCCAGCATGTAGCCGCCAAAGGGCAGATTGGCCACCTGGCCGATAAGCATGTTCTGCGGATTGCCGATGAGCGTGGCGGCCGAACCGATGTTGGCGGCCATGGCCAGCCCGATCAGGTACGGAACGGGGTTGAGGCCCCGGGCCAGAGTGGCCTCAACCAAAATGGGCGTCATGGCCAAGCAAACGATGTCGTTGGCCAGAAGCGCTGAGAGCGTGGCGGCGGCGGCCATGACCCGGGCCAGAAGGCCGGCCGGGCCGGCCGAGGCGGCGATAAGTGCGCGGCTGATGGCGGTGTAGAAGCCGCCCAGACGCAACTGGGCGGAGATGACCATGAGTCCGAAGAGCAGGGCCAGGGTCGGCACGTCGGCGGCGGCCCAGGCATCGGTGACGGTCATGGTTCCGGCGGCGATAAGGGCCAAAGCCCCGAGTACGGCCGCGCCGGCCCGGTCCAGGGCCAGACCGGGCAGGCGGCCCAGGATCATGGCGGCATAGACCACGACAAAGACGATGATGACGACGGCACGCACGGGGTTGGGCCTACCGGGGTTTTGTCCAAAAGTCCAAAAAAAAGGCGGCCCCGAAGGAGCCGCCAGAAACATCATGACGACAGCTACTTGCCGATAAGGTTGGCGTTGGACGGATGCTCGCCAAACCAATGGACATCGCCGGAATCGATGTCATAGAGCGCGCCCACAACCTTGATCTTGCCGTCGGCCGCCATCTTCTTGAGCAAGGGGCTTTTGGCGTACATGTCGGCGATGGCCTGCCACATGTTGGCCTCGATGGAGCGGTTGATAAGCTCGTTCAAGTCGCCCGAGGCAAAGCGGCTTTTCACCGAAGCCACGGCCGGCACGATGGGGGCCACGAGCTTGCCGATGTTTTCGGTGACATGCTCGCCCTTGACCACGGCCGTGACCGCGCCGCATTTGGTGTGGGCCAGGACCACCACCAGGGGGGTGCCCAGGTGTTCGGTCCCGTATTCGATGGTACCGATCTCGTCGGTGTTGGCCACGTTGCCGGCCACGCGGATCACGAACACATCGCCAATGCCCTGGTCGAACACGGTTTCCACGGGCACGCGGGAATCGGCGCAGGACAGCACCGAGACAAAGGGATGCTGGCCGCCGGTGGCGGTTTCATGCCGCCGGGCCGCGTCCTGACGCGGGGTCACGGCCGCGCCGGCCACATAGCGGGTGTTGCCTTCCTTGAGGCGGGCCAGCGCCTCATCGGCGGAAATGCCCGCCCCGCCGGAAAACGCCATGGCCGCCCCAGCCATGGAAAACGTGATGACCGCTCCCGCAAACGCCGCAACGAACCGTTTCATAAGCTGCTCCTCCCTGCCGGGTAAAATAGTGAGTCCATATCTTTAGCAAAGGACAACGGCTCCGGTCAAAAACTATCCGCGCCCCCTTTACGGGCTTGGGGTGGGCCGGCTATCGGTAAGTGTAAACGGTGGTAGACAATCGCAAAGCGAATGGAGCGGGCATGCTGGCATTCACGGTTTTTTCCTGCGGCGCGGCGGTGATGGTGCTGGAAATCGTCGGAGCGCGCATCCTCGCCCCGTTTCTGGGTACCTCCATCGTGGTCTGGACCGGGCTTATCGGCGTGGTCATGGCCGCCCTGGCCCTGGGTTACTGGCAGGGCGGCCGGCTCGCCGACCGTCGCCCGGACCCCAAGGTGCTGGCCCGGATTATTCTCCTGGCCGCGCTGTTGACCGCCGCCACGGCCGCCACCAAGGCGCTGCTCCTCGATTTTCTGGTCACCCGGGGCCTTGGGCCACGATTTGGCGTCATCGCCGCCACGCTGCTCCTTTTCGCCCCGGCGGCCGGGCTTCTCGGCATGGTTTCGCCCTTTGCCGTTCGCCTGAGCCTCGACCAGACGGCCAATGCCGGCAAAACCGCCGGCCGGCTCTATGCCCTGTCCACCTGCGGCAGCATTGTCGGCACCTTTGCCGCCGGCTTCATCCTCGTTGCCGCCCTGGGCTCCACCACCATCCTGCTGGTCACGGCCGGCTTTCTCGTTTGCGTTTCCCTGGCCGCCACCCGCGCCGGGATCAAGGCCAAGGCGGCTGCGGCCGGGCTGGTCGCCCTGGCCGGGTTGTGGCTTTACGCCCAAGACGCCCTTTTGGCCGAGGCCGGCATCCACGACGTGGACACGCCTTACGGCCGGGTGTTGGTCTACCAGGGCCTGGACCCGGTCTCGACGCGGCCCATCCGGGTCATGACCACCGGGCCGTCGCGGTTCCAATCGGCCATGTTCCCGGACGCACCGGGCGAGCTGGCGCTCAGTTACACCCGTTTTTTCACCATCGGCCTGGACATGGCCCCGGCCAACGCCAAGGTGCTGGTCATCGGCGGCGGGGCTTACAGCTTTCCCCGCCACTTCCTCGACAATCGGCCCGAGGCTGCGGTCACGGTGGTGGAGCTCGACCCGGGGGTAACGGCCCTGGCCGAGGAATATTTCGGGCTGACACCCCGGCCTGGGCTGAGCATCGTTCACGAAGACGCGCGGATGTTCGTCAACCGCGACGGCGGCCCCTACGACCTTATTTATCTCGATGCCTTCGGCACGGACTACGCCCCGCCGTTTCATCTGGTGACGGCCGAGGCGGCCCGGCGTTACCAGGCGCTCTTGGCCCCGGACGGCGCGCTCATCATCAACGCTATCGGCCCGGCGGCCGGCGACGGCAGCCGGTTTATCGCCTCCCTGGCCGCCACCTTCGCCTCGGTCTTCCCGGATGTCGGGCTGTACCCCCTGGGCAGCCCCGAGTCGCCCCAGGCGGCTCAGAACGTGATGCTCGTGGCCCGCAACCGGCCCGGCCCCCTGCCCGAAGGCCACAGCGACGAGCTGCGCCGATTTCTCGGCCGGCGACAGGAAGCGGCCTCCCTGGCCGGGGGCCTCATGTTGACGGACGAATTCGCGCCGGTGGAATGGCTGTGCGCCATGACGCTTGGCGATGATTAGCGTCGAAGCACGTTACTGCATCTCCACAAACACCCGGCTCCCCTATACCCCGTTGGGGGGTCTGGGGGCCTCAGGCCCCCAGCCGCCGGAGGCATCCCCCTCTTATCCACTACGAGAACAACAACCGCGCCAGATCGCCGAGGTTGTCGGCTTTGGGGCGGCCCTTGCCGCCGTCGGGGCTGATGATGGGGCCGTAGCCCAGGCGTTCAGCCTGTTTGAGGCGGGTATCGTGGGCGGCGGCCGGCCGGATGCGGCCGGACAGGTCGACTTCGCCCCAGAAGACCGCGCCGGCCGGCAGCGGCCGGTCGTAGAAGGAGGACAGGACAGCGGCGGCGATGCCGAGGTCCAGGCCCGGGTCGGCGATTTTGAGGCCGCCGCCGATCTTGGCGTAGATGTCGGTCTGGCCGAGATTCAGGCGCAGGCGTTTTTCGAGCACGGCCAGGAGCAGGTGGAGCCGGCCGACGTCGAGGCCGAGGGCCGCCCGGCGCGGCATGGAGAGAAAGGATTTGGCGGCAAGGGCCTGGACTTCCACGGCAAAAGGCCGCCGGCCTTCCATGGCCATGACCACGGCCGAACCGGACACGGCCGGGTCCCGGTCGCCGAGAAAAAACGTCGAAGGATCGGGCACTTCATTCAGACCGGCCTCGCGCATTTCCATAACGAGCAGTTCGTCGGTGGGGCCGTAGCGGTTTTTGAGCACCCGCAGGATGCGAAAGAGGTGGCGGCGCTCGCCTTCGAGGTAGAGTACCGTGTCGACCATGTGCTCCAGGAGCTTGGGGCCGGCGATCTGGCCGTCCTTGGTGACGTGGCCGACCAGGATCAGACAGGCGTCGCCACGCTTGGCCGCTTCCACGCAGGCGGCGGCCACGGCCCGCACCTGGGAGACCGAGCCGGCTGGGCCTTCGACTCCGGCGGCGTGCATGGTCTGGACGGAGTCGAGGATGACGAGGTCCGGGGCGGGAGATGCGCCCAGGATGTCCACAGCCGCGCCGGCGTCGGTGGTGGAAGCGGCGAGCAGCCCGTCGTGGAGCACGCCCAGGCGCTCGGCCCGGGATTTGAGCTGGGGCAGGGATTCCTCGCCCGAGACGTAGACCACCCGGCGGCCGGCGGCGGCGGCAAGGCCGGCCAGCTGCAGCAGCAAGGTTGACTTGCCGATGCCGGGTTCGCCGCCAAGGAGCACGGCGCCGCCCGGGGTCAGCCCCCCGCCGAGCACCCGGTCCAGGCCGTCGATGCCGGTGGGAAACGGCTTGAAATCCGCGCCGGGATGGTCGCCCAGCACAATGGGAAGCCCGGACGGCAAGCCGTCCGGGCCGGGGATTCGGGCTGGTCCGCCGAGCTTTTCGGCCAGGGTGTTCCAGGCCCCGCAGCGAGGGCACTGGCCGCGCCAGGTGGGCGAGGCCCCGCCGCATTCGGCGCAGACGAAGGTGCGCTTGGTCTTGGCCGCCATCCTACTGCCGGGGCGGGTCCTTGGCGTCCACGACCTTGACGCCGAATTCCTTGACCGCTTCGGGCGGATCGAAAAAGACCATCATGAAGGGCACTTCGCCAGCCGGAGCGATATTGGTGTTGTTGGTGAGCACGCCGACTTGGGAGGCCAGGGCGTTTTTGAGCTCGTCGCGGGTCATGACCTGGAGCTGGAAAAGCGACACGGTGTTGCCGGCCAGCTCTTCCTTGGAAACCAGCGTGCCGCCCTTTTCATCGAACAGGCTGGCTTCGAGCTTGAGCATTTCCTTGGGCGTCTTGAAGTTGTTGACGGCCTTGCCCTCGATGACGAAGAGCTGGCCGGCCTTTTCGTTGGAAACGTAATACTGCCGCACGTTTTGCAGCATGATGTCCTTGACCTTGGCCGCTTCCTCGGGCTTTTGCGCGCCCTGGCCTGCCGGCGCTCCGGGCGTTGCGGGCTTGGCGGCGTCGGCTCCGGGGGCGGCCGGCTTGGCCGCGTCGGGAGCCGGAGCGGCGGTGTCGGCGGCCGGAGTCTGGCCGGCGTCCTTGGCCGCTTTCTTGCCGGGCATGAGGTCAAGGAAATACACGGCGGCCAGGGTCGCTGCCAAAAGTCCGACGAGGATGCCGCCGAGCAGCAGGACCCGTTTGCGTCGTTCTTTTGACGGCCGGCTGCCCGGCAGGGGCAGATCGGCCACGTCGTCGAGGCTGAATCCCGGCTTGACCGGCCCACCCGGGAAATCGTCGTCGGCGTCCGGCTCGGGGGCGGCTTGCTTCTTGGGCGAAGCCGGGGCGGCGTAGGACTCGGAATGGAACAGGTCGCCCGGCACGCCGTCGTCGGGAATGGACGGCCCGGGCCGATCACCGCCGGCCGCGCCGGCCCGGGGCGGGGTCGGGGCCAGATCGTCAGGGAAATCGAAATCCGTCAGGCCGCCGAGATCCGAGGACTCGGGGGGCGCGGGCGGATCGACGTGAAAGACGTTGCGGCACTTGCCGCAACGCAGCTTGGCCCCGTCGGAACCGACCTTGTTGTCGGGGAGGTTGAACTTGGCCTGGCAATTGGGGCACTGTACGATCATGTTTTCTTTCCCGCGCCGGTTGCGTTTTTAGGCCAACCTCTGCAATTTCAAAGCCATTATTCTTGGATCAGTTCGTAAACCGCCGGCAGCCGCCGCAGCCGTTCGCCGATGTCCATGCCGTAGCCCACCAGAAACACCGGCGGGGCCGAAAAACCGACGAAATCCACAGGCACATCGACCTCACGGCGATAAGGCTTATCCAGCAGCGTGCAGACCTTGATACTGGCCGGGTTTCGCTCCTTAAGCATATTGAGGAGATAGGCCAACGAGCGGCCGGTGTCCACTATGTCTTCCACCAGCAGGACATGGCGGCCGGCGATGTCGGTTTCGAGGTCCATGAGAAACCGTAGCGCTCCCGGAGCCACACCCGCGCCGTAGCTGGCCACGCGCACGAAATCGAGTTCCGGGCAGAAATCCAAGGCCCGCAACAGATCGGCCATAAACGGCAACGCGCCCTTGAGCACGCCCACAAGCACCACATCCTGGCCGGCGTAGGCCGCCGACACGTCACGGCCAAGCTCGGCCACCCGGGCGGCAATGGCCGCCTGGCCAAACACTTCTCGCAAGGTCTCGGACATTGTTCCCCGCGTTTGATTTTATAATAATAAAGCGAAAAAGCCTACATTTCCATGATGAGCGCGTTCTCGTCGCACTCCGGAAACTTGGGGCAATGGATGCAGTCGGCCCAGACTTTCTGGGGCAGCTGCTCCTTTTCCACGGGCGCAAAGCCCAGCCGCTCGAAAAAGTGCGGCCGGTAGGTCAGGGTGAACACCCGGAAGATGCCAAGGGTCACGGCGTCGGACAAGCAGGCTTCCACGAGCTTGCCGCCCCAGCCTTGCTTTTGGATGTCCTCGTCCACGGCCAGGGAACGGATCTCGGCGATGTCTTCCCAGCAGATGGACAGGGCGCAGCAGCCGCGAACGCCTGGGGCGTCGTGCTCGGCCAGGACAAAGAAGTCGCGCAGGTGGCTGTAGAGCTGGTTGTAGGAACGCGGCAGCAAGAATTCCTTGCGGGCGCAGCTCATCAAAAGGGCGTGAATCTGTTTGACGTCCTGGATTCTCGCCTTGCGGATGAATAGCCCGTTCATTTCTCGCCGCCGATGAGCTTGTCGAGAATCTGGCGCAGCATCTCGCCGGGCATGAAGCCGGAATGGTTGAGCGCCTGCTGGCCGGCCGGGTCATAGATAATGGTCTTGGGAATCATCTTGACACCAAAAGTGCTGATGACGTCGGGATCGGCCAGATAGACCGGAAAATTGAAGGGCGTCTGCTTGACGAAGCGGAAGTACTGCCCCTGATCCTGGTCCAGGGAGATGCCGATAAAGACCACCTTGTCGGCGGGATAGTGCTTGCGGGCCTCAATGAACTCCGGAATCTCCATGAGGCAGGGCTTGCACCAGGAAGCGAAGAAGTCGATGACCACGACCTTGCCCTGGGCCGCGACCACGGCGTCAAGGACGCCCTGGCCGTTTATGGTTCCGGCGTCCTGGGCCAAGGCCTTGGTGGCGGGCAGGCACAAAAGCGCCAGAGCCAGCATGAGGGAAGAAATACGCAACGGCGTCCTCCACGAGTGCGATTGCGCGGCGTGGCCGCCAGGAGCTTTTACTCCAAACGCGCCGGGCCGCGCCAGTTGTTTTTTCCTACTGCCGCGGGTTCGAAACAGGCCGCTTGCGCCTTTCGGGAAACGATTGGCGACAGCATGATCACCGCTCAGTACTCCCGGTCGGCCGCGAAGGCCAGTGTCGCGCCCCTTAACAAATGCGACAGAATTTCCCACTATAAATCAAATATTTATGTAAAATAACCGCGAATCGTCCTCGACGGTTGTCGAGGGCGCGCCCCTAGGCCCCGCCGGCCAGGGCCTTGGCCTGGCGCACGGCGTCCACGGCGTCGGCGGCGTAGGCGGCCGCGCCGATGGACTTGGCAAAAGCCTCGGTGACCACCGCCCCGCCGACCATGACCGGGATGGCCAGGCCCTTGTCCCGCAGCAGGCGTACCGTGTCCTCCATGCGCACCATGGTGGTGGTCATAAGCGCCGAAAGGCCGATGACGGCGGCCTTGTGCTCCTCGGCCGCTTCCACGATGCGGGCCGCAGGCACGTCCTTGCCGAGGTCGATGACTTCGAAACCGTGGTTTTTGAGCATCAGGCACACGATGTTCTTGCCGATGTCGTGGATGTCGCCCTCCACCGTGGCCATGACAATGCGGGCCTTGGCGGCCGCGCCGGCCTCGGTCAGAAGCGGCTCCAGGCGGGTGAAGCCGGCCCGCATGGCCTCGGCGGCGGCCAAAAGCTGGGGCAGGTAGAATTCCTTGCGCTCGTAGCGCTCGCCCACGCTCATGATGCCGGGAATAAGCTCCTCGCCAAGCAGCGTGGCCGCGTCGGCTCCCTCGGCCAAAGCCTTTTCGATGCGCTCCAGCACCTCTTCACGCCGGCCGTAGACCACGGCCCGACGCAGCGGACTTTGGCCGTCGTCGGCCCCGCCCGAGGCCGGGCCGGACGGAGATCCGTTCCCGCCGCCCGAACTGGGCTTCCAGCCGGCGTAGCCGGCGATGTACCGCCCGGCCTGGGGATCGCGGCCCATGAGCACCTCGCCGGCGGCCAAGGTCTCCATGAGGCGCGGCACGTTGGGGTTGGCGATGGCCGCGGCCATGCCGGCCCCCAGGCACATGGCGAAAAAGGCGCTGTTGACGAGCTCCCGGCCCGGCAGGCCAAAGGAAATGTTGGACAGGCCAAGCACGGTGGGCAGCCCCCACTTGTCCCGGCAGGTCCGGATGACCTCCAGGCAGGCCAGGGCGGCCTCGGGCTTGGAGGAGACGGTGAGCGCCAGAGCATCGACCAGGATGAGGCGGCGCGGGATGCCCAGGGCCTCGGCCTGGAGAAGCAGCTCCTCGATGATGGCCAGGCGTTCGGCGGCGCTGACCGGGAGCTTGCGGCCTTTGAGCGGCAGCAGGATAAACGGCGCGCCGTGGTCGCGGCAGACGGGCCCCAGGCGCTCCATGCGGCCGGGTTCGCCGCTGATGGAATTGACCAGGGGCGTGCCCGGATAGGCCCACAGGCCGGCGGTCAGGGCGTCGATGTTGTTGGAATCGAGGCACAGGGGCAACTGCTGCCGCTTGACCAGTTCCAGGGCCAGCCCCGGCAGGACGGCCGTCTCGTCGACCATGGGCGCGCCCACGTTGACGTCGAGAATATGCGCCCCGGCAGCGGTTTGCTCCTCGGCGAAGTGCAGGGCCTTGGCGAACTCTCCGGCGGCCAGTTCGGCAGCCAGCTCGGCCTTGCCTGTTGGATTGATGCGCTCGCCGATGACGGCCAGGGGCGCGCCGCCGCCGATGGGCACGACCATGGAGCGCGAGGTGACGGCCAGGACCGGGCGGTCTGGCGTGTCGACCCGCTTCCAGCTGCGGGGGGCAAGGGCCGCGCCCAAGGCGGCGATGTGGGCCGGGGTGGTGCCGCAGCAGCCGGACAAGGCCTTGGCCCCGAGATCAACAAAGCGGGCGGTCTTTTCGGCGAATTCGTCAGGTCCCATGGGAAATACGGTGCGGCCGTTTTCCAGACGCGGCATCCCGGCGTTGGGCTTGACGAAAAAGGGCGTTTTCAGGCGGCGCGAGAAGGCTTCGCCGACTAGGCGCATGTCGTCGGGGCCCTGGCCGCAGTTGACGCCGATAAGCGCGACGCCCAAATTCTCCATGGCGTCGGCAAACACTTCGGGGCTTGATCCGGTGAGGCTGGCCGCGCCTTCGAAGGTCATGCACATGGCCACGGGCAGGGAGCAGACCTGCCGGCAGGCCAGGATGACGGCCTTGGCCTCGGCCAGGTCGAAGTGGGTCTCGCCAATGATGAGATCGCAGCCGCCCTCGGCCAGGCCCCGAATCTGCTCGGCAAAGGCCTCGACCAGATCGCGCAGACTGGCTTTGCCAAGGGGGGCGACAAAGTGGCCGGTGGGGCCGACTGAGCCGGCCACGAACACGCCCGGCCCGGCGGCCTGCCGGGCCAGACGGGCCATTTCGCGGTTGAGCCCGGCGACGTCGGTGCCGGCCGGCAGCTTGTAGCGCGAGCCGCCGAAGGTGTTGGTGGTGATGACCCGGGAGCCGGCCTGGACATAATCCCGGTGCGCGCCGATGATGGCGTCGGGGTTGGTCAGGCCGAACAGTTCCGGGGACTGACCGGCGGACAGGCCCCGGCCCTGGAGCAGGGTGCCCATGGCTCCGTCAAACAGGAGCAGCGTGTCGTCGGCAAGCGCCTTTCTGAAATCGCCCACAAGATCTCCTTCAGCCGGCCGGCGGCCCGCTTGTCGTTGACGAGAAACGCGGCCCGTCTACTGAAAAACATTGAAAAGGACAAACCAAAACTTTACAGGGAGAGGTAGGCATGCGAGACAGCGCCTTTACCGGCGCGGGCAACCTGCCCGGGCCAACTCAAGCGGTGCGGCCGCACCCGTAAGCACGGTCAGTATCCGATGGAAATCCACGACGATCAAGAAATTTCCCCTGATGACACGGACCTCGACCCGGTCGAGCCCGAGGTGCTCGACGCCGACGCCGACGACGACGCCCACGAACCAACCCTCGACCCCGACCTTGAAATAGACGCTGCCGACACGTTCACTTTGCCAGCGCCGCGCCCCCGCTCCGAGGGTTCGCTCTCCACCCGTGACCCGCTCCAGCTCTATCTGCGTGAAATCGGGAAGTTTCCCATGCTCAAGCCCGAGGAAGAGCAGGAACTGGCCCGCCGGGTGCGCGACGCGAACGATCAAAAAGCAGCCTTTCGCCTCATTTCCTCCCATCTGCGTCTGGTGGTCAAGATCGCCATGGACTTCCAGCGCCGCTGGATGCAAAACGTGCTTGACCTCATCCAGGAAGGCAACGTCGGCCTCATGCGGGCCGTGACCAAGTTCGACCCGGACAAGGGCATCAAATTCTCCTATTACGCCGCCTATTGGATCAAGGCCTACATCCTCAAGTACATCATGGACAACTGGCGCATGGTCAAGATCGGGACTACTCAGGCCCAGCGCAAACTGTTCTATAATTTGAACAAGGAACGCCAGCGTCTGCAAAGCCTCGGCTTCGACCCCAGCGCCGCCCAGCTCTCCCAGGCCCTAAACGTCACGGAATCCGACATTGTGGAGATGGATCAGCGCTTAAGCGGCAACGATCTGTCCCTGGACGTGTCCCTAGGCGACGACACCACGTCCACGCGTCTGGATTTCCTGCCGGCGCTCACGCCCGGCATCGAGGAGATCCTGGCCGGCGACGAGATCTCGCACCAGCTCGACAAGCACATCCAGTCCATCCGGCCCAAGCTCAACGAGAAAGAGATTGAGCTGCTCGACAACCGCATCCTGTCCGACTCTCCCGTGACCCTGCGGGAAATCGGCGCGAAATACGGCATCACCCGGGAACGGGTGCGCCAGATCGAATCCCGGCTCCTGGAAAAGCTTAAGGATCATCTGTCCAAACGCATCGAGGATTTTTCCTCGGACTGGATTCACAAGGACGAATAGCGCCGCCAAGCCGGCCCCGCCGCCCCTTGCCGGGCGGCGGGGCCGGCCGGCGCAACGGATGCCGGTCATGCCCGAAGCACGAAACCGCCTGTTCCCGGCGCGCCTGCCAGTCCTGCTGGTCCTGGCGCTTTTGCCGTGTCTGTTGTCCAACTCCTGCGCCTCCAGCCGGCTGGCCCGCAACGCCTATGCGGCGCGCGGTCTGTCCCCGTCGGCCGAGGTGAATTACCAGTTCCTGGTCTACCAGGATCTCCTACGCCAGGGCCGCAAGGAGGACGCCGCCCAGACCCTGGCCGGGCTGGCCGCCGCCCACCCCTCGCCCGATCTTTCCGTGGAGCTGGCCAACCTCTACTGGGGACAAAACGAGCGGGAAAAGGCCACCGAAACCCTGGAACAAGCCCGGACCGCCTTTCCCGGCAGCCGGCAGGTCAATTTCTATCTGGCTAACGCCTACCAGATGCGCCGGCTCAACGACCAGGCCATCAAGGTTCTCGAATCCTTCCTGGCCAGCCAGCCCAAGGACTACGCCGCCGTCCAGGAACTGGCCTCGCTGGAGATCGACGCCGGCCGCAACAAGGAGGCCGGAGAACTGCTGGGCCGCATTCCCGAAGGCGAACGCGACGCCACGGTGCTCTATTTGATGGCCAAGGCCGCCGCGGGCTCCGGGCGGGCCAAGGACGCCATGCGCCATTACCGGGCCGCCGTGGCCGCCGACGCCGGCCTCATGCCGGCCTGGGCCGAACTGGCCGCCCTGCTCGAAGCCGAAGGGGATTTCAAAGGCGCCCAGGACGCCTACCAGCGGATGCTGTCCCTTGGCGAGGAATCACCCGAGGTGCGGGCCAAGCTCGTGCGCTTGGCCATCCGCCAGAAAAATCCGGCCAAGGCGCTGGCCCTGCTCAAGGAAGGCCCCACCGGCAAATCGCAATACCTCGACGCCATGTCCGCCCTGGTCGAGGCCGGCCAGCCCAAACAGGCCCGGCAGGTTTACGAAATGCTGCGCGCCGCCGACCCGTCAAGCCCGGACCTGCCCTTCTACGACGCCGTGCTCACCTATGAAGGCGAGAAAAACCCCAAGGCGGCCCTGGCCATTCTGGCCAAGGTGCCGGCGGACAATCCGAATTACGACAAGAGCTTGAGCTTTCGCGTCCAGATTGCGTCCGAAACCGGCAACATGGCTGCCGCCGCCGCCGTGGTGCGCGAGGCCAGGGAGCGCTTCCCGGACCGGCGCGAGTTTGTCGCCCTGGAAGCCGCCGTCAAGGACAAGGCCGGCGACATCGCCGGAGCGGTCAAGACCCTGGAAGAAGCCGTCAAGACCTGGCCTGACGACCTGGATATCCTCTACCGTTACGGCGTGGGCCTGGAAAAACTCAAACGCCGCGACGAGGCCAAGGCCGTCATGGAACGCATCGTGGCCAAGGACGGCAGCCACCCTGATGCCCTCAACTATCTCGGCTATTCCCTGGCCGAGGAAGGCCGCGATCTGGAGCGGGCCCTGTCCATGATCGAAAAGGCCCTGGAAAAAGAGCCGGACAATCCCTTTTTTCTCGATTCCCTGGCCTGGACGTTGTACAAGCTCAAAAGAACCGACGCGGCCTTTGCCGCCATTGAAAAGGCCATTGCCCAGAAGGTCAAGGACGCCATCATCTGGGAGCACTACGGCGACATCGCCGTGGCCGCCGGCCGGCCCGAAGAGGCTCGCAAGGCCTACCGCAGTGCCCTGGAACTCGGCTCCGAGACGCCGGCCGCCGTGAAAAAGAAGCTGGAGGCCCTGTAAATGCGCCGCAGCGCCCTGCCCGCCCGCCTGCTGCTTTTCGCCGCCCTGGTCGTGGCCGCCCTCGGCGGCTGCGCCCCGGCCAAACCCGGCGCGCCAGGCCCCGCCGACGAGGCCAAGGCCGTCTACCAGACTTTCCTGGACGCCCAAGCCAAAAATGAGCCGGCCAAGGCCTTTTCCCTGTCCGGTTCCTTGAGCTTCGCCCGGGCTGGCAAGAGCGGCCGGCTCAACTACCGCTTTTTCGGCAACTACGCCGCGCCGGTGCGCCTGGACCTGACCACGCCCATGGGCGGGGCCTACGCCCATCTGCGCGAGGCCGGCGGCGAATTCACCGCCTTCGTGCCCAGCCGCGACACCCTTTACACCCACGCCGACACCCGGGTCGGCGCGGCCAAGCTCGGGATGCCTCTGCCCTTTACCCTGCGCGAATTGGCCGCCATCGTCTCGGGACGCCTGGGCGAACTGGCCTCGCCCCGTTATGCCTCGGCCAAGAAAGTCCAAGGCGGCTACGAATACGCCTTTACCGGCGACCCGCGCCTGTCCTCGCTCACCCTTGACTTCCAAGGGAAACCGCGACATCTGACCGGCCGGGGCGTGGAACCCTGGCGCATCGATTTCGAGGACGACGAGGCGACCCCGGGCTATGGCGCGCCCGTGGCCAGACGCCTTGTCCTGACCACCCCCGGCGGAGCGACGCTTATCCTTCGCGTCAAGACCCTCTCCCCCCGCCCGGCCCCCTACCCGGCCGCCGACTTGGAACTGCCCGTCCCGCCAAACGTGGCCGTGCGGCCCCTGGACGCCGCCGGCGACGGCGGGCTTTTGCCGGAACTTTAAACCGCGCCACGCGGAGTACGCCCATGCCCAAGACCGTTTTCCTCGGCTCCGACCATGCCGGCCTGGAACTCAAAACCGTTGTCGCGGCCCATCTCGCCGCTGCCGGCCATGCCGTGGTCGATCTCGGCCCGTCCGAAGCCAAGAGCGTGGACTACCCCGATTTCGCCAAGGCCGTGTGCGCCAAGGTCCTGGAAACCACGGGATCGTGCGGCATCCTCATCTGCGGCACCGGCATCGGCATGTCCATGGCCGCCAACCGCATCCCCGGCATCCGGGCCGCCCTTTGCGTCAACGAATACCTGGCCCGCATGACCCGCCTGCACAACGACGCCAACGTCTTGTGCCTGGGCGAGCGTGTCATCGGCCAGGGGCTGGCCGCCTCCATCGTCGACGCCTTCATGGACACCGCCTTCGAAGGCGGCCGCCACCAGCGCCGCGTGGACCTGATCGAAACCTGCCGGCCCGGCTGCGGGCTGTAGACAACCTTCCAACCGCCCTGTCGAGGAACCCTCCATGACCACCGCATCCGCCAGCGACGCCCAGGCCGTCAACGTCATCAAAGGCCTCATCATGGACGCCACCCGCAAGGCCGCCTCCGGCCACCCGGGCGGAGCCATGTCTTCCGCGGACATGGCGTACGTGCTGTTCAAGGACTACCTGCGCTACGATCCGGCCGATCCGACCTGGTTCGACCGCGACCGGTTCGTGCTCTCGGCCGGCCACGAGTCCATGCTGCTCTACGCTTTGCTGCATCTGCGCGGGCTTTTGACCATGGAAGACCTTGAGCATTTCCGGCAGTTCGGCAGTAAAACCCCGGGCCATCCCGAGAATTACGAGACCCCGGGCGTCGAGTGCACCACCGGGCCGCTGGGCCAGGGCTTTTCCATGTCCGTGGGCATGGCCGTTGCCGAGGCCATGTTGCGCGAGCGCCTGGGCGACGACGTCGCCGGGCATTACACCTATGTCCTTTCTTCCGACGGCGACGTCCAGACCCCGGTGTTCCAGGGTTCGGCCGCCCTGGCCGGCCTGTGGGGACTGGGACGGCTCATCGTTCTTTTCGACAAGAACCAGGTCCAGCTCTCGGGGCCGGTGGCCATCTGCGACCATGTGGACTATGCTAAGCTCTTTACGAGCATGGGCTGGCATGTCGTCGAGATCGACGGCCACGACCATGCCGCCATCAGGACGGCCATCGAGGCGGCCAAGGCCGAAACCTCCCGGCCGTCCATGATCATCGGCCTGACCACCATCGCCAAGGGTTCCTGCACCATGGAGGGCGACTGCGCTTCCCACGGCGCGCCCTTTAGCGAAGACGAGATCAAGGCCACCAAGAAAAACCTCGGTTTGCCCGAAGACCGGAAATTCTACCTGCCGGCCGAGGTGGGCAAGCATTTCCGCGCCCGCTGGCCCGAGCTGGTCGCCGCCCGCAAGGCCTGGGACAAGACCCTGGAAGCCAAGCTGGCCGCCGACGCCGGCTTCGAGGACCTCTGGCGGCAGGCCAAGCGCGCCCCGGGCAACCGGACCTTCAACTGGCCGACCTTCGACCCGGCCAAGGCCGTGGCCACCCGTTCGGCCTGGGGCAAGGCGCTGGACGCCATCACCCCGGACTTCCCGCTTCTTGTCGGCGGTTCGGCCGACCTCGATCCGTCCAACCAGACCGAGAAGTTCCGCAAGACCACCGGCGTCTTCGGGCCGGAGAACAAACTCGGCCGCACCCTGTGCTTCGGCGTGCGCGAATTCCCTATGGGGGCCATCGTCAACGGCATCACGCTCCACGGCGGGCTCATGGCCTTTGGCGCGACCTTCCTCATCTTCTCCGACTACGAGCGCAACGCCCTGCGCATGGCCGCGCTGCAGCGCATTCCGGCCCTGCACGTGTTCACCCACGATTCCTTCTACGTTGGCGAGGACGGCCCCACCCACGAGCCCATCGAGCAGACCAGCTCCCTACGCCTTATTCCAAACATGCTCGTCATGCGCCCGGCCGACGCCTACGAGACTTGCGCCTGCCTGGAAATGGCGCTGACCCGGGTCAACCGGCCGACCTGTCTGCTCCTCACCCGCCAGAACCTCCCGGTCCTTGATCCGGCCCACTATCCCGGACTCCAGGAAGGGACGGCCAAGGGCGGCTACGTCCTGGTCGAGCCGGAAGGCGGCAAGCCGGACATGATCCTTCTGGCCGCCGGCTCGGAAGTCTCCCTGGCCATGGCCGCGGCCAAGCTCTTGCCGGAGCTGGCCATCCGCATCGTCAGCATCCCCTGCATGGAGATCTTCAACGAGCAGCCCGAGGCCTACAAGGAAAGCGTGCTGCCCTCGGCCATCCCCTTCCGCTTCGCCGTGGAAGCTGGCCGGCCCGAGCTGTGGTGCCAGTACACCGGCCGCATGGACCGCATCCACGGCATCTCGCGCTTTGGTGCCTCCGCCCCGGCCGAAAAGCTGGCCGAGGCCTATGGATTCACGCCCACAGCCCTGGCCGCCGCCGTCAAGGCCGCCTGGGAACGTCGATAACATCGGCCGGGACGCCCCGGTTGCTTACGGTTCCGTTTAGCCGGCCCCGCGCGCGCAGGCGCGCGGGGCCTTTTGGAATAACGCCCGGCATGGCCGACGGGACGGCGCGCCGGGCCTTCCCATCCTCTCCCGCCCGCACAAAAGGAGCCTTGCCATGGAAGCGCCGGACAGAAACCTGGGCCTTGACCTCGTACGGGTGACCGAAGCGGCGGCCTTGAGTTCCTCGCGCTGGCTCGGACGCGGCGACAAGAACGCCGGCGACCAGGCCGCCGTGGACGCCATGCGCCTGTCGTTTAACACCCTGCCCATCGACGGCGTCATCATCATCGGCGAAGGCGAAAAAGACGAAGCCCCCATGCTGTATAACGGCGAGCGCGTGGGCAGCGGCCAGGGCCATGCCGTGGACGTGGCCGTGGACCCGGTGGAAGGCACCAACCTGCTGGCCTACGGCCGGCCCAACGCCATCTCCGTGGTCGGCATCGCCCCGCGCGGCTCCATGTTCAACCCCGGACCCAGCTACTACATGCAAAAGCTCGTGGTCCCGCCCCAGGCCAAGGAAGCCGTGGAACTCGACGCGCCCATCGGGGAGAATCTCAAGAAAATCGCCAAGGCCCTGGGCAAGGACATGGACGACCTCGTGGTCTTTGTCCTGGACAAACCGCGACACAAGGCGCTCATCCAGGAAATCCGCACCGCCGGCGCCCGCATCCAGCTCCACACCGACGGCGACGTGGCCGGTTCGCTCATGGCCGTGGACCCGGACAACGTGGTGGACGTCATGTGCGGCACCGGCGGCACCCCTGAAGGCGTGCTCTCGGCCTGCGCCATCCGGGCCCTTGGCGGTCGGATGCTGGCCCGGCTTGATCCCCAGTCCGAAGCCGAGGCGGCCGCCCTGGCCGAGGCCGGGATCGACTGCAAGCAGGTCTTCACCGAGGAAACCCTGGTGCGCAGCGACGACACCTATTTCGCCGCCACCGGCATCTCCGGCGGCGCGTTCCTCGAAGGCGTGGCCTTCACTGGCACCCACGCCGTCACCCACTCCCTGGTCATGCGCGGCAAAACCGGCACCATGCGCCGCATCGAAACCCGCATCCGGTTGGATAAGCTGATGGAAATCAGCGCGGTGAAGTACGATTAAGGGAAGACAAAGAGGAAGATGCCTCCGGCGGCCGGGGGCCTGAGGCCCCCGGACCCCCTGCATAGGAAAACGGCCGGCCGGACGCGAGGCGTCCGGCCGGCCGTTTTCCATGGCATGAGGAGCTGCTAAAGATAACGGTCGGGCTGGGACAGGTAGCCCTTCACGTAGTCGGCCACGCCCTCTTCCAGAGTCATGAAGGAGTTGGCGCAGCCGGCGGCGTGCAGCCGATCCATTTTGGCCTCGGTGAAATACTGGTACTTGCCGCGTATGGCCTCGGGCATGGGGATGTAGTCCACGGCCAGGGCCTTTCCCATGGCCGAAAAGACCGCAGCCGCCAGATCGTTCCAGGTCCTGGCCGCGCCGCTGCCCACGTTGTAGACCCCGCCCACCTCGGGATGCTCCAGCAGCCACAGCATCACGGCCACGGCGTCCTTGACGTACAGAAAATCCCGCTTCTGGCCGCCGTCGGGATAGTCCGCCCGGCTGGACTTGAACAGCGACAGCCGGCCCGTCTTGCCGATTTGGGCGTAGGCCTTGCAGACCACCGATCGCATGTCGGCCTTGTGATACTCGTTGGGGCCGTAGACGTTGAAGAACTTGAGGCTGGCCAGTTGCCCCAACAAGCCTTCCCGCCGCGCCCACAAGTCGAAGAGATGCTTGGAATAGCCGTACATGTTGAGCGGCTTAAGCGCGCCCAGGCCGCCCGGGTCGTCGTCAAACCCCAGGCTGCCGTCGCCGTAGGTGGCGGCCGAGGAAGCGACGACCAGCCGCGCCCCGGCCTCCAGGGCATAGCGGGCCACGGCCTTGGTATAGGCCGTGTTGTTGCGCATGAGATACTCGGCGTCGGTCTCGGTGGTGGCGGAGCAAGCCCCGAGATGGATGACGGACGTGGCCCCAAAGGGGTCCTTGGCCTCGGCGATGGCCTCCAAAAAGGCGTCCTTGTGCAGGTAGTCGGCAAAACGGCGATTGACGAGATTTTTCCATTTGTCGCCGTGCCCCAGGTTGTCCACCACCAAAATGTCGTCGTACCCGGCGGCGTTAAGCCCCCACACCAGCCCGCTGCCCAGGAACCCGGCCCCGCCCGTGACGATGATCATGCCCGCCTCCCTTGCCAAAAATGCCTAAAATGTTCACAACCGCCTTCTGCGAAACCCCGGCGGCTTGGCCGCCGCAATGCCGCGTCCCGCCCGGGCCAAACCGCCTTTTCGGGACGACCTTCCCGGCGAAGGAGAACTCCATGCTTGCCATCCTGGACTACGAGGCCGGAAACCAGACCAGCGTGCGGCGCGCCCTGGACCATCTCGGCATTCCCTGCCGCATCACCGCCGATCCAGCCGTCATCGCCGACGCCTCGGGCCTGATCTTCCCGGGCGTGGGCGCGGCCGGCCAGGCCATGCGCCATTTGACCGCCACCGGCCTGGACGCCCTTTTAGCAGAGCAGGTCGCCGCCGAAAAGCCGCTGCTGGGCATCTGTCTCGGTTGCCAGATCATCCTCGACTACAGCCCGGAAAATGACACCAAGGCCCTTGGCATCATTCCCGGCCAGTGCGCCATGTTCAACCCGGCGCTCACCGACGAGGACGACCAGCCCATCCGCATTCCCCACATGGGCTGGAACAAGGTCGCCCTGGCCAAGGAATGCGAACTCTTCGACGGCATCGACCCGGCCTCGGAATTCTACTTCGTCCACAGCTACTATCCCGTGCCCGCCCGGGAATACGTCCTCGGCCTCACCCGTTACGGCCTGGATTTCTGTTCCGTCCACGGACGCCGTGGCCTTTGGGCCGTGCAGTTCCACCCGGAAAAAAGCGGTCGCCCGGGGCTGGCGCTTTTGCGCAACTTCGCCGCCTATTGCCAGGAGGCTTAACACATGCTCTCCAAACGCGTCATTCCCTGCCTCGACGTCCGCGACGGCAAGCTCACCAAGGGCATCAAGTTCCAAGGCAACGTGGACATCGGCGATCCCGTCGAGACCGCCCGCCTCTACTACGAGGCCGGGGCCGACGAACTCGTTTTCTACGACATCACCGCCTCCAGCGAAGGCCGGGGCATCATGCTCGACGTGGTGGACCGGGTGGCCCGGGAAATCTTCATCCCGTTTTCCGTGGGCGGCGGCATCTCCACCGTCGAGGACATGCGGGCGGTGCTGCTGGCCGGCGCGGAAAAAATCTCGGTCAATTCCGCCGCCGTCAAAAACCCCGACATCATCAGCCTGGGCGCGGCCGCCTTTGGCTCCCAGTGTGTGGTGGTCGGCATGGACGTCAAGCATGTCGGCGTGTCCGAACAGATCCCTTCGGGCTATGAAATCGTCATCCACGGCGGCCGCAAGGCCATGGGCCTGGACGCCCTGGAGTGGGCCAGGACCGTCGAAGCCCTGGGAGCCGGCGAAATCTGCTGCAACTCCATCGACGCCGACGGGGCCAAGACCGGCTATGAACTCACGCTCACGCGCATGATCGCCGAAGCCGTCACCATTCCGGTCATCGCCTCGGGTGGGGCCGGCAATCCCGACCACATGGCCGACGCCGTCACCACCGGCAAGGCTTCGGCCGCGCTCATCGCCTCCATCGTCCACTACGGCGAATACAGCATCAAGGACTGCAAGGACCACATGGCCAAGCGAGGCGTCAAGGTCCGCAACATCTGGTGATCTGGCAATCAACCAGCCATAAACGGGCAGCGCCCGCAGCCGACGGAGGCGTTCCGTTGGCTGCGGGCGCTGCCCGTTTGATCGCCCTTACGCGCCCTTGGGCACGTCGCTTTTGGGGCAGGACGCGCGCAGATGGCAAACGGTGCAGCCGCCAAGATAGGGATCGTGGGTCATGACGGCGTACTGCACGCTGACGTTGCCGACCTCGTTCCAGACCAGGCCCAGGCGCTCAATACGGCGTTTGAGGTCGCGGTCCGGGGTGGGCAGGGGCGCGCAAGCCCCGGCCTCGATTTCCGGGACCTGCTCCCCGGCGGCGGCCATGACCATGGACACGGCCAGATTGTGGATGGCGAAGCCTTCGGTGGGCGAGCGGCCCCAGGCTTCCTCCACCAGGCCCTCGGCGGCGGGTTCCAGGAAATAGAGCACCACGCCGCGCTTGGAGCCGGCCGGAGCGAAGCGGTAGCCCTTGAGGTGTTCCTTGAAGGTGTCCCACTGGGACTGGCACAGATCGATGACGTGCTGTTCGACCTTGGGTGCGCCGCAGACACGCAGATACAAGAACAGATCGAATTCCGGATTTGGGGACAATTTTTCAACGTTGAGCTTGCCCAAGACAGCCTCCCGGCGGGGTGTAGTCCGGGGTGTGTAGCCCAGGCAGGCCTCGGACTCAAGGCCGGCCACCGGGCAAAACGCGTCGCCAGGCTTTGTTTCCTCGCGCATTGACCGCCCTCCGCCCTCCGGCGGCCGCCAAACCCGTCAAGACAAACCACCCGGCATCCCTGGCGGTTTTTTTGAAGGTGACAAAAGGCCGCGATCCGTGTTTAAGGTCATCCCTTGGCGGCCGCTCTCCCGGGCCGCCCTCGGACAACGGACCGGCCGCCCATCGCAGCTTGCGCAGGCCCATATATCCCCATCCCCCTCAGACCATCCGCAAAGGAGCCACCATGAGCGCCAACGACGCCCCCACCGGGGCCATTTTACAGCGTGACCAGCAGACCTACGCCATCGTCCCCCGCACGCCGGTGGGGCTTATTTCCCCCGAGGTACTCGAAGCCCTCAACCTCGTCGTCAAGAAATACGCCGTCCCCATCGTCAAGATCACCTCCGGCCAGCGTTTGGCCCTGGTCGGGGTCAAGGCCGAGGACGTGGACGCCATTTGGAAGGACCTGGGCACGGACGTGGGCCAGGCCCTGGAACTGTGCGTGCATTTCGTCCAGGCCTGCCCGGGCACCAGCGTGTGCAAGTTCGGCGTCCAGGACAGCCTGGGGCTGGGACTGGAGATGGAAAAGCTCTTTGTCGGCCGCGACCTGCCGGGCAAGTTCAAGCTGTCGGTGTCGGGCTGTCCGTTTTGCTGCTCGGAGAGCTTTGTGCGCGACCTAGGCGTGCTGGGCAAAAAGTCCGGCTGGACGGTTATTTTCGGCGGCCACCCCGGAGCCCGGCCGCGGATCGGCGACGTGGTGGCCGAGGATCTCACCAAGGAGCAGGTCATCGAGCTGTCCGAGAAGCTTATCGGCTACTACGCCGCCAACGCCAAGAAGCGCGAGCGGGCCGCCCGGTTCGTGGAGCGCCTGGGCATCGAGGCCATAAAGCAGGCTGTGCTCGGCTGAAGCCCCTTGCCCTGACGCCAAACGCCCCAGCCGAGAACCTCGGCCGGGGCGTTTGGCGAAAAGAAAGCAGAAGCAACACTAATTTTTCCAGAGTGTTGCTGGCACGCTGTTGTCTGGACTTGCCAACGCCATGTTTGACCGGATATCATCGATAAACATTTTTCGACACTGCGCGACATACAGGATGCTTTCTTCCACATCCAGGCGGCAGCCTGAATCCGTGGCACGGCAAAGTCTGGCGTGCACCGCCGCAACCGCTTTCAAGGCGTCCTTACTTTCCCCTCCCGACACAGCCTCTTTGCCCGCAGCATCCAGCGATTGGGTGATCAACAGCGCGCCGTAATCCAACAACACGCTGATGTTGCTCTTCGACACGACGATTTCATCCATGACGTCATCAAAGGACGCGCCATATTTCAATTGCTTGAAAATATGCAGCACCGTCTCCATTTCATCCATCACGCCGGACGACCAGGAAATGACTGCATTATGCCAAGCTTGACGTTTCCCGGATGCTTGCGCAGTTCTCCTGGAAAGATAGCTGAGAAGGGAAATGCACAGCGCCGCCACGGACAAAGCGACGACCAGATAAGCTTGGAATTCCGTCATGTCACAGACACCTCGCCTCTCTCGCGTATCCTGTCATTTCTGACACAGACCACAGAGACGAAGCGACGTCAACAAAAAGCCTATACCGTATCTCAGAAGAATAGAACTTCCGGCATCTCCCTGGGCGGTATCCACTTGACCCGGGTGGCGGGCTTACCCAGAAGCAGCGCGGCGTAGCCCGTGTTGCCGGCCGGGATGCCCAGGGCCTGCCCCACCGGCGGATGGCTGGCCAGGGCGAACATCAGGTAGCCGCACCAGCAGGCGGCGTAGCCGGCGGCGGCCGCCGCGATCTCCAGCCACGAGGCGGCGATGACCGCGTCCACCTCGGGACTGATGCCCACGGCCGGGGCATGGGCCACGACAACATGGGGCGCGCCGCGAAAGATGACGTCCTTGCCCCGGGCGGCGGCCCGGGCCGCGCCGGCCAGATGCAGTTCGGCGGCCTTGGGCGTGTCCGCCGCCACCTCGGCGGCGATCCAGTCCAGCACGAGCGTCCGGGCCGCGTCCATGCGCTCGGGACCGTCCACCACCACCCAGCCGACCTCGCGCATGTTATGGCCGGTGGGCGCATGGCGCACGGACTCAATGAGCCCCAGGATGGCCTGGCGGAAAAGGGTTTCCGGGGCGTAGGTCCGGCAGGAGCGCCGGGCCATGAGCAGGTGGCGCAAGGCGGCCGGCGTGGGCAGGTCCTTGCGCCGGATGGGTTCAAAGGCCTCGGCCGGAAGCAAGGCGTGGACAAAGGCCCGCTTGGGGCAGGCGATGACGCAGTGGCCGCAGCGGATGCAGTGGGCTTCGCGGCCCGGCAGGGCATGGGGGGCGTCGCCGGGCTTGGCCTGGCGCACCAGACTGGCCGGACAGGCGGCCACGCACAGACCGCAGCCGGTGCAGGCATCGGTAACGGTGAAAAGCGCCATTGCGGCTCCCAGGCGCGTCAGGACGCGCCGTATTTGTCGCGCAGGACAGCAATCGCTTGTTCTTCGCGTTTCACGTAGTCGTCCGGTGCGAAAAGCGACCTGTGGCCGCCTTCGTGTCGCACGCAGGAAGCCAGGGGCACATGGACGAAAGAATGGCCCAAATGGACCATGTCGCCGAACCAGGCCACGCCGATGTCGAGGATGCCGTTGCCGGTATAGGGGTTGCCGACGTCCACATACGCGCCGAAAGGCCGGGCCAAACCCTGCGGGCAGGTATCGGGCCGAACCCGGTCCAGGCGCAACAAGCAACAAAATTCGTTGAGCCGGCATTCCGGCAAGGGCCAGGGCCGATTTCGAAGGGCATCGGTCGGTTCCTGCAGATACATGCGGCGATAAACGGCAGGATCGATGGCGTCGTAGAGAGCGGCCAGTTCGGCGAAATCCGGGCGATAGTCACGGTAACGCCCGGGGCCGCAGCGTCCGAGCATGGCCGCCGGACACAGCCAGCATTGGCCGATCTCCCCTGCGCCGCTGTGAGCCCCCAGCGCGCCGAGAAGCAAGCCGACCACGTCGCCGGTGAACTCGCAGTCATTGTGGATGATGAGCAGATACCGCTTGTCGGAGTGCTCGAAGGCGTATTGGTAGCGCAGGGCGTGGCGATAAGCCGGGTCACCCAGACGGGCTTCGTCCACGGCGTAACGCCAGTTCATGAATGATGGCCGGTGGCGCACCACCCGGTCACCCAAGGCGGCCAGCAGGTCGTCATGGTCAAAAACCGCATTGAGTCCGTCCGGTTCTTCATTGAAGTAGATACGGTCAATGAACCGGCCGCTGTGGGCCAGCAAGGAAACCAGGGCCAGAGCGGTCTGTGCCGGTTTGCCGTAGACATTGATGGCGACGTCGATGATGCGGGTTTTCATGGTGCGTCCGGGGCTTCATAGCCCATGGCCGGGAGCCGAGCAAGCCGCCTACCGGGAGGGCCTCAGGGAAACGCGACCGCCGCCATGGTGATGTCGTCCTCCCGGGGCTTGTCGTGGCTGAAGGCCTCCAGGTCGTGGCGCACGGCCTCAAGCACCTGGGCCGTGGGCCGGCCGAGATTTTTTCGCAGCAAATCGACGAGCCGACGCTTGCCGAACATGCCCTCGCCTTCGCCGGTGGTTTCCCATATGCCGTCTGTGCCGATAAACACCAGTCCGCCGGCCGGCCAGGGGCAGGACTCGGCCACGTACCGATAGCCCTCCACCACGCCAAGAGGCGGCCCGCCGCCGCCAAGCAGCGTCGCCTCCTCTTGGCCAGGCTGCACCACGAAGGCCGGGTCATGCCCGGCCCGCACCCAGCGCAGCATCCGGGCGGCCACGTCGATCTCCAGATAAAACAGCGTCAAAAACCGGCCGGTGCCGTACACGTCCTCGGCCACCCGGGAATTGACGGCGCTGACCACAGAACCGAGATCGGGATACATGGCGGCGGCCATGCGCACCGTGGCCCGGGCCGAGGCCATGAGCAGCGCCGGCCCCACGCCATGGCCGGCCACGTCGGCCACGACAATGGCCGTGCGGCCCGGTCCGGTTTCGATGAAATCGTAATAGTCGCCGCCGGTCTCGTCGCAGTAGTCGCTCAAGGCCGCGATATCCAGGCCCGGGATGTCCGGCGGCGCGGCCGGCAACAGGTTTCGTTGCACGTCCTCGGCCACCTTGAGGGCGTCAAGCAGGGCCAGGCGATGGGAAAGGCCCTCGATCATGGAATTGGCCTCGGCGGCGATAAGGCCAAATTCGTCGGAAGTGGCCAGAGGCAGACGCACGGACAGGTCGCCCTGGCGCACCCGGGCCAGACCTTCGGTGATGGTGTTGAACAGCAGCTTCAGGTTACCGGCGTAGAGCAGGATCAGCCTCGCCGCCCCAAGCAGCAGCACGGCCATGACAAAGGCGATTTCCACGATGACCGAGGACCGGGCCTGGGCCAGCACGGCCGGATCGCGGTCCAGGGTGGACAGCCAGTCCACGTCGCCGGCCCAGATGAGGCCAAAGATACCCAAAAGCAGCACCGTTGCCGTGGCGGCCACGGTCAAGAAGCGCCGTGAAAGGCTGCGCAGGCGCTTGGGCCGCCAGACCGGATCGTAACCGGCCTCTCTGGCCCGCAAGACGACCTCACGCTGGCGCAAAAGTGCCCCTTCCAAGCCAAGGTAGAACCCGGCGGCCGTGGCTCCCAGCACGATTTTCCAGCCGGGAGCCCAGGGAAAGCCCGTGGAGGCTTCCATGGTCAAACCGGTAAGCAGACCGCCGAGCAGACACGCGCCCATCTCCAGGGCAAACTGGCGCACAGGCTGCTCCCCGGCCGGCGCGGACAGGACCAGACGGCGCAGGACAAGCCCCCGGGCCATCAAGGCGACGGCAAAGGCAAGACTGAGCATGGCCCCCAGGCTCACGGGGGGCACGGCCTCAATGAAGGGTCAGACCTGGCCGCCGTAGGCGGCGAGCAGGACCACGACGCCAAGGTAGCGCACGGCGATGCCGATGGGGCCGGGCATGGACTGCAACGTATTCATGCCACTCTCATGCCCGAAGGCGCGCGGGCTGGCAATCGCGACCAGCCTCCGCCGCGACGCCAAAAATGACGGCTTCCCGCCGGGTGCTTGCCCGGGAGAAGCCGTCGCAATATTCCGTATCTAATAGTCTCCATCGCCCCTTTTCGAGGGCGTCGGGGACATTCCACCGACTGCTGCAGCCAAGACGGACCCAACCCCCTTAACCCTTTTCCCAGGTGGGGGGTCTGGGGGCCTCAGGCCCCCAGCCGCCGGAGGCCTCTTCTCTCTCTTACTTGTCTTTTTTCTTAGCGCCGTCGAGGACGTGGCGGTCCTTGGCGGGCAGCACGCTCTTGCGCAGGCGAATGGACAGCGGCGTGACCTCCACCATCTCGTCCTCGCGCACGAAGTGCAGGGCGCGCTCCAGGGTCATGGGCAGCACGGGCGAGAGGATGACGTTTTCATCCTTGCCCGAGGCGCGCATGTTGGTGAGCTTTTTTTCCTTGCAGGGATTGACGTTGATGTCGTTGTCGCGGTTGTGCTCGCCAACGATCATGCCCTCGTAGACCGGCTCGCCCGGGGTGATGAACAGCCGGCCGCGCGGTTCGAGGTTAAACAGGGCATAGGGCACGCCAACACCTTCCCGGTCGCAGACGATGGAGCCGGTAAACCGGCTGGGGAAGTCGCCCCGGTATTCCTCGTAGCCCAGGAATATGGAGTTCATGATGCCGGTACCCTTGGTGTCGGTCAAAAACTCGTCGCGGTAGCCGATAAGGCCCCGGGACGGGATGGAGAATTCCAGGCGCACCCGGCCCGAGCCATGGTTGACCAGATTGAGCATCCGGCCCTTGCGGATGGAGAGTTTTTCGGTGACCACGCCGACAAAGGCCTCGTCGCAGTCGATAAACAGGTGTTCGACGGGTTCCTTGCGCACGCCGCCTTCGGTCTTGTAGATGACCTCGGGACGCCCCACGGACAGTTCGAAGCCCTCGCGGCGCATGGTTTCGACGATGATGGCCATCTGGAATTCGCCCCGGCCCTTGACCGTAAAGGCATCCTTGTCCTCGGTCTCCTCGACCTTGATGGCCACGTTGCGCAGGGTCTCTTTGTAAAGGCGCTCGCGCAGCTTGGCCGACTGCACGAACTTGCCCTCGCGTCCGACAAAGGGCGAGGTGTTGATGGCAAAGCGCATGGACACGGTGGGCTCGTCCACGTTGATGCGCGGCAGGGCCTTAGGCGCGTCGGCCACGGTGATGGTGTCGCCGATGGTCACCTCGTCAACGCCGGAAATGACCAGGATGTCGCCGGGTTCGGCCGCCTCGGTCTCGGTGAGCTTGGGGCCTTCGTAGACCTGCAGTTTGGTGACGCGAAGGGGCTTGACCGCGCCTTCCTCGTCGATGCGAACTAGGGTCTGGTTGATGCGGGCCGTGCCCGAGACCACGCGCCCAACGGCCAGACGGCCCAGGAACTCGGAATAGCCGAGGTCGGAGACAAGCATCCGGTAAGGCTCGTTCGGATCGTGGGACGGAGCCGGGATCTCGGCCAGGATGGTTTCAAACAGCGGGGACAGATCGGCCCCTTCGCCGTCGAGCTCGCGCTTGGCGATGCCTTCGCGGCCGATGGCGTACAGAACCGGAAATTCAAGCTGCTCCTCGGAGGCGTCGAGGTCGATGAAAAGGTCGTAAATTTCGTTCAAGACTTCCTCGACCCGGGCGTCCTTGCGGTCGATCTTGTTGACCGCGACGATAACGGGCAATCCCCGATCCAGGGTCTTTTTGAGCACGAACCGGGTCTGGGGCAGCGGGCCTTCGGAAGCGTCCACCAGAAGCACCGCGCCGTCGACCATGGACAGCGCCCGTTCCACTTCGCCGCCGAAGTCGGCGTGGCCCGGGGTGTCGATGATGTTGATCTTCACGCCGTTCCAGATCACGGCACAGTTTTTCGCGGCAATGGTGATGCCGCGCTCACGCTCGAGATCCATGCTGTCCATGATGCGGTCCGTGACTTCCTGGTTCTGGCGAAACAGGCCGCTTTGGCGGAACATGTGATCCACGAGGGTGGTCTTGCCGTGGTCGACGTGGGCGATGATGGCGATATTGCGCAGGGCTTCGTTTCTGGCGACGTTTTTCATGCAGGAATCCTTCAAGGGCGTTTGCGGCGGGCGGCGGCCACGCCGCCGGGGGACGGGGACATACCGCAACAGGCGGACTTAGGCAATCGGCAGCGTAAAGGTGAATGTGCTGCCGGCTCCGGGCCGAGATACACAAAAAATGCGACCGCCGTGTGACTCCACGATGTGTTTGCAGATGGTCAACCCCAATCCGGTGCCCTTGGGCTTGTTGGTCAGCGTGCCGCCGATCTGGTTGAACTTCTCAAACACCTTGCCCTGTTCGGATTCCGGGATGCCGATGCCGGTGTCGCTGACCTCGATGACGATGGTGTTGCCCTGAGCCCTGGCCCGGCAGGCGACATACCCCTGGTCGGTGAACTTGATAGCGTTGGAGACGAGGTTGACCAGCACCTGAATCAGCCGGTCGCGGTCGCCCCGGACCAGGGGCAGACGGCCCTCGATGCGGGTGTCCAGGACGATGTTCGTATTTTGCAACAGTCCAGCCGAGGCGTTCATGACGTGGCGCACCACTTCGGCCGGGTCCACGGGCTCGGACTTAAAAGCCATCTTACCGGCTTCGAGCTTGGCCAGATCGAGCACGTCGTTGATGAGGTGCTTAAGCCGCTCTCCCTCGGCCACGATGATGTCCAGGTTGTCCTGGATCTGCTCGGCCTGGAGGCGCTTTTTGGGCGTATCCACGGCCGAGGCGGGCAGGAGTCTGGCCAGTCGCTTTTTGATGAGCACGGCAAAGCCGAGGACCGAGGTCAGGGGCGTGCGGATCTCGTGGGAGACCATGGACAAAAAATCGGACTTGGCCCGGTTGGCGGCCTCGGCCGCTTCCTCGGCGCGCTTGCGGATGGTCACTTCGTGGACGAGGCGCTCGTTTATACGGGTGAGTTCGGCGGTGCGCTCGGCCACGCGCTGCTCAAGCTCGTCGTGGTAGCGGATAAGCGTCTGCTCGGCCTGTTTGCGGATGGTGACGTCCTGGACCGAGCCGTCGAAGCGCTCGGGCGTGCCCTCCTCACCCCGGATGCGGCGGGCGTTAATAAGGCCCCAAATGTGCGCACCGGATTTGGTGATGAGTTGGACTTCGAGGTTTTTTACTTCATCGTAGCGGTCCAGCTCGGAGCGGATGCGGTGACGGTCCTCGGGAGCGGCCACCACCTCGTCCACCACGCTTTTGACGTGGCGCAGGAGGTCGTCGGGGTTGGCGTAGCCCAGGATCGCGGCCAGGGCCGGGTTGGCGTTCATGAGCCGACCGGAAAGGGTGCTCTGGAAGATGCCTTCGGCGGCGTTTTCCACGATGCCCCGGTAGCGTTCCTCGGCCCGACGCAGGGCTTCCTCATTTTTTTTGCGCTCGGTGACGTCTCGGGCCACGATGACGGCGACCCGGCCGGCCTCGCCCTGGGCCAGGCGAAAGGTCATCTCCACAGGCAGGCTGCCGCCGGCCTCGTCGCCCGGACGCGACAGGCTCGTCTCCACGCGCCCGGCGGCGAAATCGCCGGAAAAAAGCCCCCGCAGCCGCAACACGGCGTCGGGAGGCAGAAAATGCTCAAAGGGCAGTCCCCGCAGATCGCCGCGCTCCTGCCGCAACATGGCCCCGGCCGCGCCGGCCGCGTCGGCGATGCGCCCCGTGGCCACATCCACGAGAAAAATGGCGTCGCCGGTCTGGTCCAAAAGCGAACGGAAGCGCTCAAGCTCCTCCAGGCGGCGGCGCAGCTCGGGATAATAGCTCTTGCTGACCGAATGTTCGCCAAACCCGAGCAACCGGGTGAGGCGTTCGTCGGCCCTAGGCGAGGGATCGGCTGGCGCTGGCATAGACGGCTTCGAGTTCGGCCAGGGTGGGCTTTCTGGGGTTGGTGAGCATGCAGGGATCATCCAGGGCGCGCCTGGCCAGATCGACGAAAACCGCCGGGGAGATGCCGAGTTCAGCCAGTCCCTGGGTCACGCCCAGGCGGCGCTTGAAATCGGAAAAGGCCTGGACCACAGCCGCGCGCCGGCAGTCCTGGGACGCGCCAGGCTCCATGGCCGCGCCAAGGGCCTGTCCCAAGGCGTCGTAGCGCTCCGGGGCGGAGTCGTAGTTGTAGGCAATGACATGGTCAAGCAAAATCGCGTTGCACAGGCCATGGGGCAGGTCGAGCATGCCCCCGAGACTGTGGGATAGGGCATGGACCGCGCCGAGGATGGCGTTGGAAAAGGCCAGACCGGCGTAAAGGCTGGCCAGAAGCATGGAACCTCGGGCTTCAATGTCGCCGGGGTCGGCCAGGGCGACTGGCAGGGCGGCGGCGACCAGTCGGGCCGCCTCCAGGGCGAAAAGATCGGTGACCGGGCCGCTGGCGCTCGACACGTAGGCCTCCACGGCGTGGGTCAAGGCGTCGAGGCCGGTGTGGGCGGTCAGGTCCGGCGGCATGGTCACGGTGACGTCGGGATCAATGAGCGCCGCGTCGGGAATGAGCGTCTTGCTGGCGATGACCACCTTGCGGCGGTTCTGGGTGTCGGTGATGATGGCGAACTGGGACACCTCGGCTCCGGTGCCGGCCGTGGTCGGCACGCACAGAAGCGGCGGGCCGGGGCGCTCGACGTTATCGATGCCCTCGAATTCGAGCACATGGCGCTTGTTGGCCGAAACGATGCCGATGGCCTTGCCGCAGTCCATGGCCGAGCCGCCGCCCACGGCCACAATGGCGTCGCAGCCGGTTTCGGCAAAAACGGCCGCTCCGTCCATGACCTCGTGGTCACGCGGGTTGCTGCTCAGGTCGCTAAAAAGGACCGTGGCCACGCCGGCCTGGGCCAGACTCTCCTCGACCTGCTGGGGCCAGCCAAACGGGAAAAGTCCGGGATCGGCCACCACAAGCGCCCGGCGCACCCCAAGCCCGGCCGCTTGTCGTCCGGCCAGGGCCAGTCCGCCGCGACCGAATACAAACTCCGGGGCCACGAACTTGCGCATGGACAACAGCAGTTTTTGCGGCATGGCGTGTTCCTTGTCTTGGGCGTTTGCGCCGGAAACCGTGGGCGTCAGGCCACCGGCGCGGCCAATCCATCCGGGCCGATGACCGCCACGCCAAGGCCGGCCAGGGCCTTGGCCAATCCGGGCGCGGCCAGGACGGCCAGCTCTTCCTCACGGGCGTCGGCGTAGACGCTGATGGCAGCCAGGGCGGCGTCGCTTTTGCCGGGGTGGCACATGATTTCCACCACGCCCTCGCCGCCAAGGGCGGCAAAGGCCGCGTCCACCAGGGACAGGAGCTTGGCCGTGGTCAAGTCCTCGCCAAAAAACCGCGTGACGCACACGTCGGCATGGGCCACGCCCGCCGCGTCCATGGCCTGGCGCATGTCGTCGGACAGCGCCCGGGCCGGCAAGCCCCACTCCCGGGCCAACTCCACGAACACCCCGAAAACTTCGGGCCGCTTGTGGATGTGATGGTGGGCGTCGAGGTGGCTGGGTACGAGTCGGGTTTCGAGGAAGCGCTGGTACTGCGCCCGCCATTCCCGTCGGACTTCTTCGGGGTTGACGTCCACCACGGCCACCTTTTTGCGCGGAAACCGGCCGTCGGAACCAACCAGGGTCGGGATATCCCCGGGCGGCAGGCAGGGCGCGCTGCCGGTAAGCTGGAGATGCAGCCCTACCCGGCCGGCAAACGCCTGACCCCAGCGCCGAATACGCTCCACGGCTCCATCCGGGCAAACCATGGCCGTGGTTCCGCCCACCACGCCGGCAGCCAAGGCCTCGGCGATGCCGGCCGTCACGCCGTCGGTGAGGCCGAAATCATCGGCATTGATAAAAAGCCGCCGCCGCGCCCGTCCCTGGACGCCGTCCCCGAGGGGGGCTGATTTGTACCCTTGTAAAACGGTCATGCACCACTCATTGCGCCAAAACAGAAACGCTTGCAGCGGCCCAAACGCCGCCCAATCCTCTGGACCCCACCAAGCCCCCTACAGGTCGAGGGGCTGGCGGTTCTCCGCCATTTCCAGCACGGCGGCAACCAGTTTTTCAATACCAAGGGCGATGTCGGCGATGCCCGGCCCGAGCATGTAGGCCGGGGTCGTCACCAGCCGGTTGGTCTCGTCCACCACGATACCGTCCACCGGGCAAGCCACATGGACGCCGCCGGCCGCCCCGACGGCTTGGGCCGTGCCGGCATCGTTGCCGATGGTCAGCCGGGGATGGTGCTCGCCCAACGCCAGGGCCAGCACGGCCGGGGCGATGCAGATGGCGCCAATGGGCTTTTTGGCCGCATGCATGGCCTTGATGAGCGCCGCGACCGACGGCAACACAGTGCCTTTGCCGCCCTTATCCGCGAAGTCGCACAGATTTTTCGCCGCGCCAAAGCCGCCCGGCAAAATAAGCGCGTCCAGGTCGGCCACGCCCACCTCGGCTGCGTCGACAACCGGCCCCCGGGCGATGCGGGCGGCCTCGACGCGAACATTGCGCTTCTCGCCCATGGGCTTTTTGGCCCCATGGTCCATGGCCTCGACAGTCATTTCCGGAGCCAGACACACGACCTTGGCTCCGGCCTTGTGCAAATAGAGCAGGGTCAGGGTGGCCTCGTGGATCTCCGAGCCGTCCAGGACGCCGCAACCGGACAGCAGTACGCCGATTGTCGCCATGTTCCCCTCCGTCAAGCATTGGTATCGTCCCCGGGAAAGGCGGACTTTGGAAAAGCTATCCTGTGCCCTGTCCTGCGTCAAATCGTTCCATGCCCAAGTCCCAGGGCCGGCACGATTTGACAATACCGTCGTGACGTCCCCTAAATTCCGCTCCAGGCGTGACGGTTGTCGGGACGTTGCTTTTGGCGGAAAAACGGCGCAAAAGGGCGCATGTCCAAGCGTATGGCCGCCACGGTTTCCCTCTCTCCCCTCATCATCTCCGACACCACCCTGCGCGACGGCGCGCAGATGCCCGGCGTGCATTTTTCCATCAACGACAAGGTCGCCATCGCCCAGGCCCTGGAAGCGGCCGGGGTGGACGTCATCGAGGCCGGTTTTCCGGCCGGCGGGGCTGGCGAAATCGAGGCCGTACGGCAGGTGGCCGCCGCCACGGCACGCCCGCTCATCATGGCCCTTTGCCGGGCCGTTGACGCCGACGTCGACGCCGCCTGGCAAGCCCTAGGCGACGCGCCGGCCGAGCGGCGCGGGGTCGGCGTCTTTCTGGCCACTAGCCCCCTGCACCGCCGCCACAAGCTCGGCAAGACCAAGGCCCAGTGTCTGGCCATGATCGCCTCGTCCGTGGCCTACGCCCGTCAGCGTTTTGCCCGAGTCACCTTTGGCTGCGAGGACGGCAGCCGCACCGAACCGGCGTTTTTGCGCGAGGCCTATACCGCCGCCATGGACGCCGGGGCCACGGCCATCGGCTTTCCCGACACCGTGGGCGTGCTGACGCCCGAAACCGCGCGCCGCCGCATCGCCATGCTCGTCCGCCTGGCCCAGCCGCGCGGAGTCAAGGTGCGGGCGCATTTCCACAATGATCTTGGCCTTGCCACAGCCAACACCCTGGCCGCCATCGCCGCCGGAGCCGATATCGTCCACCTGACCGTGGGCGGCATCGGCGAACGGGCCGGCAACGCCGCCCTGGAAGAGACGGTCATGGCCCTGACGCTGCATCCCGGCCAGTACCGCCGCGCGATAAACGTGGACACGACCAGGCTCACGGCCCTGTGCCGGCTGGTGGCCCAGCGCGCCGGCTTCACCTTGCCGCCAAACAAGGCCGTGACCGGGGCCAACGTCTTTGCCACCGCCGCCGGGGTGCATCAGGACGGCCTGCTCAAGCACCCGGACACCTATCTGCCCTTTCGGCCGGAACTGGTCGGGGCCGAAGGCATCCGGCTGCCGCTGTCGCCCCTGTCCGGCAAGGCCGCCCTGGCCCTGCGCTACACGGAACTGGGCATCGCGCTTTCCGCTGACGAGCTTTCCCGGGCCAGCCGGCTGGTCAAGGACGCCGACAAGGACGCCTGGCGCGACGAGGAAGGCCTGCTGCGCCGGGCCGCCGCCGCCGCCCGGCAGGACGGGGCGGCATGATCTGGGCAAGCCTGGCCGCCGCCTTGACGCTGGCCCTGCTCCATCTTTACGTGCGCCTGCTTTCGCCTATCCTGTCCGCGCCGCGAAGCCCCTGGCTTTCGGCGGCCGGCGGCGCGGCCGTGGCCTACGTCTTTGTCCATGTGTTTCCGGATCTCTGCGCCGGCCAGGAAACCGTCGCACGGACCGGCTGGGCCTGGGTGGGGCTCCTGGACCGCCACGTCTTTCTCATCGCCCTGGCCGGCCTGCTCGTCTTCTACTCCCTGGAGCGGGCGGCGATCCTGGCCCGTGGCGGCCGCGACGGCCCACGCCTAGGGCCGTCCCAGGGCGTTTTCCGCCTGCATCTCACGTCCTTTGCTCTCTACAATTTTCTGATCGGCTATCTGCTGGTCAACCGGGTCGTGCCCGGCCCCTTGAGCCTGGTGACCTACGCCATGGCCATGGCCCTGCACATGGCCGCCAACGACTATGGCCTGCGCCGCCACTTCACCGACAGCTACCGCCATCTGGGCCGCAAGGTCCTGGCCGGCGCGGTGCTGGCCGGCTGGGGCCTGGGCGCGCTTGTCCATGTCCACGAAGCCGTGCTGGCCCTGCTCTTTGCTTTTCTGGCCGGCGGCGTGGTCATGAACACCATGAAGGACGAACTCCCCCTGGACGGTTCCGGCAACGCCCCGGCCTTTGGCCTGGGGGCCGTGGCCTACGCCGCCCTGCTGCTTGCCGTATGACGACAACCACCTCCCTCCAGGGCAAAAGCCCCTTTTTCGGCCGCCATGTCTGGACGCTCTACCGCTTCCTCGCCCCCTACCGCGCCGCTCTGGGCCTGGGACTTGGCCTCAACGTCCTGGCCCGGGCCTGCGACCTGCTCCCCCTGGCCCTGGCCGGCAAGGTCATCGACGCCGCCACCTCGGGCATAACCGACGCCCAAACCTACGCCCTCTACGGCCTGGCCGTGCTGCTGGCTTTTATTTTCCTGGCCATCTTCCAAAGCGGCTCGGACTACGCCCTGGCCGCCATCGCCCAGAAGGTGCGCCACGACCTGCGCCTGGCCCTCTACGGCCGGCTCCAGACCCTGGACCCGGCCTATTTCGAGGATAGGCAGACCGGCGACATCATGTCCGTGGTGGTCGGCGACGTGGACACCCTGGAGAGCTTTCTCACCGACGCCAGCACCTCCATCATCCGGGTCGTGGTCACCTTTGTGGGCATCTACGGCTACCTCTTCTTCCTGGAATGGCGGCTGGCCTTGCTCCTTTTCGCGCCCCTGCCCCTGGCCGTCTTCGCCGTGCGCCGGTTCGTCACCCGGGTGCAGCCGCGCTACCGGGCCGCCCGCAAGGCGGTCGGAGCCATCGCCGGGATGCTCGAAAACAACATCGCCGGCATGGGCGTCATCCAGGCCTACACCGCCGAGGACCGGCTCCATGCCGCCGTGGCCGCCCGTTCGGCCGCCTACCGCGACGAGGCCGTGGCCGCCGAGGGTGAGCGGGCCAAGTTCCTTCCGGCCCTTTACGCCGTGGCCGGCGTGTCCTTCGCGGCGGTCTTTGCCGGCGGCGGCTGGCTGGTGGCCTCGGGTTCCGGCCCGACCGTCGGCGACTACACCACCTTTACGCTGTTCGCCGCCCGGCTGGTGCTGCCGCTTTTTGTCTTCGGCATGCTCATCAACCAAATCCAGCGTTCGGAAGCCGCCGCCGCGCGCATCGCCGAGCTTTTGGCTACCGAACCCCGGGTGGCCGACCGGTCGGACGCCGTGCCCTTGACGGCGCGCCCCGAGGAGATCCGCTTCGACAACGTCCGCTTCGCCTATCCCGGCCGCGAGCCGGTCATTCACGGCGTGAGCTTTGCCGTCGGCCTTGGCCAGTCGGTGGGCGTGGTCGGCCCCACCGGGGCCGGCAAATCCACCCTGGTCAAGCTGCTGCTGCGCTACTACGAACCGACCAGCGGCCAGATCACCGTCAACGGCGCGCCCCTGTCCGGCCTGACCCTGGCCAGCTATCGCGGCCGGCTTGGCTACGTGTCCCAGGACGCGTTCCTGTTTCACGGCACGGCGGCGGAAAACATCCTGCTTGGCGATCCGGCCGCCGATCTGGCCGCCGTGCGCCGGGCCGCCGCCATGGCCGGCATCGACGAGCGCATCATGAACCTGCCCGACGGCTACGACACGGTCATCGGCGAGCGCGGCATGAAGCTTTCCGGCGGCGAACGCCAGCGCGTGTCCCTGGCCCGGGCCATCCTGCGCGATCCGGCCATCCTGCTTCTCGACGAGGCCACTTCGGCCGTGGACACCCGCACCGAGGCGCTCATCCAGCAAAACCTCCACGCCTTGCGGCAGGGCCGCCTTACCCTGGCCGTGGCCCATCGCCTGTCCACCGTGCGCCAGTGCGACCTCATTTTGGTCGTGGTCGACGGCTGCGTGGTGGAGCGCGGCGACCACGAGGCGCTTCTTGCCTCGGGCGGCGTCTACGCCGGCATGTGGGCCGTGCAAAGCGGAGCCGAGGCCACACCGTGAGCTTTGATCCGGCCACGACCACCGTTCTTGATCTGGTAGCCACCCATCCGGCTACGGAGGGCGTATTTCGGCGCTATGACGCTTCGGCTGGCTGCTGCATCCTGTGCGAGGCCCTTTTCGAAACCCTGCCTGTGCTTTGCGCCCGGTACGGCCTTGACGCCGAGGCCCTGGCGCATGATCTTTCCCAGGCCATCGACACGGAGACCCCATGAGCATCGAACTGGTCAAGACCGTCAAAGCCGCCGGCTGAGCGGCCAAGATCGCCCCAGGGGACCTGGCGGCCGTCTTGCGGGGGCTTCCCCACATATCCGATCCGCGTCTGCTCACCGGCCAGGGAGTCAACGAGGACGCTGCTATTGTGCGGCTTCCCGACGGCCGGGGGCTGGTGCAGACGGTGGATTTCTTCACGCCCATCGTCAACGACCCGTTTTTGTTCGGCCGCATCGCGGCGGTCAATGCCCTGTCCGACGTCTACGCCATGGGTGGGGTACCGCTGGCCGCCATGAACATCGTGTGTTTTCCGGCCAAGACCATGGACACGGCCATCCTGGGCGAGATCCTGCGCGGCGGGCTGGAAGCGGTGCTGGAAGCCGGAGCCGTGCCGGCCGGGGGACACAGCGTCGAGGACGACGAGATCAAGTACGGGCTGTCCGTCTCCGGGCTGGTCGAGGCCGACGCCTTTGCCTCGAACACCGGGCTTGTGCCCGGCGACGTGCTGGTGCTCACCAAACCGCTGGGGACCGGCGTCCTGGCCACGGCGCTTAAGGGCGATTTCGGCGACAAGGCGGCCCTGGAAGCGCTTCTGGGAAAGTGGGCTGGTCGCTTGAATGCCGCTGGAGGCCGGGTCATCCGGGAACTGGGCCTGCGGGCAGCCACCGACGTCACCGGCTTTGGCCTGGGCGGCCATGTGCTGGAGATGGCGACGGCCTCCAAGGTCGCGGTAGAGCTGTCGCTGGCGTCCATCCCGTTTTTGCCCGAGGCCGTGGAACTGGCCGGCTACGGCATGTTGCCAGCCGGCAGCTTCGCCAACAAACGGCATTGCTCCGGAGACGTGTCGTGGGCTTCGGGCATGGACCCCATCCGCTGCGATCTGGTGTTCGACGCCCAGACCTCCGGCGGACTTGTGCTGGCCGTGCCGGCGGAAAAAGTCACGGCGGCGCAGGCGATGTTGGAAGCGGCCGGCGATCTGGCGGCGGTCATCGGGCGAGTGGCGGAGATGGAGGACGGGAAGGCGCGGTTGCGGATCACGCCTTAGCGCAAAGGCGGATGCCTCCGGCGGCCGGGGGCCGACCGCCCCCCCGGCCCCCACATGGAGACGTCAAAATGTTTTGATTAACGGCGAATCCGCTGGTTCCGGCGTGCTTTTCCGCACGTTCTTGCCTTCCTTGAATCCCACAATCCCAAACGAACCATAGTGGGTGACCTTGCCCGCCGCCGCTTCCACATCCTTGGCCGCCGCTTCGGGCCGGGCCGTGAATGCCGCCGCGATCCCTTGCCCCCGCTTGACCACGGCAAACGCCGTGTCGCTCTCCGGCGACAAGGCCAGGGCGTCGACCATGCCCTCGACGGCCACCCGGGGCCGACCCACGACCAGCACGTCGCCCTGCCCAAGGGCGGCGACGGCTGGCCCATCCAGGGCGGATTCCCGGATCAACCGCGCGCCTTCCTGGCCCAGGCCGGCCAACAGCCGGGGCACGGCGGCCTGGAGACTCTCGGGCGCGTCGTCGGCCACCAGCACCGTCAGCGCCCGGCTGGCCTTGACCGCGTTGACCGTGGGCGGGGATTCGGCCGCGTCCAGTAGCCGGAAACAGTCGGCCCCGGGGTCCAGGACCGCCCGCAGCGGCCTGGCCGGCACGGTCAGCGACGCCGTATGCCGCCGGCTGTCCATGACGAAGGTCGTGGCCGTTTGGCCGGCCTCGGTTTCGACAGCAAGAGTCAGACGCAGCAGATACGGTTGCCCGCCCTGGCCGACAACAACCGTCACGTCATAGCCGCCGGCCGGATTGGCCTTGGCCGCGACCCGCTCCAGCCGCGGGGTCGGGCCGCCCGGGCGCGTCAGCCATTGGCGGAAAAAGCGCCGGCTGCGGGCCGCGTCGAACCCGGGCAGCCCGGCATAGACGCGGCGGATGTCTTCCCAGGAGGTGGGCTTGAAAAGACGCGCGGCATAGAGCTGGCGCAATCCCTGCCAAAAGGCGGCCTCGCCGACGAAGCCACGCAGCATGTGAAAGACGTACATCGCCTTGCCGTAACCAACCGCCTGACTGGCCGGCGAAAAACGCCCGCCAAAGCGGTCCAGCGGCATGTCCTGGCCCTGGCCGGCCAAGGCGGCAAAGGCGCGCAAGGTTTTCAGGCGATACTCCCGGGCCGCCTGGGGCGACTCCTCCTCCTTGGCCAGGTAATCGGCCACATAGGTGGTCAGCCCCTCGCACCAGTTGCCCCCGGCGTCGTCCACCAGCACGCCGTTGCCCCACCACGAATGGGCGATCTCGTGGCGCAGGCTGGTGGCCGGAATGAAGGGCAAGGCAATGACCTGGGAGCCGAGCAACGTGTAGGACGGCAGGCCGTAGCCCGTGGGCAGCGGATTCTCCGCCACCGCGAACTTCGTAAAGGCGTAGGGTCCGTGCAGATCGGTGTAAAAGCGCAAATACTTGGCCGAAGCGGCCAGATAGGTCGCAGCCAATCGGTTCGACTGGGCCAGCAGAAAGGTCTGGACCAGGGCCGGCGCGTCCCTGGCCTCGGAAAGCGTGTAGGGAGCCAGGCAAAGGCCCAGACGGCCCACGGGCTTGGCAATGTCCCAGGTGGAGACGGTTTGCCCATCCTGATCGTCAATTCGTCCAAGCGTTCCCTGGGTGACGGCTTTGATGCCGCTTGGGGCGCTCAAGCGCAGATGGTAGGCGTTGGCCCTACCCGCAAGCAGCGGATGCCAGAGGCTTGCCGGCATGAGCATGGCCCAGTCAGCGCCGCTGACCGCGTCCGAGGCCAGCGCGCCGGGATTGTCCATGGAGACCGGCAGTTCCTCCGGCGGCGCGTCCAGCGGCAGGACATAGTCCAGCCGGATCGACGACGTGCCCGGCGGCGTATGGAAGCGGACAGTGTCCTTGGCACGCTGGAAGGCAATGGCGACGTTGCCGGCGGCAAGACGCAAGTCCCTGGCCGTGGGCGCAAGGGTGACGACGTGCCCGCCCTGCCCGCCTGGAAGGATCAATGTCGCCGTGACGGCCAGGGTCCTGGCGGCGGGATCAAAACGCGCGTCAATCGTGTGGCTGGGCGCGGCCAGACACGGGGCGCTCGTGTTCGCCAGCAGCAACGTCGCCCACAGCAGCACAACCACCCAGTACCGGACCCGGGCTTTCATCCTGCCTTGTTTCATGACCAAGCTCCCGTACCGTGACGACGGCTTTTTACAGTGACAGGACTTCTGCCGTTGCCGTGCGTAGCGCGGCAAGCTGCCGCCCGGCCAACGCCGCGTCATAGCCCGGCGAAAGCGCGTTCATAAATCCATGGGCCGAGTCCGGCACGACCTCGGTCCGCACCGTCTCCGAGGCGATGGCCGCCGCCACGGCCTGCGGATCAAAAGCCGCTTCGTGTTCGGCGAAAATGGCCTCCACCCGGCAACGCGGGCGCAAATCCAGATAATGGCGGATGCGCGAGCCGTAGAACAGCACGAGCCGGCAGTCTGGATGACAATGCTGCCCGGCGGCGAAAAGCCAGGCCGCCGTGGCCCCGACGCTAAATCCCACCAGCATAACCGGCTCCCCGGCCGACGCCATGGCAATCCGCTCGGCATAGGCCTCAAGCCCGGGCCCGGCAACGAACGCGGCGTGGGAGTCCTGTTCCGTGGCAAAGGGACTGCCCTCGCCTTCCCAAGGAGAAAGGAACTCGGCCTCGCCGCCGAGATCGGCCGCCAAGGCGCGAAGCGCCGGGGTGATGCCGTAAATGTCGGCCGCGACCAGCAGCCGCCTCGCTCGCCCATTCTCCCCGGTCACGGCAGACACCGCGCGGCGTCGAGCTTCCAGACCCCTGCCTCCCGGACCATGACAAAGCTCGCCGAAGGGGCGGCCGAGCCCGGCCAGGAATAGGTGATGTCCGACCGGTCGGCAGTCGCGGCCGTGGTGCGGTAGCTATAGGGCGCGTCGGATTCGTCCTGGGCGCAGGTGAGCGGATTGTAATCCAGGCCGCAGAGTTCACCAGGAATATAGCGCCCTTTGCAGTTGTCGCGAACGGCTTTGCGTTCCAGCTCGGACAGATCATGGCGTAGCCGGACGGTGGTCAGCTCGCGCGCCAAGGCGGCCTCGCCCTTGCCGCCGCCAGGTCGGCCAAGCAGCGCGGCCACCAGCCCGACGCGCTTCTCCGAAAGCCGCAGCAGCTTGTCCAGGGCTTTTTCCGCCTCGGTCGCGGCCGGATGGGGCCGGCCGGCCGCCGGCTTGTCCGCGTCGTAACTGGCCGAAATAGCGGAAACGGGCGGCCCGGCAAAGGCAACAGCCCCGCCGAGCGCTGTAAACAGCATCGCCAACACCATCGTTCCAAACCATTTGCCCATGCCCTGCTCCTTTCGGGTGCGTCGCCCGACTCTGCCCCGGCCAAGGCGCAAGCGCCAGCCGAAATTCACCCCGGCAAAAGCCTCAGGACCGTCCCACTCCGCCCAGCCAAACAGCCGCAGTCGCCATGCTGCAAACGCCAAAAGCCCACCGCGAAACCTCGCGGCGGGCCTTGGAAAAACACCAGTAAACCGGAAGACTAGGCCGATTTGGCCTTGTTGACGGCAGTGGACAGCCGCGAGATGTTGCGGGCGGCGGTCTTCCAGTGAATGATCTTTTTGGTGGCGGCCTTGTCGAGCACCTTGGTGGCGGTCAGCAGGGCGGTTTCGGCGGCAGCGGCGTCCCCGCCGATCAGGGCGGCGCGCACGGCCTTGATGACGTTACGCACGCGGGTCTTGACCGCCCGGTTGCGAGCCCGGGCCAAAAGGTTTTGACGATGCCGTTTGATGGCGGATTTATGGTTGGCCAAGGATCGTTCCTCCGTGAAGTGTTCGCTGAAGCAGGATTAGCTAGCCCAATGCGCCAACCCTGTCAAGCAATTTATGCGAATATTACACTTGTAGGGCGGCGAAATCCGCCACCCGGCCCAGACGGTCAACCAGCGACTTGAGCAGATTGAGGCGGTTAAGCCGCATATCCATGTCGTCGCACATGACCATGACGTTGTCGAAGAAGGCGTCCACCGACGGCCGCAGCTCGTAAAGCAGCTCCAGCACCGCCCCGTAGTCGCCGGCATCGAAGAGCGCATCGAAGCGCGGGAACACGTCCTGGCACACCGCCGCCAGATCCTTCTCGGCCTGCTCTTCCAGGAGCGCCGCCTTGACCGCGCCGGTCAGCGGCACGCCGGCTCCCACGCCCTGCTTGCGAATGATGTTGGCGGCCCGCTTGAAGGTCAGCACGGCCTGGTCAAAGTCCGGCTTGGCGGCGAATCCGGCCAGGGCGGACAGACGGGCCGACAGCGCGGCGATGTCGGTGTAGGACGCGCCCAGGGCCGCTTCCACCACCAAGGTGTCGTAGCCCTGGCCGGTGAAGTAGGCCTTGAGGCGCTGGCCGAAGAAGTCGAGGAGCTTGGCCAGGACGTGGGTGCGGTCCACCTTGAACTTCACCTCGCCGTAGCCGTCGATGGCTCCCTGGAGCAGTTCCATGAGGTCCAGGCGCAAGCCGTGCTCGATGACGACGCGGCAGATGCCCAGGGCCGCCCGGCGCAGGGCGTAGGGGTCGGCCGCGCCGGTCGGGGCCATGTCCAGGCCGAAGCAGCCGGCCAGAGTGTCGGCCTTGTCGGCGATGGACAGGATGGCGCCGGCCAGGGTCGCCGGCACGGGGCTGTCCGGTCCGGCCGGCAGATACTGCTCGGCCACGGCCCGGGAGGCCGTCTTGGACTGGCCCTTGCGACGGCTGTAAATGCCGCCCATGATCCCTTGGAGTTCGGCGAACTCGCCCACCATATCCGAAACGAGATCAACTTTGGCCAGTCCGCCGGCCTGGGAGGCTTCCAGCATGATCTCGGGCTTGCCGGCCTGTTCGGCGATAAGCCCGCACAGCCGTTCCAACCGCTTGCCCTTGTCGCGCATGGAGCCAAGGCCGGCCAGGAAGACCACGTTTTCCAGCTTTTTCTGCCAGGTTTCCAGGCTGGCCGAAAGATCGGCCTCCCAGAAAAACCGGGCGTCTTCCAGGCGGGCGGTCAGCACCCGCTGCCAGCCCCGGCGCACGAGTTCCACATTGCCCGGCACAAGGCCCAGGGTCGTCAGGAAAACGGGCAGAAGCCCGCCCTTGCCGTCTTCCACGGCAAAGCTCTTTTGATGGCTCTCCATGCTGGTGATGAGCACTTCGCGGGGCACGTCGAGGAATTTGGGGTCGAAACGGCCAAGCAGCACCACCGGATGTTCGGTGAGGCCCGTGACCTCAGCCAAAAGGGCCGGATTGATGACGGCCGTGCCGCCGGCTTCCTTGGCCAGGGCTTCGGCCTGGGAGCGCACGATGCCTTCGCGTTCCCGGGCGTCGAGAACGACCTTGCCCTTGTCGCGGATGATGTCGAAATAGGCGGCCGCCGTGGGCACCTCGAAGGGGCCGGGGCCCATGATGCGCTGGCCGTAGGTAGCGCGGCCGGAGGTGATGTCGTCGAACTGGAACGGCACCACAGCGTCGTCGAGAAGAGCCAAAAACCAGTGCACCGGCCGGCCAAAGGCGAACTCGCGGCTGCCCCAGCGCATGCGCTTGGGGAAGGAGAGCTTTTTGACCGCCTCCAGGCACAGGGCCGGCAGGAGTTCAATGGCGGCCTCGCCGCCGGTGGTCTTGCGCAGGGCCAGATAGCGGCCCTTGGGCGTGTCCATGACGAAGACGGCGGACACGTCCAGGCCCTGGCCCTTGGCAAAGCCCTCGGCGGCCTTGGTGGGCGCGCCGGCGGCGTCGAAGCCCACTTTCTCGGGCGGGCCGCTGACGACTTCCTCTTCCCGGCGGGCGGCGGCGGCCAGGTCGGGCACGCTGACGACCAGACGGCGGGGCGTGGCAAAGGCGGCGATGGTCCCGCAGTCGACCTTGGCCTGGGTCAGCCCTTCGGCAAAGAGCTTTTTCACCTCGTCGACGAGCCCGGGCAGGAACCGGGCCGGCATCTCCTCGAATCCGATCTCGAACAGAAAATGGGACATGGCGTGGTTCCTTTAGCCTTTGTTGAGCAGGGGATAGTCGAGTTCCTTGCGCTGGGCAGCGTAGAGCCGGGCCAGCGCCGAGGCCAGGGCCCGCACCCGGCCGATGTAGCCGGTGCGCTCGGTGATGGAGATGGCTCCCCGGGCTTCGAGCATGTTGAAGGCGTGGGAACACTTGAGGCAGTAGTCATAGGCCGGCCAGGGCAGGCCCAGTTCGCACAGCCGTTTGCACTCCTTCTCGCAGGCATTGAAATGGGCCAGGAGCATGGCGGCGTCGGATTCCTCGAAATTGTAGCGCGAATGTTCGTATTCGCCGCGCTGGTGCACTTGGCCGTAGGTGACCTGGTCGTTCCAATCCAGGTCGTAGACCGAGTCCTTTTGCTGCAGGTACATGGTGATGCGCTCAAGGCCATAGGTGATCTCCACCGAAACCGGCGACAGGTCGATGCCGCCCACCTGCTGGAAGTAGGTGAACTGGGTGGCTTCCATGCCGTCGAGCCAGACTTCCCAGCCCAGGCCCCAGGCCCCAAGGGTGGGGGATTCCCAGTCGTCCTCAACGAAACGCACGTCGTGGTCCGAGGCGGAAAGCCCCAGGGCGGCCAGGCTTTGCAAATAGAGATCCTGGATGTTGTCCGGCGAGGGCTTGAGGATCACCTGGAACTGGTAATAGTGCTGCAGGCGGTTGGGATTTTCGCCGTAGCGGCCGTCGGTGGGGCGGCGCGAGGGCTGCACGTAGGCGACGTTCCAGGGTTCGGGACCGATGACCCGGAAAAACGTATGCGGATTGAAGGTGCCGGCCCCGACCTCGCTGTCGTAGGGCTGGACCACCAGGCAACCGGACTTGGCCCAGAAGTTTTGCAGCGTCAAAATGACATCCTGAAAGTACATGCTCGCTCCGATTTCAAGGTTTCGCCGCCGGCCGGGCAGCGGCGGCGACGGGGCGGGCCGGCGCACGCGCCGCGCCCCGCGAAAAGCCTCCCGGCCAAATAAAATCCGTTCACCGGCCGCTTGGGCCGGTCCAGCAGGACCGAGGCAAAACGACAGTCCGACCGGGCCTACGAAATACGCCGCGCGCCCCCCAAATCAGGCTCGCACGAATCCACCCTGCTCCCAGGCCAGCCCCATGTGGTAGCGCACCAGGAGATCCACGGCCCGGGAAAACTCCCGGCCGGCGGCCGGATGGGGCCGGCAGGCGGCCCACTGCTCCGGCCCCTGCTCCACGGCCGAAGCCAGAAGCGCCAGCGCCTCACCGCCAAGGCGGGCATGCACGCCACCCGAGGCGGCCGCGCGGCAGTCGGGGCAGGCCACCCGCCCCTCCTCCACATGGCACACCGCTCCGTCATGGCCCAGGGGCTGGCCGCAGACGGCGCACTGGCCGCAGGCCGGCAACATGCCGTGCAAAAACGTCATCCGCGCCCGAAAAAGGAGCGGAAAAAGCGGCGACGGCTCGTCGGCCGCGTCCAGGGTCGAGAGCATCGCGCGCATCAGGCCGTACGCCTGGGCGAAGCTTCCCGGAGCGACCGGGGCGGCCTCGAAAAATTTCAAGCAGTTAACAGCCATGCCCAGGCGTTGGGGATGGCTTCGCAACTGCCTTGGGGCATCAAGCAGCTTGCCCTCGGCCAGACAATGGTAGCCGCGATAGCCCGAGCGACGCACCTTGAACTGGACGTGGTTGAGCGGATCAAGGCAACCCAGGAAACGGCGGCGGCTTTTGAGCCCCCCGAAGGCAAAGGCCGTATAGACCCCCCGCGTCGGCGAGAGCAAGCGCACCCAGGCGTCGATCTCCCGGAACCGTTTGACGGCCAGTATGAGGGCCTGATCGCTATACTCCATGCCGTCCCGGTCCGACCGTCACGGCGCGGTCAAGGCGCTGCAAACGCCGACAAGCGTCCACAGCGCCCTGACAAGCGCCCGTAAGCCTGTGTTCTCGGACGAACCCAGACCGCTTTCCATTGCCTGCCGCCAAGGTCGGACGCGCCTGACCATTGGCTCCCTTACTGCGGGAACCGGATGGTCTTGATGGCCCCCTTCTCGGTGGTCACCGGCGTTTCCTGGCCGTTGTAGCGAAACACCACGCTGCTCGGGTTGCCGAGCTTGATTTCAATCTTCTCGCCAAAGGGCACGGTGATGCGCTGGCCCTTTTTCACGTAGATTTCCTTGGACGGCCCCTTGTCCGGGCTGACGATGACCCAGCTGCCGTCCTGGCCGTAGATCTCGACTTCCTTGGCTCCGGAGGCGTTCTCGGCGGCCGGGCCGGGCGTGGGGGCGACGGCCGGGGAAGCGACGGGCAGCGACGCAGCCGGCTGGGCCGTCGGCGCCGCAGCCGTTTGGGGCACGGCCGAAGGCTGTCCCTGACCATTGGCCGAGGTCGGCTGGTCGGTTTTCTTGGCCACAAACTTGAGCGTCTTGACCGACCCCTTGCCGGCCTGGAGGGGATAGAGCTTGTTGTCGAAATGGATTTCCACCGCACCGGCGTTGCCCAGTCGCACGAGCATGTTGTCGGCGAATCGGCCGGTGAAGGTGTCGCCCTTTTCGAGCATGGTTTCGTGCATGGCCCCGCCGTCGGCTCCGGCCTGGAGCCAGCAGCGCTCGTTGGCGGCGATGGTCACGACATGGGGTCCGGTTTCGCCCACGGTAAAGTTCTTGGCTGTTGGCGCGACCGGGGCGGCCGGGGCTGCGGGCGTGGCCTCCGGGGCGGCGGGCACGGCCGGAGCCGAACCGGCCGGACCGCTGACGGCAATGTCCTGGGTGGCCTTGTCGTCGGCTGTGGGCGCGCCTGTTTTGGCGGTTTCCGACTGGGGCTTGAGCGTCTCGGCGGGAGCCGGCGTCACGGCCGGCGGCACGGTGGGCGTCACGACCGGCGGCACGGTCGGCGCGGGCTGAACCGGCGTGGGAGCCGCCACAGGCGGCGTTGGCTCGGGGGCGGGCGCAGCAAGAGGCTTGCTCGGAGCAACGGTGGCCGTTTCCGACGGCTTGACCTCGTCGCCGGATGCGCCGGAGCCGGAAAACACATGCGAAAAAAGATACCATCCCAGGGCCAGGACGACGAGAACGGCCCCGGCTCCGGCGAGCCAGAGCGTTACCGGCGGGCGGGGAGCGGACGAAGACACGCTACAGCCGCAATCATCGTCGGGAAGGTCGGTAACAAGCGAGATGTCGCGAAACGCCGTCGGCTCTTCGACCTGATACACGGTCGAGAGACGGGAGGCGAACTCCGCATGGTCCACCCCGAGCAATCGCGCGTAATTCTTTATGAATCCCTTGGCATACACCGGATGGGGCAACAGGCTGTCGTTACCCTCCTCAATGGCCGCCAGACAGGATCGTGATATCTTGGTCTTGTCCGACACCGTGTCGAGGGAGAGTCCCTGCCGCTCCCGCTCCTCGCGTAGCATCGTCCCTATCTCACGCAAATCCATACAAAAAACTCCTCTGAGTCCGTAACGCCGGGAGCGGGAGGACGCCCGGCGGACCATCGCAAGCCCTAAAGCTTGACTTCAACGACGGCTTTGGACCGCAGATTGTCGATGTATTCCTGGAAGAGTTTGTCGAATTTCTGCTTATAGAGCAGTTCCTGAATCTGTTCCTTGGCCGCCTCATAGGACGGATTCGACCCGGCCGCTGCCGCCGGGGCAGCTGGCTTTTCCGCCGGAGCCGAGGCCGTCCGCTGGACGAGCAGCACGGCTTTGCCGTCGAGAAGGACCGGTTCGCTGACCTGTCCGGGAGGCACGGCGGTCAGCGCGCTACGCAGAGGCGGAGCCAGATCCTTGATCTGCACGTCGCCCAGATCGCCGCCCTGGTCGCGGCCAGGCCCGATGGAAAATTTCTTGGCCGCATCAGCGAAGGACATGGAACCGGAATTGATCCTGTCGCGCAATTCCTCGGCCTGCTTCTTGTTGGGCACCATGATAAACCCGAGCCCTCCGGAAACCTTGGGGCCGAGCACGGACTTGGCGGCGGACAAGCTGCCCTTGTTCTTCTCGTAGTAGTCGCGGATCTCGTCGTCAGTGACGAGCACCTTGCGATGCACCATGAAACCGAGCAGACGCTTCTTGATGCTGTCCAGGCGCATCTTGTCGCGGAACTGCTTGAGCGTCAGGCCTTCCTTGGCCAGTTCCGTGACGAACTGCTGCTGGGAAAGGTTGTTCTTTTTCTTGATCTCTTCGATTTGCGAATCGATTTCCGTATCGGAAACCGTCACCTTGAGCTTGTTGGCCTCGCTTTCGATGAGCATATCGGTGATCATGCTTTCCAGCACTTGCCGCCGCAGATCGTCGAGGCGGGGATCATCGGGCTTAAGCGCCACGCCCTGGGTCTGCTTGACCATGTCCGCCACGCGGGTATTGACGTCAAACAGGGTGATGAGTTTGCCGTTGACGACAGCCACAACTCGATCCACCAGTTCGGCGGCTCCGGCCGGGGTAGCCAGACTCGCCAGAAGCGCCAACACACCAAAAAATTTCGCGATTTGCGGCAAAGTATCCTCCATGAATGGGGCTAAGGCAGCCGTCTGCAATGGGCTCGCCGAGCCCGCCCGGCGATGCCCCGGAAGCGTCGCCTGACCACGCCGATCTCCTCCCAGAGCGTCGTAGCCACGCATCCGGGGCGTATACGCGTTTTTGCAACCCCAGGCAATCATGCCCGTCCGCCGTTGGGCGGGCCTAAGGAAATTCCAGCACCCGGCTTTCCTTTTTGCCGACCTCGACGGTTTCGGCCCGTGCGCCGGCACGGTAGGCCACTTCGCTGGGGCTGCCAAGCCGAACGGTGAGCCGTCGGGAATAGGCCACTCGGTGCGGCTTGCCGGGCTTGAGATAGACCCGCTCTTCCCGGCCGTCGTCCGCCGTGTAGAGAATCCAACTCGCCTTGACAGCGGTGAATTCGACCTCGCCAGGGCCTGCGATCGGACCGGGCGGCTGTCCTGAGGCCGCTGCGTCCCGTTGGCCGACGGCATTGCCGGCCACAGTCGCGGCAGCCCCAGACTGGAGTGCCTCGGGTTGCGAACCGGTCCTATCTGCCGGCGTCGGCTGGGCGGGCGTGGCCTCGGGGAAGGCCGCAGAAGCCTCGTCACGTCCGGCGGCGTTGCTGTCAGGCCCGGAACCGGAGACCTGAGCCGGCTTGGCCCCATTGGCCACGGGCCGGGCTGCCGATCCTTCGCGCACCCGAGCCTCGTCCGAAACGGGCGGGGGAGCTGGCGCTGAGGCCGTGCCCCTGGACGCCGCCGCGCCGCTCTCGCCGGGAACCGCCGGTTCGGCCGGACCGGAAGACGGCGTGGACGCGGGCGGCGGCGCGACCGGGCGCGCCCCCTGTTCCGGGACCGGCAGCGCGGGCGCAAGGGCCGGGGTGATCGTCTCGTCTGCGGGCGGGGCCGAGGGAGGGGAGGCCGGCGGCTCATCCGGCGAAGCAGGCGAGGCGGCCGTCGGCTGGCGGTCCGCCAGGGCACGGCGGGCCGCGCCGGCCACATAGACGCTGGCCTCTTCCTGGACCTTGGCGGCGACAAGCTCGGCGTCGCCGTCCTTAGTGTCGATCTGGGCCAGCATGGCTGCGGCCGGCAGCAACCGGGCATTGACCCGGATGGTCGCCTGACCGAGCGCCTTGGCCAGCCAGGCGTCAAAGGCCTTGGTCAGCTTTTCCTCAGTGAGCCGGGCCTCGACCCGGGCGTAGGCCTTGGCCGGATCGGGCATGGCGGCGGGCGTGCGTTCCACCAGCACCAGGGCGACATGTTCGCGGCCCATGGCCAGGGGAGGGGTCGCTTCGCCGGGCTTTTTGCCGCGCAGGGCGTCGCGCCAGGCCTGGGGCAGCCCGGCTTCGGGCATCACCGCCTCCCGGCCAAGCGAGGCCTCGCCCTGGCCGGACTTGCGCGCCGCAGCCAGGGCCGCCTTGACCGCTTCGGCGTCCCGGCCGGACACCACGCGAAGCGTCACCATGGCCGGCCGGGCAAAGGCGGCCTGGTGTTCCTTGTAATAGGCAGCCGCCTCGGACACGCCCACCCGCTGTCCGGGCAACAGCACGTCCTGGCGAAATTTTTCCAGAGCCAGTCGGTCGGCCAGCATCTCCCGCCAACGGGCCAGATCAATGTGCTCTTCAAGCAACATGCGCTCGAAAGCTTCGCCCGGATAATCGGCCCGCACGGCCGCCTCGGCCTTTTCCAACTCCTCAGGCGTGGGAGCCTGGCCCAAACGCTTGAGTTCCTGGCCTACCAGCCGGGCCACGACCGCGTCGGCCAGAGCCGCTCCAAGGCCGGCGCGCAGGTCCTCGACCGCCGGATTGTCAACAGCTGGTTGGCTGATCCGGCTGACATCGTTTCGCATTTCCAGCTCGGCCAGTCGGATGGGCGAACCGTTGACCACGGCCACCACGCCCGGCTCGTCGGCCGTGTCGCGGCCGCAGCCCCAAAGGCAAAAGGACAGCACCAGGGCGGCCGCCAAGCGCCAGCCCCGGCCAAGCCGCCTTGTCACGCCCCCTCCCCTTCGCCCAAGCCGGCCAGTTCGCCGGCCCAGACGGCAATGGCCTCGGGCAGCGGCAAGGCGGCGTCCAGGGGCAGCACGATCTTGCCCGGCGGCAGCAGGCGCACGGCCGGATGGGCGGCCACGAAGGCGACGAGCCGCTCCGTGGAAACGGACGCGCCCTCGGCCTCGAAGGCCACAGTCAGACGCGTGGGCGTGATCTCGGCCTTGGTCGCGCCAAGGCGTCCGAGCACCTGCTTGAAGGCCAAAACGGACCGGAAATTGTCCACCTCGGCCGGAGGCGAGCCAAAACGGTCGCGCATCTCGGCGGCGATCTCGGCCAGGCGCTCTTCGGTCTTGGCCGTGGACAAGGCCTTATACAGGCGCAGGCGGTCGGAAGCCTCGGGCACGTAGCGCTCGGGGATGCGGGCGGCGATGCCCAGGGTGAGTTCGGTCTCGATGCGCTCCTTGATCGGCTCGCCCTTGAGCCGCCGCACTTCCTCGGCCAGCATTTCCAGGAACATGTCCAGGCCGATTCGGGCGATATGGCCGGACTGGGCCTCGCCCAGGATGTTGCCGGCCCCGCGCAGCCGCAGGTCTTCCATGGCCACCTGGAAGCCGGCCCCCAGGTAGTCCATGTCCAGGATGACGCGCAGGCGCTTGCGGGCCAGCTCCGGCACCTTCTCGATGCTGGGTACGACGAAGTAGGCATAGGCCTGGCGCGGCGAGCGCCCCACCCGGCCGCGCAGCTGGTAGAGCTGGCCCAGGCCGAACATGTGGGCGTTGTCCACAATCAAGGTGTTGGCCCGGGGAAAATCCAGGCCAGATTCGATGATGGAGGTGCACACGAGAATGTCGGTCTCGCCGTGCCAAAAGCCGTGCATGGCTTCCTCCAGGGCGGTTTCCGACATCTGGCCGTGGGCCATGGCCACCTTGGCTCCGGGAGCCAAGGTCTTGACGTAGGCGGTCACGTCCTCCAGGCCCTGGACCCGGTTGTGTACCCAGAACACCTGGCCCTGGCGGTCGAGTTCGCGGCGCAGCACCTCGCGCAAAAAGCCCTCGTCGCGCTCGACCAGAGCAGTGTCCACGGTCTTGCGGTCCGGCGGCGGCGTCTCGATGACCGACAGGCCCCGCACACCGGAAAGGGACAGTTGCAGGGTGCGCGGAATGGGCGTGGCCGTCAGCGTCAGGGCGTCGATGTTTTTCTTAAACGCCTTGAGCCGCTCCTTGTGCTTGACGCCAAAGCGCTGCTCCTCATCGAGAATGAGCAGGCCGATGTTGGGGATGGCCACGTCGGAAGACAGGATGCGGTGGGTGCCGACCAGGATGTCCACCTCGCCGCGCGACACGGCTTCCAGCACCACCTTGCGCCGCTTGGGCGAGACAAAGCGCGAGAGCATCTCCACCCGCACCGGAAAGCCTTCCAGCCGGGCGGCGAAATTCTGGTAGTGCTGCTCGGCCAGGACCGTGGTCGGGCACAGCATGGCCACCTGCTTGCCGTCAAGCACCGCCCGGAAGGCGGCCCGCAGGGCCACCTCGGTCTTGCCGAAGCCCACGTCGCCGCACACCAGCCGGTCCATGGGCTCGGGCCGCTCCATGTCGGCCAGGACCTCGCCAATGGCCCGTTCCTGGTCCGGCGTCTCCTCGAAGCCGAAGGTGGCCTCGAATTCCAGGTACAGTTCGTTGGTGGGGCCGTAGGCATAGCCTTTGGCCACTTGCCGGTAGGCGTACATCTCGACCAGATCGGCGGCGATGCGTTCCACGGCCTTTTTGGCCCGCTCGCGCACGGACTTCCAGCGCGCCCCGCCCAGTCGGTCCAGCGGCGGCGAAATGCCTTCGGGTCCTTTGTAGCGTTGCAACAGGCCCAGGCGGTCGGCGGGCAGATAGAGCTTGTCCTCGTCGGCAAAGACCAGCAGCAGATAATCGCCGCCGGTGGCGTCCACGGTCATGCGGGTGAGGCCCTCGAAGGTGGCCACGCCGTAATCGCGGTGGACGACCAGATCGCCGGGGCGGATGTCGTCAAAGGAGGCCAGGCCCTTGAAGTCCTTGTCGGCCCGCTCGGAACCGCCCTTGGCCGACTCGGGGTGCAGGATGTCCTCGGCCAGGATGCGGGTGTCGCGCCACGAAAGCTCCATGCCGTGTCGCAGCGGCGAGAGCAGCGCGAAAAGCCCGGTCTCGTCCGGGCTATAGCCGGTGCGAAAGACCAGCCCTTCCGGCTCGATCATTTGCAGGAATTTCTTGCGCGACCGCTCGCCGTGGAAGGACAGGATGGTCTGGCCGTGGCCGTTCCATTCCTTGAGGGCGGCGACCAGGGTGGTCCAGGGGCGCTTGTCCGAGCCGGGCTTCCAGAAAAGGTCACCAAAGCGTTCCAGGACCTTTTCCGGCAGATCCGGGCCATGGCGGCCCCGGCCCATGACCAGATCCTCGAAGAGAATGCGCCGGCCAGCCACCAGGGATTTGCGGGCCATGTTTTCGGGCCACAACACCCGGGAGTTCGGCCAGGGATGGCCAAGCTCCTTGGTTTCGGCCTCGAAAAAACGCCGCCAGGCGTGTTCGGCTTCTTCCAGGCGCTCCTTGACCTTGGTGGGGTCGCACACGAAATAGGCCGCGCCTTCGGGAAACCAGGCCGAAAGCTCCACCGGCTTTTCGTAAAAAAGCCCGGGCCAGATGCCGCCGTCGCGGACCTGCAAGGCGTTTTCCAGGCGCTGCTTGGCGGCCCGGTGCAGTTCCCCCGTGCCGGCGATGGTCTCCCACAGCGTTCTGGCCTCATCCATGAAGGTTTCGGACAGCACAGCCGGGGCGGCCGGGATGAGGGAGGCTTCGGGGAGTTCGGCCAGGGAGCGCTGGGTGCCGGCGTCGAAACGGCGTACGGCTTCCAGGACATCGCCGAAAAATTCCAGACGCAAGGGACTTTCATAGCCCGGCGGGAAGATGTCGAGGATGTCGCCGCGAAGGGCGAATTCGCCGGGATTGGCCACCATGGGCGAGCGCTTGTAACCCCACAGCACGGCCTGTTCGGCGATGAGGTCCCGTGGCAGTTCCTCGCCCACGGCGACGTTTAAAATGTTGCCCTCCAGGGCGCGCGGCGGCGGCCACTTGGGCAACAGGTTGTCGGCGGTGACCAGCAGCACGCGTGGGCCTTTGCCCATGGCGGCAAAGGCCAGAAAGGCCATGCGCCGGGCCCAGAACGCGCCGCTTGGCCGGCCCGGGGCGTAGGAGGGCAGCATGGCGTAGGACGCGCCCCACAGGGTCCCGGGCGAGGGCGGGGCCAGCATGTCCAGCAGCGCGGCGATGCGCGAGAGTTCGTGAACGCCCGGGGCCACGACCACGGCGGATTGCCCCCGGGCCAGGGCGGCGGCGGCCAGATAGGCCAGGGTGGCCGGCCCGCTTTTATAGACCGAGGCGGAATCGCTGGCGGCGAGGAGTTCGGCGAGGGGCGAAGCTGTGCGGGACAAGATGGTCCTCGTGAAAAAAATACGGGATGGCCGCCGCCACGAAAGTGACGGCGGCCGTAACCGCGTAACAGATTGCGCCGAGCCGTCCAGGACCCGACCGTCGGGGACGGCCCAGCAGGCCGGTCCGACCGGACTTGGCGCGGCGAGCCAGCTTTAGAAGGAACCGAGCATGTCCCGTTCTTCGCCGGAAAGCAGCTTGTTGAGGTCGAGCAGGATGAGCAGCCGATCCTCGAGCTTGCCCACGCCGCTGATGTATTCGGACTCCAGGCCCGAAACGACGGGTGGCGGCGGCTCCACCGTGCTGGCGGGTATGCGCAGCACCTCGGAGACGGAATCGACCACAAACCCGACAATCATGTTGTTGATCTCAATGACGATGATGCGGGTATGCTTGTCGTGGTCCCGTGTGGTCAAGCCAAAGCGCCGCCGAAGATCAATAATGGGTATGACCTTGCCCCGCAGGTTGATGACGCCCTCGACGAACTCGGGGGCGCGCGGGACCTTGGTGATATCCATCATGCGGATGATCTCCTGCACGCTGAGGATATCGACGCCAAATTCCTCCTCGCCAATACTGAACGTGACGAGTTGGAGGAGTTCGGCATCCTGTTTCTTGAGGGTTTCCTCCATGCGGCAAGCTCCCGTTTATAGTGTGGCCGCGCCTGGGGCGGCAAATTGCGTCGCTATAGCAATTCTTACGAAAAGCGGCCGTAAAGCGCAAGGCCGATGCGCGGGCCGGCAGAAAAATCCCGAGATCTCCTGGCCGCGCCGTTGCCGAACGCCGCCAGGTGAAAAACAAAGTTAGTCCCCGGCGTCCATTCCGGCTTCGCGCTGGCGCTCTTCGGGCGTCATGCTCCAGAACGGGAAACCGTCCTTGGTGCGACGAACCTTGAGCTGAACGTCGTCGCCCTTCTTGACCTTGACGGCCATGAGCACGTCCTGGCCGTCGAATTCGGCCCAGGCGCCGGCCGCCTTGACCTGATCGCCTTCCTTGAGGCCGATGGAGGCCAGATCGACGAATTCCTTGGGGCCAAGATGCACGATTTCCAAGGTTTTATCTTTCTTGTCCTCGACCTGCAGGGCCACGCCCGTGGCCATGCCCGGCAAAGGCACGATATCGTAAATCTTGACCACCCGCCCCTTGATGGCGTCGGCTTCCTTGGGATCAAACAGCTTGTCGTAGGCCCCGCCCCGCTCCCAGCCCCGAATGTTGGGGTTGGTCTTGGGTCCGGCCTGGGCCAGACCGGCCAGAAGCGCCAGGACCACAACCGTCAGCATCGCCAGTTTCCGCATACCCCGCTCCCTTCCGTGTGGCTGCGCGCCGCGCGGGCGCGCCCCTGCCGCGTTACGGCAGGCCGCTCGTCGCGTCAATACGTGAACTGCCCATCTTCATAGATGGTCACGTCGCTGCCGTCCGCCAGATGGGCGCGCACCCGCTTGGGCTCGGTATTGACGAGGTCCCAATGCAGGGCCGAATCGTTGAAGCCCAGTTCGGCTTTCCTGGCGGCATCCAGGCTGGCCGGGTCGCCGTCGTAGGTATCGGAATAGGAACTTCCCACGGCCACGTGGCAGTTGCCGTTCGGTCCGCCAAAGTTTTCGTCATACAGCGTATTGGCCATGAACTTGTCGATGCGCGAAAAACGCCGATCAGTCAGGGAAAATTCGCCGATGCGCGAGGCTCCGGGGTCCATGGCCAGCTGTTTACGCACGAACTGCTCGCCCTGCTCGGCCGAAACCTCGGCCACCTGCCCGTCCTTGAAGGTCAGACGCACGCCGGAGACGAGATTGCCGCTGCGATACGACGGCTGGTCGGCGAAATAGCGCCCGGACACGCCGCGCCAGTCGGGCGAAGTAAATATCTCGAAGCTTGGGATATTGTGTCCTGAAAGCCCAAGCCAGCGGCGGCGCTCGCCGATGCTCACCTTGAGGTCCACGCCGACCGACTCCACATGGAGATAGTCGGCCTTGATGCTGCCAAGCCAGGCCTTGATCTCCCGGACCTCTTCATACAGCGCCCGCCAGCGGGCCACGGGGTCGGGGTCTTTGAGAAAGCAGGCGGCCACGACCTGGGCGGCGTAATCCTTTTTCGACAGCCCGGCCTTGGCGGCCAGTTCGGCCGTGGGATACAGGCACAGCGTCCAGCTGAATTCGCCGCGTTCCTCCCGGCGCACCAGGATGTCGCGCAGGGGCTTGCGGGCCACGGCGGCGGCGGCGATGCGCTTGGGGTCCACGCCGCTTAAGTGCGTCAGACTGTCCGGGCCGAGCAGATGCATGGCCCCGTGGAGATTTTCGTGAAGTTCGGCCTGTCCAGGGGCCTGGAACACGAGCTGGGCCTCGTCGGCCTTGCCGTAGAAGGCGCTTTCCATGGCCGGGGTGAGCGCCAGTCGCGGCACGGGACTGATGCCGCGCTCCAAGAGCTTGGCGTAGACGGCCTCGGCCAGTTTCAGGGCGGCCAGTTCGTATTGGACGAGCACCACGTCGCCGGGCTTGTAGGGTTCGGTGCGGGAAGTCAAAAGCCCCCAGACCAGGACATCGGCGTATTTATCGAGTTGCGGTCGCGTCAGCACGGCGGTTCTTCCTTTTTTTCAACGCTATACTCCAAAATGCGGCCAGGCGGCAAGAACGGACGGCAAGCCTCCCTGCCCCTTGCCTTTTTCGAAAAAACCATCTACCTAACCCCGTTCACGATAACGCGACCATTCGGCCGCGTCCATGGGGCGCGCCGTCAGGAGGATACTGTTTATGGCCAAAGAAGGCGCCATCGAGGTTGACGGCGTGGTGCAGGAAGCACTGCCCAACGCCATGTTCCGCGTCGAGCTGGAAAACGGTCACGAAGTGCTGGCCCACATTTCCGGCAAAATGCGCAAGTTCTACATCCGCATCCTGCCCGGCGACCGGGTCAAGGTCGAGCTTTCGCCCTACGACCTCACCCGCGGCCGCATCACCTACCGCCTCAAGTAGCCAGCCGCCCGCCGACTCACGGGCCGCGCCTTCCGGGGCGCTTCCCGCTCCCAAGCAGCCAAGGCCCGAAAGGCTTTTTACGGATTTCGAGCACCGGACGCCAGCCACGCCGCCCTCCCCTGTCGACGGACGGCGCGGCCCCGGGGCCTGCCCGAAGCCGCGTCCGTTGTTTGAGCCTACAATTCCGAGAGCAGCTCCAACATCTCCCGGTCCAGGGTCGTAATCCGCTGGCGCAGTTCCGCCTGCTCCTCGGACGGGCGCTCGGACAGATCCTTGGCCTTGCCACGAAGCCGGGCCAGCCGTCCTTCCATCTCGGCGAACAGCACTTCCCAGTCGATATGCGGGTGGGCCTTTTCGGCGTCCACGGCCACCACCGGCTCGGCTCCGGGCGTGAGCGTGTATTCCTCAAGGTACTGGGGAATGCGCACCTTGACCCCAAAACGCTGGCGGATCAGCCCGGCCAGGGTCTCCAGGGACTTCTGCTCGCCGTGGACCAGAAACACCTGGGGATGGTTGACCTTGAAATGCGACAGCCAGGCGAGAATCTGGCTCTGGCCAGCGTGGGAGGAAAAGCCGCCGATGGTGTAGACCTTGGCGTTGACCGCCACTTCCTCGCCCAGGATGCGGATCATTTTCGCGCCGTCCACGATCTTGCGGCCGGGCGTGCCCATGGCCTGGAAGCCGACAAAGACGATGCCGGCCTCGGGACGCCACAGGTTGTGGCGCAGGTGGTGCTTGACGCGGCCGGCGTTGCACATGCCGCTGGCGGCGATGACGATGGCCGGGCCTTTGAGTTCGTTGATCTCGCGCGACTGGTCGGTGGTCTGGGTGAAGCGGAGATTGGGCAGGGACAGCGGGTCTTCGCCCCGATCATAATAGGCCCGGGTCTCGGCGTCGAGGTAGGCCGGGTTGCGGCGAAAGATCTCCGTGGCCTTGATGGCCAGCGGGCTGTCCACGAAGACCGGCAGATCGGCCGGGATGCGGCCTTCCTTGAGCAGCAGGTGCAGGCAGAAAAGCATTTCCTGGGTGCGTTCCACGGCAAAGGCCGGAATGATGACCTTGCCGCCCCGGGTGTAGCTCTCGCGGATGGCCTGGGCCAGTTCCTCGCGGCTGTCCTGGGGGTTTTTGTGGTCGCGGTCGCCGTAGGTGCCTTCCAGAAAGAGGTAGTCGGACTCCACCGGCTTGTCCGGATCGTTGACGAGGAGCTGATCGGGCCGGCCGAGGTCGCCGGAGAACAGCATCCGCGTGCGCTTGCCGTTGCCGTCCAGGGACAATTCAATAAAGGCCGATCCCAGGATATGCCCGGCGTCGTGGTAGACGGCGGTGATGCCCGGGGCCGGCGAGAAGGACTCGCCGTAAGGGACAGGGGTCAACAAGGCGGCGGCGGCCAGGGCGTCGGCCTTGGTGTAGAGGGCTTCCACGGTCCGGCCGCCATGGCGGCGGCTTTTGCGGCTGGCCCATTCGGCTTCCATCTCCTGGATGTGGGCGCTGTCCTCCAGCATGATGGCGAGCAGCTCTTTGGTCGGCGGCGTGCAATAGATCTTGCCGCTAAAGCCGGTCTTGACCATGCGCGGAAGGAGTCCCGAATGGTCGATATGGGCGTGGGTGAGCAGGAAGAAGTCGATGTTGCGGGGCTTGTAGACCGAGGTGTCGAGGTTTCGGCGCTCGATGACCTCGTTGCCCTGGTGCATGCCGCAGTCGATGGCAAAGCGGGCCGTGGCGGTCTCGATAAGATGGCAGGAACCGGTGACGGTTCCGGCCGCGCCGAGGAACTTGACCTTCATGGTGCCTCCGGGTGCGGCCGCCCAGGCGGCCGCGTCTTGATAATAAGCGCCTTTGCGGGCAAGACCGGCAAACGGCGGTCGGCCGTTTGCCGGAGGACGCCGTGTACCCCGTTCGGCCGCCGCTGAAAAGGCCCTGCCCGGTAATCAGCCAAAGGAGCGCCCATGTCCGCCTCGCGCCAATACTTGATCAACGATCTGTCGATGTCGGAATCCTGGCGGCTTTTCAAGATCATGGCCGAAATCGTCGATGGATTCGAGCAGCTTGGAGAATTGAAACCGGCCGTGTCCATCTTCGGCTCGGCCAGGATAGGCCCCGACGAACCGCTCTACGCTGAAACGGCCAAGCTTGCCCACATGCTGTGCCAGGCCGGCTATTCGGTCATCACCGGCGGCGGACCGGGGCTCATGGAAGCGGCCAATAAGGGGGCCTACGAATGCGGCGGCGAGTCGGTGGGCTTGCATATCCATCTGCCCCTTGAGCAGCAGCCCAACAAGTTCCTGACCATCCGCAGCGATTACCGCTATTTTTTCATCCGCAAACTCATGTTCATCAAGTACGCCATGGCCTACATCGCCATGCCCGGGGGCTTCGGCACCCTGGACGAACTGAGCGAAGCCCTGGTGCTCATCCAGACCCGGCGCATCAAGCCCTTTCCCATCATCTTCATGGGCAAGGCCTTCTGGGGCGGGCTGATTGACTGGTTCAAGGGCACGGTTCTGGATCGGGGGTTCGTCTCAGCCGAGGACCTGGAGCTGTTCACGGTCCTGGACACGCCGGAAGAGGCCGTGGCCTACATCCGGCGGCACGTCATCGTCTAACCTTTTCACGACGCGTAAGGACAGCATGAAGATTTACGCCGATGCCGACGCCCTGCCCACGCCCATCAAGGACATCCTGTGCCGGGCGGCCATGCGCCGGGGGATTGCCCTGGTGCTCGTCGCCAACAAGGCCCTGCGCTTCCCCGAGTCGCCCCATATCACGGCCGTGCGGGTGGGCCAGGGCTTTGACGTGGTGGACGGGGTCATCGTCGAACGCGTGGCTCCCGGCGATCTGGTCATTACGGCCGACATTCCGTTGGCTGCCCAGGTGGTGGAGAAGGACGCCCATGCCCTGAACCCGCGCGGGGAGCGCTACACCCGCGACAACATCCTGGGCAAGCTGGCCATGCGGGGGCTGCTCTCGGAGCTGCGCGACTCGGGGGTGGTCACCGGCGGCCCGCCGCCCCTGTCCAACCGGGACCGGGAGGCGTTCGCCAACCAGCTCGATCAGTTTTTGCGGCAGTACACCGGCAACTAGAATACCATGTTCCCAGGTACGACCGGCAGCCGGCTTATCAGCCGCCGGAAAAAAACGCCCTCCGATCTATACGACCGGAGGGCGTTCTCGTTTTCTAAAGCAGCAGAAGCGATTAGCGCGGCTTAGCCTTCGTAGTACGACCGCAGATGCTGGCTGCGCACCGGATGGCGCAGCTTGCGCAGGGCCTTGGCCTCGATCTGTCGGATGCGCTCGCGGGTGACGTTGAACAGCTTGCCCACTTCCTCAAGGGTGTGGTCCGACTTCTCGCCAAGCCCGAAACGCTTGCGCAGCACCTGCTCCTCGCGCGGGGTCAGATCGGAAAGCACCTTGCCGATCTGCTCGCCAAGCTTGGTGTTGACCACTTCCTCGGCCGGAGCCAGGGCCTTTTTGTCCTCGATGAAGTCGCCCAGGCTCGAATCCTCTTCGTCGCCGATGGGCGTTTCCAGGGAAATCGGCTCCTTGGCGATCTTGAGGACCTTTTTGACCTTCTCCAGCGGATAATCCATGCGCTCGGCGATCTCTTCCGGGGTCGGGTCGCGACCGAGCTCCTGGACCAGATAGCGCGAGGTGCGAATGAGTTTGTTGATGGTTTCGATCATGTGCACCGGGATGCGGATGGTGCGGGCCTGGTCCGCGATGGCGCGGGTGATGGCTTGCCGTATCCACCAGGTGGCGTAGGTCGAGAACTTGTAGCCGCGCTGATACTCGAACTTGTCCACGGCCTTCATAAGGCCGATGTTGCCTTCCTGGATGAGATCGAGAAACTGCAGACCGCGGTTGGTGTACTTTTTGGCGATGGACACGACCAGGCGCAGGTTGGCCCGGATCAGTTCCTGCTTGGCGCGCTGGGCGGCGTTGTTGCCGCGCTTGATGCGCCACAGCACCTCTTCGAGCTCGTGGACGTTGTGGCAGCACTTGTCCTGAAGCCGAACGAGAATCTCCATCTTGGCCGAGAGCATTTCCTTGAAGGAGAAAAGCTCTTCCACGGTCAGCCCCAGCGACTCGGCGGCGATCATGGGATTGATCTCCCGGGCGTCGAGCTGGGCGAACATCTCCTGGATTTCGGACTGGGACTTGCCGACCGACAGGATATAGGCCGAGAGGTCGCGCTGACAGTTGTGCATCTGACGCACATAGTCCTCGACGATCTCGATGATGCGGTCGATAAGCGTCTTTTCGAGCTTGATGTCACGAAGGCGGGTCACGATCTCGTCCTTGAAGACCATGATCTCCTTCTGGATGCCGGCCACCCGCTTGTCCACGCAGGCGCACTGGTCGAACTTCGAGTACACCTTGCGTTTCTTGCGAAACGACGTCTTGACCTCTTCAAGGAGGAAGATGACCCGCTGGCGCTGGTTCATCTCATCCTCGGAAGGATCGTCTTCCTCGATGGTCTTGACCACGTCCTTGAGCTTGATACGGCCGATCTTGAGGTCCTCGCCGACCTGGATGAGCTCTTCCACGGCCACCGGCACTTCCACCAGGGCGTAGAGGACTTCCATTTCGCCGTTCTCGATCTTCTTGGCGATGACCACCTCGCCCTCGCGGTCGAGCAGCGGCACAGCGCCCATCTCGCGCAAGTACATGCGCACCGGGTCGGTGCTGCGGGACGAATAGTCGAGGGAATCCTCGCTTTCGGTCAGTTCCAGATCGGCGTCCGGGGCGTCGTCTGGCTCGGCGGCGGCCACTTCGATCTTGCGGCCGTCCTTGTCGGTGTCCACGAGGTTGATGTCGAGCTGATCGAAGATGGCAATGACCTCTTCGAGCTGCTCGGGGTTGTTCACCTCGGAAGGCAGGGCCTTGTTCACCTCGTCGAAGGTGAGAAAGCCTTTTTGCTTGCCTTTGATGATGAGGCTTTTGATCTGTTGGATCTCTTTGAGATTACTCATCTCCCCTCCCGGAAAGGGCTTGCAGTTCCCCGAGTAGCCGCAGGGCTTCCTCGCTGTCTCCCCGTTGCTGGGCCAGACGGATGGCGTCCATGACGGACCGCCGCCGGTCGCTCTCCCGCGCCTCATGGAGAAATACGCAAAGTTCCTCGAAAAACGCCGCCGCGTCCTCGTCGGACACGGGCGGTTCCATCTGCGCCTTGGCCCAAAAGGCGGTTTCGGGCTCGGTCAGGCGCGCCTCGGCCTCGTCCGAAACCAATCCGGCCAATCTGGCGAAAAACAGCCGGGCGTCGGCGTTGCCCAAAAGCTCGCCCGCCCCGGCTCCGGCAAGGTGCGCCGCATAGTCCGGCCGGCGCACGACAAACGACAAAATCTGTGCGTCGCGCGGGGCCAGCTCCCAGGCCGGCTGGCGCGGCGCGGCCGTCTCGCCCGGCCGTGGCCCGGGGGCCGGCCTCTTGGCCGGTCGGGAAAGCAGCCGTCGCAGTTCGGCCTCGGCCAGCCCCAGCCCCGAGGCCACGCGCGGAATAAACAGCGCCCGCAGGCCCTCGTCGGCCAGGCCCCCCAAAAACTCCCCGGCCCAGGCCACGATCTCCCGGGGGGCGTAGCTCTCGCGCACCATGCGCAGACAGAAATTGAGTCCGTCTTCGGCCCGTTCCAGACAGGCTTCGAATCCGTCGCGCCCCTGGGCATGAAGCAGGCTGTCCACGTCCTCGCCGTCGGGCAGGGGCACTACCCGGCAGGCTCCGCCAAGGGTCAAAAGCATCTGGGCCGCCCGCAAGGCCGCCTTGCGCCCAGGCGCGTCGCCGTCAAAGACCAGATCGACCCGGGGGGCGAACCCGCTTAGGCGCTTGGCCTGCTCATGGGTCATGGCCGTTCCCAGCACCCCGCAGGCCTCGCCGTAGCCGAACTGGTGCAGGGTGATGACGTCGAGATAGCCCTCGCTCAAAAGCGCCCGCCGGGTCTTGGCCATGACCGGCCTGGCTTCGTAGAGTCCGTAAAGATGCTGCCCCTTGGTATAGATGGGGGTTTCGGCGCTGTTGAGATACTTCGGATCGCCCTCGCCCATGACCCGGCCGCCAAAGGCGATGACCCGGCCGCCGCCGTCGCGGATGGGAAACATGAGCCGGCCGCGAAACCGGTCCCATGTGCGCCCGTTCTTGCCCTGGGTCAAAAGGCCCGCGATGATGGCCGAATCGTCGTCAAAGCCCCTGCCGCGCAGCACGGTTTGCAGGCCCTGCCAGCCCTCGGGGCTCACGCCCAGGGAAAACCGCTCGATCATCTCGGCGCTGACCCCGCGCCTTTCCAGGTACTCCCGGGCCACCCGGCCTTCGTCCCGGCCAAGCAAGTGGCGGAAATACCGGTCAGCCAGCTCGTGCATGGCTAGGCAAGCGTCGCGTTCGCGCTTCTTGGCCGCCGCGCGCGGGTCGCTGCGCGCCCGGCCGAGATCGACTCCCACTTCGGCTGCCAGCCGCTCCAGCCCTTCACGAAACTCCAGGCCGTTTATGCGGCAAAAAAAATCAATCACGTCCCCCGAGGCCTGGCATCCGAAACAGTGGAAAAAGCCTTTGTCGGGATGTACGTTAAACGACCCCTTGGTCTCCTGGTGAAACGGACAAGGCCCCACCAGCCGGCTGCCGACCGGCCGCAGGGTCACATAACGCCCCACGATTTCGGCGATGTTGGCCCGGGCCTTGACCGCCGCCACGGCCCCGGAATCATTTTTCATCGCACCCGGCCAGACAAACGTTGCAAGCGGCCCGGGGCCGCCCAAGGGTTGCTCGCTCCCGCCGGCGAAGCGAACAAAAAATGCCGACGCTTATTTGAGCGTCACCATGGTCATGCCGTCGCCGCCCCGATCCTCGGGAGCGATGGCAAAGGACGCGACCTGGGGATGGTCCTTCAGCATCCGATGCACCTCACGCCTAAGCGCCCCGGTGCCCCGACCGTGGATGACCTCCAGCTCGCCGTGCCCGCGCAGCAGCGCATTGTCGACAAAGGCCAAAAGCTCGCTCTCAGCCACGTCGGCGCGCATTCCCCGCAAATCGACCACCAACCCCAGCCCCTTGGCCTCCGAGGCTGTCGGCGTCACCACCGCACCGCCCCCGGCCTTGGCCGGTTTGCCGGCGGCCGGGGCCAGATCAGCCACGTTCACCCACAGGCTCACGCCGCCAATATCGACCTTGGCGGCCTGACGCTTGAGGTCTTTTTCCCGCACCACGCCGATTTTGTTCCAGCTTGTCACCTGAACCGAATCGCCAGGAGCCACGACGGACAGGTCGAAGGCCACAGCCGCGGCCTCGCCTCCGGGTCCCCCGGTCAATTCGTTGCTTTCATCAATAAGTCTTTTGCGAACATCGGCAAGGGCCTTTTGCGCTTCCTTACGTCCCAGGCGTCCGGCCTCGTGGCGACGCACGATGTCGCGGGACAGCTCGCGGATTTCCTCCACCAGCTTGTCCTGAGCTTTCTTCAAGTTGTCCTTGAGCTTTTGAATCTTGCCTTCTTCGGCCAGCCGCTTGGCGGCAATGGCCTCCAGCTCGTGTTCGCGACGCAAGGCCAGGTCATTTAAGCGGTCGAACACCAGTCCGGTGTCGTTGCCGTCCAGGAGCAGATAGCGGTTGGCCCGCTCCAGGATGTCCTCGGGCAGGCCGTGCTCCCGGGCCACGTCCAGGGCGATGGACGCCCCGACCTGATCGTAGGCCAGACGGTAGAGCGGCTTTTTGGTGGCCGGATCAAAGAGCATGCAGGCGGCGCGCACGCCTTCCCGGGACAGACCGTAGGCCTTGAGCGCCGGAAAGTGGGTGGCGGCGGCCAGATAGGCCCCCCGGTCAAGGAGACCGTCCACCACGGCCTGGGCCAAGGCCGCGCCCTGGGACGGGTCGGTGCCGGCCCCGAATTCGTCAAGGAGCACCAGCGTGTCCGCGTCGATGTCCGGCCAGACGCGCGAGAGGTGGCGGATCTGGGCCGTGAAGGTGGACAAATGGTCCTCAAGGCTTTGCTCGTCGCCGAGAAAGACGAAAATCTTGGCGAAAAAGGGCAGGCTGCTGCCCTCCCCGGCCGGCACGGGCAACCCCGACAGGGCCATGGCGGCCAGAAGCCCCAAGGTCTTCAAACAGACGGTCTTGCCGCCGGCGTTGGCCCCAGTGACGATAAGCGCCCGTTGGTCGGGGGCCAGTTCCAGGTCCTGGGCCACGGCGGAATCCGGGCCGGCCAGGGCCAGCAGGGGATGGCGGGCGGCGAGCAGGCGCACGGCCCGGCCCTGGGCGACCTCGGGCAGCGTGCCACCAAAGGCATCGCACAAGGCGGCCTTGGCCCACAGCACGTCGCAATCCACGAGCAGGCGGTAGGAGGCCGCCACTTCCCGGCGCTCGTCCCGGGCCAGGCCGGTCAAAAAGGCCATGACCCGGGCCTCGGCCTCGCGCTCCTCGTTTTTGAGTTCCTGGAGGCGATTGTTGATCTCCACCAGGAAAAAGGGCTCCACGTAGATGGTTTCCCCGGTCTGGGAATAGTCGTGGATGACGCCGGGCAGGCGGCCCTTGAAATTGGCCCGCAGCGGCAGGACGTAGCGGTCCGAGGAGATGGTGACGTAATCGTCCTGCAAAAGCGGCCCCAGCTCGCGCTCGGAGATGAACTCCTTGACCTTGGTCAGGATGGTCTGGTGGATGGAGCGGATTTCCTGGCGCACGGAGAAAAGCTCGGGCGAGCTTTCGTCCTTGAGGCGTCCGTCCGGGCCCAGGCAACGGGCCAGGGCGGCCTGGGTCTTCTTGGCCCAGGGCGTGCGGTAGACGATAGCGCCGAGTACGGAGTCGCCCTCTTCGCGGCCCAGGGCTTCGCGCAGGGCGGCCACCCGCGACAGCACGTGGGAAAGAGCGACCAGCGCATCGAGGTCCAGGACCCGGCGTTCGCTTTCGAGTACGGCGAAAAGCGGCTCGATGTCGGGAAAAGCGGTGAATTCGAAGGCCCGGTCGCGGCGCAGCTCAAGGGCCTCGACGAGCTTTCGCTGTTCCGTGGCCAAACGCGCGGCATCGCCCATGGGCCCAAGGGCCCGACAGGCGGCGGCGGCCGGTTCCGAGGCGGCATAGCCGGCCAACCGGTCCAAAACCTTCGGAAACTCCAGCAACGAAAGAGTTCTGGATTCCATAAGAAAATGTGGATTCGGGGAGGTCAGGAAGCGAGGCGCGCCTTGACGGCGTCGCTGACCCGCTTGCCGTCGACCCGCCCCTTGTGAGCGGCCAGCACCGCCTGCACGACCTTCCCCATGTCCTTCATGGAGGCGGCGGCAAGGTCGGTCACGGCGGCGTTGACGGCGGCGGCAAGCTCGTCGTCGGTCAAGGGAGCGGGAAGATAGGCGAGCAAAACGCCCAGCTCCCGCTCCTCTTTTTCGACAAGATCAGCCCGGTTCGCCTTGGCGAACTGTTCGATGGACTCCCGGCGCTGCTTGGCCTGCTTGGCCAGGACGTCGCAATACTCGTCCTCGGTCAAAGGGCGTCGCAGTTCGACCTGACGGTTTTTCGCGGCTGACTTAAGCATCCGCAAGACACCGAGGGTCAACTCGTCCCTGGCCTTCATGGAAGCCAGGTAGTCGGATTCGATACGGGCTATGAGATTCATTACATCATGTTGATTTTGCGCATTTTCTTGAGCAACCGCTTGCGAGCGGCGGCCTTCTTCTTCTTGCGCATGACGCTGGGTTTCTCAAAGTGCTGACGTTTCTTCAGCTCGGAGAGAATCCCGGATTTTTCGACCTGCTTCTTGAAGCGGCGCAGGGCCACGTCAAAGTTGTCGGACTCCTCAAGGTAGACACCGGGCATTCACATCACCCCCTCTTTGAAAAATTCCCTCGCGGTAAAGCAGGGTCATTTACCCGACGCACTCCTCCCTGTCAAGGGAGGCAATCCACGTCTTGTCAAAAAAGATCCCGTCGTTCAACCGCCGCCTCCCCTGCCGGATGAGGCCTGCCCTGGTCTGGAAAAGCGCCAAGCGTTTTCCCATAAAAGCGCCGACATCCCCGTCCCCGACAGGTTCAGCGCCCGGCAAAGGCGCAGGCCCCCACACGCCAAACAAAACCGCCCGGCGGCAAGCCGGGCGGCGGCGCGATCCCGAGGCCGGGAAAAGACTTAGTGGTGGCCGTGAGCCGGGGCGTTCTTGGTGTCCTGGTAGGCTTTGAAGATGCAATAGCCCATGCCCGAGGCGATGATGAAGAGCACCAAGTAGAGCACGCTGAAAAACACGAAATGATCGGGCTGCCACCAGGGGAGGTCCTGCGGCAGGGGGCTGTGGACGGTTTCGCCGTGTAACATGTGAGCTTCTCCCGCGATTGGTTATTGAATAGCGTCCTTGAGCAATTTGCCCGGCCGAAATTTGACGACTTTGGAAGCCGGGATATTGATCTCGGCGCCGGTGCGGGGATTGCGGCCGGTGCGGGCCTTGCGCTCGTCCACCATGAAGGTGCCAAACCCCGTCAGCGTGATCTTGCCTTCGCCAACCAGCGTTTCCTCGATCGCCTCGATAAAGGCGTTGAGGGCGCGTTCGGCGTTGGCTTTGGTCAGCCCTGTCTTTTCGGCAATTTTTCCTACCAGATCAGCCTTGGTCATCAGTCCTCTCCTCCTCGGTTGATCGCCTCCGGCCTGGCGGCGGCGCTATGCTCGCAAATCACTCCGGCGCGTTCCGTCAACATCAACAGGGACGCCCCCCCTCGCCTCCCCGCGGCAAGGACGGCCCTCCTGCCCCTGCGTCGCCGTTTCCGGCCTGACGCGACGCACGTGAGTGGGCAAACCAAAATCGATTTCAGCCCCAAAGTCAAGAGGGCAAGCGCGTTTTCAGCAATTTGGCCAGCTGCTGGAACTGGCCTGGCGTCAAGGTTTCGGGCCGAACGCGCCCCTCGATGCCGTGCCCGGCGCATGCCTGGGCCAGGGCCTCGTCCCAGTGGGGCTTCAAGATGCCGGCCAACTGCTTGCGGCGCATGGAAAAAAGCCGCTTGAGCAAGGTCGCCAGGCCGGCCGGGTCCTCGGGCCGTTCCTTGCTCGCCCGGGGAGTCACGGCCACCACCGCCGAATCCACCTTGGGCTGGGGCCGAAACACCCCGGGCGACACCTTGAAACAATAATCGAACCGGGCAAACGACGACGTCCAGGCGGTCAGCGCCCCGTACTGCCTGCCGCCCGGAGCGGCGCACAGGCGAAGGGCCACCTCGTGCTGCACCATGAAGACCCCCACGGCAAAGCGCGAGGCCTGGGAGCAGATATCCCACAACAGCGGCGAAGCGATATTATAGGGAAGATTGCCCACCAGCTTGGCGCCGTCCAAGGCGTCAAGGCGCGACCAGTCCAGGCGCAAGGCATCGACCAGGGCCGGATGGGCCCCGGGATGCTCGCGCGGCAGCCGGGCGGCCAGTTCCCGATCCTTTTCCAGGGCCAGATAGGCGCGCGGCCCGGCGGCCAGGATATGACCCGAAAGGGCTCCCCGCCCAGGGCCAATCTCGATGACCGTGTCTTCAGGCCCGATCCGCAACTGGGCCACGATCTTGGCGGAAACGTTGGGATCGACCAGAAAATTCTGGCCCAGGCTGCGTTTGGCCGGGGCGAACCCATCGCCCCGCTCTGTCGTGTCATGGCCCATGGGGCGCGTCATGCCGGCTCCTTTTGCACTTCGAGCAAATCTTGCTTGAGCGCCCACAGCACATGCCAGACGGCGGCGGCTTCGTCGAGTCCCGGCACGGCCGCAGCCAGACGTCTGGCCAGGGTCAGGCCCGGACAGCCGCCCCGGGCCAGAAAGACCAGCACCCGCAGAGCCTCGGGCCGCACCTCCCGGGACAGCTCGGCGTAGATCACCGGAAAATCCTGGCGGTGGTAGACCGCCTGGCCGGCCCGGGTCCAGACCAGCCGCAGGTCGTCGCCAAGCCTGCCCGAGGGATAACCAGCAAAGACCTCGTCGTAGGCCAGGGTCCAGGGATGGGGCGTGGCGGCCAACTGGTCCCGATCCGGCACGGGCTGCGCGGCCAGGCGTTTCCAGAGCTCCAGATGGCGGCCAACGCAGGCGTCCCAGGTGAATTGCGCCACGGCCCGCTCGCGCCCGGCCTCACCCAGGCCCCGGGCCTTATCGGGATCGCCAAGGACAGTGGCCAGCGCTTCGGCCAGGGCCGGCACGGACACGGCCGTAGCCTGGGCCAGGCGCAGATGGGTATGGTTGTCGTAGCACAGCGGAGCCAGCACATCGCGCGCCGGGGACCGGGGCAGCCCCAGCGTCGGCAACAGCCAGCCGGTGCGCCCCGGCGCAACGATGTCGCGGTAGCCGTCGTAGTCCGAGGCGACCACCGGCAGGCAGGCGGCCATGGCCTCCAGGAGCGTGAGGCCAAAGGTTTCCTGGGGATTGTCGGCCAGGGAGACAAACGCGTCGGCCAGGCCGAACAGTTGCCGCTTGGCCGCCTCGTCCGGCCGGCGCACCAGAACCAGGCGCAGGCCCACGTTGGCGGCCAAGGCGGCCAGGGTCCCCAAAAACGGATCGTCGTCATCGGTCCAGCCGGCCACCACCAGCATCAGGTTCGAGACATCCAGGCCGGAAGCCATGAGACGCTGCACGGCCCGAAAAAGCGGGAGCAGGTCCATCTTGGAGCTGTGGGAAACCCGTCCGAACATGAGGAGCACCGTGCCCTGGGGGGCGATGCCCCAGGCGGCCCGGGCCTCCGCGCGTTCCTGGCCGTCAAGACGCCGCCAGTCGTCGGGCTCCACGCCCAGGGGGATCAAGGCCAGTTCGGGCGCGGGATAAGCCTCGGGCGAGAGACCGTAGCCCCGGCGCAAGGCCTTAAACAGAGCCGTCACGGCTTCCCGGCCGGCCTTCGAGGTGCACACGATGGCGTCGCGCCGGGTGGTCGCGGGCGCGAGATGGGCCAGAAAATCGCGCTGATAGTGGGCGTAGCTTAGGGAATGGATGCCGCCGGTGATGGGAAAGATCACTCGAGAGAGAGCGTTCCGGGCAGCGGCCAGACGGGCCTGGGCAGTGAGGCAATCCGAGAGGTGAAAGACCGCGTAGTCCGTGGTTCCCAGGGCGGCCGGCAGCTCCTGACGCGTCAGAACTTTGAACGCGCCGCGCCCGGCCAGGGCCGGATAACGGGCGGCGAGCAGACCTTCCTGGCGCTGGCGCTCGCGCTCGGAGGGCATGAAAAAGTGGTAGGCGTCAAAGGGATCGCGCCGGGCCAGGGCATCGAGAAAGGCCGCGTTGGCCACCTTTCTGCCCATGATGTCGGCCCCTTCGATAAACGGGTCCAACGTAGCGAAGATACGGGGGGGGTGCATGGAGCCAGGGAGCCACAGCCTGGGCCGGTTGTCAAACGGCGCAGCCTATTACTGTTTGGACTGTCTTTTGCAAAGAGCGTGTCGGGCAGGCATATTGTGCCGGCCCTGACCCAAGGAGGCAGCCATGACGCGCGGAATCCGCCCCGAACATGTGTGGGGCATCGGACTTGGCGAAGAGGCCGCGACGGCCGTGAGTTCGGCGCTTGGAGCCGGTTACGTGCTGCGCAACTGGCCCATGGGCAGCCATCCCGGCGCCAGGGACATCGCTCGGGCCGCGCCCCTTGTCGTCTTTGTGGTCAAGGAAGCCTGGGACGCCCTGCCCCTTGATACCCAGAAGATCATTGAGGAATGGGAGACCCCCCAACGGGTGTTGGTGCTCGGGGCCACCCAGTCCGTGGCCGAATTCGAGGACGTGTTGGAAAACGGCTTTTTGTCCGCCGTGTCCGAGCCGCTGACCGACAAAAAGATCCGCGACGTCATCTTCCGGGCCAAGGAAGTCAAGAGCCTGTACGACGACATTTTCCGCATGACCCGCGAGATCATGCTGGAGCGCGAGCTTCTGGCCCGAAAGACCGATCTTGTGCTGTTTCTCAACCGCATTCTCACCCGGGCCAGCGAGTCCCTGGACCCCATCGTGATCCTGGACAACGCTCGGGAGGATCTTGAGCTGCTTCTGCCCCTGCAGGCGCTCATGGGCGCGCTGTGGCAGACCGGCGAAGGCGGGAATCTTGAAGCCGAACTGTTCCTGGAACCCGACATGGACCAAACGGCCGAACGCCACTGGACCGAGCAGTTGCTGCGTCAGGCCGCCAAGCTCGCCGGCAAGCCCATGCACAGCTACAAGGCCAGCTTCCTCGACGGCGGAGCCGACCACGAGTCGGTCGGCGTCCCGACCGCCCCTGAAGATCTCATCACCTTGCCGCTTCGGGCCGGCGGCCAGATGTTTGGCCTGCTCGTGCTCTACCGAGCCAAAGGCCGCGCCCTGGGCAAGGATCAGGTCCAGGCCCTCTACGCTTCCATCAACCATTTGGCTCTGGCGCTGAAAAACGCTGCCCTCTTCAATCAGGTCAAGATCCGGGCCGACCACGACGGCCTCACCCGCATCCACAACCGTCGGGCCTTTGATGAACGCCTCATCGACGAATTGCGCCGCCACCAGCGCTACCGCCATGCCATGAGCCTGCTTATGGTCGACATCGACCATTTCAAGGGCATAAACGACCGCTACGGCCACCTGGTCGGCGACCACGTGCTGCGCGAGGTGGGGAGCATCCTGTCGGAAACCCTTCGTAGCACGGATTTCACGGCCCGCTACGGCGGCGAGGAATTCGTGGTTATTCTGCCCCAGACGGCCGAGGAACAGGCGCGAATCCTGGCCGAGCGGCTGCGAGGCGCCATTGCCGAAGCGCGTTTCGTCCATGACGGCGAGGACTTTTCCATCACCGTGTCCATCGGCGTCTCGGCCTTGCAGCCCGGCGCCTTGACCCGGCGCAAGGATCTGCTGGAAAAAGCGGACAAGGCGCTTTACCAAGCCAAGCACCTGGGCAGGAACCAGGTCTGTACGTCCCTTGGACCGGTGACCCGCAGCGTGGACGCCTTGAGCGCGGTCCAGGCCGGTTAGTCCGGACCAAAGCCGGGAAGGTGGCTGGAAGACACGCCCAGGACACCATGCTGCTGGAGCCGGGCTTTATCCCCTCCCCAAACCGGAATAGGACAGCAAGATTTCCTTGTTGACATCCGCTGGGCCGGCGCGTAAAAGCTTCCTTCCTTGGGCAATTAGCTCAGTTGGATAGAGCGTTGGCCTCCGGAGCCAAAGGCCACAGGTTCGAATCCTGTATTGCCCACCATATTTCAAGGGGTTACGATGTAAGTCGCGACCCCTTCTTCGTTGCGGCAACAAAGCGGCAACGGCATTAGCCCGCCAGTGAAGCTCTTTTTGTTCGCAACATCCATCCACTGCGGACCACGGCTGTCCGTAAGGGAGACTGCCGGCGACAGCCAAAAACTCCAAAGCGGCCCTCGCAGGGAGCGAATTCCAGGCATTTCACAACGCAATGACTGGTTACGATGGTTTCAATCGGCTATTTCGTCAGAAAAAACCGTTTCCTGGCTTCCTCGGTGTCGGGAATCGGCAGGATGCCACGCTTGCGGACCTCGCTTATGGAAATCAGGTACGGCTCTTGGGCGTCCTCCTCGTCGCCGGCCTTGCCGGCTTTTTTGCGGGCCTCGGCCTTGCGCGCCTTGGCGTAGACCTCATCCATCTGGAGCTGGCCGGCCTTGGCCGCGTCCTCGAAAGTCGATTCACTCAGTAGCGTTGTTTCTAGATACAGCATCTGCTTGCCTTGCGGGTCCAGGGCAACGGCCACGAGCATATGCTCGGGCAAGGCCACAAGCCATGTCTCCAGGCCGATTTTCGTGAAAATCGAGGCCAGCAGGCAGCTGCCTTCCACGCAATTGGCCTGCCGCGACAACAAGGCGTCGCTGACAAACCGCACATGCTGCACCGCGACGTCATCAAGCTTCACGGACGCTTTTTCGATGTTCGAATAGCGGATGCCGCGCCGTCGCAACACCTGCCAGACGGCCTTGACCTGCTTGCGCACGCCGGCCGGATCGGATTGGTAGCCGTTAAAAGCGGCCACCTCCCGAGAGGTCAGGGCCTCTTGCAAAATCTGCTGCACGGCCGGGTGGTTCTCGTTGACGTAGGCGGCAAAGAGCCAAAGCGTCCCATAATACGTCTCATCGTCCTTCAAGCCGAACACGCAGTCATTGATGGAAGCGATGGAGACCTGAGCCGAACGCTCCCCCTGGGGGACGCCGTCCAGCCAAAGCTTGGCCGTCAGAGTCGCAGGCGAGGCATGACGCTGCAACACGACGGCCTCGTCCATGGATACATAAGGAAACACCTGATACACCTTGCCTTTTTGCGGCAAGGCCACCTCGACCCGACCAGGATGGACCAGGGGCGAGGAGGAAGTCAACTCCACCACGGCCTTGGCCCCGGCGCGTGGCGAGACCACCGAAATGCCGAGCAGACCGTTGGCGTCGCCCAGTTCGCCGTCCTGTTGCTGCGGATTCACCTGCATCTTGGCCATGCAGAGCATGAGCGACGGATAGAGCACGCCTTTCAGCCCAACCTGATCGAATTCCCAGGCGCTTTGGCGGGGTTGTCTGGCCGCGCTCGCGGCCGGGGCGGGTTGGGCGGTCCAGGCGGTCTGCCCCAGGCCCAGAACCAGGACCAGGGCGAGCAGCAGGCAACGCAGGACGAGTTGCCCAATTGCAGGAAAAGCAACAGGCGGCTTTCGGCAAAGATACGCTCTATTAGGCATGGGAACCCCTCCGCTTTGGGCTTGCTGGCGTGTCGGACGATCGATGCAAACAGAACGCCCGGCCAGAAGTCAGGCTTCCGAGCCGGAGGGAGCAGGGACTTCAGCTTGTCCTTAATCTCGCTTGGGCGGCAACGTCCACTGTTTAAAAAGCGGACAGCACGTCGTCGCAGGAGACCAAACGGACTCCGGCCCGGGCCATGGCCTCCAGGGCCGCCTGGGACGCGCCGGGCATCATGTCCACGCCGGCTATGGCGTCGACGGCCACCGTCACGCCGTAGTCCCGGGCCGCCGCATCCAGGGCGCAGGCCTGGACGCAGTATTCGGTGGCCACGCCGCACAGCCAAAGCCGCTTCACGCCAAGGCCCTGGAGGAGCCCGTCCACAGCGGCATGGCTGAAAAGGCTCATGGCGTCCTTGTGGGCCACGAGTTCGCCGGCTGCCGGAGCCAGTTCGTCGATGACGCGCGCGCCCCAGGACCCGGCCAGGCAATGGGGCGGCCAGTCGGCGAACTCCCGGGAATCGACCGGATGGGCGTCGGCGGCGTGGACCACGGGCAAGCCGGCGTCACGGAAGGCCCGGCGCAGCCGCGCGCACGCCTCGACCACGGCCGCACCTTTGGGGAAGTAGAGCTTCCCGTCGGGGTGGATGAAATCATTGAGCATATCCACCACGATCAACAGATCTTCCATGGCCCGACTCCTTGAAGCAACCCTATCGATACTACTCAGCCGACCAGAGAACCAATCCACGCCGACACCCTTTAAACATTTCTGCAGATGGGGGGTCTGGGGGCCTCAGGCCCCCAGCCGCGGGAGGCCTCTTTTTCTTCCCCTCCTTCCCACACCTCTCACACAACGCGCCGCAGGCGGGGGTTGTCGCGCAAGCTCCGGCCGGCCTTGGCCAGGGGCTGGCCCTCGATGCGCACGATGTCGGCGGTGGCGTACCAGGCGTCAAAGAGGCCGCCCACGCCCACGGCCTCGAACAGCCGGCCATGACGCGCCTCGTCGGCGGCAAAGGCGGCCGCCTTGGCCGGATCGCCAAAGCCGCTGGACAGCACGATGTTGACGTGGGCAAAGCCGGCCGCATCCAGGGCCTGGCGCACAGCCCGCACGCCGGCCACGGTGACGCCGGGGCCGGTCAGGTAGGGGCGGCCGTCAAAGGTCGCGCCGCCCTGGCCGATCAGTTCGCCCGAGGTGTCCAGGCGCACGCCCCACAAGCGCTCCCCCAGCGCCCGGGCCGTGTCCAGGGCGTCGTCGATTTCCTTGTTGAAGGTGTCGACAAGGGCGATGCGCGGACAGGTCGGCTCGATGTGGCGGTCAAAGGCCAGGGCGGCTTCGCGGGTGGCCCGCTTGGGGCCGAAGCGATGGGCGAAGGCCAGGACCAGGGCGTGGGGAATGGTGCCGACCCCGGCGGGCAGGCCGGCGGCCCGGGCGCCGGCGTCGGTGGCGCAGGAATCGAAACCGCCGGCCACGGCCGCCCGGCAGAGTTCCTCTTCCAGGGACCAGTGCCAGTGGCGGGCGCCGAAATACAGGAGATCCTTGCCCGGCAAGATCTGGCGTAGGGCCGCCGCCTTGGCGGTTGCGGCCAGGGGATCGGGCCGGGGAACGTCGTTTGCCAGGCTGGTGCGGGCGGTCAGGATGCCGAGGTAGAACGTCTCCAGCTCGATGACGTCGCCAATGGGGCCTTCGATGCGCATCACCGGCTCCAGGGGCGAAAAGGCCTCGCCCTCGGCCAGGGCCCAGACCTGGCCGCCATGCTCCATCAAGGGCGAATAGGCCAAAAACGCGGCGGCCGCCTCGCCAACGCCGGCGATTTTCCCGGGACCATTTCGAAAAAAGACCTGCACCGTAATCCACGGGTTGAGGCCTTCTTTTTCCAGGATATGGCGCGAGCGCAGGAAGTATTTGTCGGTGTAGGGCTGGTGGCGCGGGGGGAGATTGGGCATGGACGGCTCCGTGGGCGGCGCGTTGCCGCGAAAGTGGGGTAAAACTACAAGCTGTCCGCCGTGTTGCCAAGGGAAGGTCAAGGCGTTGAGCCGCCCTGCCCTTGCCCGCAAGGCCCGGTGACTGTTATGTCGGCCCTCCCGAGGCGACGGCCTGAAGCCTCGTGTCGCGTCCACGAAAACGTTTCTGCTCTTTCGAGGACAAAGACTTAAAATCATTCATTTTTAAAAAATACCATGGTATTTTATAGAGGGCGCGACACCAAGACCCGCGCGGGTCGCGCCCGGAGGCGCTCCCCATGACCGAAAAACACGCCGCCCTTATCGCCAAGGAACTGTCCGTCGCCCCGCGCCAGGTGGCGGCCGTGGCCGGACTGCTCGCCGACGGGGCCACGATTCCGTTTATCGCCCGCTACCGCAAGGAAGCCACCGGCTCCCTGGACGAGGTGGTCGTGGCCGCCGTGCGCGACCGCCTCCAACAACTGGCCGACCTGGACAAACGCCGGGCCGCCATCCTGGAATCCCTGACCGAACGCGACCTCTTGACCGACGCCCTGGCCCGGGACATCGAGGCCGCCCAGGACATGGCCCGGCTGGAAGACCTCTACCTGCCCCACCGCCCCAAGCGCCGCACCCGGGCGGCCATGGCCCGGGAACGGGGACTGGAGCCCCTGGCCGAACTGCTCATGCGCCAACGCGGCGTGCCCCCGGAAAAAGAGGCGGCCCGGTTCGTCAATCCCGAAAAGGACGTGGCCGACGTCGCCGCCGCCCTGGCCGGGGCGCGCGACATCATGGCCGAGGCCATAAGCGAGGACGCCGCCAACCGGGCCGTCCTGCGCGATCTTTTCGCCAAGCGCGGCCGCATCGTCTCGCGTCTGGTCAAGGGCAAGGAAGCAGACGCCGCCAACTATCGGGATTTCTTCGAGCGCGACGAAGCCGTGCGCGCGGTGGCCGGCCACCGCGCCCTGGCCATGTTTCGCGGCGAGCGCGAGGGGCTTTTGGCCCTTTCCCTGCGCCCGGTCGAGGACGAGGCCCTGCGCCAGCTCACGCGCCTGGTGGTCACGGGCCGGGGCAAGGACAGCGAACAGGTGGCCGAGGCGGCCGCCGACGCCTACAAGCGCCTGCTTGGGCCGTCGCTGGAAAACGAACTGCGCGCCAGCCTCAAGGACCGGGCCGACCGGGAGGCCATCGCCATCTTCGCGGCCAATCTGCGCCAAGTGCTCCTGGCCGCGCCCCTGGGACAGGCCCGGGTGCTGGCCCTGGACCCCGGGTTTCGCACCGGGGCCAAGCTGGCCGTCCTGGACGCCCAGGGCAACCTACTCCACTACGAGACCATCTTCCCCACCGGCTCCGAGCGCCAGCGCGACCAGGCGGCCGAGACCCTGCGCCAGCTGTGCGCCGCCCAGGCCATCGAGGCCATCGCCGTGGGCAACGGCACGGCCGGGCGCGAGACCGAACGCTTCGTGGCCGACCTGGGCTTGGGCGTGCCGGTGATCCTGGTCAACGAGGCTGGGGCGTCGATCTACTCGGCTTCGGAAACGGCCCGCAACGAATTCCCGGACCTCGACCTGACCGTGCGGGGCGCGGTAAGCATCGGCCGCCGGCTCATGGACCCCCTGGCCGAACTGGTCAAGATCGACCCCAAATCCATTGGCGTGGGCCAGTACCAGCACGACGTGGACCAGGCCGCCCTCAGGAAGGCCCTGGACGAGGTCGTGTCCAGCTGCGTCAACGCCGTGGGCGTGGATCTCAACACGGCCAGCGTGGAGCTGCTCACCGCCGTCTCGGGCCTGGGGCCAAGCCTTGCCGCCAACATCGTGGCCCACCGCAAGGAAAATGGCCCTTTCCGATCCCGGGCCGAACTGCGCAAGGTCAAGCGCCTTGGTCCCAAGGCTTTCGAGCAGGCAGCCGGTTTTTTGCGCCTTCGCGGCGGGCCGCCCCTGGACGCCACGGCCGTGCATCCCGAGCGCTACGCCCTGGTCGGCCGCATGGCCAAGGACCTGGGCTGCGCCGTGACCGACCTCATCGCCAAGGCGAGCCTGCGGGAAGGCATCGAGCCGGCCCGCTACGTCGCCGGCGACGTGGGCCTGGAGACCCTGCGCGACATCCTGGCCGAACTGGCCAAGCCCGGGCGCGACCCACGCCCCACGTTTTCGGCCTTCGCCTTTGCCGAGGGAGTGAGCGAACTGGCCGATCTGCGTCCGGGGATGCGGCTGCCGGGCCGGGTCACCAACGTCACGGCCTTTGGCGCGTTCGTGGATGTGGGCGTACACCGCGACGGCCTTGTGCACGTGAGCCATCTGGCCGACGCCTACGTGGTCGATCCGGCCAAGGTGGTGGCGGCCGGGCAGGAGGTCATGGTGACGGTGCTGGCCATCGACAAGGAGCGGGGGCGGCTGAGCCTGAGCATGAAGTCCGAGCCGCAAGCAACCACGGGATAACGGGCCTGATCCGCGCCGCCGCCCGGCGGCGCACGTTCATGGCGCTCCCAAAGCCTGACCGCCCGGCCTGGAGAGCGGCCCTTGCCCGGCGGAAGTCGCACTCTGCAGTCGGGCCTTGAGGATCATTGGATTCTTCGCCCGGCGCATTTCCATATTCGTCAAATCAACCCTGCCCCTCTCCCTCTTCGCCTGCGAGGCGGCTTCCTTTCCTGGAGCCTGCCTCGCAGCGCAACACCCTGAAGTACAGAAGCAATCACCCGCTGCATAGCTCCTCATCCTCCTTGAGCGGCCATTCGTGACCGCTCCCCTGCATCCCTGGACATTTTGCTTGCGACATTTATGTCGAACATTTTTGTCGCGCCAAACGCAACAAAAATGTTTGCAACCAATTCCGGTTGACAAATCAAAGCTCGAGTGAATCAGCTATCTTAAATTATATCGATAAGTTATCGAAAAAGTATCACGCCTGGCACACACTGGCATGACTCTTGCCTAAAGAGAGACATTCCAACTTTGCAGCAGGAGGCATTACAAAATGCGCAAGATCGCTATTTACGGCAAGGGCGGCATCGGCAAGTCCACCACCACGCAGAACACCGTCGCCGGGCTGGCGGAAATGGGCAAGAAGGTCATGGTGGTCGGCTGCGACCCGAAGGCCGACTCCACCCGTCTGCTCCTGCACGGTCTGGCCCAGAAGACCGTTCTCGACACCCTGCGCGAGGAAGGCGAAGACGTCGAACTCGATGACATCCTCAAGGAAGGCTACGGCGGCACCATGTGCACCGAGTCCGGCGGCCCCGAGCCCGGCGTCGGCTGCGCCGGCCGCGGCATCATCACCTCCATCAACCTCTTGGAGCAGCTCGGCGCCTACGAGGAAGACAAGAAGCTCGACTACGTCTTCTACGACGTGCTCGGCGACGTCGTGTGCGGCGGTTTCGCCATGCCCATCCGCGACGGCAAGGCCGAGGAAATCTACATCGTCTGCTCCGGCGAAATGATGGCCATGTACGCCGCCAACAACATCTGCAAGGGCATCGTGAAGTACGCCGACACCGGCGGCGTGCGCCTGGGCGGCATCATCTGCAACAGCCGTAAGGTCGATTTCGAAAAGGAAATGATCGAAGAGCTGTGCCGCCAGATCGGCACCCAGATGATCCACTTCATGCCCCGCGAAAATCAGGTGCAGCGCGCCGAAATCAACCGCAAGACGGTCATCGACTACTCCCCCGAGCACGCCCAGGCCGACGAATACCGGGCCCTGGCCAAAAAGATCGACGAAAACAAGATGCTGGTCATTCCCAAGCCCCTGGAAATCGCCCAGCTCGAAAAGCTGCTCGTCGACTTCGGCATCGCCAACTAGTCGCGCCGCTGCCCCGACACACAACGCACACACGCAAGGAGTATTTCATATGCAGACCATGGTCAGAGCGATCGTCCGCCCCGAGAAGACCGATGAAGTCCTGTCCGCCCTGATGGATGCCGGGTTCCCCGCCGTCACCAAGTTCAACGTGGCCGGTCGCGGCAAGCAGCGCGGCATCAAGATCGGCGAGATCCAGTACGACGAGATCCCCAAGGTCATGCTCATCTGCGTCGTGCCCGACTGCGACAAGGACTTCGTGATCAAAACCATCATGGAGAGCGCCCGCAGCGGTTCCAAGGGAGCCTTCGGCGACGGCAAGATCTTCGTGAGCCCGGTGGAAGAGATGTACACCATCTCCTCCGGCGTCAAGGAAGCCTAAGGGGGCGCGTCATGAAGGAGATTATGGCGGTCATCCGCATGAATAAGATGAACCAGACCAAGAAGGCCTTGGCCGACGCGGGCATCCCGGCCTTCGTGGCCCGCGAGGGCTACGGACGCGGCAAGGGTCTGGTCAACCAGGCGGTGCTTGACGGCGCCGCGGCCGGCAACGAGGAAGCCATCGCGCTTCTGGGCACCAAGGGCCGCCTGTACCCCAAGCGCATCATATCCATCGTGGTCCCCGACGATCAGGTCAAGGAAGCTGTGGACGCTCTTATCAGCGTCAACAAGACCGGCCAGGCCGGCGACGGCAAGATCTTCGTTATGCCCGTCTCCGATTCCGTGCGGGTCAGGACCGGCGAAGCCGGCGAAGCGGCCATCGTCTAGCCCGGTTTGGCGGACGTTCCCGGACCCCAAGACCAATGAGGTAGCAGCGAGATGAGCACCAAGCCCACCAATGTCGAAGAGATCAAGAAGGAATTGATCGCCAAGATGCCCACCAAGGTCGCGCGCAAGCGGGCCAAGTCCATCCTCCCGGGCACCGAGGTCGGCGAACCGATTCCCGAAATTCAGTCCAACGTCCGCACCATCCCCGGCATCATCACCCAGCGCGGCTGCACCTACGCCGGCTGCAAGGGCGTCGTTCTCGGCCCCTCCCGGGACATCGTCAACCTGACCCACGGCCCCATCGGCTGCGGCTTCTACTCCTGGCTCACCCGCCGCAACCAGACCGACGCCGGTCCGGACGGGGAGAACTTCATCCCCTACGCGTTTTCCACAGACATGACCGAGCACGACATCGTGTTCGGCGGCGAGAAGAAGCTGCGCGCGGCCATCCAGGAAGCCTACGACAACTTCCACCCCAAGGCCATTTCCATCTTCTCCACTTGCCCGGTCGGTCTTATCGGCGATGACATCCACGCCGTGGCCCGCACCATGCAAGAAGAGCTGGGCATCACCATCTTCGCCAACTCCTGCGAAGGCTATAAGGGCGTGTCCCAGTCCGCCGGCCACCACATCGCCAACAACCAGATCATGAAGCATGTCATCGGCACCAAAGACGTCGAAGTCGAGGGCAAGTTCAAGGTCAACATGCTCGGCGAGTACAACATCGGCGGCGACGCTTTCGAGATCGAGCGCATCCTGGAAAAGTGCGGCTTCACCCTGGTCGCCACCTTCTCCGGCAACTCCACCGTGGAAGATTTCCGCATCGCCCACGCCGCCGACCTCAACACCGTCATGTGCCACCGGTCGCTCAACTACGTGGCCGAAATGATGGAGACCAAGTACGGCATCCCCTGGATCAAGGTGAACTTCATCGGGGCTGAAGCCTCGGCCAAGTCCCTGCGCCGCATGGCCGCCTACTTCGAGGACCAGGAACTCATCGACCGCACCGAGGCCGTCATCGCCGAGGAGCTGGAAAAGGTCAAAACCGTCGTGGACGAAATCAAGCCGCGCACGGACGGCAAGACCGCCATGCTGTTCGTCGGCGGCTCCCGGGCCCACCACTACCAGGAACTGTTCAAGGAACTGGGCATGAAGATCCTGGGCGCGGGCTACGAGTTCGCCCACCGCGATGACTACGAAGGCCGCCACGTGCTGCCGACCATCAAGATCGACGCCGACTCGCGCAACATCGAAGAGCTCGAAATCCATCCCGATCCCGAGCGCTTCAAGCCCCGCAAGACCGAGGCGGAACTGGCCAAGCTCAACGAGCAGGGCCTGGACTTCAAGGGCTACGAGGGCATGATCGGCGGCATGGGCAAGGACGCCATGGTCATCGACGACATCAACCACTACGAGACGGAAAAGCTCCTGGAGATCTACAAGCCCGACATCTTCTGCGCCGGCATCAAGGAAAAGTACATCGTCCAGAAGATGGGGATTCCGCTCAAGCAGCTGCACAACTACGACATGGGCGGTCCCTACGCCGGGTTCAACGGCGCCATCAACTGGTACCGCGATATCGACCGCATGGTGAACACCAAGGTCTGGAACCTTATCAAGGCTCCCTGGCAGGCCGACGGTCCCGAGCTCGAAGCCACCTACGTGGCCTAGCAACGCACGCGATTGCGAGAAAGGAAAGCATTATGGCTCTCTTAAGACACACCACCGGCGAGATCAAGGAACGCAAGGCGCTCACCGTCAACCCGGCCAAGACCTGCCAGCCCGTGGGGGCCATGTACGCGGCCCTTGGCGTCAAGGGATGTTTCCCCCACAGCCACGGTTCCCAGGGCTGCTGCGCCTACCACCGCTCCGCCCTGACCCGGCACTACAAGGAGCCGGTCGTGGCCGGCACCTCCTCCTTCACCGAAGGTTCCTCGGTCTTTGGCGGCCAGTCCAACCTCATCACCGCCATCGACAACATCTTCACCCTGTATGACCCCGAGGTCATCGCCATCCACACCACCTGCCTCTCGGAGACCATCGGCGACGACCTGATGCAGATCTCCCAGAAGGCCAAGGACGACGGCAAGGTGCCGGCCGGCAAGCACATCGTCTACGCCAGCACCCCGAGCTACGTCGGCACCCATGTCACCGGCTACGCCAACATGGTCAAGGGCATCCTCAAGGGCTTTGTCACAAAGACCGGGACGCCCAACGGCAAGATCAACATCATCCCCGGCTTTTGCGAGCCGTCGGACATGGCCGAGATGCGCCGCCTGGCCGACATGATGGGCATCGACATCACCATGGTCCCGGACACCAATGGCGTGCTCAACGGCCCCATGACCGGCCATTACGAAATGTACCCCAACGCCGGAGCCACCCCGGCCGAGATCGCCGGCATGGGCGACGCCAAGGCCACCATTGGCCTCGGCCGCTGGGCCACCGCCGACGGCGTCAACTTCCTGGACGCCGAGTTCAAGGTGCCCGGCCACGTCATGGGCCTGCCCATCGGGCTTAAGGCCACGGACCGCTACGTCGATCTGCTGCGCAAGCTCTCCGGCAAGACCGTGCCCGACTCCATCAACTTCGAGCGCGGCCAGGTCGTGGACCTGCTCTCCGACTACAGCCAGTACTTCTACGGCAAGAAAGTGGCCATGGCCGGCGACCCCGACCAGGTGCTGGCTCTGGTCGAATTCTGCATCACCCTGGGCATGATCCCGGCCTACACGGTCACGGGCACCGCCGGTAAGTACTTCGACGAGCGCATGACCGAACTGCTCAAGGACGTGCCTTACGACTGCAAGTTCAAGTGCGGCGGCGAAGCCGACATGTACCTGCTCCACCAGTGGATCAAAAACGACCCCGTCGATCTGCTCATCGGCAACACGTACCTCAAGTACGTCGCCCGCGACGAGGACATCCCGCTGGTGCGCCACGGCTTCCCGATCCTTGACCGCGTCGGCCACCAGTACTTCCCGTCGGTGGGCTACTCCGGGGCCATGCGGCTGATGGAAAAGTTCCTGGAAGCGCTCCTGGATCGGCTCGACCGCGACGCTCCCGAAACCCGCTTCGAACTCCAGCTGTAACGACCGATCCCCGGTGTGATGTCCTCGCGACGCGACAACCGCGATCACGAGGACGTCACACCGGGACATAAAAAGCAGACCACGGCATGTGACGAGGATTGTGAAGGGACGCAACACGAGGGAGACGTAGGGACCATGGAAAAGCCGCAATACCTGATCAACGTCTGCGCGAGCTTTCGCGTCAAGGGCGAGGCCAAGGGCATCTGCCACAAAAAAGGCTCGCACAACCTGCTCGGCTACATGGAAGAAGGCATCCTCGACCGGGACATCGACGCCCGGGTGGTGAGCACGGGTTGCCTCAAGCAGTGCGAAGACGGACCGGTTGTGGTGGTTATGCCCAACAACTGGTGGTACAAAGAGATCGATAGCGAAGACAAGGTGGATGAGATTCTCGACGCCCTGGAAAACGGGGAAGCCTGCGAGGACCACCTGTTCACGTAGAGCCGGTTTGCCAACCGCTTGGATTGGACTCCCATACGGTAGCCGCCCCGCTGTTCACGGACCCAGCGGGGCGGCTTTTTTGCGCTTGACAAAACGTCAGATCAACGCAAATTAAATACACGATAAAAAATATTTTTTGACAAAGAAACCGTAGACACTGACATGAAAAACGCCGAAGAATGGTATCGCAAAGGAAGATCCTTAGAACGCATTGAACAGTACGAAGAAGCGCTGGCTGCATATGAGCAAGCGTTGCTATTAAACAAAAATCATGTTGACGCCTTGTTCAGCAAAGGCTTTGTCCTCAGAAAGCTTAATCGGTACGAAGATTCGTTAGCGGCCTTTACAACAGCTTCAGTCATCACTCCTAACGATCCAGACATATGGTACTATATCGGCAGAAATCTAGTCAAGGCAAATCGACCGAAAGATGCCTTGGCCGCTTTCGATACAGGCTTGAGATTGACTCCACAAGACAATGACTTCTGGTATGGAAAAGCAGATGCTCTCGTGAAAATGGGACATTTCAACGAAGCACTGACATATTTCGACAAATCTCTAGAACTCAAACCTGACGACGACAGGTCATGGAACGATCGGGGACTAGTCCTTTTCCATCTCCAGCGTTACGAGGAGGCGCTAGCTTCTTGTGAAATGGCCATACTGTTGGATGAAGAATACCCTATGTACTGGAACAACAAAGGCTTGACGCTTTCCGCTCTTGGAAACTTCAGCAGTGCTTTGGACGCGCATGAAAAAGCGACCAACCTGGACGCAGATTACGCGGCGGCCTGGCACGCAAAGGGCGTAGCTCTCTACAAGCTCGACAGATTTGACGAGGCCCTTACAGCATACGATGTTGCGATAAATATCGATCCAGATGTCGCCATTACTTGGACCAAAAAAGGTGATGCACTCAAACAACTCGACCGCGACGACGAAGCTCTTCAAGCCTACGAAATCGCCCTCAACTTGAATCCCTCTGATGCTGGCGCATGGTACAGCAAAGGGGTGATCCTTGGCACGCATGGACAATACGACGAAGCTTTGCTTGCTCTAGAAAAAGCATTACAAATAAACTCAAAAAGCCCGCATGCCTGGAACAACTTTGGTGCTGCGCTCAACTCACTTAATCGGCCTGAAGAAGCTCTCGCCGCCCTCGACATGGCGTTGAGCCTCGACCCTGAATTAATTCCTGCCCAACACAACCGCGCTGGAGCCCTTAAACAATTGGGTCGACTTGACGAGGCCCTGGCTGTTTGCAACTCCGTACTTGAGCTATTTCCTGATTTTGAACCAACTTCAAAAAGAAGACAGGAAATTCTTGAAATTATGAATCGCAAAATGAACCTTGACAAAACCATAAACTAACACACGACACACAAACCAACGCCAGCAACATCTACTCCTTACCCGTCGGCCACGCCGCCCCAACCACCCCATAATGCCTCACCACCGTCTCCGGCACGAGTTCATATACTTCGTCGCCGGGATACAGCACCGCCACCCCTATGTCCTCGCCGGCGAAGGCCTTAATATCCTCCAGCGATCCCCAGTACGTGACAAGCGTCACCTCGGCCACATCGCCGGGAAGCTCGCGCTCCAAGATTTGATAGCCGCGATACCCCGGCAGCGCCGAGGTCTCGGCCACGCCCGTGGCATACAAGTGCTCCATGAAGCCGTCGCGGTGGCGACGCGGCAGGGTGCATTTCCATTCGCGCGAGATCACGACAGCCGCTCCACGTCCACACGGGCCTCGTAATACGGCGTGCCCTGCCCCACCGCGCTGACCAGGTCCGGGATGAGACGGTTGACACCCTGGCCGTGGGACAGCCAGCCGCCTCGGCCGCAGGACACGACATCAGCCCGTGACGTCTCGTCGTGGCGCACGGTCACGACCAACTCGCCAAGGGGACTGACGAGCTTGGCCGGCGAACCGTCGGCGATGCCCAGCCGCGTGGCCGCTTCGGAGGCCATGGCGATTTCCAGCGGCCCCGAGTCATAGCCCGGCTCGCGCTCGGAACACAGATGCCCCACCGGGCCGACGGTGAGCAGCGTGAAGGGATAGCGGGCGGCGTCGCGGCAATCCTCGCAGGCCGTCACCTCCGTGAGCAGTTGGAAACGCCCGGTCGGCGTGTCGAACTTGCCGTCGGCCCAGGGGACCATGGGCGCGTCCGGGATGCGCACCGGCCCCTTCCAGAGGTCGTCCCAGGCCACGCCTTTTTCCAAAAGCGGCCGGATGAGCAGCCGCAGCCACTCCTCCTCGGTTTTGATGTACTCCCCGGCAAAGGGAAATCGCCGGCCAAGGTCCATGAAGATGTCGAACTGGCTGCGGCACTGCCCGGGCGGATCGACGGCGCGCACCAGCGGCCCGACGTAGTTGTGGCCAAAACTCGCCACCAGATCGCGCTGCTCGTAAAAGGCGGCGCAGGGCAAGAAGAGGTCGGCGTGTTCGGCCGTGTCGTCGAGGAAAAGATTCATGTGGACCACGAAGGGGACGCAGTCCAGGGCCTTGGCCACGAGATCGGCATTCGGGGCCATGCAGACCGGATTGGCGGCGGTGATGACGGCCATTTCCACCGGCGGGTCCTTGGCTTCGAGAATCTCCCGGCCGATTTGCGGCATGAGCAGCTTACGCCGGGGCGGATGCAGGCCCTCGCCCCACAGCTCCGGGTCGTAAGGCCCCCACTCCTCGAAGCCCTGGGACACGCCGCCGCCGGCCAGGCCGATGTTGCCCGAGACCGCGCCAAGGGCGTCCACGGCGCGCACCATCTCGTGGCCGAGCGTGAAGCGGTGCAGCCCCCAACCGAGCATGGTGGCCGTGGGTTTGCCCTGGGCGTAGGCCTCGGCCAGGGCGGCGACCACGGCCAGGGGCACGTCGCAGGCGGCGACCAGCTCGTCCATGCTCCACCGGGCCAGCAAGGCCAAGTAGCCGGCCAGATTGTCGGCCCGGGTTTCGAGAAAGGTTCGATCCTCCCAACCGGCCTCGATGATGCGTTTGGCCACGGCCAGGGCCAGGAACGCGTCGCGGCCGGGCCTTGGCTGCACGAGCAAATCGGCCAGGGCGGCGGATTCGCTTTGGCGCGGATCAATCAGCACGATGCTGGCCCCGCGCTCCCGGGCGGCGCGCAGATGCGGCATGAGCCCGAACTGGGTGGCGACGGGGTTTCTGCCCCACAAGACGATGGTGCGGGCGTTTTGAAGGTCCAGGGGATCGTGGGAAACGCGGGGGCCGTAGTCCAGGCCCTGGGCGGCGTAGCCCGTGCCGCCGCACAGTGTGCCGCGAAGGGTGGTCACCCCACCCAGGTGGGCGAAAAACCGGGCATTGACGATTTTGAGCGCCGTGCGTTCGCCAAAGCCCATGTAGTAGAGGATCGACTCCGGGCCATGGCGGGCAACGCAATCCTTGAGGCGCTCGGCCATCTCGTCCAGGGCGTCGTCCCAGGACACCGGCGTCCACTGGCCGGCCACGCGCCGCAGCGGCGTGGTCACGCGTTTGTCGCTGGTCATGCGCCGCAGGAAACCCGGCGTCTTGCGGCAGGCCGTGCCCCTGTTGACGGGATGGGCGGGGTTGCCGGTCAGTTTGACCACCCGGCCTTCCCGGACATAGGCGAGCAAGCCGCAGGCGCTGGGGCAGTCGCGGGTGCAGGTGGCGACCACGGGCGTGGTCACGCCCTGGGCGCCCGGGGCGGCGGAAAAAGCGGGGTCGAGGGCCATGCGTCCTCCTGGCGTCGGGCAAGTCGAAATGATGCGGCAAAGACTCGACTTTATCCCCGGCCGTGATCGTCGGCAACCCCGACACAAGGCCGTGCCCGGACCCGAAGACTGGTTCTGGTACGAAACAACGGACGGCTCGCCGCAGCGCCGCCGGGGCAAAGGCCCGTCGAAAGCGGAGGCCGGGCGTGTCTAGCGGCCGATCTCCGGCAGATTGGCCACGGGCAGGCTCAGGACGAAGCTCGTGCCCTGGCCCGGGGCGGACAGCACCTCCACCCGGGCCTTGTGGCGCTGGAGGATGCCGTGGACCAGGGCCAAGCCCTGTCCCGTGCCCTTGCCCACGGGCTTGGTGGTAAAAAAGGGATCGAAGACGCGCTGGCGCACTTCCTCGGACATGCCCGGACCGTCATCGGCCACGGCCAGCTCCACCACGGGGCCGTTTTGCACGGCCCGGATGTCGATATGTCCCTTGCCGCCCGTTCCGGCGTGCTGCTCCTCAATGGCCTGGGCGGCGTTGACGATGATGTTGAGCAGCACCTGGTGCAGATCGCCGGGCACGAACAGCACCGGCGGCAACCCCGCGTCGATGTCCAGGCGCACGTCGGCGGCGAACTTCCAGGCCCCGCGCGACACGGCCAGGGTGTCGGCCATGGCCTGCCCCACGTCCACGGCCATGGGCAGCTCGCTGCCGGGATGGGAAAAACGTTTCATGGACGAAACAATGCCGGTCACCCGGTCCAGGCCTTCCCGGGATTCGCGGATGGCGGACGGGGATTCCTCAAGCAGGAACCGCAGCTCCTCGTCGGCCAGCATCCGGGCCAGCTCCTCGGTCAGGCACAGGTCGCCCTCGGTGTCCAGGGCGGCGGCGGCCAAGCCGTCCAAGGTCTCGATGAGGCGGCCGAAAGCGTTGGCCAGAAATTCCAGATTGCCCAGCACATACTGCACCGGGGTGTTGATCTCATGGGCGATGCCGGCGGCCAGCTGGCCCAGGGATTCGAGCTTGAGGGCATGGGCAAGCTGGCGCTCCTGGGCCTTTTGGCCGCTGACGTCGACCATGTTGACCACGACTTCGTCGATGCCACCATCCGGGGCGAAAAGCGGCGCGGCGCTCACCGACAAGAATCGCCGCCCCCCGCCCGGACGGGCCACGGACAGGGCCATGTCGTAAACCGGCTTGCCCGTGGCCAGCACCCGGGCAAAGGGATGATCTGCCCGGGCCAGGGGACGGCCTTCGGCATTGGCCGCGCCGAACCCGGCGTCATCGAACATGTTTCCCGCCAGGGCACGCTGTTGCAACTCCAGGATGGCCGCAGCCCGGGGATTGCTGAACACGATGGCCCCATGGCGATTGAAGCGCAGCACTCCCCCGGGCAGAGCGTCCATGAGCAGGGCGGAAAATTCGCGCTCCCGGGCCAGGGCCGCCTCGGCCCCAAGCCGGCTGAGGGTACGCCCCAGGCGCTGGGCCACGAGCAAGGCCAACTCGGCCTCGTCCTCGTGAAAAACAATGTCCGGCTGTTTTGGATCGGGCGCTTCGTAATGCATTTCCAAAGCAGCCTCGGGCTGGGCCGAGCCAGCCAGTGGAATGCGCAGGCTTTGGGCACAGGAGCGAAAGCCGGGCGTCTCGTAAACGGTCCCATCGACCAGCAGACGGGCGTGAGCCGCTTCGGGGCGGCGCATGGCCGGGGGCAGCAAGGCGATGACGTCCTTGAAGAGGCGGTTTCGGGGCTGGCCGAACCGCTGGATCACGGCATGGACCTTGGACAGGCAGTCCAGGGCGCTTACCCGGCGGGAAAGATCGGCGGTGGCCTCGGCCAGGGCTGCTTCCTGGCGCGCCCGGCACAGCGCCAAGGCGCAGCAGTCGGCCTCTTGGCGGTAAAACTCCAGAAGCTTGCCCAGGCGTCCGGCCAACTCTGCCGGCCCAACCGGCTCCCGGATCACCTCGTCGGCGACACCAAAAGCGGCGGCAACGGCCGCATCATCGGCTCCGGCCGGCAGCACGGCCAGCACCGGAAACCCGGCCTCGCCCGAAGCAGCCTTTCGGGCGGCGACCGCCTCGCCGTGAGCCGCGAGCAACCCGGCCTGGGCCACCAAACCTTCAAGCTCGGCAGCCAAAGGCAGTCCGGCGACAAGGCCGCGAGCGTCGTGGCCCAGGGCTGACAGCAGCGCGCCAAGGCTCCCATCAACGCCCTGCCGGCCATCGCCTTCTTCCCAAATGCCTATTACGCCCATGATGGTTCTCGCTCCTTGTTCTTGGCCCGTCGCCCGTCCCGTCTAGCACCGGCAAGGCGGCATGGGAAGGCTTGGCCGCAACAAGCCATTGCCTTGGCCGGCCGGTTTCCGTATGACCTTGCAGTATCGGCTCATGGGCCGTTTCCCGACAAAGGAGTTCCGCCATGATCGCACTGTCCGTCGTCCTCGGCGTCGCCCTGCTTATCGGCCTCTACGGCATCGCCCTCTACAACGGCCTGATCCGGGGCCGCAACCTGGCCGAGGAAGCCCGCAGCGGCGTTGATGTTCAACTCAAACGCCGGGCGGACCTCATCCCCAATCTGGTGGAAGCCGTCAAAGGCTACATGGGTCATGAACGCGGCGTACTGGAATCCGTGACCGGCCTGCGCACGAAAATCCAGAACACTGCCGATGAAGCCGCCCGTTATCGCCTGGAAGGCGAACTGACCCAGGCCCTGACCCGTTTTTTTGCCGTGGCCGAAGGCTATCCCCAACTGCGGGCCAGCGAGAATTTCGCCTCCCTGCAACAGGAACTGGCCGCCATCGAGTCGGACATACAGCTCGCCCGGCGCTACTACAACGGCGCGGCCCGGGAGCAGAACAACCGGTCCCAGACGTTTCCGGCCAACCTGCTGGCCTCGTCCATGGGCTTTGGCCCCCTGCCCTATTTCGAGATCGAAGATCCGGCCGACCGCGCCATGCCGCGTGTGAGCTTCGACGCCGGAGCCGGCTCGTGAAACGAGCGGCCTTGCGGCCCGGCGGCGTTCTTGCGTCGCGCCCTGGAGAAAGGCGCTTGGCGGCAAACCGAAAAGTCTTTGGACAAAAAGCTGTTACGCGCATACTCCGCGCGTTCTACTCCCACAGCGCCATGCTGGCGGCTCTGGCCTTGCTGCTTGTCCTGGCCGGCCCGGCCGCAGCCCAGTCCGAGCGCCTCCTGTCCTTTGACAGCCGGGTGACCATCGCCGTCACAGGCGATCTCACCGTGGTCGAGACCCTGCGCGTCATGGCCGCCGGCCAGTCCATCCGCCAGGGCATCGTGCGCGAATTCCCCACCCGCTACGACATGCCCGACGGCAAGACCGTGACGACGGGCTTCAAAGTTCTGAGTGTGCGCCGAGACGGACGTGGCGAAGACTACCATACCGAGACGGCCGGCAACGGCGTCAAGGTCTACATGGGCAAAAAGGGGAAGCTCCTCGACCCGGGCGAACACACCTATGAGCTGACCTACGCAACCGACGGTCAGATTGGGCAGTTCGCGGACTACGATGAACTCTACTGGAACGTCACCGGCAACGGCTGGCGGCTGCCCATCGACCAAGCATCAGTCACGGTCTTCCTGCCGCCCGGGGCCCAGCCGGGACAGTGGGCCGCCTACACCGGGCCGGCCGGGGCCAAGGGCCGCGATTTCACCGCCCAGACCGGGCCGGGCACGTTTTATTGCCAAACGACCAAACCGTTGCCCCCAGGCTCGGGCCTGACCGTGGCCGTGAGCTTCCCCAAGGGCTTCGTCACCCTGCCCACGCCAACCGAACGTATCCTGACGAGCCGGGCCTTTCACCTCGCCGCCGCCGGACTGGTGGTGGTGACGGTTTTTTTCGTCGTGGCCTGGCTCATTGTCGGCCGCGACCCGGCCAAGGGCATCACTATTCCGCTTTTTTCGCCCCCAGACGGCGTCAGCGCCCCGGGCGCCCGCTACCTGCGGCGCATGGGCTATGACGACAAGGCCTTCGCCGCCGGGGTGGTGGAAATGGCCGTGGCCGGCGGGGCCGTCATCGAGGACGACGACGGAACCTACATTGTCGGACGCGGCAAGAAGCGCTTTCCCGAGGGTTCCTGGCAGGCCGGCCTCCTCGACGCCCTGCTTGGCGGCGCACCGGCCGTGCGTCTGGAACAGGATAACTATCAAGCCGTGCGGGCGTCGCAAAAGGCTCTTCGCGAAGACCTCAAGGACCGGTACGAGGGCAGCCATTTCCAGATCAACCGGGCGTATTTCTTTGTCGGTGTGGCGCTTTGCCTGCTGGTCTTTGCCCTGGTCGCCATCCATGCCGACGAGCCGGAGATGGCCGGCATGACCCTGGCATGGCTTGGCGTATGGAGCTTCGGCGTGGCCGCCCTGACCATGCGCGCCCTGCAGGCCCTGGCCAAGGCCAAGGCCCGGCCGCGCTTTCTGAGCATCGTCGGCGCGGCGTTTGCCTGTTTGTTCGCCCTACCCTTCGTCCTTGGCGAGCTGGCCGCCCTGGCCTTCCTTTCCATCGCCGTCTCCTGGCCGGCAGCCGGCTGCCTTGCCGCCATCGCCGTGGAAGCCGCGATCTTTCGCCACTTGCTCAAGGCCCCGACCAGGGAAGGCCGGCGGGTCATGGACGCTCTGGAGGGTTTTCGGCTCTATCTCCGCGTGGGCGAGCGCGAACGCCTCAACAGGCTTACTCCCCCGGAGCGCACGCCCGAACTTTTCGAACGCTACCTGCCCTACGCCCTGGCCTTGGACGTGGAAAACGACTGGGCGGCCCAGTTCGCCGACGTGTTGGCGCTGGCAGCGGCCGAGGGCTACCAGCCGGTCTGGTACGTCGGCCACGGTTGGAGTTCCGGGGACTTCGGCGGTTTTGCTGGTGACCTCGGCTCGGGGTTTTCCTCGGCCATCAGTGCCTCATCCACGGCCCCGGGATCGTCTTCCGGCTCGGGCGGCGGCGGGAGTTCTGGCGGCGGAGGCGGCGGAGGCGGAGGCGGCGGTTGGTAATCGGGCGGCGCAACCGGCAGCCAGCTTGAAGGCAAGGTCGTACCTTGCGGGTGTGCGTCAACCTCTTGCCGCGTCCCTAGAAATGTCGGCATTGTTTATTAAAATCAATATGTTATGGATATCACCCACGAAACACCCAGACGCTTCTTCCGAGGACACAACACCGGATCGACGCGGCGAGCAGGCAAGGCGTCTGGCTGCTCCAGAAGTCCCGAGACAGACCCGACCATTGCAGATAAACATTTATGGCGGACGGCATTGTTGCAGTGTAAATCATAGCGCGGAACGCCTCTGCAGCGGCACAGCAACGTGCGTCTGATCGGCCCTGCCGAACTTCCGCTTTTTCCCTTGGTTTTGCCGCCGACGCATGGTAGCTTTCTAATGCACGACAATTCCCGCTCTTTCTTGGCCTCCAGGCTCGGCATCAATCTTTCCCCGGCCCGGACCGCGTGCAAGACAGGCGCACTTTATCCCGACTACCGAGCGAAGCATGGAAACGCCGAACATCTCCGTCGCCATCCTCACCAATAACCTGCATCATGCCGCGCGAGACAAGAAGTGCTGTCTTGATCTCAACATCAAAAACGTCATCGTCTCCGACGAACTCGACGATCTGCTTGATCCCATCAAGGAAGACGCCGTCCAGGTGGTGCTCATCGACGCCGCCGTCAAGGGCATGGACGGAGCTAGCTGCCTGCGCGCCCTGCGCCGGGCCACCCGTTCCAAGCTCTTGCCCGTCATCATGGTGACCACCGAAAGCGGGCTGCAAAACGTGGTCAAGGCCATTGCCGCCGGCTGCAACGGCTACGTCATCCGCCCCTATTCTATGACCACCCTGGAGCGGCATCTGCAAATGGCCCTGGAGACCACCAGCGTCGACGAAGTTGAAGTCGAGCAGTTGCAAACGGCCCAGGAACTCGTGCAGCAAGGCCGCTTTGACGAGGCGTTGCAGGAATTTTCCGAGATCGTGGAAGAGGAAAACGAGTCCACCGTCTGGTTCAACAAGGGGATGGATTACCTGCACCGTCAAAAATACGGCAAGGCCATCGTAGCCTTCAACAAGGCCCTGGCCTTAAACGCCATGTACGCCGAGGCGTACCAGGGCATGGCCCACGCCTACAAAGGCAAGGGCGACGACGCCAACTACCGGGCCTATCTCGATAAATCCGCCGAGATTCTCGCTCTCCAGGATCGTCTGGCCGAGCTCAAGGAACTCTTCGCCGAGATCCTGCAAGCCAATCCCGACGCGGTCAACCCCTACAATTCCCTGGGCATCGACCTGCGAAAGCGCGGCGACTACCCCGGCGCCCTGCACGCCTACACCCAGGCCCTGACGCTGACGCCCAAGGACGAAAACCTGCATTACAACATCGCCAAGGCCTGCATTTTCGCCAAGGACTACGACCGGGCCATCTACCATCTGGAACAGGCGGCCAGCTTGCGCGACCCTTTCCCCGAGGCCACGAAACTCCTGGCCAAGCTGCGCGCCAAACAATACGACGGCCTCGCCCAAGCCCCGCAAACGACCGCAGCCGACGCCGGCCAGGCCGCCCTGGCCATGGACGTCTGAGCGCCCGGGCCGCGACATGAGCCAGGAAAACCGGATCAACGGCATCTTTTCGCTCAAAACCGCCGTTACGGTGGGTTTTGGCGTCACCAAACGGACAGCCCAGTCCGAGACGTATTGGTTCGTCAAGGAAATCGAGGACAACGCCTTCGACGTCCAGAGCCTGGACATGGACTTCAAGCGTCAGGGCGCGCCTTTTCGCATCACCCGGGAAAAGCTCTTCGAGGACTACCACCTGGAGCCGGACCTGAGCTATCGCCTGCTCAGCCAACCCCTGCTCGTGGGCGACCACTACCGGGCGTCCAACAAGCCGGCCAGCGCCGAGCAGGAATACCTCAAGATCAAGCGCATCGACGAAGACAACATCCGGGCCAACTTCGGCCTGGGGCTGGTCTATCTGTCCATGGACAAGACCGAGAAGGCCTCCTACATCTTCGACCGCTTGGTGAGGATGGAAGAGGCCTTCGAGCCGCGCCACAAGCACCTGTTCAACGAGTTCGGCATCAATCTGCGCAAAAAAGGCCTTTTCGACGAGGCGCTCAAGTACTATTTCCGGGCCCGCGAACTCTCCCCCGCCGATGATCATTTGCTGCTCAACATCGCGCGGGTCTACTACGAGCAGCACAATCTGGCCGAGGCTGAGAAGACCGCCCGGGAGGCCCTGGCCATCAATCCCGACTTAGCCGAAGCCAAAAGGCTCCTTGAGCGCATCTGGGACACGCCGCCGCGCATCGAACTGCCGCCCATCAAGATCTAGAGTCCCTCACTCTCCCCGCCCGCTGCCGGGCCATCCAGGCCCAGGGCCTGTTCGCACAGCAGCTTGCGCCCGGACCGGGCCAAAAGGCCGGCCAGCTCGTCTCGTCCGGGCATCCGGCTTCGGCCCAGGGCGGCCAGACGTCGGTCCAGCTCCCCGGCGGCCGCGAAATAGGCCCGGACAATAGCCATGAGGTCGCGTAAGCCGGCCAGACGAGACAGCCAGCCCAAGCCTTCGGCATAGACGATGGTTGAGGCGGCCTGGGCCGCGGCCACGGCATGGAGATAGGCCGCCGGGGCGACGGCAAAAAGCCGCTCCAGGTGGCGCGCCGCCACCAGCGGCGGGCAGTGGGCGGCAATAAGCTCTGTCAGCAGCGGGTCGGCGGCGATGTCGGCCACGGTCGGGGCCTGCCGGGCCATGGCTTCGCTCAGAGCGTCCTTAAGGGCCGTGATCTCCAGAGACGCCTCGCGGCTCAATCCCACCAGTCCCGTCGTGCCCCCGCGACGGCGGCGTTCGCGCAGCAGCAGCCCGGCCTCGTTCCGGGCCTTGCGGCCAAGAATCACCAGCACTTCCTCGACATAGCGGCCATGGCAGGCGGCCAGTTCCTCCTCGGTCATGGCCATGCCGGCCAGGATCTCGTAGGATGAGCAGATGACCCCGGCCTTGTTGGCCGAGGGGCCAGGCGCGATGAGCACCCCGGCCGCTTCCAGTCCCCGGCGCGCGCCGGAGGTCAAAAAGAGGTTGGCCCCCTCGATGACGACCCGGGCCGAGGGACGGCCGGCCTCGTCGCAAAAGGCGCTCCAGTTGGCGTCGTTGATGGTGTCCGGGCGGCCGCCGGCCGGGATGAAGAGGTCGGCTACGACGGTGTTGTGCAGGCTGGCCCGGGCCTTGGCCCCTTGTGGCGTGTCGGCGGCCAGGACAAAGGCTTGCGAGCCGGACAGCCGGGCCGGGTCAAAGCCGGTGATGGAGGTTTCGGCAGCCACCAGCCGGGCCAGCTCGGCCGCGTCCAGGCCGGCCGGATCGTAGGCCGCGCCGTGACCGTCGCTTATGGCCAACACCTTGGCCCGGTCGCCATAGCGGGAAAAGAGCTGGATCAGGGCGTTGCCGGCCACGTCCCCAGCCGGGCCGCCGGTCAGCTTGACCGTGAATTCCTGGCGGTCGGGGTCAATGCCGGCCTCGCGCAAAAAGGCGTCGGCGAATTCCAGCACGCCAAGGCTGGTGACGCCGTAACGCTTGTGGTTGATGCCGCCCTCGGGCTTGGAACTCATAAACGCCCGGGGCCAGCCGTAGCCGCGTTTGGCGGCCCGGCGCACGATCCAGCGGATATGGTCCGGGGTGATGCCCTCATCCGGGCCGAGATAAACGAGCTCGGGCCGGCCCAGATAATCGACCACGCCGGGAAGGGTATCGGCCTCGTCCCCGGGCACGAGCAGGTCGAGCAGCCCGTCCACGGCGCTTTTGAGCGCCAGGGTGGGATCGGCCCCGGGATCAAGGAGCAGCACGGCCTTGGCCCCGCCTTCGGGGATATCCTTGTTCTTGAGCTGCTGGGACTCGGCCAAGTGCTTGGCCTCTTCGTAGAGCCGGCCGGACTCCAGTTCGAGCTGGGCCCAGGTCCGGGTCCGCACCAGACGCACCCCGCCCCGGGCCATCTCGCGGTAGCGCACGTGGAAGCCGCGCATTTTTGGGCCGGCAACGAAAAAGAGCGCATGGGGCAGGTGCTCCCCGGACGGTCGAGGCACGCCGCCAATTGCCTCGATGACGCCGGGGTCGAGACGGAACGCCAGGCCGAAACGGTCGGCCAGATAACAGTTCGTGCGCAGCACATGCCGCCACAGTTCGATGACGGCGGCAAACACCTGCCGGGCCAGATCGTCGTCGAGGCCGTCCAGCACGGCTCCGGCCAGCGGCCCATCGTCGGTTTCCCGATGCCGCACGGGCAGTTGCGGATCAAACCGGGCGGCAAACACATCCAGCAGCGCCCTGGCCCGGGCCGGATGGGCGATAAGGACGCCGTGCACGTTGTCCATGGAAAAGGCGTAGCGGTTTCGGGGCAGCAGGAATTGCCGAGCGCATTCGCAGCCGGCCCCGAGCAACTCGACTTCCTCCTGGGCAAACCCGTGCCGCGAAGCCAGGACGGCCAGGGGCTGATCCTGGGCCGGCACGCTCCACTTGACCCGGCGCAGAAGCAGCCGCAGCCGTTTCCAGGCCGCGTCGGCCGGGTCAAGGGCCCGGCCTCCCCGGGCGACGTAGAGGCTAATAACCGACAGGTCTCCGCCGGCCAGGACAAACCGGTCGGAATAGCCGCGCAGGATGGACAGGCCCTCGGACATGACGGCCTGGGCCACTTGCAGCAAAAGTCCGGACCGGGGCGGCTCACGCATGGCCAGGACAAGCCGGCTCTCGGAAGCGTCGGCCAAAAGATGCAGCTCCACCCGCACGCCGTCGCGGCCGTCGAGTTCCCGGGCCAGGGCGAAGTGGCGGGCGGCCCGCAGGGGGTCGAACTTCTCGACGTAATCCGCCGGTGCGCCGCCGAGAAAGGCGGTGAAAGCCTGGCGGAACCGGGCATCGAGATGGCCGCCGGCCATCATGGCGGCCACGGCCCGACGCATGGCCGGGCTTTTGGGGGCCACCGGCGGCTGGGGGTCGAGCAGAAAGGTGTCCAGCCGCAAACGGCCGTCCAGGGAGGCGTAGAGCCGCGAGGTGCGAATATTGTCGTCAACCCGTTCGGCCAGATGGTCGAGCAGGCAGGAACCGTTGGCCGGGGCGATGCGGGTCAGCCGGGTGCGGGTGGCGTCCCAGAGGGTAGCCGATTGGCCGCCGGTCAGCACTTCGCCGGAGATGACGGCGCGCAGGTGGCGGGCCTGTTCGGCGGCGTCGTGGGTGCGGAAATAGTAGGCCGGCATGTTGGCCGCGAACCAGGGAGCCAGTTCGCTCACCTGGCGGCGTAGGTCGCGGTTGACGCTTCGGGCGAGGACGGCGGCGTCGGGCAGGCTGGACTCGGGCATGGCGGACGGCTCCTTGGCGAGGGATTTCGGACCATCTCCGTCATGGCCAAAGCTTTGCCAGATGGCAAGGGGACTTGCGCCCGGGGCCGGGCTGCCGTACCCAACGGTTTTTCGCCACGGAGACACCGCCATGTCCGCCCAAAACGCCTTTGAAAGCCTGGAAACCGCCCTTTGGCCCACCTTTGCCGCCGCCTTGGCCAAAAGCCGGCACGGCGCGGATGTGGAAAAATATTTTGCCTACGCCGTGTTGGAGCTGCTCCACGGCGTCCTGGCCGACGAAGCCGGCGGCTTTGCCATCTTCTATGAGGACATCCGCCTTGATCCCGCCGCGCCGGGCGGCTGGAGCCTGGCTCCGCGCCTGGCCGGCCATCCGCCCCTGGCCGCCGCCTTGGCCGGTCCCGACCTACCGGCCGTCCTCAGCCGCCTGTCCCAGGCTGCCGCTGCCCGCCTGGCTGCGTTTCTGACGCGCCCTGCGGCAGCAACGCCCGCCCCCTTTCCCATTTGGGGGGTCTGGGGGCCTCAGGCCCCCAGCCGCCGGAGGCCTCCCCCGTCTTCTCCTGTCCCCCTCGCTACAACGAACGCGACCGATACAGAGTGACTCCCCGGCGTTCGCCCACAACCTCGAAGAGGCTGCGCAACATCGCGAGGTAGGGGCTTTTGTCGGCCGGGACGTCGTTTATGGTCGCCACGGTCAGGCGCGGCAGGGGAGAAACGCGGCGGCACAGGAGATGGACCAGGGGCGATAACGCCGCCGGCAGTCCGGGATCATCCGGGGCAAGGGCCAGACGCAGGCGCGCGCCGCCGGCTTCAATGACGGCCACGGGTCGCGGGCCGGCAAAGGCGACAAAAGCCCCCGCCGTGCGTCGCGGCAGGGCAAGAGCGGCCGGGTCCTGGCCGAACCCCCAGACGGCGGCCGGATCGTTGCCGGCAATCCACCAGGGGGCGTCACCGACAAGGCCGGCGACAAGCAAGCGCACGGCTCCGGGATCGGCGAACTGGGGGCCGGACAGGCCGGTAAAAAATTCGCCGGACACGACCTCGCCGGTCAGCTCCATGCGCCGCAGCGCCCGAAAGACGGCGGTCCAGCTCAAGGCGGCGGACTCCCGGGCCAGCATGTCGCGGCAGACCACGCCGTAGCGGGCGAGCAACAATCTGGCCCGGTCCATGGCCAGTTCCTCGACGGCCAGGGGATCATCCGGCAACAGCGGCGGGACAAGCGCTTGCCAGGAGCCGGACAGCGGCAGCGAACCGGCGAAACGCCCGGGCGGCGTGCGGCGGAAACCGCGCCGAACCGGGCCGCCGTGGGACGAGCCGGAGCGAATCGGCGCATAGGCGTCCTCGGCCGTGAAGTCGTTGGCCACGCCCCGGCGCAACACGGACAAGGCCGGGCAGGACGCCTCGCCCTTCCAGGCCGCCTGCCACAACCGCTCGGCCAGGGTCTTGGGCGGCAAGCCGGTGATGTCGAGCAGCGCCGAAAAATCATACGAAGCCCGGGGATCGGGAAACAGCCCGGCATCGGGCGCGCGCCGGGCAAAACCGGCCAGATCAAGGTCTTCAGGGCGGGCAAAAAGCACCTTCTTGGTTCCCGCGCCGAACCAGCGCAGGCCCGAGTCCTCCAGGGCGGCGTCGAGCAGGGTCGGGTCGTAGCCCAGGGCGCGGGCCGGCAAGACGTCGGCCTCCCAGGCGGCGGCGGCAAGAGGCAGACAGGCCAGACGCTCCAGGCGCTCGGCCAGGGCCGCCGCATCCTTGGCCGGTTGGGCCACGCCCTGCCAGACGGCCAGGAAATACGGCAGCTTTTCCGGCGGCAAGGCGGCCAGCGCCGGCCGCCTTGCTGCCCGGGCCAGACGCAGCAGGGTCTCGAAATTGGCCGCGTCGCACCACAAGGCTTCGTCCCGGCCGGTCACGAGGCGGCCGCTGACCACGTTCCCGGCCGCCTGCAAATCCTCAAGTACCGCTTGAAGTATTGCCGAGTCCAGGCCCAGACGCGACACCAAATCGTCCAGGGATCGCGGCCCGTAATAGCTCAGCCATTGGGCAATGAGCCCTTCCCGGACAGCGCTTTGGTCCTCGGACGCCGCCTTGGCTCGGCGCGGCGGCTTGGCCTTGGCCACCAAGGGCTGGACAAGGACCGCATCGCCGTAAACCGCCTCGGCCGCCTCGGCTGCCCGCTCCAGGGCGACGATGCCCGGCTGGGGCGGCGTGGCGAGGCGGGCCAGCTTGGGTGTCAGGGCGGCTTCCAGGGCAGCCGGGGCCAGCCCATGGTCGCGCTCCATGGCGGCGAGCATGGCCTGCCATTCGTCCCCGGGCACCACGACCCGCTCCTTGACGTATTCCAGGAGTTCGGCGGCACTCACCGGCGCGTAGCCCGGATACAACCGCTGGCGACGGGCCTCGAAAGCCTGGGCCACGGCCTCGGGCACGGCCGGCCGGTCGGGCCGGCGGGTCAGCTCGGCCACCAGATCGGGCCGCGCGCCGGTGGGGCCCGCCGCCGTGCCGGCGTCGGTCAAGTACATGTATTCGGTGACGTGCCGCCAGACGATGTCGGCGGCAAAGGGGCTTTGGGTCCGGGTGCGGACTACGGTCACGGCCATGGCCCCGGACTGGGCGGCGGCCAGAAACCCGGCCAGCCCCTGGGGATCGAAGAGATCGACCAGGCAAGTCCGCCAGGCTTCGAGGACAATGGGGAAATCGCCGTAGCCGGCCACGGCGGAAAGGAGCTTCCTGGCCCGCAGCCGGGTGATCCATAGGGGCTGGCGCTTGCCGAAGCCGTCGCGGGGCAGCAGCAGCGCCCGGCCGGCCGCCTCGCGAAAGGCAGCTCCGAACGCGCCGGAACCTTCCAGCCGGTCGCGCAGCAGCGCCGCCGCCTGCCGTGACGGCACGGCAGCCAACACCTCCAGCGGATCGACCTCGCCGGGCAAGGTGACGGCCAGGCAGTCGTTGCCGGCATAGACCGGCACGGCGTGGCCGAGCCTGGCTTCCAGGGCTGCCTCCAGGGCCAACCCCAGCGGCGCGGTGACGACCAATCCCAGGGGCGCATGCAGGATTACCTGATTGCCGGGCGCGCCGCCCGGGCCGGTGTCCGTCACCTCGATAAGCAGATGGCGGGCATGGGGCAGGGCCGCACCGGTGACGTCTTTTTGGCGGCGCAGGTAGCCGACCAGGGCTTGCGCGGCCTGGTGGTCCAGAAAATGCTCCGTGGCCAGCGCTTCGGCATAGGTTGGATCGTCCAGTCGCGCGTTGGCCTCTTCCAAAAAGGCGGCCACCAGCCCGGAAAAATGGCGGTCGCGCTGACGCGGGTCGCCGAGCCAAAAAGGAGCCGGCACGGCCCCGACCGGAGCCGGCGACACGAACACGTCAGCGTCGGTGATGCGCTCGATGCGCCAGTTCTGCGCGCCAAAGGCGAACACCTGGCCTAGCCGCGCCTCCCAGACGAACACCTCGTCGAGTTCGCCCAGGCGCGTGGCCGAATCCTGGCGGCGCAGGGCGTAATAGCCCCGGTCGGCGATGACCCCGCCCGAGGCGTACAGCCGCAAGAGCGCCCCGGCCCGGGCGCTGGCCGTGCCGTCCAGGGCGTCGATGGCGACAAGGGGGGAGAGTTCGCGCAGGCGCGTGGCGGCGTAGCGCCCGGCCAACATGCCCAGGGTCAGATCGAAAGCGGCCCGGGAAAGGTCACGGTAAGCGTAGATGCGGCGCACGGCGTCGAAAAGCGCGTCCACGTTCCAGGTCTCGACCCCGAGCATAGCTACCAGCACCTGGGCCAGGACATCCAGCGGCGCATCGACCAGCCGCAGGGGTTCGATGTCGCGGCCGGCCGCCGCTCGGGCCATGACCGCCGCTTCCAGCAGATCTTTTTCCGAAGTGGGCAAGAACACCGCCCGACTCACCTCGCCCACGCCGTGCCCGGAGCGGCCAATGCGCTGCACCGCCGCGCTCACCGTGGGCGGGCACTCGATGAGCAAGACCTCGTCCACCGAACCGATGTCGATGCCCAGCTCCAGGGAATGGGTAGCCACCACGGCCTTGAGCTCGCCGGCCTTGAGGCGAGTTTCCACGGCCAGGCGCAGCTCCTTGGACAGCGAACCATGGTGGGCGTGGGCCAGCGGCGTTTCCCGGTCGGCGTTGAGCAGCCGGGCCAGTTTTTCGCACAGCTTGCGGTTGTTGACGAAACACAGCGTGGTGCGGTTGGCCGCAATACGGCGGCGGATGCGTCCGGCCACGATGGCAAGGAAGGAATCCCTGGAGCCTTCGCGCTCACTCCAGTCCGGGTACTCCACCCGCACGTTCATGACCTTGGCCGCCCGGCTCTCCACCACGGCCACGGGCCGGGGAGCCAGGACGCCGTCCGGGCCGGGAGCCAGCCCGCCCACGAACCGGGCCGCCTCAGCCAAGGGGGATACCGTGGCCGACAGGGCCACCCGCTGGAATTCGCCGGCCAAAAGCGCCAGCCGCTCCACGGCGGCCATGAGAAACACCCCCCGTTTGGAGCCGGCCACGGCGTGGACTTCATCCAGGATGACCAGCCGCACCGCCCCGAGCATCCCCCGGCCGCCCTTAGAACTGAGCAGGAGATTCAAGGATTCCGGCGTGGTGATGAGGATTTCCGGCGGCTGGCGCAACATGCGCCGCCGGGCATCGGCCGGGGTGTCGCCGGTGCGCAGTTCGGCCCGGATGCGGGGAAACTCCCGGCCGGCGGCGGCGAAGGCCTGGCGAAGGCCCGAAAGCGGCCGGGCCAGGTTGGCCCGGATGTCGCCGCCAAGGGCTTTTAGCGGCGAAACATAGACCACGCTGGTCTGGCCGACCGGCCACCGGCCGCAGGCCAAGGCGTCCAGGGCGGCCAGAAAGGCGGTGAGCGTCTTGCCCGAGCCGGTAGGGGCCACGGCCAACACATGCTCGCCAGCGGCGATGCGCGGCCAGGCCAGGGACTGGATGTCCGTGGGCCGGCCGACCTGGGCCGTAAACCATTCAACAGTCAGCGGATGAAACGGCAACGCTGCCTCCGGCGGCCAGGAGAGGCGCTGCCTCTGCCTTACCCTCTCCGCCGGGGGCCTGAGGCCCCCGGACCCCCCGCATAGACAACAAGCCCGCTTTGCCCCCGCAGGAACAACGCGGGCTTGGTCGTCAGCTTCGCGGCCTTGCCCCGAATAGGGTGAACAAACGGCCGCCCGCTAGGCCAGCATGTCGGCCATGTTGTAGAGCTTGCCGGGCTTTTGCTTGACAATCCAGGTGGCGGCCCGCAGCGCGCCCTGGGCCAGGGTGTCGCGGGTATGGACCCGGTGGGTCACTTCGATGCGCTCGCCCGGGCCGAAGAAATAGACGGTGTGGTCGCCCACCACGTCGCCGCCACGAAGGGCGGCGACGCCGATCTCGTCGCTGGTGCGCGGGCCGATGATGCCGTCGCGGGCGTGGCGCTTGACCGTGTCGTAGTCCAGGCCCCGGGCCTCGGCCAGGCACTGACCGAGCTTGATGGCCGTGCCGCTGGGGGCGTCGGCCTTTTTGCCGTGGTGGATTTCCATCACTTCCATGTTGTAGGCCGGGCCGAGCTTGCGCACCAGATCAGGCAGCACGGCCAAAAGGACGTTGAGGCCCACGCTCATGTTGGGGGCAAAAAACAGCGCCGTTTTCTTGGCCGCTTCGGCCAGTTCGGCGGTCTGCTCGGCAGAAAGGCCGGTGGTGCCGATGACGCACGGGTTGCCCGAAGCGGCCACGGTCCGGGCCACATGCACGGAATTCTCCGGGGAGGTGAAGTCGATGACCACCGCGCCCGGGCATTTGGCCAGCACCGTGGCCAGATCGTCGCCGATCTCGCAGTGCAAATTGGCCAGCCCGGCGGTGCAGCCCGCCCGCTCCAAAGCCCCGACCAGCCGGAACGTGGCCGGTTCGGCCTGGATCAACCGCACGAAGGTCGCGCCCATGCGCCCCAAAGCCCCCATCACCACAACATCGCACACGCTCATGTCCGCGCTCCCGTCGGTTATATGGTGTCAGCGCCGCGTATCACGCCGCTTGCATAACAAATGCTTCGTTTTGTGCCGTCAGAAACGCGTTACTAGCAGATGCGCGGCAGCTGCTCGCCTTCGAGCATCCCCAGCAGCCGCTTGCCGCCCAGGGGCGTGACCAGGGCCACCTTGCCCGGATGGTCGGAAACCACCCGGCCGATGACCTTGGCCCCGGCCCCCAGCGGATCGGCCGTGATTGTGGCCAGGGCGGCCTGGGCCTTTGCCTCGGGCACAATACACAAAAATTTGCCCTCGTTGGCAAGATAGAGCGGATCAAGGCCCAGCACGGCGCAGCCGCCGGCCACGGCCGGATGGATCGGAATGTCGGCCTGGGTCAGTTCGATGCCGACGTCGGACTGGCCGGCGATCTCGTTGAGCGTGGTGGCCAGCCCGCCGCGCGTGGGATCGCGCAGCACATGCACGCCCGGCACGGCGGCGAGCAGTTTGCCCACGATGCCGGCCAGGGAGGCGCTGTCGCTGACCACCGGGGCCTCGAAGGACAGGCCTTCGCGGGTGGAGAGGATGGCCAGCCCGTGGTCGCCCATGGAACCCGAGACGATGACCACGTCGCCCACGGCCGCCCGGTGGCCGCTGGGAGCCGGATCGACCATGATTTCGCCCACGCCGGTGGTGTTGATAAAGATCTTGTCCGCCGCGCCCCGGGGCACCACCTTGGTGTCGCCGGCCACGATGCGCACCCCGGCGTCGCGCGCGGCTTGCCCCATGGAAGCGACGATTTTCGCCAGATCGTCCATGGGCAGACCTTCTTCCAGGATGAAGCCGCAGGTCAGATACAGCGGACGCGCGCCCATCATGGCCACGTCGTTGACCGTGCCGTGGACGGCCAGGGAACCGATGTCGCCGCCCGGAAAAAAGATCGGGTCCACCACGAAGCTGTCGGTGCTCATGGCCACCGGGCCGGTGAGGGACAGCACGGCCGCGTCGTCCATGCGGGCCAGGATGTCGTTGCCGAGATATTTGAAGAACAGATCGGCCACGAACCGGTGCGAAGCCCGGCCGCCGCTGCCGTAATCAAGCAAAACCTTGTCCATGCCCCATCCCTGTGTGTGATCGATGCCAATACTCCACCCCCTTTTCCCCATATGGGGGGTCTGGGGGCCTCAAGCCCCCAGCCGCCGGAGGCATCTTCATCTTCCTCTTACAACTCCAACCGATATTTGTGGTAAGCGGCGCAGCCGCCTTCGGTGGAGACCATGCATGGCCCCACGGGCGTGGCCGGGGTGCAGGCCTTGTCGAAAAGCGGGCATTCGTTGGGGGCCCTCTTGCCTTTGAGCACCTCGCCGCAGCGGCAGCCGGCCAAGGGCGGCACGTCGGGCAGGCTGACTCCGGGCAGGCGCAGAGCGTCGAAGTCGGCGAACTCCTCGCGAATGTCCAGGCCGCTGCCCGGCAAAACGCCAAGGCCGCGCCACAGGGCATCGACGGGGATGAACACCTCGTCCATGACCGCCCGGGCCACGGGATTGCCGTCGTGGGCCACCACGCGGGTGTAGGCGTTGACCACGGCCGGCCGGCCGGAGGCGCGCATGGCCGTGATTTCGAGCAGCGCCGACAGGATGTCCAGGGGTTCAAAACCGGTGACCACAGCCGGCAGCCCGTGCTTTTCGGCTAAAAAGCCGTAAGGGGCCGCGCCGATGATGGCCGAGACGTGGCCGGGCAGAATAAACGCGTCGATGTTGATGTCCGGGTCGGCGACCAGAGCGGCCAGGGCCGGCGGCACCAGCTTGTGGAAGCTCAGCACCCGGAAGTTTTTGAGATTCTGCTCCCGGGCCAGCCGGATGGTGGCGGCCACGGCCGGGGCGGTGGTCTCGAAGCCGACGCCGAGAAAAATCGTGGTGCGCCCGGGGTTGGCGGCGGCCACGGCCAGGGCGTCCACGGGCGAATAGACCACCTCGACCCGCGCGCCGTCGGCCTGGGCCGTCTTGAGGTTTTTGCCCTTGGGGCCGGGCACGCGCATGAGGTCGCCGAAGGTGGCCAGCACGATGTCGTCGCGGGTGGCCAAGTCCAGGAAACAAGCCACTTCGGATTCGTGGGTGACGCAGACCGGGCAGCCCGGGCCGGTCACGTGGGTGATGGTCTGGGGCAGCAGGCTACGCAGCCCGGACTGGAAGATGGAAACGGTATGGGTGCCGCAGACTTCCATGAACCGGTAGGGGGTGTCGGCTTCTTTCTGCAAACGCTCCAGCAGCGCCCGGCACAGGGCCGGGTCCTTGAAGGCCTCAAAGGAGTTCAAGGTTGAGTCCTTCCTGGAAAAGCTTGATGGTCTCGATGGCGTCTTCCCGGTCCAGGCGACGGATGGCGAAGCCAGCGTGGACGATGACGTAGTCGCCGACAGCCGGGGCCGCGTCGATGAGTTCCAGGCGCACCTGGCGGGTGACGCCGCCGATTTCCACGTCGGCGATCTTGTCATGGATGGCGGTGATTTCCATGGGAACGGCAAGGCACATGAGGACCTCCGGGTCTGGCGGTTGGCGGCAGGCGGATTGGCCAGCGCGTCCGAAAGATATGCGCATGGGCGCGGCGCTTGTCAAAAGGCCGGCGGACTAGGCGCCGCCGATCTCCTCCACGGCCACGGCCCTGAAGCATTTGGGCGGAATGAATTCCTGGTGCACGGCCAGCCGGGCCTTGGACACGGCCTTGTCGGCGTCGGTTGCTTCCACGTCCACTTCGCCGGACACGGGTTTTTCCACCTTGGTGCGAAAGGCCACTTCGTACCGGCCGGGCTCGATCTGACGAATGGTCAGGGGCTCGAAGTGGAAATAGGGCTCGTCGAGACGTTCGTCCGGGTGGACCATGGCCTGGACGGCCAGCATGGCCTGGCCTTTGCTCGAGGCGGCCACGGTCTCGGTCCCTTCCAGGCCGTAGAGAAGCCTCGTCTCGTAGCGGATGCGGAATTTCTTCATTATGGTTCCCTGCCGGCGCGTATGCCTCACGTCGGCCTTTGCTTTTTTAAGCAGGGTTGGTATCAGAACCGAGGCCGGGAGCGAACCGTTTTTTTTCGCCCGCTTCCGGCTGCATTTCCATGTCCGACAGCACCAGCAAGCCTCTTTTTGCCGCTCCCGAGGCGGATTTTCCCCCGACCGAAGCCGTGGCCCTGCCGCTCGTGGCCGAGTTGCCGCCGGTCGATGCCGTCCCCACCGACGCCCAGTGCCGCTTGCTGTGGGACGCCTACGGCATGTTGCCCAACATCCGAGCCCACAGCGAACTGGTGGCCTGTCTGGCCACGGCCCTGGCCGAACTGGCCCGGGCGGCGGGATTGGCCGTGGACGTGACCGCGGTGCGGGCGGCCGCTCTGCTCCACGATCTGGCCAAGACCTACACCATCCGCCACGGCGGCAACCACTGCCAGCTCGGGGCGGCCTGGGTGCAGGAGATCACCGGCAATCCGGCCCTGGCCCAGGGGGTGCTGTGCCATGTCCACTGGCCGCGCGAGATTGATCTCGCCGTCGATTTCTTGCCGCTGGCCCTCATTTATAGCGACAAACGGGTCAAGCACAACCAGATCGTGACCCTGGAAGCGCGCTTTGAGGATCTGCTGGTGCGCTACGGAACCACCGAGTACATCCGGGGCCGCATCCGCGAATCCTTCCAACAGGCCGAAGCCATTGAACGGGCCCTGGCCGCAACGCTTGGCATAGACATCCATGAAAATACTTTTGGTTGCGGGCGGCTGGTCGAGTGAGCGGGCCGTTTCGCTCTCCGGCGCGGTCCAGATCGAAAAAGCCCTGACGTCCCTTGGCCACGAGGTCGTGCCCTATGACCTCTCCCACGATTTCCCCGGCTTTGTGCGACGGGCCAAGGCCTGCGACTTCGTGTTTCTCAGCCTCCACGGCGCGCCGGGCGAGGACGGACTGCCCCAGGCGCTTCTGGACGCCGCCGGCGTGCCCTATCAGGGCAGCGGCCCGGCCGGTTCGTTTCTTGCGCTGAACAAGGCCGCCTCCAAGCAGCTTTTCCTCGAGGCCTGCCTGCCCACGCCGCGCTGGACGTTCGTGCCCCGCGACGCCGGCACGAGCGCGCGCCCGGATTTCCCCCTGCCCTGGTTCGTCAAGCCCAACCTCGGCGGATCGAGTATCCACATGACCCTGGTGCGCCGGGCCGAGGAGCTGCCGGCCGCCCTGGAAAAAGTCTTTGCCCACGGCGACGACGCGCTGATTGAGGAAGGGCTTTCCGGTCCGGAACTCACCTGCGCCGTCCTGGGCGACGAAGCCTTGCCGCCCATACTCATCCGGCCCAAGGCCGGGGAGTTTTTTGATTACGCCAGCAAGTACGAGCCGGACGCGGCCGACGAGATCTGCCCGGCCCCAGTGGAACCAGCCGTGACCGAAGAACTTTCGCGCCTGAGTCTGGCCGCCCACCGGGTTCTCGGGCTTTGCGGCTACAGCCGGGCGGATTTCATCCTGGCCCCGGAGGGCCTGAGGCTCCTGGAGGTCAACACCCTGCCCGGCATGACGCCGACGAGCCTTTTGCCGCGCGCGGCGGCAACGGCGGGCCTGAGCTTCGCCGATCTTATCGCGCGCCTGATCGAACTTGGCCTTGCGCAGCAAGCCAAGAGGCCTTAAGTGAGCGCTGCACCCGGGGATGCCCGGCCCTTTACGCCGGCCCCTTTCCGATATACCCTGCCGCCGGCCGCAAGTTGCGGTCCTTAGCGAACACGTCCGGAGACACGCATGAAAGCCATTTTGGCCCTCGAAGACGGCACCCTTTTCCACGGCCACACTTTTACCGGCGAGGGCAGCGCCGGCGGCGAAGTCATCTTCAACACCGGCATGACCGGCTACCAGGAAGTCCTCACCGATCCGTCCTACACCGGGCAGATGGTGTGCATGACCTATCCCCACGTCGGCAACTACGGCATCAACCCCGAGGACATCGAATCGGCCCACATCCGCGTGGCCGGCTTCATCGTCAAGGAATGCTGCAAGGAGCCCTCCAACTGGCGCTCCACCATGACCCTGCCCGAATACCTGACCAGCCAGGGTATCACGGGCATCGAAGGCATCGACACCCGGGCGCTGACCCGTCACCTGCGCCTGCATGGAGCCATGCGGGGCTACATTTCCACCGACGTGTCCGATCCCCAACGCGTGGTCGGGCTGGCCAAGGGCCTGCCGTCCATGGAAGGCCTGGGCCTGGCCGACCGGGTCTGCTGCGACGCGCCGTTCACCTGGTCCGGCACGGCCATGGAGCCGGCCAAGATCGTGGACGGGACCTACGCCTGGCCCGGAACCGGCCCCAGGCTGGTGGTCTTCGACATGGGCATCAAGTGGAACATCCTGCGGCTTCTGACCGCCCAGGGCTTCGACATGCTGGTGGTGCCCTACACCACCACGGCCGAACAGGTGCGCAAGCTCGGCCCCGACGCGGTCTTTCTCTCCCCCGGCCCGGGCGACCCGGCGGCCCTGACCGATCTGGTCCATACCACGTCGCTTCTGGTCAACGAATACCCCCTGGCCGGCATCTGCCTGGGCCATCAGCTCCTGGGTCTGGCCCTTGGCGGGCGCACCTTCAAGCTCAAGTTTGGCCACCACGGGCTTAACCATCCGGTCAAGGATCTCCAGACCGGCCGTATCGAGATATCCTCGCAAAACCACGGTTTTTGCGTGGACATCGAGAGCCTGTCCGACGTAGAGTTGACTCACGTCAATTTAAACGACAACACCCTTGAGGGCTTTGCCCACAAGAAGAAACCCGTCATCGCCATTCAGTACCACCCTGAGGCGGCGCCGGGTCCCCATGACAGCCGGTATTTCTTCAGCCGCTTCCGCAATCTGGTGCGCAAGGAAACGGGCAAATAAGCACGGGCGCCACAGCGCCGGGGTAGCATGTCAGGTGAACTGACCAAAGCTCGGGCCCAGATCAACAAGGTCGGGACGTTCCTCAAGCAGGCCAAGCCCCTGCCGGCCGTCTCGGCCTTGTACGAAGCCATCGCGGCGGTCATGCGAACGCCGCTTATCCGTTCGGAAAAAGAAGAGTTTTCCAAGCTTATCACCGACGCGGTCCTGCACCTTAACGGCGACAGGAATCTGCGCACCATCTATCCCCTCATCCTCGATTACAAGCCCGGCGCGGAAAAAGAGCTGGCAGACCAGCTCTTCAATGTCCTTGGCGAACTGCAAGCCACGGCTGTGGAAGCGGCCAAGGACATTATCGCCGACAAGGAACAGCGCATTGCCGAGGGTCTGGCCCAAGGCAAGCTCCTTATCGAGGAAAAGCGCATCGACGAGGCCAAGGCGCTGCTGGAAAAGCTCGCCCGGGAACATCCCCATGACGCCGATCTGCGCGCCCGCATCGCTGAGCTTTTCATCGGCGGCGAACTCTACGAAGAAGCGTTTTCCTACCTCGACGAAGCCATCGAGCTTTCGCCCGACCAGATCCATCACTACAACCGCATCGCCATTGTCCTTCGCAAGCTACGCAAGTACGACATCGCTGAACGCTATTTCATGCGGGCGGCGGAGTTCGCCAAGTCCGACCCCAACCTCTATTTCAACCTGGGCCGGCTCTATGTCGACTGGGAACGCTGGGACAAGGCCGAAAAATCGTCACGTCTGGCCCTGCGCCTGTCGCCGGAATTCGTCGAGGCCAGAAAACTCCTCAACTATGCCCTCAAGAAGCAAGGCAAGGAGCCCGAAACCGCCTGAACCGGCGAGCCTGGGCATCTGCCCGGCCACCCTCCTTTGGCTTGCAAAACGACAAGACGGCGCACCGTCAAACGGCGCGCCGTCTTTTCACACCAAAGCGACGACCTTGGTCGGGGCGCTAACTGGAGCCATTGGCTGAGGTGGGAGCACCGCCTCGGCTGCAGCCGCTTTTCCCAGGCTGCACAACCCATCTTCCCCCGTTGCCGTTTTGGTGTCGGTGGCCTTAGCCTCTCGGCCGCCGGCCTTGAGCGCCAACCTCGACTACTTTACCTTCCCAGCCGGCAGAGAGCGCATCCACGCCGCCCCCCTTTGAAGCATTGTTCCAATTGCAGGGGGCCGGGGGGATCATCCCCTCGGCTGCCGGAGCAATTTTCTTTTTGTTTCCAGGCTATTCCCTGGGCGTAAGACGCAGGACGACGAGTTCGGACGCGCCCCAGCTCGGGGCCAGGCGTTCCAGTTCGGTCCGGGGCAGTTGCACGACAATGGGTTTTTTGGAGGCGTCCAGCCAGGCCAGCACGGCCAGCATGGCCGCTTCGTTCATGGCCGTGCAGCCGACCGTCGGCGCGCCGGGCCGCCGCCACAGATGGAAGAAAATGCACGAACCGGCTCCGGGCTTGGTGTCCGGCGCATTGTGGTCCACCATGAGGCCGTAGCGGTACAGGCCGTCGGGGCGCAGCATCCGGTCGGGCGAGGACCAATCCACGGCCGGGACGGTGTTTTCGTCCACAATACGATTGTACCAGCGGGAACTTATGCTCTCCACGCACACCGTCTGGTCGGTGACCCGGTGCATGGGCATCTTGGCCGGCTGCCACAGGTCTTCGGGGCGGTAGGCGAAGGCCGTACCAAAGGCAAACACACCGGCCGGCGAACGGCCGTCGCCCTCCACCTTGACCGGTCCCGGCCCAAGAGGCGTTTGCCCGTGCACCCCCCGGCCCCAGGCCAGGCCGTTTTTGCCGAGAGTAACGGCCACGTCGTCGCCCACCGGCCGCCAAGAGCCAGGCCCCGAGCGTTCGAAGCGGCGCATACGGGCTTGATTGTCGTCAAAGCTTTCGGTCACCACCAGCACGAGTTGGCGGGAGCCGTCCAGGGGCGATTTACCTGCCTGGATGGTCGCAGCTTGGCCGCTGCGCCCGGCGGCCGCCGGGGTTGTGGGGCCGGCCGTGCGGCAGGCAGGCAGACAAACGAGCAACAGGAGACCGAGCAGCAAAAGCCTAAACGAGCGAACCATGGCCATCTCCAAGTAAGAGGTCAAAACGGCATGACACGCTGAGTCTAACTCACCGTAAGGCTTTATGGGAAGCATTTCGGAAAATGTCGTTGGGCGAATCCACGTTCTGGTGATTCGCGTCGTCTTGACATGTTCCCTGGCTATGGCATGGTGCATAGACAGTTGAATATGTTGGCGCAATCCCCCGCAAAAGCCCCGCACGCAACGGGCGCAAAGCTGAAAGAATCGGGGTTTTTTGCCGTACCCTGATTCACATCACCCCGTCCGGGTCAGACCGGGGCCGGCCGCGCCCCATTGGCCCCAGGCTTTGGAGAAAACACATGATCGCATGGGACGAATCTTTGGCCGTGGGCGTGACGGAAATCGACGAACAGCACCAAGCCATCATCCGCCTCATCAATGATCTGGCCGCCAGACAGGGACAGGCCGAGGAAGCCGACGCCGCCAAGGCCCTGGCCTTTTTGCGCGCCTATCTCCACGACCACTTCGACCTCGAAACCGAACTCATGCTTGATCTTGGCTACCCCGAACTCGACGCCCACCGCCAGCAGCATGAACTCTTCGCCAACCATGTCATCTTTTTCGAGATCGAAAAGGAATTCGGCGTGGTCAGCGAACAAATGCTGGCCGACATCCTGGTCTTTCTCAAGGAGTGGTTCATCAGCCACATCACCCAGGAAGACAAGGCGCTTGGCGAATTCGTGCGCGTTCAGGCCATGTCCGGGTAGCGGGAGGGAAGAAATGCCTCCGGCGGCCGGGGGGATGATCCCCCCGGACCCCTGCAATGAAAGAAGGGGGTTCAAGGGGACGGGCGCAGATTGACGCTCTGCTCGGCGCAGAAGGCAAGAAGCCGTCGATCAAGGCCGAAGCAGCCGCAGTCTGTTCACAATAACACGGCCCCGGTTCGCTGCCGCGAACCGGGGCCGTGTTTCGTCCGGTAAAGGGGCGCGTCAGAACCAGCGTTTCTTGACGAAAACCGCGCTCAGAGCAAAAGCAAAGGCCAACGAGGCCAGGACGATGTAGACAAAGGCCTGAGGTTCGTCCTGCAGCGGCAGCTTGACGTTCATGCCAAACAGGCCGGCCAGGATGTTGGGGATCATGAGAATGATGGTGAAGCAGGTCAAAAACTTCATGGTGACGTTCAAATTATTGGAAACGATGGAAGCAAAAGCGTCCATGAGGCCGCTTAAAATATCGGTGTAGATCTTGGTCATGCTGATGGCCTGCTTGTTTTCAATGAGCGCGTCTTCGAGCAGGTCCCGCTCGTCCTCGTCCAGGGCGATGATTTTTCGTCGCAAGAGCGTCTTCATAATGAGGTTGTTGGATTGCAGCGAGGTGATGAAGTAGACGAGGCTTTTTTCGATGTTGACGAGGCCAATGAGCTCCTCGTTTCGCGAGGACTTGTGCAACTCCTGCTCGATGAGATTGGTCAGGCGGTTGATCTCCCGCAGATCGGCCAGGAACTGCAGCGCGTTTCGCTGCAAGAGCTGAATGACGAACCGGCCGGGCCGCTCCGGGGTGCACTGCTTGGCCAGGCCATCGACGAAATGGCGCGTCAGCTCGTTTTCCACCTTGGACACCGTCACCACATGATCCCCGGCGACGATGACGCCCTGGGCAACGGTGGCGAAGGGCACGCCGCCCGAGGTCTCGTCGTGGCGCACCGGCACGCGCAGCACCAGCAGCAGCACGCCGTCCTCCTGCTCAATGCGCGACCGTTCGTCCACGTCCAGGGGATCGGTCAGGAAATCCAGCGGCACGCCGAGTTCCCGGACGATGTACTGGATCTCGTCCTCGCTCGGATCGACCATGTGAATCCAGCATTTCCGCGTCACGCTGTCGACGATCTGCGGCTTGCCGGCCTCGCCGATGAAACACTGCATCATGATGCGGACTCCTTGGAATCAAGAAACAGGGACAGGGGCGGCATCGTCCATGGGAATGCGCTCCGCCACACTGCGGAAGCTTTGGGATCAGGCCAGGGAAACGAGCAGCTCGGCCACCTTGCGGCTGTCGGCCTGGCCGGAATCGTCGGACCGGGCCAGCGGCACGTCCACCACTTCCACGCCCAGGCGGCGGATGGCCGGGATGTCCAGGCCGCCGTCGTAGCGCCCTCCCCGGCTGTCCACGAAGACGAAGCGCAGCAGGTCCTCGCGGCGGCAGGCCTTGGCGCAGCCGGCTTCCAGGGCGTCCAGGAGCCGGCGCGTCTGGTCGGCCACGGTCAGGCCCTGCTGTTCGGGATCGTGCCCGAGATTGGGGATGTAGACCTTGGGACAATCGGCGGCGGCCACGGCGTCGCCCACGCCCTGGGGGAGCAGGTTGGCCATGAGGCTCGAATAGAAGCTGCCGTAGGGAAAGCAGATGACCTCGGCCTGACGGATGAGCTTGTCGGTCTTGTCGCGGATGCGCACGCTGGCCGGGGTCGGGTCGTCGAGGCTGGCGGTCAGCCACAGGGACTCGATGGGCGCGTCGATGGGCGCGGCTTCCTTGCCGGTCATGTTGTGCTGACCAATGAGCACCCGACCGTCGGCCAGGCGGCAGGCCAGGTGCAGGTCGGCGTTGACGATGGGCCGCACCACGCCCCGGGCCTCGACCAGCTGCATAAAGAGGTAGATGACCGGGTCGAGCATCCGGTTGTAGTTGAAATAGCCGCCGGCCAGGATGCAGTTGCCGATGCTGGCCCCGCGCAGGTCGAAATCCTTGGGACGGCGTTCGTTGAAAAAGCGCAGATGGGTGCGGATGATCTTGCGCAGGGGATCGGGCACCCGGCGGATGAGCGGGTCTTCGCCGTTCATGATCCGTACGAGCTTAGCCGCCAGTTCGTCCTGGGGCGCGTCCTTGGGCAGGCGGTGGGCAAAAAGCTCGAACACGGCCGGATTGCCGGTGATGCTGCGGTCGGCCAGGGCCATGATGCGGTTTCGCAGATCGCCCACGGCCGGCATCCCGAAGGCCTTGCGCAGCACGGCCGAGGAACCGCCGGAATCAAAGGGCGTGATCAAGTGGATGGAATTGGCGGTGTATTCAATCAGCGTGGTACTGAGGTCGCGAAGCGCCGTGCCGCCGCTGAAAAAGAGCACGCGCGGTCCCAGTTCCGGAGCGCGGCGGAAAAGCGCCGCCCGGGACGGATCGGGCAGGCGCACGGTGCGGGCGATGCGCGCCCGGGGCGATGGCTTGGCGTCTGGCACGTCGGTTCCTTCAATAGCGTCGAGGCTCGGTACAGGCAATGTCGTCATGGCCGACCTTCGTCGGCGCGCCAGAGGATGTCCTGGCACAACTGGGCCGCGTGGGAAACGTCCGTGCCGCCTAAGAGCGCCAGCACCGGCAGTTCTCCCAGGGCGGCGAGATAGGCGGCCGGATCGGCCGGGCGCGGACCGGCCAGAAACAGCACGCCTAGGTCCTTGGTGATGGCCGGGACCAGTTCGGGCGCGGCTGCCAACGTGGTCCAGCGCGCGTCCACGGGGCCGCCGCCGCGTTTCCAGCACAGCACGATCAGGGCGTGAAGCCCGGCCCGAAGGCGCACCCGCCCCGGCCCGAAACACGTCTCAATGGGGGCGTCATGTTTGGATTCAAGCCCCCATAGCGCATCAGGCGGCAAGGCGGCATAAGCGGCCCGCTCGGCCGGGTCAAGAAGCCCATGCAGGCGGTCGTTGCCCAGGATCGTTCCGGGGTTGACCCGGGGCGGCCGGGCTACGCCGCAACACCCGAAGCCGTTGGGTTCGGAGGTAACGAACAAGCGGTCGTTGGTGACGAAATCCGCGCCGCGCCGCACCAGTTCCAAAGCCAGGGTGGTCTTGCCCGCGCCGGCCAGCCCGGCCAGGGCCAGGGCGGCCTCTCCCCGAGCCACGGCGGCGGCATGGAGCAGCGCCGCGCCCCGGGCCAGTTCCCGATCGGCCAGCCGGGCGTTGACGGCGTTGATCACTTGCTGGGGCCAGGCGGCACAGGGGCCGAAAATCCAGTTGCCGGCCGCACCGAAGACGAGCAGCAGCCCGGTACGGCGCTTGCGCACCAGGCGGCCGTCGGGCAGATCGGCATACTCTTCCTTGCCGCCCTCGGACTCGTGGGGGACAAAGGTCAGGTCAAGCTCTGGGCTGGGGCCGTCCACGGCCTTGACAACCAGATCGGGCTGGCCGCCGTCGCCCGGAAAGGCGGCGAAATGGCGGCTCAGGGCTTGGGCCAGGGGCAAACTGTTGGTCTGTACGCGAAGCCGCGTTCCGCCCGGCATGACGTCCACGACATGGGGCACGGTAGCGCGGCTGGCGGCGATGACGTCGGCGCAGGCGGCCGTCATGGGCAAAGGCTCCAAAGGACGGGCCGAGACTAGCGGGGCTGGCATTTCTGGCTCAGGATGACGCCCTTGACGATAAAGACCAGGATCTCGCCGAGGTTGGCGGCGTGTCCGGCCATACGCTCGAAACTGCGGCAGGCGAGAATGGCCCGCACCCCGTCCTCGGGCGCGGCCTGGCAGCGCGAAAGCGCCTCGGTGATGCAGCGCATGGCGGCCACGGCCAGTTCCCTGGCCCGCTCGTCCAGACGGCAGACGTCCATGGCCGCGTCCACGTCATCCTCGACAAAGGACCGCGAGGCCAGGGCCAACATGCCGGCCACATGGTCGGAAAGCTCCATGAGCGCGCCGTCGCAGTCGCCCGGAAGCCCGGCCCCGACCAACGCGCCCTCGGCGATGTTGACGGCTTCATCGCCCAGGCGTTCGAGGTTGATGACGGCCCGGGCGTAGCCGACGATGCGGCGCAAGTCCAGGGCGACCGGCTGCTCCAGGGCCAACAGCTTGAGGCAGGCCTCGTCGATGTCGCAGGCCTGCTGGTTGATGGCCTTGTCGCCTTCGATGATCTGGCGGGCCAAGGTCTGGTCGTTTTGGCGATAGGCGGCCACCGCGCCCTGGCGGGCCGTTTCGACCAGCACGGAAAGGGCGATGACACGGCCCTTGAGGGCATCGAGTTCGGCGTGAAAATGGGCTCTGCTTTCCATGAAATGGCTCCCGAAGGCTTGGCGTTGTTTCTGGCGGGGCGACCTATGGCGCGCCTGCGGCATCAGCCGAAACGGCCGGTCACGTAGTCTTCGGTCTGCTGATTGGCCGGACGGGTGAAAATGGCTTCGGTAGGGCCGACTTCCACGAGCTTGCCCATGTAGAAAAAGGCGGTGAGGTCCGAGACCCGAGCCGCCTGCTGCATGCTGTGGGTGACGATGGCGATGGTGTAGTTGCGCTTGAGCTCGGCAATGAGCTCCTCGATCTTCTGGGTGGCAATGGGGTCCAAGGCCGAGGCCGGCTCGTCCATGAGCAGCACTTCCGGCTCCAGGGCCACGGCCCGGGCAATGCACAACCGCTGCTGCTGGCCGCCGGAAAGGCCCAGGGCCGAATCATGAAGCCGGTCCTTGACTTCGGTGAAAAGCCCGGCCGCGACCAGGCTCTTTTCCACCTGGCTCGAAATGTAGTTGCGATCGGTCACGCCGCCGACGCGAAGGCCATAAGCCACATTCTCGAAAATGGTCTTGGGGAAGGGGTTGGGCTTTTGAAAGACCATGCCCACCTTGCGCCGCAGCTCCACCACGTCGAGGCTGGGCACATTGACCTTGACCCCGTCGAGGAGCACCGCGCCTTCGGTGCGCGTGCCGGCGATGAGGTCGTTCATGCGATTGAGGCACCGCAAAAAGGTCGATTTGCCGCAGCCGGACGGGCCAATGAGCGCTGTGACCCGGCGCTCGGGGATTTCCAGATTGATGCTCTCAAGAGCCTTGAACCGACCGTAGTAGAAGTCGAGGTCCACCGCGGCCATTTTGACGCTGTGTTGCATGGGGCGAGCCGTCCTTGGGCGTTTGTGCCGGCCGGGGCGGCATCGCGCCCGGCCTGATCCGGTATGCCCGCCGCCCATGACGAACAGGCCATGGCTTTATGGCAAACCGGTGACAAAGGCCGCCTGCGTGACGAAACGGTTCAAACCCGCGCGCCAAGGGGAGCGCGGCGGTCGCGCACGTAGGAGTTGCCGGCCCGGGTCTTGGCGAATTTCTTGACTTCCGCCACCCGCTGGCTGAACTCCTCGGCGCTGAAAGGTATCTCGAAAGCGCAGTCCACGATGCCCATGGACAGCGACACCAGGGGGAACATCCCGGGCGCGCCGTCGCGGGACTTGCCGGCGATGGCTCCGCGTCGGCGGTCTTCGGGGCTGTAGTGGTCGCCGATGGCCCCGGCAAAGGCCTCGATGGCCCGCTGGCACAGGCCTTCGGCCTCTTCTCGCGGGGTGATGCACACGAAATCGTCGCCCCCCACGTGGCCCAGAAAACAGTCCGGCCGGCCGCGCAGAGCTTCGGCCAGCACCCTGGCCGTGAGCAGAATCACCTTGTCGCCGTTGGAAAAACCGTAAGCGTCGTTGTAGACCTTGAAATTGTCGAGATCGACGTAGACGCAGCTGGCCGGCCCGCCGAGCTTGGCCCGACGCCCCACTTCCAGTTCGATGGCCATGTTGCCGGGCAGGCCGGACAAGGGATTAAGCCCCTTGGCCAGCTCCACCTGCACCTGGGCCAGGGAGTCGAGCATCTTTTGCACCGAGACCGTGCCGACTAAAAGCCCGGTCCCGTCCACCACCACGATATCGTCATAGACCATGGCCGGGTCGCGGTTCATGGCCTGCCGGGCCACGGCTTCCACGGCCTGGGCGGCCTCGGCGACAAGGGGCTTGGGGTTCATGATGCGGGTGACGGATTTGTGGCCAAAAAGGGAATTGCCGTAACGGGAGCTGAGCCGGCGATCCAGATGGTAGTTCATGAGAATGCCCACCGGCCGGCCGGCGGCGGCCACCACCACGTTGGTCATGGGCGGCCGGTCGGCCAAGAGCCCGCGCACCTCGTCCACGGTAGTGTCCTCGGCCACGGTGAGGCAGGCCTCGGCCAGATTGCCAATGGGGGCCGAGGATTGCCAGCCGCCGCCGCCCAGGATGTCGAAGTTCGCCTTGGGCGGCAATTCGGCCACCTGCTCCAGCTTGGGACAGGCCGGCTGGCCGAAATGCGGCCCCAGGGCGGCATGAACGCCCATGGAGGCCACCGTGGACAGGGCCAGTTCCGAGGCGATGCCGGCCACGGCCAGACGCGCGCCGATTTTTTCCGACAAAAGCGCCAGGGTTTCGAGCATCACCCGCTTAAAGGGATTGGCTTCCACGGCCTCGGCCAGGCCCGGACAGGTCTTGATCCAGTCGGGCCGGGCCCGGGAAAGCAGCAGCAGGTTGGACGCCCCGCCGCCCACGTCGTCGGCGGCCAGGGCAAACCCGGCGGCCCGGTGGGGTTCCAGGCGTTCAAACAGGCAGGACAGGTCGCCCAGGACGTTTTTCTCGGAAACGCACAGCACCACGTCGGCCGGGGACAGGCCCAGGCGCTCCAAATCGGCGGCGAGCCTGGGCGCGGCAAAAGCCGGATCGTCGAGGCTGGCATGGCGGATGGGCAAAAAGAGCTTTTGACGGTCGCCAAGCAGCCCCAGGCGGGACAGGGCCAGTTCCCGGAAAAGCCGGTCCAGCCCCGCTTCCTCGCCGCAGGTGGCGGCAAAGGCCCAGAGCTGGCCGACGGCGGCGAAAGGGCCGTCGGCTTCGCCCCGAAGCGAGGCTTCCCAGCCCAGCACCCCGCCGCCGGCCAGATCGACCAGGGGCTGGTAGCGCACGTCGCATTCCCGGGCGGCAATGAGGCGCTCAAAGGCCTGGTGCAGACGGCGCCGTTCGTCGTCAAAGCCGTGCTTGCCCAGGCACTGGGCCTGGCACAAGGCCCGCAACAGCTGGCGCGGCCCGGCTCCGGCGGCGGCGTCCAGGCGGGCGTAGCCGACCTCCACGACCAACCGGCGGCCGGCCAGGCGCGTGAGACGCTCGGACAACGGCCCGGCCAGGGCGGCCCGGAAGGCGGCGAAGAACCCGAGAACCGCGCCGGGCTCGCGGCAGCCTGGCCCCTGGGCAAAAACACAGGTCTGGGAGGCGACCCCGGTTTCCTGAAACCGCAGCGCCCGGCAGCCTGGAAAATGGCGGGCAAAGCCTTCCCGCACACCCTCGGCCAACAGGCGCAAAATCTCGCAACCGGTTTCCAGATCAATCTCGGGCAGAAGGCTGGCGAAATCGGCGATGGCCGCCGTCACCAGGCCCATTTCCCCGTCAGCGGCCAAAAGGCCGTCGCACAGGCCCGGCCCGTCGTCCGGACCGGACCCCAAAGGTCCCGGACGGGAGCGCAACGCCCCTTTGACGTAGGGCGGATGGTCATTGTTCCATTCCATGGGGACTCCCCTGAGCCGGGGCCGGGACAGGCGAGGACCGCCTATCCGGCGTGGCGGGACTGAAGCATCGACAGGAGCAATTCCGCCAGTTCCTCCCGCGAGGAGGCCCCGGCCGCGAGCAGACCGTAGCGACGGGCCAGATCCCGCTGCCCCAGGGACAACAGCACCTCACGGCCCTGGCGCACGAAATCGCGCCGTTCGGCTTCGCCTATTCCAGACGGTTCCCGCCGTGGTTCCATGGATGCACCATGGGACAGGCAGACGGCCGCGACAAGCGACATTTCCGTGACAATAGCCCGGCCGACGTCAACAAAACTGCGGCCAACCGCAATCCGACCGCCACGCGGGCGGCGCTACAAGCCGCAAACGGCGACGCGAGCCGGCGTTGCCCCGTGCCCCAAGGAGCCGTCATGAAAATCGACCTGCACGTGCACTCCAAATTCTCCACCCGCCCGTCCCAGTGGGTGCTGCAAAAGCTCAACTGTCCCGAGAGCTTCACCGAACCGATGCGTATCTACGAGGAAGCCCGGCGCAAGGGCATGGGGCTTGTAACCATCTCCGATCACAACCGCATCGAAGGGGTGCTATCCATCGCCCATCTGCCCGGAACCTTCGTCAGCGAGGAAGTGACGTCCTATTTCCCCGACGACCGCTGCAAGGTCCATGTGCTGGTCTTTGACATCACCGAGGCCATGCACCGGGAGATGCAGCGCCTGCGCGAAAACATCCACGAGCTGGTCGATTACCTGCGCCAGGAAGGCATCCACCACGCCGTGGCCCACCCGCTTTTCGGGGTCAACGACCGCATGACCGTGGCCAATTTTGAAAAGCTCCTGCTGCTGTTCCGCAATTTCGAGATCAACGGCGCGCGCGACGCCTGGCAAAACGACTGCCTGCGCGACATCATCCCTAACCTCGACGCCGACACCATCTGGCGGCTGGCCGACAAGCACGGCATCGACCCCGGCTATGCCCAGCCATGGCGCAAGAACCTGATCGGCGGTTCCGACGACCACAGTGCGCTCACCATCGCCTCCACCTACACCGAGGTGGAGGGCGCCGAAAACCTGGCCGAATTCCTCGACGGCCTGGAAAACGGGGCCTCTGTCGCCCGGGGAGCGTCGAGCACGCCGCGCACCATGGCCCGCAACCTCTACAGCATCGCCTACCAGTATTATAAACACCGCTTCGGTATCGATCGGTTCCTGGACAAGGACGTGACCCTCAAGGTCGTGGACCGGTTCCTGGAACCTGGCGAACAGGAGGCCGTGGGGTTGGCCTTTCGCCTCAAAAGCCGGCTGGCCCGGGGACTGACCCGCCGCCGCAAGAGCGCCAGCACCCCGCTTCGGGAACTGATCCGCTCCGAGACGGAATCGCTTATCCACTCCGACCCGGCGCTCATGGAATTCGCCAGGGCCGGCGTCCTTGGCAACGACAGCCTGGAAAACGGCTGGTTCTCCTTCGTCAACCGGGCCACCAACCGGGTGGCCGCCCATTTCGCCGGCTCGCTGCTCGATCACGTCAGCGGAGCCAACGTCTTCGACATCTTCGGGGCCCTGGGCTCGGCCGGGGCGCTCTACACCATGCTCGCCCCATACTTCCTGGCCTACTCCATCTTCACCAAGGACCGCCAGTTCAGCAGCCAGGCCAGGCTGGCGCTCACCGGACAAAACGGCAAGGACGCCGCCGTGCGCGTGGCCCACTTCACCGACACCTTCCACGAAATAAACGGCGTGTCCGGCACCCTGCGCCAGCAGGCCGAGCTGGCCATCAAAACCGGAAAATCCTTAAGCATCTACACCTGCGACCACGGCCCGCGCGTTTTCGAGCCGGGCGTGCAGCAGTTCACGCCCATCGGCGTCTACAGCCTGGCCGAGTACCCCGACCAGAAGCTCTACTACCCGCCCCTGCTGGAGATGCTCCACTCCGTCTACGCCGGCAACTTCACCCGCATCCACTCGGCCACCCCCGGCCCCATCGGCCTGGCCGCCCTGTGCATCGCCAAGACGCTGCGCCTGCCCATCTACGGCACCTACCACACGGCCCTGCCCCAATACGCCCAGATTCTCACCGGCGACGAGGCCATGGAAGACCTCACCTGGAAGTGCATCATCTGGTATTACAATCAGATGGACCTGGTGTACGTGCCCTCCAGGGAAACCGGCCGGGAGCTGGCCGAAAAGGGGCTGGACCCGGCCAAGCTGCGGCTTTTCCCGCGCGGCGTGGACGTGGTCCGCTTCGATCCGGCCAAGCGCGACGAGGATCTCGCGGCGCGTTTTGGCCTGGGCCACGGCCCGCGCCTGCTCTACGCCGGCCGGGTGTCCCGGGAAAAGGACCTGCATCTGCTGGCCGCGGCCTTCCGCCGCCTCGTGGGCCAGCACCCCGAGGCCACGCTGTGTATCGTGGGCGACGGCCCCTATCTCGACGAACTGCGCGCGCAGCTTGCCAGCACGCCCACGGTCTTCACCGGCTACCGTGAGGGCGAGGAGCTAGCCGGGCTTTTCGCCGCCTGCGACCTGTTCGTCTTTCCCAGCGCCACCGACACTTTCGGCAACGTGGTCCTGGAAGCCCAGGCCTCGGGCCTGCCGATCATCGTCACCAACCAGGGCGGCCCCATGGAAAACATCGTGCCCGGCGAAACCGGCGTGGTGGTTCCGGCCGGCGACGCCGAGGCGCTCTATGCGGCCATGGCCGGCTTGATCGCCGATCCCGAACTCATGCGGGCCATGGGCCGGGCCGGCCGGGACTACGCCGAAAAGCGCACCATCGACCAGGCATTTGAGGACTATTGGAAAATGTACGAGGACGCGCCGGGCGCGCCGACGCCCAGCGTCCCCCTGGAGCCGGCCCTGGCCAAGGCCATGCAACGCCTGGTGCACGCCGCCTGACGACGCTTGAGCCCCGCGCCGCCAAGAGGCCCCGACCGGAAGTGCTCCGGTCGGGGCCTTTTGTCAGCCAGGACATGCCCCCTGGCAAACGGAGGCAGACAACGCGGTTTCCCGCCTTCCGTGGTCGCTGCAGGCCTCCCGAAACTCCCGCCCAAGCCTCTCCGACAGGACAGGAACGCCGCGTTGTCGAGAGAAATTAGCCATTGTATTAAACCCATCGTATGCGGTATTGTTGTCACGCTTTTGTGGTTCAGAAACGAAGCGAGTCGCCATGTCCCAGGATCAGCCCTCCGTATGTGACGCCCCGGAAACACAGGACGCTTGCGGCCAACCGCGCCATGGGGGCGCTTTGTCCGTGGATTCGACCCGGCTTCGTTTCGAGGATCTATTCCACATTGAGGAAATCCAGCGCATCCAGGACGCTTTTGCCGCTGCTTCGGGCGTGGCCTCGCTGATAACCGATCCCCAAGGCCGACCGCTGACCCGGCCGAGCAATTTCACCACCCTGTGCGCCAAAGTTATTCGTGGCACGCCCAAGGGCCTTGCCAACTGCATCCGGTCCGACGTCTGCCTGGGCCAGGGGACGCCTGGCGGCCCCATGGTGCGACGCTGCCTGAGCGGCGGCCTCCTCGACGGCGGCACGGCCATCCATGTTGGCGAACGCCACATCGCCAACTGGCTGGTAGGCCAGGTCCTGGACGAAGAGGCCGACCTCGAAGCCATGGCCGCCTATGCCCGCGAAATTGGGGCCGATGAGGCGGCCTTCCGGGCCGCCCTGGCCGAGGTGCCGCGTATGCCCCTGGCCCGGTTTGAAAAAATCTGCCAGGCCCTGCACCACTTCGCCAACCACCTCTCGACCCTGGCCGTGGCCAATTTCGAGCAGGCCTGGCGCATTGACGAACTGCGCCAAGCTCAGGCCAGCATCAAGGCCCGGGATCGCAGCTTCTCGGAAATCATCGAGTTTCTGCCAGACCCCGCCTTTGCCGTGGACCGGGACGGCCGGGTCACCTTCTGGAACAAGGCCTTGGAGCGCTTGACCGGCATCGCCGCCGCCGACATGCTCGGCAAGGGTGATTTTGCCTACGGCGCGGCATTTTACGGCCAGCCCACCCCGCTGCTTCTGGACTATGCCCGGGGGGCCGTTTCAATGCCCGACCCGCGCTATCAGGTCGCCGACATGGCTCCTGGCGAAATCATCGCCGAGGTCACCCTGACCGCCATGCCCGGTGGCCTGCGCCATGTCTGGGCCAAGGCCGTAGCCCTCTACGACGAGTCCGGCCAAGTCAACGGGGCCATCGAAGCCATCCGCGACGTCACCGACCGGGAGCGGCGCGAAGCGGCGTTGCGCCAGAGCGAGGCCATGTTCCGGGGCATCGTGGAAACCGCCCACGAGGGGGTGTGGGTCTACGACGTGAACTACGACACCACCTTCGTCAACAAACGCATGGCCGACATGCTGGGGTATGCGTCCCACGAGCTGTTGGGCCGCAATCTGACCGAGTTCCTGCCGCCGGAAAGCCAGCAGCGGGCCGCCCGGCAACAGCAACGTCGCCGGGACGGCTTCAGCGACGTGTTCGAGCAGTGCATCGAGCGCCGCGACGGCACGATGCTCTGGGTGCTCATCTCCGCCAGCCCCTTGCAGGACGAACACGGAAACTTCGCCGGATCCCTCGGGATGTTCTCGGATTTGAGCGCGGTCAAGGCCGTTGAGGCGGAACTGCGAGCCCATCGACAGCGCCTGGAAGAGGAGGTGGAAGAACGCACCCGGGAACTGCGCGAACAGGCCATGGAATTGGCCGAGGCCAACATCCGCTTGAGTGAACTCGACCGACTCAAATCGGCCTTTCTCTCCACCGTCTCCCATGAACTGCGCACGCCGCTGACTTCGATCCTGGGCTTTGCCAAGCTCATCGGTCGGGAATTTGGCGAGCATTTCAGCCCGTTGGCCGGAGACAACCCCGCGTTGGCCGCCCGGGGCAAGCGCATCGCCCACAATCTCGGCGTGGTCTACGGCGAGGCCGAACGCCTCACGCGCCTGATTAACGACGTCCTTGACCTCAACCGCATCGAATCCGGCAATATGCAGTGGCGCGATCAGTGCATCGATCCTGTGGCGGTGCTGCACCAGGCCGTGCAGTCCATTGAAGGGCTGCTGGCCCAGCGCCCGGAAATCCGCTTCCGTTTCCTCGCCCACACCTCGGCCCCGCCGCTCCTCATGGACCCTGACCAACTCGTGCAGGTCATCGCCAACCTGTTGCAAAACGCCGTCAAATTCACCGAACGGGGCGAGGTCGTCCTGGAGGTGCGGGCCGAAGCCGAGGCTGTACTCATGACTGTGCGCGACCAGGGCGTGGGCATTCCGGCCGATCAGCTCGAATCCATTTTCGACCGGTTCCATCAGGTGGGGCGCGGTGACACCATCGTCAGCCCGACCATCAAAGGCACAGGCCTGGGTCTGGCCATCTGCCGCCAGATCGTGCGCCATTACGGCGGCCGCATCTGGGCCGAGTCGCGCCTCGGCGAAGGCAGCGCCTTTCATGTGCGCCTGCCCATGGCCGCGCAGTGTCTGGAAACGGTCTGCGACCCGGCGTTATAACGCCGAGAAGCGGGCACGGACCGACGCCCCACGGGTCCGGGCAGCCACTGGGCAGGTTGCGGAAAAGGTCGGGGCGCCGGCCGAAGACACACGAGTTGCACGTTGTCGGGCGCCACGACGTTCAAGCGGCGCAAGAGGTCCGGGCTCGCGGCGAAAACACGCAGCCAAGTCTCATCACCACCCGCCGCCACGACACGGCGGTCTTTGCGTCGCCAAACCGGCCACTCCTGGGCGGCGCAATCCAACCGGCCAGGGAGACGTTACCGCGTCTTTTGCCAGGCCAGCATGACGGAGGTGCCAAACAGGCGTTGGGGCAGCGGCTCCAGCCGACCGAGGTAGCCAAGGGCCGTGTTGAGCCTATCGCTTTTGGCGTCAAACCCCGTGGCGACAATGTCGCTTTCCGTTTTTTTGAGCCGCAGCAGAAACTTGCGCACGACCAGCAGCGGATAATACGGCGCGCCCCAATAGGTTGACCTGACCAGCCGCAGGCCGGCCCTGCGGCCAAGATCCTCGGCCTGGGCCAGGGTATAGCGCCGCAAATGGCCGGCCATGGTGTCGTAGGCGGAAAAGAGATGCTGGTAAGCCGGCAGGTTGACGTAGAGCAGGCCGCCGGGCCGCAGATGATGCAAGGCGGACTCTAAAAAGCCCAGTTCATCCGCAACATGCTCCAGCACGTCAAACAGGAAGATCGTTTTGTACTTCCCCGCCAGCTCGGGCAAACGGTCGTGGATATTGTAGACGTATAGGCCGCTTGACGTGCTCAGGTTGTGGGCCAAGGCGTTTTCGTCGAGATCAAAGCCGTCCACGGCCAGACCGTATTCCCGTTCCAACTGGCTTTGCAAAAGCCCACGGCCGCAGCCGATGTCGGCCGCCGGTCCCATGTCCCGGGCCGTTTGGCCGGCCAGGGCGCGAAAGACCTCCAGGCGACGACGTACCCAGAAATGCTCCAGGCTGGCGATGTCATGCCAATAATCGGTCATATTGACGGGCAACGCCTCGGACAGATGGACAATGTTTCGCATTGCGGCCGCTTACTCCCTTCGCTTGATTCTGACCGGCGCTTCCGGCCTGGCGACATCGCCCACCGTCGTATCGACAACGGCAAAGGGACGACCCTTTACCTCCTGTAGCAGCACTCGGATGTATTCGCCGATGACGCCCAGGAAAACGAAAATAATACTCATAAAAAACAAGAAGATAACCAGAATTGTCGTCGCCACGGGACTGACGCCGACCCAGTAGCCGAACAGGGAAAACTGGGGAAAAAATCGGTTGAGCACCACGAAGAACATGAGCAGGCAGGCAAACAGGCCCACGGCAAAACCAAAAACGCCAATGAAGCGCAGGGGAAAATCGGTGAAGCCGACGAAGCCGAGTAGCGCCAGATCAATGAGTTTGCGGAGGTTGTATTTACTTTTTCCCGAGCGACGATTGGGCCGGTCGTAGGGCAACCCCAGCTGTCTAAAGCCGACCCAGGAACGCAGCCCACGAAACATCCGGGAGTTTTCCGGCAAGGCGAGAACCGCATCAAGGGCCTTGCGTGAGACAACGCAGAAGTCGCCGGCGTCGCGGGGCCAGTCGTGGGTGGCTACCTTGTGCATGATCAAGTAAAAAAACGAGTAAAAAAACTTGAGCAGCCAGGGGGATTCGCGTCTGGCCCGCACGCCGTAGCAGACATCCACCCCGGATTTGCATTTGGCGTACATGTTCAACAAGACCTGAACAGGGTCTTGCAGATCGCAATCCATCACGCCGATGAAACGTCCCTTGGCATGACTAAGGCCTGTATCGACCGCTGCCTGGTGACCAAAATTACGGCTGAGAAACACGCCTTTTATGCGCGGATCGTGCAAATGCAAACCGACAATGAGCTGGCGTGAACGATCCAGGCTGCCGTCGTCTACAAAAACGATCTCCCAGTCGGCTCCTAAGGCCGCATCAAGAGCCGGAATAACTTCCGCTTGAAAATGCGGCAATACATCTTCTTCGTTATAGCAGGGCACGACAAGGGAAAACTCGACCGTATCCATTCGTCGCTCCCGATGACAGCATTTCTATCTACCCCGTCCGCAGTTCGCCGCGACGCAAGCTGCATGACAAAATATCTTAAATTCTTTTCATAACGAAAAATTCGGAACAACGCAACACGGTCAATCCAGCATATCTTGCCCTCGTGGCCAGCCCACCGACACCCGCCATGCTCTCTGACGGACCTGCGCCGCTACGCTCGCCTCCTTGTTCAGTCCTCGGGGCAGCATGTGAAGCAGCTCGCGCAGCGCAGCCAACATCCCTTGCCGCCTCAATAAAACGGCCCATCCTTCCCCTAAGGAAAGATGGGCCGCCGTGGTTTGCGTTCGGGAGGTCATTCGCACTGGGAAGCTTTTGCGTCTTGCTCCTCGCCATCACGTCCCGCGTCTGCCGGGAGACGCGTCGGCCGGCCGCCGTGAGCCATTAAAAAGGCTGGCGCAACCAGACAAACCATGATCGTCCGCCAGTGAAAAGCGCCTCACCGCTTCTTTGATCAAGAACGCGGACCTAGAACTCCAGATGCCGCCAGGTGCGCGGGAAAGCCATGACGTCGCGGATGTTGGTGACGCCGGTGACAAGCATGACCAACCGTTCGAACCCGAGACCGAAGCCGGCGTGGGGCACCGTGCCGAAGCGCCGGGTGTCGAGGTACCACCAATAGGCCTCAAGGGGTAGGCCCAATTCCGCGATGCGGGCTTCCAGCCGGTCCAGACGTTCCTCGCGGGCGCTGCCGCCAACCAGTTCGCCGATGCCCGGCACGAGCACGTCCATGGCCCCGACGGTCTTGCCGTCGTCGTTTTGGCGCATGTAAAAAGCTTTGATGTCCTTGGGATAGTCATACACGATGACCGGGCGCTTGAAGTGCTCCTCGGCCAGATAGCGCTCGTGTTCGCTTTGCAGGTCGGCCCCGAAGGCCACCGGATATTGGAAAGCCTTTTTGCACGACGTGAGAATGTCCACGGCCTCGACGTACGGCAGGCGCACAAAGGGCTCAGCCAGCAGATTCTCCAGGGTGGCGGGCAGGGTCGGGTCCACGAACTTGGCGAAAAGCCCGAAGTCCTCGGCGCATTCGGCCAGCACCAGCCGCACCAGATGAGTGACCAGGGATTCGGCCAGGTTCATGTTGTCTTCAAGATCGGCGAAGGCCATCTCCGGTTCGAGCATCCAAAACTCGGCGGCATGGCGCGAGGTGTCGGAATGCTCGGCCCGAAAGGTCGGCCCAAAGGTGTAGACCCGGCCCAGGGCGCAGGCCAGGGGTTCGGCCGAGAGCTGCCCCGAGACGGTGAGCATGGCTTCCTTGCCGAAAAAATCCTGGCTCAGGCGCTCGGCCACCGGCAGCGCGGCGGCCTCGGGCCCCAGGGTGGTCACCCGAAACATCTCGCCGGCGCCTTCGCAGTCCGAGCCGGTGATGACCGGGGTGTGGACCAGGGCGAAGCCTTCCTTGGCGAAATAGTCGTGGATACCGTGGGCCAGGGCCGCACGGATGCGCAGCATCGCGCCGTACTTGTTGGTGCGCGGGCGCAGATGGGCGATGGTGCGCAAAAATTCGTCGGAATGGCGTTTTTTCTGGAGCGGATAGGTTTCCGGGTCAGCGGCTCCTAGAAGCGAGACCGAAGCAGCCCGGACCTCGTAGCGCTGGCCCTTGCCCGGTGAGGCCACCAGTTCGCCCGTGACGGCCACCGACGCGCCGACGCCAAGCGCTTTGACCAGATCCGCGCCCTCGGCCGTGTCGTCGATGATGACCTGCAGATTACCCAGGCAGGAGCCGTCGTTTAATTCGAGAAAGGAAAAGCCCTTGGCGTCGCGGCGGGTGCGCACCCAACCCATGACGCGGATTTCGGGGCAGGGGGACGGGCTTTCCAGGGCGGCCTTGACGGTGGTGCGGCGTATGCTCATGCGTCATTCCAGGTGAAGGTGAAAGGACATTTTTCCGCGCCCGAGGCGATGGTGGCCGGGCGATCCAGGGTCAGACAGGGGCTGTAGCCGGCGGCAAAGGCGGCGTCGCGCAGACACGACACGCGTACGGCCAATTCCTCGGGCAGGCCCATTTCCCGGTAGCTTTCGGCGTAGCGGCAGCGTGCGACGTCGAAGGACACGCGGCCGGGGTCGCGCTGTTCGTTGACAATCTCAAGCGCCCCGCCGCGTTGCCAAATGGCCGAAACCGTGGCGAAATGCGCAAGGTTCGGCCCGCCCGGGGCCTGGGCGGCGAAGGCTTGGCCGGCGGCCCTGGCGGCCCGAGCCACCGTGTCCTCGATGACAGCCAGGGCGGCGGCGCGGCCCATACGTTCGACCAGGACGGCGTAGACGTCGGCCAGCATGGCCGCCTCAATGCGGCGGCGTTCAAGCAAGGTGACTTCGGACGGGATCGTTGCGCTCATGGGGTTGCTCCAGCGCCCGGAAGAAATCCGGCGGGCGCGAACCCTTCTTTTGCCACAACGCCCGGCCCGACCACAACCGTCGTGACGCCGCTGCCACGCGGGAGCAATCCCGGGCAAGGATTGAAACCAGGGCTAAAAGGTGGTACAGATCCTGGCTCACGTGGAAGCGTTTCGTCACCGGTGTGGCGCCCGGACTTCAAATCCGGTGTGCGGTCGCGAGGTCGCAGGTAGGTTCGACTCCTATACGCTTCCGCCATTGCAGGTTATTTCCAACCCCCTGAGTGGTTTTCAGTCCACGTTGTCCCTGCCTTATGGTTTTCTGGCCAACGCCTGCCCCGGTATCCTGGCGGCAGGTCCGTACCTATGACGAGAGCCGAGAGTTTTAGGAGCCCCATGACCAAACCGCCTGCCGATGTGGCCCGACGGGCCAAGGTCTTCAAAGCCCTGGGACATCCCAGCCGCCTGCTCATGGTCGAAGCTCTGGGCCGGGGCGCGCTTTGCGTGTGCGAGTTGCGCGATCTTGTCGGCTCGGACGTCTCCACGGTCTCCAAGCATTTAAGCATCCTCAAAGAAGCCGGCATCGTGGCCGACGAACGCCGGGGAACCAGCGTTTATTATTCCCTACGACTGGGCTGCGTCACGGGTTTCCTGTCCTGCGTTGAACATTTCTTTGCGCAACAAATCGAAGAACAAATCATTTATCTCAAAGACTTGCGTCAGCACTCCGGTCGCTGAGGAGGCCTGTGGGACTTTTTTATCTTGCCTTGGTAACACGTATTTTCTAAAATCCGTGTCATAGAAGATAGGATACCGGCCCGGACCGGATCGGCCCGGCGGGCTTGCCTCCACACCGTGCAACAAGGCGGCACCACCATGAACGACGGCGCGCAGGCACAAGAGGTTCTGGAAACGGCCCCCGGCCAGGCGGCCGGCGAAAAAACCCGCAACCGCTACGATCACATGGAATGGGCCGGCGCGTTTGGCGACATTGGCACACTCATTCCCTTTGTCGTGGCCTATATCACCATCCTCGGGATCGATCCCCTGGGCCTGCTCTTCATGTTCGGCGCCTGGAAGATCGCGGCCGGGCTGTTCTACAAGACCCCCATTCCCATCCAGCCCATGAAGGCCATCGGCGCGGCCGCCGTGGCCGGCGGCATCAGCCCGGCGGCGCTTTTCGGTTCCGGCCTGACCACCGGACTGTTCTGGCTCATCATTGGCCTCACCGGCACCATCGACTACGTGGCCAAGCTCGCCACCAAGCCCGTGGTGCGCGGCATCATGCTCGGCCTTGGCATGTCGTTTGTGGTGGAGGGCATCCACCGTATGGTGGCCGAGCCGGTGCTGGCCGGCATCGGGCTGACCGTCACCATTATCTTGCTCTCCAATCCGAAAATTCCGGCCATGTTCGTGTTGCTGCTTATCGGCGTCGTGGCCGCGCTTATCGGCAATCCGGCCCTGTGGTCGGAGCTGACCCAGGTGAGCATCGGCTTTCGGCTGCCGGAATTCGGCCTGCACCAGATGACCTGGAGCGACATCGTCACCGGCACGCTGCTGTTCACCCTGCCGCAGATACCGCTAACGTTGGGCAACGCCGTGGTGGCCATCGCCGCCGAGAACAACGAGCTGTTCCCGGACCGGCCCGTCACCGAGCGCACCATGTGCATAAGCCAGGGCGTCATGAACATCATTTCGCCGCTGTTTGGCGGCGTGCCCATGTGCCACGGCGCGGGCGGCATGGCCGGTCACGTGCGTTTCGGCGCGCGCACGGGCGGGTCGCTGGTCATCCTCGGGTCCATCGTCATCGTCATCGCACTTTTTTTCAGCCAGTCCGTGGCCGTCATCTTCAAGATGTTCCCGCCATCCATCCTCGGCGTCATCCTCTTTTTGGCCGGGGCCGAACTGGCCGTCACCGTGCGCGACATCGGCAACAAGCGCGACGAATTCTACACCATGATCGTGGTGGCGGGATTTGCCATGTGGCACATGGGCGTGGCCTTCGTGGTCGGCGTCATTCTCGACAACGCCCTGCGCCGCAAGTGGATAAAGCTCTAGGCCGGCGGTGATGCCGGGCCGGGGAACGCTCCCCGGCCCGGTCTAGACGCGCGGGCTCCCTGCCGTCCGATTGCTCTTTTCCCTCCTCGCCGTGGTGCCGCGGAATTCGGGCAAGGATCCCGCTAGCGCACTGGAAAGCCAAGAAAATCATCTATTGTGGCGAGTCGCAGGCCAAGCCCGCCGACGTTGCGGCGACGCCTCGTCCGCTTCCCACCGCCCGTCGTCGTCTCGTTTCCCCTCTCCCATTTTCCTACAACAGAGCCGCAAAATCCCACTTGCCGGCCGTTGGCAATGTTGCTATTTTGCCTTTTGACCAAATAGCAAATCATGGCCGCCTCCGGCCGGGAGTTTCAACCATGCAACACGATGAAAAAGCTGTACAAGTTGCCTGCGCCTGCGCCGGGACCGATCCGGAACAAGTGGCGGCCACGGGCCGGGTGTGGCCCTCGCCGCGCCGCCTGGTCCTGGGGGGCGTCGGCCTGGCCGCCTGGTTTTATCTTTACGGCAAGCTGCTCGGCATCTCGAAATTCCTCACCTACGACGTCATGGGCCTTACACGCGGGTCGCACCTCGGCGATTCCATCGAGTTTTTCCTCTACGATTCGCCTAAGGTGCTCATGCTCCTGACCCTGGTCGTCTTTGGCGTCGGCATCATCCGCTCGTTTTTCACGCCCGAGCGCACCCGCCGCATCCTGGCCGGCAAACGCGAATCCGCCGGAAACGTCATGGCCGCGCTGCTTGGCATCGTCACGCCCTTTTGCTCCTGCTCGGCCGTGCCGCTGTTTATTGGCTTCGTCTCGGCCGGCGTGCCCCTTGGCGTGACGTTTTCCTTCCTCGTGTCCGCGCCCATGGTCAACGAGATCGCGGTGGTGCTGCTCTACGGCCTGCTTGGCTGGAAGGTGGCGGCGCTCTATATGGCCATGGGGCTGGCCGTGGCCGTGGTCTCGGGCTGGGTGCTTGGCCGGCTCAATCTGGAGCGCTACGTGGAGGACTGGGTGCTGGCCATCCGGGCCGGTGGCGGCGATGCGTCCACCACCGACCTTACCCCTGACGGGCGCATCGATTACGCCATCCAGGCCGTGCGCGACATCCTGGGGCGCACCTGGAAATGGGTGCTTCTGGGCATCGGCGTCGGGGCCGGCATCCACGGCTACGTGCCCGAGGGCTTCATGGCCGGCATCATGGGCGAAACCAACTGGTGGTCGGTGCCGGTCTCGGTGTTGATCGGCATTCCCATGTATTCCAACGCCGCCGGCATCGTGCCGGTGGTGGAGGCGCTGCTGTCCAAGGGCGCGGCCCTGGGCACGGTGTTGGCCTTCATGATGGCCGTCATCGCCTTGTCGCTGCCGGAGATGGTGATTTTGCGCAAGGTCCTCAAACCGCCTTTGTTGCTGGCGTTTGCCGGCATTGTCGGCTGTGGCATCCTCATTGTAGGCTATGTCTTCAACCTGATCCTGTAGGAGACTTGTATGCGTTTCCTGGCCCAACTGTTCCCGGAGTTTGCGGCGAAACTCGACGAGATGGACGCGCTGTATGCCGAGAAGCGGCTCATCGACGAGAAGACCTACCAGTTCATCTGCTTCGCGGTGTCGGTCAAGGCCCGGTCCAAGCCCTGCGTGCTCAAGCACTTCAAGGGGGCGCTGGACGCCGGAGCCAGCCTGCAGGAGCTGGCCTACATCCTGGCCCTGGTCATGCGCGAGGCGGCCGGCGCCGACGACTGCTGGACCCATGACGTGCTGGGCGACGTAGCCGACATCGTGGCCGGAAAAATCGACTGCGGCTGCCAGAAATAGCCGCCGACAAGGAGCCAATCCATGTTGATTCAGGTGCTCGGCACAGGGTGTTCCAAGTGCAATGAGCTGGAAAAGCTGGTCAAGGACGTGGTGGCGGCCAAGGGCTGCGACGCGACCGTGGAAAAAGTGACCGATCTGCAGCAGATCGCCATGCTGGGCGTCTTCGTGACGCCGGGCCTGGTCATCGACGGCGCGGTCAAGGCGGCGGGGAAGATGCCCACGCGCCAGGAAATCGAAGGGTGGATTGGGTAGGACAAGAGAGCAGAGAAGAGGGAAGAGGCCTCCGGCGGCTGGGGGCCTGAGGCCCCCAGACCCCCCGAATGGTTAAAAGGGGGCTGGGAGCGGGAATAAGGGCCGCGTGGTTGTTCGGCATAAGCCGAGACCGCGCGGCCCTTGTCCGTGGGGAAATGCGGGCTGCGCCGCTATTCCACCCCGAGCAGCGCCTGGGCGAAATCCTGGCCGTCAAAGGGCCGCAGATCTTCCATTTTCTCGCCAAGGCCCACGTAGGTGATGGGCACCGAGAACGACAGCGCAATGCCGACCACCACGCCGCCCTTGGCTGTGCCGTCGAGCTTGGTCAGGATGATCTCGTCCACCCCGGCCGCCTCGCCGAAAAGCTTTACCTGCGACAGCGCGTTCTGGCCGGTGGTGGCGTCCAGCACCAGCACCGAGCGGTGGGGCGCGCCCGGATGCTTTTTGCCCACAACCCGGTGGATCTTGCGCAGCTCTTCCATGAGGTTGGTCTTGGTGTGCAGCCGGCCGGCCGTGTCCAGGTAGACCACGTCGTAGCCCTCGGCCAGGGCCTTGTCCATGGCCTCGAAGGCCACAGCCGCCGGGTCGGCGTTGGCGCCCTTGCTGTAAAAGTCCGCGCCCACGCGCTTGGCCCAGATGTGCAGCTGCTCGATGGCCGCCGCCCGGAAGGTGTCGCCGGCGGCGATGAGCACCTTCTTGCCGCGCATCATGTCGCGGTGGGCCAGCTTGGCGATGGTAGTGGTCTTGCCCACGCCGTTGACGCCGATCATCATGACCACTTCAGGCGGATTGATGGCCTTGATGGTCTTGGGGGTGCGGAAAATCTCGGCCAGCTCCTCGCGCAGGATATCCTTGAACACGGCCGGATCTGTGGTGCCGCGCTTTCTGACCTTGTCGCGCAGGGCGTCCAGCAGCTTGGCCGCCGGCTCGAAGCCCACGTCGGCCATGATGAGGATTTCCTCGAGTTCTTCCCAAAAGGCTTCGTCAATGACGGCATGGCGGCCGAGCAGGCCGTCGATACGCTTGACGATCTGTTCCTTGGTCTTGGCCAGCCCTTCGGAGAGCTTGAGGAAAAGCCGGTTGCGCTCGTCTTCCTCGTCTTCGAGGTCCAGGGCCAGGGCCAGGCGGTACTGGAGTTCGGAGCGGAACAGCTCCACCTCGTCGTACTCCATGACCGCCACCCAGTCGGCGAACTTGGCGACAAAGGCGTCGGCCTCGGCGCTCGGCGCTTCCAGACTTTCGAACAGGAAGCGCAGACGTTCCCACAGGACCGGCCCGGCCACGTCCACGTCGGCCAGCAGCACGTCGAGCCAGACGGACAGCTTGGGTTCGGCCTGGCGCAGGGCCAGGACCAGGGCGTTGCGCCACGGCGCGTCCTCGGCTGCGGCGGGGGCGGCCGGAGCCGGGGCGACGGAAGTCGGTTCGGGCGCGGCGACAGGCTGGGGCTTGAGCGTGGAGACAACGGGTTCGGCCACGGCGGCGATGGCCTGCGCCTCGGGGGCGGGAGCCGGCTTCGATTCAGGCTCGGGAGCCGGTTCGGACGTGGGTTCCGGCTGCGGCGTCGAGGCCGTCCCGGCCAGCGGTTCGGCCTCGGATGCAGGAACGTCAGGCTGGATGGCCGGCGTTGCTTCGGCCTGGGGGGCCGGCCGGTCTTCAGACGAAGGCTCTGCATCGACTACATCGTGATGCGGCATCGGGGCCGCTGTCTGGGGCGCGGCAACGGGTTCCCGGCCGGAGGCCGGTTCGTGCTGGGACGTGCTGTCGGCCGGTTCCGGCGCGGCGAGTGGTGCAAGATCGGTCGCGGGTTGAGCGGCAACCTGGGCTGACGGCTCGGCAGCCGGAGACGATGCTGCCGCATCGGCGGCGACAGGCGCGACTTCGTCAACCGGAGCAGAAGCCTCGGCCGGAGCTTCGGCGGCGGGTTGAACCGTGGCTTCCGGGGCGTTGTCCGCCGTCCAGAATTTCTTGAGCTTGGAAAAAAAACCCATGGGGCGTGGTCCTTCTGTGCGAAAGGGGGTTGGCAAACCGGGCGCGCCGGACGGCGCGGCCAAAAAGTATAACTTTTAGGCTCCCTGGAAGCAACTCTTGCGTGGCGACACGCGTGGCGACATCCTTTCCCGCTGTAGCCACAGCGGCGGCCTGGGCCGAAGGCCGCAATCCGCACCCAATCCGTCGCCGCCAAGGGGAGCCGGGCCAAGGCCTTGACTTCCGGGCCGGCCATGACAAACTTCGGAAACGACATTCCCCGGGCCGCGCGGCCCGACACTTTTTCCCTCGCGAGTCCCCATGGCCCGAAGGCTTCTTTGTTGCCTCGCCCTGCTCCTGCTGGTTCTGGCCAGCCCTGCCCGGGCTGAGAAGATCCGCAAGAACGTCCTGTTTTTTAATGCCTACCAAAACGGCTACCAGTGGTCCGACGAGATCCTGGCCGGCGTGCGCGAAGCCTTCGCCGCCTCGGACTTCAACGTGGACCTGCAAATCGAGTACATGGACTCGAAAAAGTACGCCGACCCCGTGCTGCGGGCCATGCTCCACGATTTCTACAAGCTCAAGTACCGCAACACCCGCTTTGAGGTCATCCTGGCCTCGGACAACTACGCCTTCGACTTCCTGCGGGAATACCACGACGAACTGTTTCCCGGCACGCCGGTGGTCTTTTGCGGCGTCAACGACTTCAAGCCCGCCTGGCTCGACGGCCACCCCAACTTCACCGGCGTCCTGGAAAACCCGGACATCAAGACCACCCTGGAACTGGCCCTGCGCTTTCATCCCGGCCGCGACAAGCTCGTCATCTTCGGCGACACCTCGGTGACGGGCGTGGCCATCGGCAACCAGCTGCGGGCCGTGGAGCCGGACTTCGCCGGCCGGCTCACCTTCGAATACGAGGACAACCTGACGCTGACCGGCATCCTCGGCCGGGTCCGCGATCTGTCCGACGAGGCCATGATCTTTCTCATCCCTTTTTACAAGGACACCGAGAAGGACGTCTATTCCGTCAACGAGGTCCTCTCGGCCATCCGGGCCAATTCCGACGTGCCCATCTACAGCGCCTGGCAGTTCATGCTCGGCCACGGCATCGTCGGCGGGCGGCTGCACAGCGGTTTCGAGGAAGGCCGCATCGCCGCCGAGATGGCCGACAGGCTCCTGCACGGCACGCCCGTGGCCGAGCTGCCCATCGTCTCAAAAACCAACGACACGTTTATCTTCGACTTCCGCGAGATGCTGCGCCTGGGCATCACCACGGACAAACTGCCTACCGGCTTTACGCTCATAAACGAACCTTACCCCTTCTACCACATCAACATCGCGGTCTTCTGGACCATCATCATCAGCCTGCTCATCCTGTGCTACGTCATGGTCCTGCTCGTGACCAACATCCTGCGCCGCCGCTCGGTGGAGGAAAAAATCAAGGATCAGGTGTCGTTCCTGGAAACCCTGGTCAACACCATCCCCATTCCTATCTATTATAAGGATGAGTCCGGGCAATACCGTGGCTGCAACCCGGCCTTCCGGGCGCTTTGCGGCGCGGGCGACGATCCCCGGACCGTGGACGCCTGCGCCGGAGTGGCCGATTCGCCGCTGTCGCGCGCCCTTGACGCCGAAGACGCCGGGCTTTTGCGCGAACCCGGCGTGCGCATGGCCGAAACCGACATCGAAGCCGCCGACGGCACGCCCCACTCGGTCATCCTGCACCGGGCCGTCTACGAAAGCGCCAAGGGACAGATCGCCGGGCTTGTGGGCGTGCTCTACGACGTCTCGGAACTCAAGCGTGCCGCCGAGCGCCTGCGCCTGGCCGAGGAGAAATACCGCGGCATCTTCGAAAACTCGGCCCTGGGCATCTTCCGCATGACCCCCGACGGCGCGGCCGTGGACGTCAACCCGGCCATGCTGTCCATGCTCGGCGTCGACGATCTCGATACCTTGCTGCGCCGACGGGGCGACATGGTGGAGGTGCTTTTCGGCGGCCGGGAGCGCTTTACGGCGCTGATTGACTCGGCCGTGGACGAGGACGCCACGGCCCAGTTCGAGACCCGTTTCGTGCGGCCCGACGCCCGCCAGGTCACGGCCAACGTGACCATCCGGCTGGTGGCCGACCCGGAGGGCTATCTGGCCTTTGTCGAGGGCGTGGTGGAGGACGTGACCAAGCGCCACGAGGCCGAGCGGGCCCTGCGCGAATCCCAGGAAATGCTGCGCTTGGTCCTGGACAACATCCCCCAGCTCGTTTCCTGGAAGGACAAGGCCCTGCGCTACATGGGGGCCAACCGGGCCTTCATCGATTTCTTCGGCTTTGACGGCCTGGCCGACCTCATGGGCCGCGACGACGCCGCCTTGCCGCTTCGCCCCGAGGACGTGGACGCCGTGCGGGCCACGGACATCGACGTCATGCACCACAACCGCCCCGTCGCCGGGGAGCTGGCCGCCCGCAACGTCCGGGGCCTGGACGTGCTGCTGGAAATCAAGAAGGTGCCGCTCCACGACGACAAGGGGGCCGTGGTCGGCGTCTTGTCCACGGCCGAGGACGTGACCCAGAAGGTCAGCCTGGAGCGACAGCTGCTCCAGTCGCAAAAGATGGAAGCCATCGGCACCCTGGCCGGCGGCATCGCCCACGACTTCAACAACATCCTCACCTCCATCATCAATTCCACCGAGCTGGCGCTCATGGACATGGCCCCGGACGATCCCATGGAAGACGACCTGCGCCGGGTGCTCAAGGCCGGCGAGCGCGGCAGCCGGCTGGTCAAGCAGATACTCTCCTTCACTCGCCCGTCCCAGGCCGGGTTCGCGCCCATCAACGTGGCCGACGTGGTCAACGAGGCGGCCGGGCTGATCCGGGCCTCGCTGCCGCGCAACATCAAAATCGTGGTGGAAACCCCTGACGCGCCCGTGGCCTGCCGGGCCGACCCCACCCAGCTCCACCAGATCGTCATGAACCTGTGCACCAACGCCTTCCAGGCCATGCGTCCCACTGGCGGTGTCCTGGCCCTGAGGCTGACTGAGGACAGCCTGGACGAGGATCAGGCTGGGCAGGTGGGAACGCGGGCCGGACGTTGCGCCCGCATCACCGTGGCCGACACCGGCCCGGGCATTGCCGGCGACATCGTGGACAAGATCTTTGATCCGTTTTTCTCCACCAAGCAGAAAAACGAAGGCACGGGCCTGGGGCTGGCCGTGGTGCGCGGCATCGTCAAGAGCCACCGAGGCGGCGTGCGGGTAACGAGCGCCCCGGGCGAACACACCGTCTTTGACATCTTCCTGCCGCTGCTCGACGAGGGCGACGCGCCGGCCGCCGCGCCGCGTCCGGCCGCCAACCGAGGCCGCGACCGCATCCTTTTTGTCGAGGATGACGAGGACCAGCTCCTGACCATCCCGCGCGTCCTGGCCCAACTCGGCCACGAGGTCACGGCCAAACCCGGGGCGGCCCCGGCCCTGGCCGCCCTGGCCGAGGCTCCCGACGCCTTCGACGTGGTCATCACCGATTACGACATGCCCGACGCCAACGGCCTGGAACTGGCCAAACAGGTGGCCGAGATCGCCCCCCGCCTGCCCGTCATCCTCGTCTCGGGCCGCATGGGCGACATCGAGGACCGGGAACTGGCCGGCAACATCAAAAAGGTCGTGCTCAAGCCCTACAACCAGGCGATCATCTCGGCGGCCATCCGCGAGGTGCTCGACGCCAAACCCCAGACGATAGCCGCATGAAATCCGTTTGCATCATTGACGACGATCCCGAGGTCCGCGACACCATTATAAGCCTCACGCGCAAGATGCGCCTGACCAGCGAAGCCGCCGGCGGCCTGGAGGCCGGCATGGAACTGCTCGCCCGCGAGAGCTTCGACGTGGTCTTTCTGGACGTCCGCCTGCCCGACGGCAACGGCCTGGCCGCCCTGCCGGCCATCAAGCGCCTGCCCGACGCGCCGGAAGTCATCATCCTCACCGGCATGGGCGACCCCGACGGCGCGGAACTGGCCATCCAGGAAGGCGTGTGGGACTATCTGGTCAAGCCCTCGCCCATCAAGCAGATCATGCTGACCCTCAAGCGGGCGCTCAAATACCGCGAGGAGCGCCGGGGCGACCACGGCGCGCCGGTTTCCTTGAGCCTTTCCGGCTGCATCGCCGCCAGCCCTCGCATGCAGCCCTGTCTGGACCAGGTGGCCCGGGCCGCCGCCGCCTCCGCCGCCGTTTTGGTCACTGGCGAGACCGGGGCCGGCAAGGAGCTTTTCGCCCGCCTCATCCACGCCAACAGCGGCCGGGCCAAGAAGCCCTTCGTCACCGTGGACTGCGCTTCGCTCACCGAAACCCTGGTCGAGAGCACGCTTTTTGGCCACAAGAAAGGCGCTTTCACCGGAGCCGACGCCGACCGGGTAGGGTTGGTGCGCCTGGCCGACGGGGGGACGCTGTTTCTGGATGAAGTGGGCGAGATGCCGCTGTCTCTCCAAAAGACCTTTCTGCGGGTGCTCCACGAAAAGACCTTCCGGCCGGTGGGGGGCATCGAGGAACTGCGCAGCGATTTCCGCCTCATCGCCGCCACCAACCGCGACCTGGCCGCCATGGTCGAGGCCGGGACCTTTCGACGCGACCTCTACTTTCGCTTAAAGACCATCGAACTGGCCCTGCCGCCCCTGCGCTGCCGGGTGGAAGACATCAAACCCCTGGCCCTGGCCGCCGCCGACGCCCTGGCCGCCGAATACGCCCTGCCCCAAAAAGGCTTCGACGCCGAATTCATGGCCATCCTGGAAGCCTACGACTGGCCGGGCAACGTGCGCGAGTTGCGAAACGTCGTGGAGCGGGCCTTTTTGGCCTCGGGCCGGGAAAAAACCCTCTACTCCATGCACCTGCCCCAGGACGTGCGCATCAAGGTGACCAAGTCCACCCTGGAGCGCGGGATGCAATCCTGCAACAGGCCCGTGTCGCCCCTGGCCTCGGGGTTTGGCCGGCCGGTGGAGCCCGTGGGCCGGCGCACCCTCAAGGAATACAAGGAAGCCATGGAGCGGCGCTATCTGGAAGGCCTGCTGGCCGAACACGGCCGCGACGTGGCCGCCATGGTGGAAATATCCGGCCTGTCGCGGTCCCACTTCTATGCCTTGCTCAAAAAAAACGTCCTGGCCGTCCCCGACCAGGACGCGGCCGGGGAGTAGCTTGAGAAATCGGGCACAATTTTGCTCAAAAATCGGTTTTCAGAATTCCGTCATCCGATTTCTTGCCGTCCCCTGCCAAACGCCCGGCTCGCGCCCGGACGTCCGGTTCATCCGGCGGTCTGCCGTCGCCTGGGCGTAACGTCTTGCCATTGTTCGCCGTGGCGCAGCCGAGTCCCCTTTTCCAGACTACACAAGTCTGAATAGAGTTTCTCGCCTCCTTGGGACTTTTGGAACAAAGTCATTTTCAGCCCTTTTTACGTGCCAAAAACCCTTGTCTGTGGCACGGAAGGGGTTGAACTCCCCTGTCCCGGCGCGGCGCGGCCTGAGGCGTTGAGTCTGAAAAACCAGACTCAAACATCGTGTCTGAAAAACCAGACTGACCGCCTTTGGAGCAACGCTTTACGAAGTCATACATTTCAGGCTATTAGCCCCTGAAGCCCCATCCGATTTCCCGGATGCGGCGACCCGCCTGGACCCGGAGCGGTTGTATCTTGTCGGCAATTCATCGGAATTCTTGCTTTTTGCCGTGATGGCACACGACTTGCGAATGCGGCAGGGTCGACCCGGCCTTCTCCCATTCGGTCGAACGACAACCTTTAAGGAGACAGCAGCATGGCCAAGAAGATGAAGAGCATGGACGGCAATACCGCCACCACGCACGTCGCCTACGCGTTAAGTGATACGGCGGCCATTTACCCCATCACCCCCTCGTCCACCATGGGCGAGATCGCGGACGAGTGGGCGGCCAAAGGCCTTAAAAACATCTTCGGCCAGACCGTCACCATCCGCGAAATGCAGTCCGAGGCCGGCGCCGCCGGCGCGGTCCACGGCTCCCTGGCCGCGGGCGCGTTGACCACCACCTTCACCGCCTCCCAGGGCCTGCTGCTCATGATCCCCAACATGTTCAAGATCGCCGGCGAACTGCTTCCCGGCGTCTTCCACGTGTCGGCCCGGGCCATCGCCACCCACGCCCTGTCGATTTTCGGCGACCACTCCGACGTCATGAGCGCCCGCTCCACCGGTTTCGCCATGCTGGCCTCGGCCTCGGTCCAGGAGTGCATGGACCTGGCCCTGGTGTCGCACCTCTCGGCCATCGAATCGAGCGTCCCCTTTGTCCACTTCTTCGACGGCTTCCGCACCTCCCACGAGATCCAGAAGATCGAAGTCATCGACTACGAGGACATCAAGGCCCTGGTTCCCCACGACAAAATCGCCGCCTTCCGCGCCCGGGCCATGAACCCCGAGCACCCGGACCTGCGCGGCACGGCCCAGAACCCGGACATATTCTTCCAGGGCCGCGAGCGCTCCAACCCCTACTATCAGGTGCTGCCCGGCATCGTGGCCGCCCAGATGGAAAAGGTCGCCGCCGTCACCGGCCGCCCTTACAAGCTCTTCGACTACGTGGGCGCCCCCGACGCCGAGCGCGTCATCGTGGCCATGGGTTCGGGCTGCGAGACCATCGAGGAAGTGGTCAACTACCTGACCGCCAAGGGCGAAAAGGTCGGCCTGGTCAAGGTCCGCCTGTTTAGGCCCTTTGCCCCGGACTATCTGTTCAAGGTCATGCCGGCCTCGGCCAAGGTCGTCACCGTCCTTGACCGCTGCAAGGAGCCCGGCAGCCTCGGCGAGCCGCTCTACGAAGACATCTGCTCGGCCTACGTCGAACGCGGCGGCTCCATCCCCAAGCTCATGACCGGCCGCTATGGCCTGGGGTCCAAGGAATTCCGCCCCGGCATGGTCCAGGCCATCTACGACAACATGGCCGCCGCCGCGCCCAAGCGCCACTTCGTGGTCGGCATCACCGACGACGTGTCCGGCCTGTCCCTGCCCTCGGCCGGCGTGCTGCCCACGGTCCCCGAAGGCACCGTGCAGTGCAAGTTCTGGGGCTTTGGCTCCGACGGCACCGTCGGCGCCAACAAGTCGGCCATCAAGATCATCGGCGACAACACCGACCTCTACGCCCAGGGCTACTTTGCCTACGACTCCAAGAAGTCCGGCGGCATCACCGTGTCGCACCTGCGCTTTGGCAAAAAGCCCATCCAGTCCACCTACCTGGTCGACGCGGCCGACTACATCGCCTGCCACAAGCCCAGCTACGTCAACACCTACGAGATTCTGGAAGGCATCAAGGACGGCGGCACCTTCGTGCTGAACTCCTCCTGGAACACCGCCGAGGAGTTGGAGAAAAACCTTCCCGGCCATATGCTGCGCACCATCGCGGCCAAGAAGATCAAGGTCTACAACATCGACGCCGTGGCTATCGGCGCCAAAGTCGGCCTGGGCGCGCGCATCAACATGATCATGCAGACGGCGTTTTTCAAGCTGGCCGGCGTGCTGCCCATCGAGGAAGCCATCAGCCTGCTGAAGGACTCCATCAAGAAGACCTACGGCAACAAGGGCGAAAAAATCGTCAAGATGAACATCGACGCCGTGGACATGGCCATGGAAGGTCTGGTCGAGATCGCCGTCCCGGCCGCCTGGGCCAGCGTCGCCGACGCCCCGGCCGCCGCCATCGACGAACCCGAGTACTTCAACAAGGTCATCCGCCCCATCCTGGCCCAGAAGGGCGACGAGGTGCCGGTTTCGGCTTTTGCCGAAAACGGCTCCTTCCCGACGGCCACCGCCCAGTATGAAAAGCGCGGTGTGGCGATAAACATCCCTCACTGGATCAAGGAAAACTGCATCCAGTGCAACCAGTGCTCCTACGTCTGCCCCCACGCCACCATCCGGCCCTTCCTGGCCGATGAGGCCGAAATGGCCGGCGCGCCGGCGTCCTTCGACACCCTGCCGGCCACCGGCAAGGAGCTCAAGGGCCTGGCCTACCGCATGCAGGTCTTCCCCATGGACTGCATGGGCTGCGGCTCCTGCGCCGACGTCTGCCCGGCCAAGCAGAAGGCGCTCGTCATGAAGCCGCTGGAGACCGAAGCCGCCGAGCAGGTCCCCAACCACGGCTTCGCCATGAAGCTCAAGAACAAGGGTTCCCTGGTCAAGCGCGAAAACCTCAAGGGCAGCCAGTTCTACCAGCCGCTGCTGGAGTTCTCGGGCGCTTGCGCCGGTTGCGGCGAGACCCCCTACGTCAAGCTCCTCACCCAGCTTTACGGCGAGCGCATGATGGTGGCCAACGCCACGGGTTGCTCCTCCATTTGGGGCGGCTCGGCTCCCACCGCTCCCTACGCCGTCAACGCCGACGGCCACGGCCCGGCCTGGAACAACTCCCTGTTCGAGGACGCCGCCGAGTTCGGCTTCGGCTACAACATGGCCCTGGTCCAGCGTCGTCACAAGCTGGCCGACAAGGTGGCCGCCGCCCTGGAAGGCAGCCTCTCCGACGCGCTGCGCGCCGCCCTGGCCGGCTGGCTGGCCGGCAAGGACGACGCCGCCGCCTCCCGCCAGTACGGCGACCAGATGAAGTCCCTGCTCTCCGCCGCCGACCCGGTCCAGGCGTCCATCCTGGCCGACGCCGACCTCTTCACCAAGAAGTCCGTGTGGATCTTTGGCGGCGACGGTTGGGCCTACGACATCGGCTTCGGCGGCCTCGACCACGTCATCGCCTCGGGCGAGGACATCAACATCCTGGTCATGGACACCGAAGTGTACTCCAACACCGGCGGCCAGGCCTCCAAGGCCACCCCGCTGGGCGCCATCGCCAAGTTCGCCTCGGCCGGCAAGATGACCGGCAAAAAGGACTTGGCCCGCATGGCCATGACCTACGGCTACGTCTACGTGGCCTCGGTGGCCATGGGCGCGGACAAGAACCAGACGCTCAAGGCCTTCCTCGAAGCCGAAGCCCACAAGGGACCGTCCATCGTCATCGCCTACGCTCCCTGCATCAACCAGGGCATTAGAAAGGGCATGGGCAAGTCCATGGAAGAAGCCAAGCTGGCCGTGGAAACCGGCTATTGGCCGCTGTTCCGCTACAACCCCGACGCCAAGGCCGAGGGCAAGAACCCGCTGACCATCGACTCCAAGGCCCCGGCCGGCGACTTCCAGGGCTTTTTGGCCGGCGAAGTCCGCTACGCCGCCCTGGAAAAGATGCATCCCGAACTGTCCAAGAAATACCGCGCCTCCATGGAGCAATCCTACATGGAGCGCTTCAAGCAGCTGCAATACCTGGCCGAGATGCCGGTCTTCGACGCGCCGGCCGCTGCCGGCGAGGCTGCCCATGGCGATGACCCGGCCTTTTGCGCCGCCGCTTCCACCGCCGAACACGCCCGTCCCGGCAACGGTGACCCGTGCGACGAAGGCCGTTCCGGCAAATAACGTAGCCAAGCGAGAAAAACGATGAGCAACCACCTGTCCCAGAAGTTCGAGGAAATCGTCGGCACGGGCAACGTCCTGGCCAGCGAGGTGGACCGCCACAATTACGCCTACGACGCGGCGGTCCTTCCCCCCCAGCTCCCGGCCCTGGCCGTGCGTCCGGAGACGCCCGAGGCTCTGGGACGGGTGGTTAAAACCTGCAATGAGCTCGGGCTGCCGCTGACCGTGCGCGGCTCGGGAACGAATTTAAGCGGCGGCACCATCCCCTCCGAAGGCGGGGTGGTGGTGCTGACCGGTGCGCTCAACAAGATCATCGAGATCAACGAAGCCGACATGTACGCCGTGGTCCAGACCGGCGTGGTCACGGCCAAGTTCGCCGCCGAGGTGGCCAAGCGGGGCCTTTTTTACCCGCCCGATCCGGGCAGCCAGGCCGTGTCCACCATGGGCGGCAACGTGGCCGAGAACGCCGGCGGGCTGCGCGGCCTCAAGTACGGCGTCACCAAGGACTACGTCATGGGCATGAGCTTCTATGACGTGGACGGCGAGCTGGTCAAAACCGGGTCGCGCACCGTCAAGTGCGTCACCGGCATGAACCTCCACGGCCTCATGGTCGGCTCCGAAGGCACCCTGGGCGTTTTCAACGAGATCATCTTGAAGCTCGTGCCGCCGCCCAAGGCCAGCAAGGCCATGATGGCCATCTTCGACGACCTGGGCAAAGCCTCGGAGACCGTGGCCGCCATCATCGCCGCCAAGATCGTCCCGGCGACCCTTGAGTACATGGACGACTTCACCATCAAGACCGTCGAGGACTTCGCCCACGCCGGGCTGCCCACCGACGCCAAGGCCCTGCTGCTCATCGAAGTGGACGGCCATCCGGCCCAGGTCGAGGACGAAGCCGCCGAAGTCGAGGCCATCTGCAAGCGCATCGGCGCCACCCGCATCCAGGTGGCCAAGGATGCCGTCGAACGCAACAAGGTCTGGGAAGCCCGCCGCGCCGCCCTGTCGGCCCTGGCCCGGGTGCGCCCGACCACGGTGCTCGAGGACGCCACCGTGCCGCGCTCCAAGATCCCGGCCATGGTCGGGGCGCTGGAGAAGATCGCCGAGAAGTACAAGCTGACCATCGGCACCTTCGGCCACGCCGGCGACGGCAACCTGCATCCCACCATCCTCACCGACAAGCGCGACCACGCCGAATTCACCCGGGTGGAAGCGGCCATCGACGAGATCTTCGACGTGGCCCTGTCCCTGGGCGGCACGCTGTCCGGCGAGCACGGCATCGGCATGGCCAAGTCCAAGTACATGGTCAAGGAAGTGGGCCAGGGTTCCATCATGTACGCCAAGCGCTTAAAGGCCGCCATGGATCCCAAGAACATCCTCAATCCGGGCAAGATCACGGGGGCCTAACATGAGCGAGATGCGACAGCTCGTTGGGCTGCTCAAACAGATCGATGACCAGCTCGTGGCCTGCATGCGCTGCGGCATGTGCCAGGCCGTGTGTCCCATCTACGCCGAGACTGGCCTGGAGGGACATGTGGCCCGGGGCAAGATCGCCCTGCTTGAATGCCTGGCCGACGAGGTCATCAAGGACCCGGCCGGGGTCAAGGAACGCCTGGACGCTTGCTTGCTCTGCGGCTCCTGCCAGGCCAACTGTCCAAGCGGCGTCAAGGCCCTGGACATCTTCCTCAAGGCCCGGGCCTTTTTGACCGGCTACTACGGCCTCCCCCCGGTCAAACGAGCCATTTTCCGGGGCCTTTTGCAAAACCCCAAGCTCTTCGACACCGTGCTTGGCGTGGCCTCCAAGTTCCAGGGGCTTTTCACCAAGCCGGTCAACGACATGCTGGGTTCGTCCTGCGCCCGGGTCTTCTCCGACCTCATCGGCGGCCGCCACTTCGCGCCCCTGGCCGACAAGCCGTTGCATGACGTCGCCACGCAGCGCGACACCCCGCGCGGCCACTCGGGCCTGAAGATCGCGTTTTTCTACGGCTGCGTGGTGGACAAGATGTTCCCGCGCATCGGCGAAGCGGTCCTTAAGGTCTGCGACCACCACGGCGTCGGCGTCTTCATGCCCCATGCCCAGGCCTGCTGCGGCATCCCGGCCCTGTCCTCGGGCGACCGCGAGACCTTCGAAAAGCTCGTGGCCCTCAACATGAAGGTCTTCGCCGAATCCGACTTCGACGTGCTGGTGACGCCCTGCGCCACCTGCACCTCCACCATCAAGAAAATCTGGCCCCTGATGGCCGAGGATCTGCCGGCCACGACCCGCTACCAGGTCAAGGAACTGTCGGCCAAGGTCAAGGACATCAGCGCCTTCCTCATCCAGGACGTGGGCGTTACGCCGGCCGACGTCGCCGTTTCCGGCGAGCCGGTGACCGTGACCTACCACGATCCCTGCCACCTCAAAAAGTCCCTGGGCGTCTCCGCCGAACCCCGGGCGCTGATCGGCTGCAATCCGCGTTACAAACTCCAGGAAATGGACGGCGCGGATTCCTGCTGCGGTTCCGGCGGCAGCTTCACGCTGCAGCATTACGACCTGTCCAAACGTATCGGCAAGCGCAAGCGGGACAACATCGTGGCCACGGGCGCGACGGTGGCGGCCACGAGCTGCCCGGCCTGCATGCTCCAGATAGGCGACATGTTGTCACAGGCCGGCGATACGCTGGCCATCAGGCATCCGGTGGAAATCTACGCGGAGACCCTGGCCGGCCGCTGATCCGGCACACAACCAACTTGGCGAGCGAGGTAGCCGAATGAGTTTGAAAGACAACATCCACGCGCTGTTCGCGCCCAAAACCGTAGCCGTCATCGGGGCCTCCGCCGCCCCGGGCAAGGTCGGCCACACGGTCGTGGCCAACATGCTGGAGGCCGGGTACAAGGGCACGCTGATCCCCGTGAACCCCAAGGCCGACGAGATCCTCGGCCTGCCGGTCACCAAAAAGATCGAGGACCTGCCCGAAGGCCTGGACATGGCCGTCATCGTCGTGCCCGTGGCCGCCGTCGTGCCCTCCATGGAAGCCCTGGCCAAGCGCAAGGTGCGCTCGGCCGTCATCATCACCGCAGGCTTCAAGGAAGTGGGCAAGGAAGGCTATGCCCTGGAGCAGCGCCTGATCGAACTATGCACCGAGCATGAGATCGCCATGGTCGGCCCCAACTGCCTGGGGCTTATCAGCACCCACGACAATAATAACGCCTCGTTCGCCGCCGGCTACCCCGAAAAAGGCTCCATCGCGTTTTTCTCCCAGTCCGGGGCGCTGTGCACCGCCATTCTCGACTGGGCGCTGGGCGAAAACGTCGGGTTCTCCAAGTTCGTGTCCCTTGGCAACAAAGCCGTCATCAACGAAGGCAACATGCTGGAGTACCTGCGCACCGACCCCAACACCTCGGTCATTCTCGGGTACATCGAGAACGTCGAGCACGGCGCGGACTTCATTGAGCAGGCCGCCAAGGTCACCCAGGAAAAGCCGGTCATCATGATCAAGTCCGGTACCACCACCGCCGGCGCCAAGGCCGCCTCCTCCCACACCGGCGCCATCGCCGGTTCGGACCAGGCCTACACCGCCGCCTTCCGCAAGACCGGCGTCATCCGGGCCAATGACATGGCCACGCTGTTCGACCTGGCCCAGGCCTTCTCCACCCAGCCCCTGCCCGAGGGGCCGGGCCTGTGCATCGTCACCAACTCCGGCGGCCCCGGCATCCTGGCCGCCGACGCCACGGAAAAGTCCAGCCTCAACATGGCCCGGCTGTCAAATTCCACCATCGAACGCATGAAGGAATTCCTGCCGCCCTACGCGTCGCTCTACAACCCCGTCGACCTCATCGGCGACGCCCCGGCCGAGCGCTACCGCAAGACCCTGGAAGTGGTCATCGACGATCCCCAGGTCCACTCCATCCTGGTGCTCTTGACCCCCACGGCCTCGGCCGAGATCATCGAGACGGCCGAAGCCATCATCGAGGTTTCGAAGAAGACCAAGAAACCCATCTTCGTCAACTACATGGGCGGCCAGCGCACCCGCCCCGGCCAGAAGATGCTCACCGACGCCGGCATCCCCTGCTCCATCTACCCCGAGCCGCTGATCAAGAGCATCGAGACCATGTACAACTACTACCTGTGGCGGCAGACCCCGGCCCAGGAGTACCCCGAAGTCCGGCGCAACCGCCAAAAAGCGCGGCTGGTCATCAACGAGGCCCGGTCCAAGGGCGCCACCGAAGTGGTGGAATTCCAGGCCCAGGAAGTGCTTCGCGCCTACAACCTGCCCACCCCCAACACCGGACTGGCCCGCTCCTCGGACGAAGCCGTTGCCGCCGCCGACAAGATCGGTTACCCCGTGGTCCTCAAGATCGCCTCGCCCCAGATCTCGCACAAGTCAGACGTGGGCGGGGTCAAGGTGAACCTGGCCGATGCCGAAGCCGTGCGCAACGCCTTCTTTGACATCACGGCCCGGGCCCAGCGCATGCGGCCCGAAGCCTACATCGCCGGCTGTCTGGTCCAGGAGATGGCCCCCAAGGGCTGCAAGGAAATCATCATCGGGTTCAAGCGCGACGACCAGTTCGGGCCGCTTTTGATGTTCGGCCTGGGCGGCATCTACGTGGAAATCCTCAAGGACATCGCCTTCCGCCTGGCTCCCTTGGGCCGCGACGACGCCAAGGGCATCATCCGGGAGATCAAGTCCTACATGCTCCTTAAGGGCGTGCGCGGCGAACAGCCCGTCAACTTCCAGGCCATCGAGGACATCCTCATCACCATGTCCGAGCTGGCCCTGGATTTCCCGGAAATCGTCGAAGCCGAATTCAATCCGGTGCTGGTCAATGCCGAGAAGGCCGTGGTGGCCGACGTGCGCATCACCCTTTCCGCCTAAAACGAACCCAGGAGGAACATACCTATGATCGGTCTCTACATCGGGTCTACCCAGGGATACTCGGGCAAAAACCTCGTCACCCTGGCCCTGGGGCAGCACTTCCAGCGCGAAGGCCAGCGCGTGGGCTACATGAAGCCCATCGGCGCGGTTCCCCATAAGATCGGCAACCAGATCGGCGATGAAGACGCCTATTTCATGCAGCAGGCCCTGGGCCTGTCCGAGAATCCCTCCCTGGTGACCCCGGTGGTCATCACCCGCGACTTCCGGATGCGCGCCTTCCTGGAAGACTGCGCCAACCTGCTGCCGGGCATCGTGGACAGCTACAAGAAGCTGTCCGCCGAAAAGGACCTCATGCTGGTCGGCGGCTCGGGCAGCTTCCTCTACTCCGGCAAGTACTGCGGCGTGGACGGCGTGTCCGTGTCCCAGGCCCTGGGCACCAAGGTCATCCTGGTCGACCGCTACCTCCAGGAATACAACTACGACTATCTTGCCGCCGCCAAGGAAGCCCTGGGCGACGACCTCGTCGGCGTCATCTTAAATGACGTGCCCGAACACTTCCGCGAAGAGGCCGAGACCCTGATCGTGCCCTTCCTCAAGCGCCGGGGCGTGGACGTGCTCGGCATCGTGCCTCACGATCCCATCATGTTCGCCGTGCGCGCCTCCGATCTGGCCGTGGGCCTGGGCGGCCGCCTGGTCACCGCTCCCCCGAAAAGCGACAAGCTGGTGGTCAACTTCCTCATCGGCACCATGCAGGTGGAGAACTTCGTCACCTTCTTCAAACGCCAGAAGGACGTGGCCATCCTGTGCGGCGGCGACCGCGCCGACCTGCAGCTCGTGGCCCTGGAAGGCAACTGCTCGGCGCTGATCCTCACCGGCAATCTCTACCCCAACGACATGATCCTGGCCAAGGCCGAGGACAAGGGCGTGCCCGTCATCGTGGTGCGCGACGACACCTTCTCCGTGGCCAAGAAGATGGAACTCATGCTGACCCGGGAAAAGCTGCGCGACCGTTCGCGCATCGAGCACGGCACCAAGATCGTGCAGCAGTCCGTCAACATGGCGATGCTGAAAAAAACCTCGGCCTGTAAGCCGACACGGCCCTCCCGGACTCTCGTGTCCGGGTTCGGGAGGGCCTGTCCAATAGCGGTTTGGCTCGCACCCCGGCCCTTCGCGGCGACGGGATCGGGAGCGGCTGGTCAACTTTCCAACCAAAGGAGCGAGAGAACATGTCGTGGGTCCAACAGTACCAACCGCTCGGAAGCTACGGGCTTTCCGCACTCGTGGCGGGCATTCCCCTGTACATGCTGTTCTACATGCTGGCGGTCAAACGCATGGCCGGCCACAAAGCGGCCTTTGCCGCCACGCTCACCGCCGTCATCCTGGCCATCGCGGCCTGGGGCATGCCGGTCGGCTTGGCCATTGACGCCACCATTTACGGCGCCGCTTTCGGCCTGTTCCCCATCGTCTGGATCGTCGTCACCGCCATCTGGGTGTACAACATGACCGTCGAGTCCGGGGAATTCAACATCATCAAGAACTCCCTGGCCCAGATCACCGATGACCGCCGGCTCCAGGCCATCTTCATCGCCTTTGCCTTCGGTTCGTTTATCGAAGGCACCGCCGGTTTCGGCACCCCGGTGGCCATCACCGCCGCCATGCTGGTGGGCCTTGGGTTTAACCCGCTGTACGCCGCCGGCATCTGCCTCATCGCCAACACCGCCCCGGTCGCCTTCGGCGCCATCGGCATCCCCATCGTGGTCGCGGCCAAGGTCACCGACCTCGACATGATGAAAATCAGCGCCATCTGCGGCCGCCAGCTGCCCTTCCTGTCCATCATCGTGCCGCTGTGGCTGTCCGTCACCATGTGCGGTTTCAAGCGCACCATGGAAGTGCTGCCCGCCGTCATCATCGCCGGCGTGTGCTTCGCCGGTTCCCAGTTCCTGGTCTCCAACTACGTCGGCCCCTACCTGCCCGACATCATTTCCGCCATTGTGACCATCCTCGGTCTGGGGCTGTTCCTCAAAGTCTGGAAGCCCAAGCAGACCTGGCACTTCCCGGATGAAGCTCCGGCCGCCCAGCGCACCGTCGAGGCCCAGTTCTCCGGTGGCGAGATCTTCCGCGCCTGGCTGCCCTACATCATCCTGGCCATCATGGTCTTTTTCTGGGGCATCGATTCCTTCAAGGCCATCCTGGACAAGATCTTCATCATGAAGTTCGAGTGGCCGGGCCTGCATAATCTGGTCGTCAAAACCGCTCCCATCGTGGCCAAGGACGCGCCCTACCCGGCCGTGTTCAACGTCAATCTGCTGTCCACTCCGGGTACGGCCATCCTGTTCGCCGGCCTGCTCTCCATCATTTTCATGCCGGGCTACGGCTTCGGCAAGGGCATTGCCTGCCTTTTCCGCACCATCAAGCAGCTCAAGTGGCCCATCTGCACCATTGCCATGATCCTGGGTCTGGCCTACATCATGAACTACTCGGGCATGAGCTCCTCCATGGGCCTGGCCTTCACCGCCACGGGTGCGCTGTTCCCGTTCTTCTCGCCGATCCTCGGCTGGCTGGGCGTGTTCCTGACCGGTTCGGACACCTCCTCCAACGCCCTGTTTGGTTCGCTGCAGAAGACCACCGCCCAGCAGATCGGCGTCGATCCGCACCTGACGGTTGCCGCCAACTCCTCCGGTGGCGTCACCGGCAAGATGATCTCGCCCCAGTCCATCTCGGTGGCCACCGCGGCCTCCAACATGGTGGGCAAGGAAGGCGACATTTTCCGCTTCACCCTGCCCCACTCCCTGGCCATGCTCGGCGTCGTCGCCGTGCTGACCCTGCTCCAGGCCTATGCCCTCAAGTGGATGCTGCCCTAACCTCTAACCCTTAGCGCTAGCGTCTGGTACGGCCGGCTTCGCGCGCGCGTCGCCGGCCGTATTGTTTCCGACCCCAAAGAGAGGTTCCCATGACCACCCCCAATCTGGTCGAAAAACTCACGGCGAAAGCCGGCCTGGTTTCGGCCACGGTACGCTGCGTCGCTTCCATGGACGAGGCCATGGCCTACGTCGCCGACGTCTGCGTCGGCAAGGAAGCCTGCCAGATCCTGGCCTCGGGCTGCGACGCGCCGCTTTCCGGCACGGCCGAAGCCCTGTGCGAAACCAAGCAGGATAAAATCATCTGCGCCCCGGAAATGCCCGACGAGGCCATGGCCGCCCTGTCGGCCCATTGCGCCGAGCGCGGCGTGAAGCTCATCACTTCCGGCATGCGCGCCCACCTCGGCGGCATCGACATTGGCCTGACCATGGCCGCCGCCGGCATCGCCGAGACCGGCACCGTGGTCATCCGCTCCCTAAACGAGGAAGTGCGCCTGGCCAGCATGATTGCCGAGATCCACATCGCCGTGCTGCCGGCCAGGGCCATCGTGGCCGACTCCTATGCCCTGGAGCCCAGGCTGGTCGAATGGATGGGACAGCCCGATTTCACCGCCTTCGTCACCGGCCCCAGCCGCACCGCCGACATTGAGCGCGTCCTGGCCCTGGGCGTACATGGGCCGCTGGAACTGCACATCCTCATCTTGGAGGACAAATAGATGCAAGACGCCACCACCCTCAAGGAATACCGCAAGCAATTGCGCGAAGCACTTGAAAACGATTTCCAGCGCCAGGCCCTGGACAATTTCGCCGTGGCCTACCGCACATCCCGGGCCAATGCCTTTGCCGACATCGACGCCCCGGAACTGATCGCCGAGATCGCCGCGGCCAAGGACGAATCCATCGGCCGTCTGGAGGAACTCTTCCAGGAATTCAAACGCCACGCCGAAGCCGCCGGCACCAAGGTCCATCTGGCCGCCACCGCCCACGAAGCCAATGAGATCATTGCCCGCATCGGCAAAGAAAATAACGTCAAGACCATCGTCAAATCCAAGTCCATGACCGCCGAGGAGACCCACTTAAACGATCACCTCGAAGCCCAGGGCTTTGAAGTGACCGAGACCGACCTTGGCGAATGGATCATCCAGCTGCGCCACGAAGGCCCGACCCACATGGTCATGCCGGCTATCCATCTGTCGCGCTATCAGGTGGCCGACCTGTTTTCCGAGGTCACCCACAAGCAGCAGGACGTGGACATCCAAAAGCTCGTCAAGGTGGCCCGCCGGGAACTGCGGCCCAAATTCTGCCAAGCCGACATGGGCATCTCCGGGGCCAACTTCGCCATTGCCGCAACCGGCACCATTGGCCTTATAACCAACGAAGGCAACGGGCGGCTCACCACCACCCTGCCCCGGGTGCATGTGGCTCTGGCCGGCGTCGACAAGCTCATGCCGACCCTGCACGACGCCCTGCGCATCATCCGCTGCCTGCCCAAAAACGCCACCGGCCAGGCCATCACCTCCTATGTCACCTGGATCACCGGCACTGTGCCTTGCGAGCCCTCTCCCCGCGGAACCAAGGTCAAGCATGTGGTCTTTTTGGACAACGGCCGTCTGGCCATGGCCCGTGACCCGGAATTCAAACAGGTGCTGCGCTGCATTCGCTGCGGCGCCTGCGCCAATGTCTGTCCCATCTACCGTCTGGTCGGCGGCCACAAATACGGCCACGTCTACATCGGGGCCATCGGCCTTGTCGCCACCTACTTCTTCCACGGCCGGGAGAAGGCCAAAAATCTGGTCCAGAACTGCCTCAACTGCGGCGCCTGCAAGGCCGTGTGCGCCGCCGGCATCGATCTGCCGACCCTGATCAAGGAAGTCCACGCCCGCATCCAGGACGAGGAAGGCCATCCGCTCTATTCCACGGCCGTGGGCCAGGTGCTCAAAAACCGCAAGCTCTTCCACACCATGCTCAAGTCCGCCCGGCTACTCCAAAAGCCGATCACCGGCGGCACGCCGTACCTGCGCCATCTGCCCATGTTCCTGTTCAAGGATCAGGACTTCCGCGCCCTGCCGGCCGTGGCCGACGAGGCCTTCCGCGACAAGTGGGAGCGCATCAAGCCCCGGGTGGCCGACGCCAAGCTGAAAGTCGCGCTGTTCTCGGGTTGCGTGCAGGACTTCGTCTATCCCGAACAGATGGAAGCAGCCGTGGCGGTCATCGCCTCCAAGCCGGGCGTGGCCATGGAGTACCCCATGGGCCAGTCCTGCTGCGGGTTGCCGCTGCAGATGATGGGCGAGAAGCAGGCCGGCCGGGAGCTTGCCGCCCACAACATGAACGCCATCGACGCCCAGGACTTCGACTACATCGTGACGATGTGCGCCTCCTGCGCCTCCTATCTCAAGCACGGCTACAAGCGGCTTTTCGCCGACGATCCGGCCATGGCCTACAAGGCCGCCCAGTTTGCCCACCGGGTCATCGACTTCAGTTCCTTTGTCCGTGACGTGCTGGGCATCACCGACGAGTCCTTCACCGGGCCGAGCAAGAAGGTGACCTACCACGCCCCCTGCCACCTGTGCCGGGGCCTGGGCGTCACCGAAGCCCCGCGCGCGCTTCTGGGCGAAGCCGGACTGGAATACGTGCCGGCCACCGAGGAAGACGTGTGCTGCGGCTTTGGCGGCACCTTCTCGGTGAAGTTCCCGGAACTCTCAAAGGAACTGCTCGGCAAGAAGCTCGCCAATTTGAAGGCCACCGGCGCGACCGCCATGGCCACGGATTGCCCGGGCTGCATCATGCAGATTCGCGGCGGCTTCGAGGCCGAAAAAACGCCTTTCGAAGTGCGCCACGTGGCCGAATACCTGGCCGAGCGCCTCAAGCGTAAATAGCCTCTCGACGGGCTACCTCGCTCTCAAGGCCGCGACATCCGTCGCGGCCTTTTTTATGCTCCAGTACAGGGCAGCCCGGGCGCAACTTTGGCGGGCAAGGCAAAGCCAGTCGGTGGAGGCTGGACAATGAGCCAGCCGGCCGGGATATAAAAAAAGCCCGCAGGCGTTTTCACCTGCGGGCGATAAATCGGTTGGCGCCAATGACTAGGACGCCGGATAAGGCCGGCCGGCCGGCCAGTCGGGCGAGACGAAGGTTCCGGACTTGCCGCCGGACTTGAAAAGCAGCTTGGCTTGGCTCACGACGATGTCTTTCTGCACGGCCTTGCACATGTCGTAGATGGTCAGCGCCGCAACCATGGCGGCGGTCAGCGCCTCCATCTCCACGCCGGTTTCGGCCACGGTGGAAGCTTCGGCCTCCACACGCACCACGGCGGCGGCCTGATCCACGTCGAACCGGACGTCGGCATGGGCCAGGGGCAGCGGATGGCATAGCGGGATGAGGTCGGCAGTGCGCTTGGCGGCCATGATGCCGGCGATCTTGGCGGTGTTGAGGGCGTCGCCCTTGGGCAGGGCGGCCGTGGCCAAAAGCGCCATGGTGGCCGGCGACAGATGCACTTCGCAGGCAGCCACGGCCAGCCGGCGGGTCTTGGTCTTGCCGCCGACGTCCACCATGCGGGCCGCGCCGTCGGCGTCGAGATGTGTGAAGCCTTCGCTCATAGCCGGCCTACTTGAATTCCGGGACTTTGACCTTGCGGTCAATGCGCTTGGCGGCCGTGGCGTCTTCCTTGGCCTTGGCCTCGTCGCCGAGCTTCATATACAGCATGGCCCGGTTGCCCAGGGCCTCGGCCATCTTGGCGTCGAGCTCAATGGCCTTGGAGTAGTCGGCCAGGGCCTTTTGCAGATCGCTTTTGGCTTCCTGGCACATGCCGCGCAGGTTGAAGGCGCTGGCCAGGTTTTTCACGTCCCCGCCGGCCCCGGAATCAATGATGCGGGTAAAGGCGGCGATGGCCGTGTCCATGTCGCCCTTGTTGGCCGCCGTAATGCCCTGGCGGTAGTCGTCAGTGGGTCCGGCCACGGCCGCGCCGGGCAGAGCCAGGATCAAAGCCAGCGCCATGACGGCGCAACGCATGCGTTTGCCCATGTCAGTTCCCCATGGCCTCCTTGGCCTTGCGAAAGAAGCTTTTGACTTTTTTCATGGGCTTTTGCTCGTCAAGCTCCTCGAATTCGCGCAAAAGCTCTTCCTGCTTCTTGGTCAGCCCACGGGGCGTGACCACGGTCACGTGGACGAGCAGATCGCCCTTGCGGGTCGATCCCGGAATGGGCAGGCCAAGGCCGCGCAGGGAAAACACCTCGCCGCTTTGGGTGCCCTTGGGGATCTCCATGGTCTCGTCGCCGTCCAGGGTCGGCACCTCGATCTTGTGGCCGAGCGCGGCCTGCACAAAGGTGATGTCCTGGCGGTAGATGAGATCCTGGCCCTGGCGCTCGAAAATCTTGTCGGCCTCGACATGGAGGATGACGTAGAGATCGCCCGGGGGGCCGCCGTACAGGCCGGGATCGCCCTCGCCGCGAAGGCGCAGGCGGCTGCCGTCGTCAACGCCGGCCGGCACGCGGACCTTGAGCTCGCGGGTCTGGCGGGTGATGCCCCGTCCCCGGCACTCCTTGCAGGGCGTGGCGATGACGCGCCCTTCGCCCCGGCAGGACGGACAACTGACGGCGATGCGGAAAAAGCCCTGGCTCTGGACCACCTGGCCCGAGCCGCCGCAGTGCCGGCAGGTTTCGGCCGAGGTGCCGGGTTCGGCCCCGGAGCCGTTGCAGACGTGGCACTGGACGTTTTTGGGAATCTTGAGCGTGACTTCCGTACCCCTGGCCGCGTCGCGGAAGGAGACGTTTAAGTCATAGCGCAGGTCGTTGCCGGCCTGGGGGCGCGGCCCGCGCGAGGCGCGGCCGCTGAACCCAAAGAACTCCCCGAAAATATCGGAAAAGGCGCTGAAGACGTCGTCGGTGGTGCCGAAACCGCCGAACCCGTTGCCGCCCAGGCCCTCGTGGCCGAAGCGGTCGTAGCGCGCCCGGTTTTCAGGGTTGCGCAACACCTCGTAGGCCTCGGCCGCTTCCTTGAACTTGGATTCGGCTTCAGGATCGTCAGGGTTGCGGTCGGGGTGGAACTGGAAAGCCTGCTGACGGTAGGCTTTCTTGATGGTCTCGTCGTCGGCGTCGCGGGCAACGCCCAGCACTTCGTAATAATCCCGGGGCATTGTTTTTTCTATTTGGTTGCAGGAAGAAACACGCCGGCTTCCTCGATGGAATCGGCCGGCATCACCTCGCCGGCGGCGATTTCGCGCAGGGCGGTGACGACTTCCTTGTTCTTGCACTCCACCAGCGGATCGTAGCCTTCGCGGTACTGGTGCACCCGCTTGATGGCCATCTGGACGATGAGGAAACGGTTGTTGATCTTTTCCAGGCAATCTTCGACGGTAATGCGCGCCATGCAGTTCTCCTTGCGCGATGTTCGCGCGTCGCCGGGCGGCCAGGGAAGCGTGCAACCCTGGTAAGTCGTTTTGGGGACGAGTCAAGGGTTTGTCGTGAGACAAACCATGCGGCCAAATTATTCGGCCGATGCAAAATTTGTTTTTATATCCAGACCAGCTCCACCCGTCAAGCCTATTCTCACCTCCCCTAGCCGCTCTGGACAGCATTTTTCTACACGGTGTGACGTTTTTTGTCCCGGTCTCTTGCCTTCTTTTCTAATGCTGTTACAAAATTGTCGTTATTCTCCCAGCCCGACCCTCCACCGATTTTGGCGAAAACGCCGGAAAAAGGAGCAACACATGGCCCTGAACAACCTGAAAATCAGCACCCGGCTGTTCCTGCTCACCGGGACGGCACTGCTGATACTGGTCGGCTCCGGCATTTTCGGCTTTGTCGTCATGACCCAGATCAATGCCATGTCTCTGGATAATATCGCGACCAGCACCCTGGTAACGGCTTCGGTGGACGAAGCCCGCTCGGCCCAGGTGGCTTTCAAAAAACAGGTCCAGGAATGGAAAAACCTCTTGCTGCGTGGCCAGAATCCGGAAAAATATCAAAGCTATGTCAACCTGTTTCAAAAGGAACACGCCGAGGTGGTTCGCCTGCTGACGCAGCTCAAGGCAACGATGACCAAGCTGCGTTTTCCGACCCAGGCCATCGACAGCGCCGTCACCGCCCATGTCGCCCTCACGCGGCAGTATGAAGAAGCCGTAAAGGCCGTGTCGTCGTCCGATCCCCGCTTCAGCGCCCTTGTGGACCAGAAGGTGCAAGGCATCGACCGCGAACCGACCAAGGCCATTGACGACATCGTCGAGGATATCACCGCCTTGGCCGCAAAAAAAAACCAGACCGCCGAAGCAAGCGCCCGGGAACTCTACGACCGCACCCTTTTGCTCGCCATCCTGGGCTTGACCGGGGCCGTGGTGGTCACGGGGCTTTTCTCCCTGGCCATCATCCGTTCCATCACCGTTCCCCTTGGACGCAGCGTGGCCTACGCCGAAGACATCGGTCAGGGTCGGCTCGACGCCCGGCTGGATGTGGCCGGTCGGGATGAAATCGGGATGCTCGCCGGGGCCATGCGCGCCATGGTGGCCAGCCTCAAGGAAAAAATGGCTTTCTCCGAGGCCAAGAGCCGGGAAGCGGCCGAAGAAGCAGCCAAGGCCCGCCAAGCCATGGAACAAGCCGCCGCCGAAGCCAAGCGGGCCGAGGCAAGCCGCGAGGCCTTGCTGGCCACGGCCCGCCAGCTCGAAGACGTAGCGGCCGTTGTGGCCTCGGCCAGCGAAACCCTGTCCGAGCAGTCGTCCCAGGCCCATCAGGGGGCTGCGGCCCAGGCCGAACGCATTGATGAGACCGCCACGGCCATGGAAGAAATGAACGCCACGGTCCTGGAGGTGGCCAAAAACGCCGGCCAGGCCTCAACCAGCGCCGATCTGGCCCGGGGCAAGGCCAAGGAAGGCGCGGCCGTCGTGGCCGAGGTCGTATCCGGCATCGAGGCGGTGCGGGCGCAAGCCCTGGCCCTCAAAAACGACGTGGACGGCCTGGGCCGGCTCAGCGACGGCATCGGAGCCATCCTCGACGTCATCGCCGACATCGCCGACCAGACCAATCTCCTGGCGCTTAACGCCGCCATCGAAGCCGCCCGTGCCGGCGACGCCGGCCGGGGGTTCGCCGTGGTGGCCGACGAAGTCCGCAAGCTGGCCGAAAAAACCATGTCCGCCACGGCCGAGGTCGGGCAGGCCATTCGGGCCATCCAGGACGGAACCCGCCAGAACATCCGCAACGTGGACGCGGCCGGCAGCGCCATCGAGGCCGCCACCAGCAAGGCCGGCGCTTCCGGCCAGGTGCTTGAGGCCGTGGTCAGTTTCGTTGACCGGGCCACCGAACAGGTCAGTTCCATCGCCGCCGCCGCCGAAGAGCAGTCGGCCACCAGCGAAGAGATCAACCGCAGCCTGGGCGACATCAGCCGCATCGCCGGGGAGACGTCGGCCATCATGGAACGTTCGGCGGCGGCGGTCGGCGACCTCAATCGCCAGACCCAGGTGCTCAGGAAGCTCATCGCGGACATGCAGCGCGCCGGATAATGCCTGCTATAAAACATAACGGCAGTTATGTTTTATACATAAACAATCATATCACTACGTCATTTGCCATGTGCTTTCGCTTTTGAAAGACCATTGGAATAAGTCGCGGCTGGCCAGCCGACTCACCGTTCCGGCGACGCAGAACGGAATCCTGTCGGCCTAGTAGGCCAGTTTCCCCAGCGACTTGAGGATCAGCGTCGCGCCCATGGCGAACATGCCCATGAGCCCCATGCCGCAGGAAAAGCCGGCCAGGAGCACGGGGGCGTATTGCCGCCAGCGCGCGCCGTAGAGCTTGAGGAAATAATACCGCCCCACCAGCGCCCCCACCACTTCCAAAATAAGCCCGTGGGGCACGCTTTGCCCGAGTCCCCGCACGATGCCGTAGACCAGAAGCACGGGCAGTCCGAAAATCATGAGCAGCATGTAGACGACAAGCCCCAGCCCCAGGCCGGCGCTGACGTACCAGCCGTTTAGAGCCTGGAAAAAGAGCGAATTGCCTTCCAGGGTCGAGGTCTGCATGAGCAGCGTGTTGAGCGCCTGGAGATGCCACAGCTCCTGGGCATAGGGGTAGCTGGCCGAAGGGATGGGGGCCAGCTGCCAGATGAACTGGGAAAACAGCAGGCTGGCCACCATGACCACCGGAAAGACCACGATCTCGGCCTTGATGATGCCGCGAAGGCTGGTGCCGGTCAGTTCGATCTCGCGAAAATCCACCGTCGCCTTGCCGTAGTTGTGGATGGGGATGGGCGCGTACCAGATCTCGATGCCCTGGTAGCCGAAAAAGCGCGCCCCGGCGATGAAGCTGGCCTCGCGCACCAGGGGCAGGCTCACGAACTGGCCGGCGATGCCTTCCATGCGGGCGGTGATGTAGGAAATAAGCGGCGTGTAGATGAAGCCGTAAAGAACGAAGAACAGCCACGGGAACTGGGGCACCAGCCACAGGCACAACCCGATGTAGGCCAGGGTGGAGAAGACGTAGATGGCGATGGAAACCCAGAAGTTGATGTCGCCCCGGGCCTTGTTGGTGGTAAAAAGCGCCTTGTAGGCCGCGCCGCCAACGCCTCCCTGGCGCAGGGACTTGGCCACCTGCCAGATGCCGATGACGCCGATGGCCAGCCCCAGGCCGATGCCAAAGGACATGTAGAAATCGAAGTTGTTGGCAAAAACCGTGTCCACCGTGCCCATGCCCTGCCGCCAGCGGTGCAGGATGCCGTGGGAATAGAGGATGGGGTTGGCCACGATGGTGATGACAAGCCCCACCAGCCCGCCGATGACCGCCCAAAACGGCAGCACCATGCCGGTGAAGACCAGCCCCAGGTCGAACTGGATGCCGGTGGCCACGGCCGGCAGCCAGGCCTCGGTGTTGCGGGTGAAATCGGCCCAGGGAATGGGAATAAGCCGCACGGGTTCGGTGAAGACCAGCCCCGAGACCACCGGGAAGAGCACGTAGATGGCCCCGAAGGCCAGGCCGATCATGCCGCCGATGGAAAAAACGCGCCATTTCCAGCCGGTCTTTCTGTCCTCGGTGGACTCGGCCAGGGCCATGGTGCCCAGGGCCCCCACCGGGGCCATGGGAAAAGGCAGCTTTTCCACGTCGGAGGTGACGCGGTAAAGGGCGTAGCCCAGGCCGAAGTGGTCGATGCGCTGGACGATTTGCGAGCCGACCAAAAGCAGGATGGGCACCAGCCAGTCGCGGTGCAGAAACGTGCGGGCCAAAAGCGAATCCGAGTCCGGCCCCGGGGCGACCCACAGCGGAATAAGGTCGGTTAGGCCCAACATCTTGGCCGCGTCGGACTGGACGAGGTACTGGTTCCACAAAAGCCCGTGGAAGGGCGAGGCCATGGCCGCGCCGGCCATGTAATAGAGCAGGAAGATTTCCTGCTGCTTGAGTTCGGTGTAGGCGCGCTTGGCGATCTCGGCAAAGAGAATGATGGTCACCCAGCGGGCGGCCGGGCCGATGCCCGAGCCGATGACGAGCTGCAAATACATGCTGCCCGGCATCATGAGGAAGCCGATGAAGACCGCGCCGACAATGGTCTTCCAGTCGAAGCCCTCTTCGAAGCGGGTGGGGGTCGGGAGCAGGTCCCGGTATTCGGCTAATTCCTTGTCGTCGTACATCGGGCTTCCTGGTGTCCTGTCCTTATGTCTTCCTGGCGGCGTTTGGCTGGCCTAGGCAAGCCATCCAACAGCGTCAGGACCTCTACCGCAACATCCGGTGCCTTCCGATCAATTCGGCAGCACCAGATAGCTTTGTCCCGTCCACAAGCCGATGACGGCGAAGATGCCGCCCATGAGAAAATCGCCGAGAATAAGGCCGATAAACAGCAGCCGCACGCGCTTTAACAGCGCGATGCCGCCGTAGCGCAAGGTCAGCTGATTGCACAGCCAGCCGACGAAAAAGGAAAACCACAGGATCCGCATGGCCGAGCTGTACATGGTGAGAAAGCCCAGCGGATGGATGGGCCACCAGTAGAAGTGCTGGTAGGCGATGACCAGCCCCAGCATCACGGCCGCGCCGGCGGCGGCGAAGCCGATGACCGCCGCGTTGGAACCTGTCGGCGCTTCGATGAGGCGCTGGACGTTTTCATAGACCGTGCTCACGGTCTGGGTCTCCCAGTCCACTTGCAGGTCGCGCAGGCCGTACTTGTGGCACACGGCCAGCATGGCCAAAAACGATACGGCCACGGCGGCGGCGATGCCCAGGACAATGGCGGCCAGGTAGAGCTTTTTCGGCCCCCGCCGCTCGCCGACCTTGGCGGCGTGGAACAGCGACGGCAAAAGCGACTCGCGCAGATCGACAAAGAGCATCTTCTGCATGACGGCGGCCATGAGCAGCGACAGCCGGCTGAAGATGCCGGCCCCGAAAAAGGCGATGAGGCCGTCGGTCGGCGCGGCGGTCAGGGTGAAATAGGCGATGCCGCCCTGGCAGATGATGCGGCTGGCCACCAGCATGACCATGAAAAACGCGCCCATGAGCAGGGTGGCCTGGAAAAGCGGCATCCCAAACGAGGCGCTCCAGGCAATAAGCGCCCCGCCGCCCAGGACCAGCCCCCACAACGAGGCCGGCGCGCCCACCCATTCGGCCTCGTCCGGGCCGCGAAACCGGAAGCGTAAGGCGTCCCGGGCGGTATCCAGCAGATGGTGGCGGGCCAGCCACAGGAGAAAACAGAAAAAGACGCCGTAGGCCCCGATCATCTGCGTTTCCTCGGGCGAGGTCAGGGTCGGCCCGAAGGTGACGCCCAGGGCGGCGGCCGGAATGTGCTGGCCGATGAGATCAAACACGCCGTAGACCAGTCCGCCGAGCAGGAAAAAGAGCCAGAAGCTGAGCGATATCTGGCGGGCGGTCAGGAAGGCGAAGCCGATGAAGGCCGGATAGAAGTAGATCTTGAGCTTGGTGAAGCCCGAAAAGAGGCCTGTTTTGGGAAAGTACGGCCCGGCCAGGATGAGCGTGGGAATCTGCGGCACGGACGGATCGTAGAAGGCGATGCCGTTTATGGTGTGCAAGCCGACGCTGATAAAAAGGCCGCACAGCAGGAACCGGTCGGCCAAAAGCGCGCCCAGGCCGCCGCCGTCCACGGACTCGGCCAGGGTCTCGGGCAGGCGCAGCAGCGGGAAATTCATGCGCTCGTTGGAGACCCACTGCTTGGCGAAAAGGTTGGTCAGGCACAGGAGCACGAAATAGCACAGGCCGATGAAGACGGCCCAGGTGGTCAACGGCCCGAGCCAGGCCTGCCAGGGAACGGCCGCCAGCACGGCCCCCCAACCCATGGTGTAGCCGCCGGGCAGGCCGTTATAGAGGGTCTCCACGGCTTCCGGATCGGCCGGATACCAGCCCTTGGGCAGGATCGGCCCAAACACCGCCTGCCACTGGTTGCCCTCGGTGGCGAAATGCAGGGGCGCGGTGAGGTTTATAAAGAACGTGCGGGCCAGGCCGGTGTGGGCCACGCCCGAAACCACCACCATGAGCATCCAGCAGATGAGCAGGTCCGTGCCGGAAAGGGGCGAGCGACCGCGAAAGAGCTTGCCCAGGCCGGCGGCCAGGAGGGTGAGCCAGGCCAGCAGGAAAAACGGGGCCAAGGGAAAATGGCCGCCGCCCAGGGGCGTGGCCCCGAGGTAGAGGTTATTAAGCGGCGTGACCGCGCAGACCACAAGCCCCAGGCACAGCCCCAGGACCACGCCCCGGGTCCGAATGGCTCCGGCGGCGATCATGCCCTGCCCTCCCCGGCCGGGGCGTCGCCGCGCAGGCGCGCGCCGTAGCCGGCGATGACCTTGTCCTCATAGGAGGTCCGCATGGACTCTTCCAGGGAGCGCCAGACCAGGAGCTGCTTGCGCAGGTCGTTCAAAAAGCCTTTGGAGAGCCGCTTCCACATGCCGGCCTCGCCGGCGACGCGCGTCAGTTCCACGTCGATTTCCATATAACCCGGGGTGTCCTTGGCCGGCGTAAAGATAAGGGACATGGTCTGCTTGATGCCGAAATCGAACGGCGCGAGCCAGACCGTGCCGGTCAGGCGCATACAGGCCCGCAAATCGCAGAATTCGGGATGGGCCACCTTGGGGTGTGCCGCCGCCCCGGGCAGGTCCCAGGGGCATTCGAAGGCGTAGTCCACGTCGGCCGTGGCGAAAAGGCCATGGGAGACGTCCTGGTGCGATTGGTAGTAGTCCAGCAGGAAGCCGCCGGCGCACTCCTGCTCCCGCACCTTGACCAGAAAGGGCAGGCGCGCGGCAATGACGCCGTTTACCGGTTCGGGCAGCGTCCAGGAGCGGTTGACGTCGGGGATGGCGATCTGGCCGGCCACCCGGGAAGGATAGATGACCGACAGGAGCACCACGGCGATGACCAGCAGCATGGCGGCCACGCCGGCCGTGGACGAGTAGTTGGCGGTCATGCCGGCCCATAGCGAGGTGCCGGACAAGAGGCCTGCCGTGGTCTGGGCCAACAGGTAGCCCAGAACCACGCTGATGACGGCAAAGGCCAGTGCCTCGGCGATGAACAGAAACGAGACATGGGACGGGGCCAGGCCCACGGCGGTGTAGACGCCGATCTCGCGTTTGCGCTCATAGACCGCGCCGATCATGGTATTAAGCACGATGAGCACGGAGATGATCAAGGGAATGAGGATGTTGGGCACGCCGGCATAACCCAGGGAATCGCCGGCATGGTAGAGGAACACGCCGTCGTCCTGACCGGAAAAAACGGCCAGACCGAAGCGGTCGGCCAGCCGCCCAGCCCGGGCGGCGTTGTCCTGGGCCGCCGTCGTCGCGACGCCCGAAGCATCAGCCGGCGGGGCCACCACCACGGACTTGAGCTGGCCGCCAAGGCCCATGAGCGTCCCGTAGGGCAGGATGACGACCAGATCGTCGTCGATGTGCTGATAGCGGCTTTGCAGGGTTTTGACGTCCTCGCCGGACTCGGCCGCCTCTTTCTCGGCCTCGCTGGCCTCCTTGGAGGCTTCGGACGGGAAGACGACCGGGGTGAGCGGTTCGCCGTCCAGGTCGGGCCGCTCTTCCAGGGCGTTTTTGCGGAACAGTCCGGCCACGCGGAATTCCCGACCAAAAAGCGACACCTGATCACCCGGGGCCACGCCCAGGCGCTCAGCCATGGGCCTTGGCAGGATCACGGCGTCGTCGTCGCCCGGGGCGAACCAGCGGCCGTCGGTCAACATGTCGGCCACGCGGCCAAGGCGGGCTTCGTCGGCGGACAGGCCCATGACGCCCTGGACGGCCTCGCCGCGCTCGCCGGCCCGGATGCGGGTAACCGGGGCCACGGTCTTTTCGGGCAGCTCCAGCCAGGCCAGGGGAGCCACCACATCGCTTGCGCCATACGCGTCGCGCAGGACGGCCAGAGACTCGGGCGGCAGGCTGTGCCAGCCGATGTTTTTGAGCAGCACGCCCCGGTAGGCGGCGGCATCCGAGAGTTTGGCCGCGCCCTCGTCCCGGGTGGACTTGACGCTGGTGAAGCTCATGATGGTGAAGGTGAGGATGACAAGCGTCAGGCAGGTCAGCGCCGTGCGGATCTTGCGGCGGCGCAGGTTGCTCACGCCAATGACAAAGGCGGCGGCAAAGGCGCGCATCCCGCCGATCTCGGTAGCCTTGACGTGGGAAGCCCGGCGCTGCAGCGCCGTCATTTCGCGTTCGAAGCGCAGGAAGATAATGGCCGCCACCATGACCGACAGGCCGAGAATGAAAAAGGCGATGATGACGACCAGTGGACTGTAGGTGAGCTTGAAGGCCGGATGCACGGCGTAGACCACGGCGATGACCGCCGCCAGGGTGCCCAGGAAGGCCACGATGCGCTTGTGGATGTCGGCGTAGTTGAAGACCACCCGCTCCACGCAGTAGGCAAAGGGGATAAACAGCGAAATGTAGAACAGTACGCCAATGAGCACGTCGCGCTGGGTCTTTTCCACATCGTTATAGACCCGAACGGCCAAGGCCCAGCTGGACCTGGCGGCCGTGACCATGGCGTCGAAACGGCCGGCCTCCTCGGCGGCCAGGGCCTGGGCGTACAGGGCGCGCCCCTGGTCGGTGAGATCGCGGATGCGGTCGCTGACGATGCCGTGGGCTTCGAGGTTGGCGATGCGCGGGCCGACCAGGGCCCACATGTCGCGCGCGCCCAGAAGCTCCGTGGCCGGCAGGATGGGCCAGGCGTCCACGGGATAGCCCACGCCGGTGGGGTGGGCGGCGTCGGCGTTTAACAGCAGAAGCTTTCGGGCCAGCACGGTGTCGGAGAGGATGCACTTAAAGGGCGTGCCGGGTTCGAGGAAGATGGAAAGCAGCGTGGAATCGAGGGTGTCCAGGCGCGAGAACCAGGAGCGCAAGGGCGGGGCCTCGCGCCGGGCGTCGAGAAGCTCGATGCGGGTGAAATAGCGGAATGACCGGGGATCGAAGGCGGAAAACAGCGTGGTCTGCTCGCAACCGAACATGATGAGGTCGGTTTCCATGGCGTTGCGATTCATCTTGACGCGGTAGGCGTCCTTGCCGGTCTGCTTCTTGTCCACGGCCCAGATGGCCGAGCCGGTGTCGGGGTCAAAGCGGTAGCCTTCGACCACGGCCTTGTCGAGAACATGCTTCTTGTTGGCCAGACCGTTTACCCGAAACTGCCCCCGAGCGTCGGTCATGGCGTAGAACCGGGTCTTGCCCTGGTAGACGCACACCACCGTGCCGGGGGCCGGGCGGTCGGGGAAAAGCTCGCCCTGGCGGATGAAGTTGACCCGGCCGGTGAGGGTCGAAAAGACGTTTCGCGGCCGTTTCTCGCCGGCCTCGAAGCCGGGAGAGGCCATGGCCGCGACCATGGCCGCGACAAAGCGGCCCTGCTTTTCAAGGGCCGCGAAATCCACGCGCGCCGGCAGGTCGCCAGGGGTGCCCCAGGCGAGTCTGGCGTCGCCAACGGTGGCCAGGGTGAATCCCAGCACGCCGGCCATATTGCCGAATTCGCCGCCAAGGATGGGCCGGTCAGGGAGCAGGCCCTGCCAGGGGTTCTGGCGGTCGTCGCGCATCCCGTCGCGGTAATAGCCGGCCGGGAGTCCGACCGCCTTGGCCGCGGCCTCGGCGGCGGCGGACAGCGACCGGTTGAGGCGGCCGTAAGCCTGGGCCGGGTTGACGTCGGGCTTGACCTCGAAGCCGAAACCTTCGCACAGGCTGGCCACGCCTTCGCCGTGGCTGGAAAGATAGAGCGAGGCCTGGGCCGTGACGTCGCGGTCGCCGATGAGCTTTCGCAGCTCCCGGGCGCTTTCGATGCAGCCGGCCTCGGCCTCGGCTCCGGCCCGGTCGCGGGCCAGCCGTTCCCGGGCGGCCGGGGCCAGAGCCAGGAGCATTTCGGCCTCGGCCGGGGGCAAAATGGTCAAATCCTCGCGCCACATGATGCGCCGCAGGCCGGCCCGGCGTTCGGCCAGGGCGGCGATGGCGGTCTCGTCGCGGGTCTGGCCGGCCAGACGCAGGCGCATGAGCCGGGTGGTGACGACATCGACTTCGTCTTTAAGCGTTTCCAGCAGCGCCTCGCGCACGCCGGGATCGGCCAGGGCGGCCTTGGCCGCTTCGCCGCCGGCAGCGGCCTCGTCCAGGGCCTTGACCACGCCCTCGGCCTTGCGGGCGGCTTCCTTGAGGTCGCGAGCCTGGGTGCGCAGGTCCTTGCCCTTGCCGCGCAGGGCGGCGAAAAATTCTCGCAGCCCGGCCATGGACTGCCCCCGGCCGGAGGTGGCAACCAGCAGCGTCGGCCGGGCCGGAGGCTGAGCGGCGAACTCCCGGGCCAGACGCAGCAGCGCGGCCAGGGAGGCAGCCTCGTCAGCCCCTGGAGCGCGGCCCGGGGCATAGGCGGCGGCGTCGTAGGCGGCGTCGATGACCAGCAGTTGGCCGGCCAGGGCCGGATCGGTCCCGGGGAAGAACACATGGACGTTGTCAGCCACCACCGGCTCCCAGCCGGCCTTGGCGGCCAAGGTGGCGGCCGCGCCGCCGGGGGTCCCCTTCAAGGATTTATAATCGCCGAAAAGCTCCCGGGCCTTGGCGGCCGAGAGCAGAAAACGCGGGAAGCGCACCGGGGTCAGTTCGAACTTGTCGCGGTAGACGCCGGCCCCGGCCGGATCGTTTGGCGGGCTGTCGTCGATGTAGACCAGCGCCCTGGCCCCGAGCTGGGCGGCGGCCTGCCAGTTGCGGCCGCTGTCGAGATCCATGAGCACGATGGCGTCCTTGGGGACCGTGCCGTCAAAATCGCGGTAGCCGCCGGCCCCAGCGTAGACGACAGGCCCGATGAGGCCCTCCGGCGGCAGTGAGCCGGGGGTGAAGGCATTTAGGGCCAGGGGTGAGACATCGGCCCGTCCCCCGCCGTCCACGGCAAGACTGGCCGGGCCATGGAGCATGGCCGGAGCGCGGTAGGACAGCCGCCCCACCTCGCCGGCCTCCAGCCCCTTGAAAAAGGCTTCCACGGCGTCGGCGGCCAGCCGCCCGCCTGGCGTGCCGATGGACCGGTCGCCAAGGCCGGCCAGGGACTCGATGACGACCCGGTCCAGGTCGGCCGCGTCGGCGGCCAGCCAGGCTTCGGCCATGGCCGCGCCTTTGGCGTCCGGGACGGCCTTCTTGGCCCGCTTGGCCTCGGCCGGACCGGCGGCAAGCAGGCACAAAGCCGCCAGCAGCCACAGCCAGGCCCAGGGACGAACCGAAGCGCCCGACAATAAACGGGGAGTCGCCATGGAGGACTAGGCCTCCCGGGCGCCAATGCCGCCCACGGTGATGTCGAGTTCGGAGCGCTCCTCGATCTTGTCAATGCGACCGTCGCGAATCCAGACCACGCGGTCGGAGACGTTGAGCATTTTGTAATCGTGGGTGGCGGAGATGACCGTGACGCCGCGTTCGGAGCTCAGGCGCTTGAGCAGCGTGATGATCTCCTCGCCGGTGGTGAGGTCGAGGTTGCCGGTGGGTTCGTCGGCCAGGATGATGGCCGGGGTGTTGGCCAGGGAGCGGGCGATGGCCACGCGCTGCTGCTGGCCGCCGGAGAGTTCCTGGGGCCGGTGGGCGTGGCGTTCGCGCAGACCGACCAGACCTAAAAGCTCCAGGCCCTTTTCCGTGGCCTCGTCCTGGGAAGCCCCGGCAAAGGTCATGGGCAGGGTGACGTTTTCCAGGGCGGTCATGACCTGGATAAGGTTGAACGTCTGGAAAATGTAGCCGATCTTGCGGTTGCGCAGCCAGGCCAGTTCGTAGGCGTCGAGCTGGGCGATGTCCACCTCGTCGATGAAGACCTTGCCGGAGGAGGGTTTGTCCAGGCCGCCGATCATGTTGAACAGCGTGGACTTGCCCGATCCGGACGGCCCCATGATGGAGAGATACTCGCCGGCTTTTATGGTGAGGTCCACGCCGCGAAGGGCCTGGACCACCTGGGTGCCCATGGTGAAGGTTCGAGCGACGCCGGCCACTCGGACGATGTTGTGCGCTTCGGCCATACTCCCCCGCTGCTTCAAACGTCCGCGCGGCAGGTTCGGCCGCGCGGCGACATCATTCCTGGGCGCGCATGGCCTCGATGGGGCGCATCCGGGCGGCCACGGCCGCCGGATAGACCACGCCAAGAAGGCTCAAGCCCGCGCCAACGGCCACGGAAATCCCCAGGGTCGCCAGCACGTCCAGGGGCGACAGATTGGCGGCGGCGGCCAGTCCGAACCGCACGAGTCCGACCAGCAGCCCGACCACAACGCCCAGGATGGCCCCGATAAACGCGCCGACAAGGCCCTGCATCCCGGCTTCGAGCAAAAACAGCCGCAAAATGAAACGGTCCAGCGCGCCCAGGCACTTCATGGTGCCGATCTCGCGGAAACGCTCGGTGACGGCCATGAGTTGGGCGTTGACGATGCCTACGGTACAGACCAGAAGCGACAGGATGACGATCCAGCGTTCCTTGGGACTGGCGGAGAGCTTGCCCGCTTCGTCCTGGGCCACGACGCCCGGCGGCGGCAGGCTCGGCAGGTCGTAGCCGGCCTCGACCAGGGCCAGGCGTAGTCGGGGTTCGCCGGAGCGCAAAAGACCGGCGGCCACGTTGGCCCCGGTCAGGATGAAACTCAGGAAGGCCACGGCCAAAACCAGGCTGGCCACGGTGATCATGGACCGGAAAAACCGGACCTTGATGCTTTTGATACTGATTTCCAGCGACTTGCCAAAGGGCAGGACCACTTGCCTGGCGATCCTGGCCGACTTGCCGGTCTGGTTTGAAGACGCGCCTTCCGCCTGCAACATGCGCCACCCGATTCCGGCCAGGGCCGGCTTATAGTCCGTGATCCCGCGACACGCCGGCCGCATAACGCGGCCGGTCGATCCATTGGGGATCGTTTCGTCGTTGTGACAGAAACCGCACCCCTTGCCAAGGCGGCGGCAAGAACAGACGACGACAAAAGCGTGATTTTTCGGGTACGCGGGCGAGCGTCGGGACAGCGTGGCAGGCGTGGCGGGCAAACGTCGAACTCGGGGAAGTCGAGGCAGCTCACCGACCAGCCCTTCCCCTCCCCACTTGCCCCTTTTCCCATTATTTCGGGGGGTCCGGGGGGGCGGTCGGCCCCCGGCCGCCAGAGGCATCTTCCCGTCTTTCTTACTTCTTCACCCGGCGTTTTGGTATCTCGATGCCGTACTTCTGGATCTTGTAATTGAGCGCGCGGCGGCTGACGCCGAGCAGCGGCGCGGCTTCCTTCTGGACCCAGCCGGCTTGTTCCAGGGCGCGCATGATGGCGGCTTTTTCGCTCTGGTCCAGGGACAGGTTGTCGGGCGAACGGTCGGGGCCCTTGCCGGCCAGGGGAAGCTGGAGGTCCTGGGGGGCCAGCACGCCGTCGGAACCGAGCACCACCCCGGCTTCCAGGGCGTTTCGCAGTTGCCGGACGTTGCCCGGCCAGGGATAGGCGGTGAGGTAGGCCATGGTCTCGGTGGGGATGGTCACCGGCGGCATGCCCTGGGCGGCGCAGAACTGGCGGGCGAAATGCTCGGCCAGGATGGGGATGTCCTCGCGGCGTTCGCGCAGCGGCGGCACGTTTATGGTCACGACCTTGAGGCGATAGAGCAGATCCTCGCGGAAGACGCCCTCGGCCACCTGCTCGAAGATGTCGGCGTTGGTGGCGGCGATGACCCGGCAATCGACCTGGATTTCGCGCACGTCGCCGATGCGGCGGATCTTGTGATTTTCGAGAAACCGCAGCAGGCGCACCTGCATTTCGGTGGAGATGTTGCCGATCTCGTCAAGAAAGAGCGTGCCCTGGTTGGCTTGCTCGATGAGGCCCTTTTTGTCCTTGACGGCGTGGGTAAACGACCCCTTGACGTGGCCGAAGAGTTCGGATTCGAGCAGGCCGGCCGGGGTGGAGCCGCAGTCCACGGTGACGATGGGGCCGTTTTTGCGGGCGCTGCGGCGATGGATGAGATTGGCGACCAGTTCCTTGCCGGTGCCCGATTCGCCAAGGACCAGCACGTTGACGTCGCGGGGGGCCACGCGTTCAATGAGCGCGGCCAGGTCGCGCATGGCCTGGCTTTGGCCGACTAGTCCGGTTTCGCCGAGCTGGCCGCCGTCGCCGGCCTTGATGGTCTTGGCCGCGTCAAGCCCGGCCGCCTTGGCGAAGACGTCGGTGACCCGGGCCAAAAGCTCCTGGCCGTCGAAGGGTTTGGTCAGGTAGTCCACGGCGCCGTGCTTGATGGCTTCCACCGCGCCGGGAATGGAGCCGTGAGCGGTCAAGAATATGATGGGGAGCTTGATGCCCCGGCGCTCCATCTCTTCGAGCATACGCATCCCGTCCATGCCGGGCATGCGCATGTCGGAGATGACCAGGCGCACGGGCTGGCGCGACAGCACCTCCAGGGCCTCCAGGCCGTTGGCGGCGGGGACCACGTCATAGCCGGCGGAAACGAGCCGCACCTCAAGGACTTCGAGGATGTGCGGATCGTCGTCCACGACCAGGATGGTCTTTCGGGTCTGCTGGGGGCCTATGCTCATGTGCTTCTGGGCGGCCTTGGCGGCGTGGCGCGCCGGTCTTAATAGTTTGTCAGGCCCTTTTTCTTTTCCTGGATCTGCTGGTGGATGGTCTCCAGGGCCTTGACCTGCTGCTGGAGGCTCCTTCGCACCTGTTCCTCGCGTTCGGCGAGCTTTTTGGCGCAGTCGCGGTCCATGGACGCCTTTTGCTCCTTAAGCGCGAAGCCCGGCTTGTAGGACTTGAGCAGGGGCACGAGGAACCGGGCATCCTCGCCGCTGCCGCCGGGCGGGGATTTCTTGGACCAGGCGTCGAACATTTCCATGGCGGCGGCGAGTTCGGCGTCGCTGCCGGCCTGGGAGAGCTTCACCGAAGCCATGGCGAAAAGCGCTTTCTGGCGCACGGCCAGTTCGGCGTCGCCGGCGGCCTCGCGCCACAGGGCCATGGCCCGCTTGGCCTCGCCAGCCTCGTAGGCCTTCAGCCCCCGATCGTAGGCTGTCTCCCGTTCGATCTTGCAAATGACGACTTCCCGGGCCGGCGCGGGCGGCGGCGGCGCGGGGGCGGCTGCCGGCGCGACGGGAACCGGTTCGCGGCGGGCGCAACCCAGGCCGCCAAGCGCGAAAAGCAGGCACAGGCCGCAGACGGCGGCCGATCCGATACGACGTGAAACACAGTGGCCCATACTACGCTCTTGCCCCATCCACAGGAATTGTAAAGTAGAAAGTGCATCCCTTGCCGGGCAGGCTCGACAGCCAGATGTTCCCGCCATGGGCTTCGACGATGGTCTTGGCGATGCTCAGGCCAAGGCCGATGCCGTCGGTGCTGCGCTTGGTGCGCGCGCCGCGGTAGTACTTGTTGAAGACGTAGGCCTGCTCCTCTTCCGGGATGCCCGGGCCTTCGTCGGAAATGCTCGCCAGCACCTTTTGCCCGCCGTCGGCCAGCTCCAGCCCCACCCGCACGGTGCGCCCGGCCGGGGAGAACTTCACAGCGTTGCCGACCAGATTGTACAGCGCCTGGCCAAGCAGCTCCCGGTCGCCGACAACGGACACGATGTCCTTGGCCACGCGCGGCGTCAGGGCGATGTCCTTGGCCTCGGCTCCCGGACCGGCCTTTTCCAGGGTCTCGCGCAGGAGTTCCTCGGGATTAAAGGTCACGGGCGCGAGGTCCACGATCTGGGAGGCCATGCTGGACACCTTGAGCAGGCTGGTGAGCATGGCGGAAATGCGCTGGAGTTCGTCGCTGGCGATGTCGAGAAAGCGCTTCTGGCGCTCGTTGACGTCGCCCAGCACCCGCTCGCGCATGAGGTTGACGGACTCGCGGATCGAGGTCAGGGGCGTACGGATCTCGTGGCTGACCATGTCGATGAAATCCGCCCGCATCCGTTCCTCTTCCTTGAGGCGCACGGTCATGTCGTTAAAGGCCGCGCCCAGTTCGCCGAGCTCATCCTTGGAAAGCACCCGGATGGGTTCCAGCCGGCCGTCTCTGGTGTAGGCCCGGATGCCCCGGCGCAGTTCGCGCAGGGGACGGCTCAAGGAATAGGTCAGATAGAGCACGCCCAAAAGCCCCACGCCGATGGAAATGGTCAGCCCGGACAGGCCGCGCGACACGGCCGCTTCGCTGATGCGAAACAGTTCGCGCATGCCGGATTCCAGCACCCGTTCGTTGTCCTGGCGGGCGCTGACCACGATGCGCATCCATTGGTTGAGCGTATCCTGGTCGATCCAGGGTTCCTTGGTCAGCTCCCGGCCCTGGGCCAGATCGGGAAAGGCCTTGCGAAACTCGGCGTGCAGCTCTTCCCAGGCGGAAAAACCCTCGTAGCGGAACCACAAGATGCTCCAAATGGCGTTTTTATATTCACTGAGCGCCGCCATGAAGTTCTTCTTGTATTCCTCGGAGTGGATGATCTCGTATTTCTTCTGGTTCTCCTCCATGACAAGCAGGCTGTCCACCAGGCGCTGGGAGATGGTGAGCACCTCGATGCGGACCTTGACGATATCACGGGAGATGTTGACGGAATCCTTGATATAGATGAGCAGCGTGGAGATGGTGAAATAGGCCACCACCATGATGCCGATGAAAACCACCAGCAGCTTGAACAAGATGCCGTAGTGTTTGATGGGCTTGCGGGAAAGGTACATGGCGGCGGTCCACGGCCCGGAAAGGCGGCCACGGGTCGGGCGGCCCGGGCCGGCCCCGGAGGGCTATTTCGCGGCGAAAATCTCCTGAGCCAGCACATGGGGCCGGCGCAGGTTGGTGATAACCAGCCGCTGGCTGCTCGAGGCGGTCAGGATCATCTTGCCGTAGCCGAGCAGGCCGCCGAAAACGCCAGGCTCGCACTTGACCGACTCGATCTTACCGAGATCCAGCGAGAAGCTGCCGAAAAGCGCGTCATCGCACAACAGACGCTTGTCGGTGAGGCCCACGCGCAGGGTGAAAAAGGAGAAAAGCCGCACCAAGGCCAGCAGCGTGAACAGTATGAAGAACACATAGCGAATAAGCCACACGCCGACAGCCAGGATCTTCGGCACGAAGCGTTCCAGTTCCTCGGGCACCTTGAACTGCACAAGCTTGGTGAGCGTCGGTTCGCTCGACCAGACGATCAGGGCCAAGGCAAACAGCACCGCCGCCTTGGCCAGCACGATCCAGTGCTTGCCCGTCCGGTACCGGATCTCCTCACCCTCGAACACAAGGCCCTTAAGGCTCATGGCATCCCCACTTGCAGGCGTCTTGCCGCCGCTTCAACCGGCGCGACCGGCGACGATCCATGGGCTTATCCGAAAACGCCGCCCAAGGCAAAGCCTTCCTGGCCGCCCCACCCCGTTTCGCCCCCCTATCCCCATTTGGGAGGTCTGGGGGCCTCAGGCCCCCAGCCGCCGGAGGCATCTTCCTTCTCTTCCAGCCTTTTCCTTACCTCAACGCCGCGCCAAAAGCCCAAGCCGCCACGCCCAGAGCGGCGGCGGCGAAGGCGGCCTGGGCGGCGCGGCCGGGCCGGCCCTGGCGGGCCACGGCGAAACCGGCGCACAGGCCAAGGACCGCGCCGCACAGAAAGCCGAAGAAATGGCCGGCCAGATCGATGGGACCGGCGTCCTCGCCGCCGGCTCCGAGCATGGCCAGCAGCATGAGCACCGCCCCGGCCGGGGCCGAGCGGCGAAAAGTCAAGGGCGGCCAGCGGTGGGCCAGCCGCGCTCCGCCAAGGGCGCCAAGAGCGCCGAACACGGCCGTGGACGCGCCGAGAAAATGCATGCCCGGACCCTGGATCACGGCCTTGAGCGTGTTGCCGCAACCGCCGGCGGCGATGGACAGGAAAAAGGCCAGCCCCACCCCGACCTCCCGGGACAGCAGCGACAGGAAAAGCGCCCCACTGGCTGCGTTGCCGAACAGGTGGGCCGGATCGGCATGGAGGAAAAGGCTGGTGACGGCGCGATGCCACTGGCCGGCCAGCATCCGAGCCGAATCGCCGGCGGCCAGTTCCCGCCAGTCGATGAGGCGGCCAAAAATGACGCTGCGGCCCAGAAATATCCCCCAGACGCCGGCCAGGACGCCCATGACGGCCACAACCGTCGGCCAGGTGGGCGGGCGGCCGGCCAAGGCCGCCGCGTCGGCCTCGGGATCCGGCAAGGGCCGGGCTTCCCGCTCGGCGGCGTAGGCGGCCAGTTCGTTCAGGGCCTCCTCGGCCCGGCGGCGCGGCACGAGCAGGCGGTAGCCGCCGCCCTGGCGGCGGATGGCGTGGGGGATGGCCCGGGCGGTCAGCACGAGTTCCCATTCCCGGGCGCGGATGGCCGTGGCCGGCGAGGCCGAACCGGTGGCCGTCTGGGTGATATCGCGCAGCCCGGGCCTGGGCCACAGCGAGGCCCGCGTCGGCGGCGGCAGGGCGCGGCGCGGCGCGGCGGGACGGGGGGCGTCGGTCACGGGGCGGACTCCCGGGGACAATCAAGGCCAACGGCTCGGCGTGGTTGCAACATGTGGACGAAACTCTATGCCGGATGAGGGGCCGTTCGCAACGGGGGGAACAAGGCTGGGCGCGCGCCCCGTGCTGGCGCTGCCGCATCGCATTTGACAACGTGGAGCGGGCCAGGGCCTTGCCGCCGGGCGCGCCGGTCTGGTAAGGCCGGTGCATGAACCAAGCCCGCAAGCCCATCTATTCGGTGTTTCTGCTGCTTATCCTGGCCGGCGCGCTCAGCCTGGCCGCCATCGTGCTCGCGCCTTTCGTCAATATTTTGATCATCGGCGTGGTGCTGGCCGCCCTGTTTCGGCCCGTGCAGCGCCGGGTCGAGCGGCTTTGCGGCCCCCGGCCCACCCTGGCCGCTCTGCTGACCACCGGGCTTATCTTCACCTGCATCATCATCCCGATCTTTTTCTTCCTGGGGTCGCTCTTGGCCCAGGGCGTGCAATCCGTCAACGCCCTGCAGGCCCAACTGGCGGCCACGGACTTCAACAAGCTTTTCAGCCACGAAGCCATTTCGCCCTACATGGACTGGGTCCAGGAGCATCTGCCCTTTCTCGACCTCAAAAAGCTCGCCCTGCAAGCCGATCTCATCGACATTTCCAAGACCGCCGGCCAGATGCTCATCGACAGCGGCACCAAGATCATCGGCAACGTGTTCGTGCTGACCATGAACTTCGTGATCCTCATGTTCGTGCTGTTTTTCCTCATCCGCGACGGCGAACGCATGATGCAACGTCTGCGCTACCTGCTGCCCCTGACCACGGACCAGGAAAACCGCATCTTCCGCCAACTCGACGACGTGGCCAAGTCGGTGATCCTGGGGGCCTTTTTCATCGCCCTGGCCCAGGGGCTGGCCGGCGGCATCGGGCTTTTCATCGTCGGCATCAAGCCCTTTTTCTGGGGCTGCATGATGGGGTTCGCCTCGCTTATTCCGGTGGTCGGCACGGCCATCATCTGGCTGCCCGTGGCCATCTACCTCATGCTCACCGGGCATTGGCAGTGGGGGCTTTTCCTCATGGGCTGGGGGGCCGTCGTGGTCTCGGGCATCGATTCCATCATCCGGCCGCTGCTCATGCAAAACCGGTCCAACATGTCCACCTTCTGGGTGTTTCTCTCCATCATCGGCGGCATCAAGTTCTTCGGGGCCCTGGGCATCCTCTACGGCCCGCTCATCCTGGGCTTTGCCATGGTGATGCTGACGCTCTACGCCGAGGACTACCGCCACGTGCTCGAAGAGCGCGGCGCGGCCCCGGCCCCGACCGACTGCCTGCCGGAAGACTGACCCCCCCAGGGCCGCCTGACCGCCCTGCCTTTCGCCGGCCAAAACGCCGACGCCCAGCCCAAGTTCTGCCCGTTGGAGCATGGTTCGATCATGATCCGATGTCGCTGCATAACGCCTCTCGTGCCCCGGCCTTCGACCTGGGCACGACGGCATCGTGCATGCGAAACGACCGCCAACGACTACGGCAACGGCTGCAGTCATTCCATATTCCGGCCATCATCATCGAGCAATACGCTTGACAAATCATACAAATCTTTGCCAGTGTCGTATCATCAACAATGGAGTTCGCAAAATATCATCTCACATATCAGACTGTCTATTCAATACAGAAACAATGAAATAGTTTATTTCGTTCCAAACAGGTCAAAATCAGGATACGCCTCCACAGCATGGTCCGTTTCATGCATAACAGTGTCAGCATAACCGGCATCGGAACACCATGATACTCGAATACCTCCGCAAACTTCTGTTCTTTTTGCACACGACCGACAACATGGAATCTCCCGTGGCCGTCATCAAGGAGTCCCTGGCCAGGCGATCCATCTATCAAGTGAAGCTGCAACAGCCCCATGGCCTCACCGACCGGCTCAATTTCCGGCCCGTGGCCATGAACGGCGAAGCCCTGGAAATCGAAAGCCTGTACCATCCCTTTGACCCGGCCAGCCTGTCCCCGGGCCAGACCATCGACATCACCATCTATCTGCTGCCCGACGCCGACCATCCGCCGGGGTTCATCAATTGCACCACCAGCCTGATCGAAGCCGTCTCGGCCACGCGCCTGCGCCTGGCCCTGCCCCGGCACATCGACCGCATCTCCCACAACAAGACCGACCGGCTCCAGCTCGAACCGCGCCACGCGCCCATCCTGGCCGCCTGGTGCCTGGTCAAGAAGTGCGACAACATCCGCCTGCTCAAGATGGTCAACCCGCTCATCCTGCACATGCCCAAAGGCTTCGACCACGAACGGGGACTCATCGACATTTCGCCCAAGGGGGCGTGCGTCTCCCTGGACCGCGAAACCTACCGCCTCCATAAAAAGGACATCAAAACCGGTCGCGATCTGCTGCTCCAGATGGCCTTCCCCGGTCCCACCGGCAGCCAGCGCCACGAATTCCTCATCGTGGCCTCCATCCGCTACCAGCGCCCAAACCTCGTTTCCGGCCGCATGGAACTGGGGCTGCAGTTCAACCACAGTTTCAGCCCCACGCCCAAGCCCGCCTGGCTGCCCTGCAATGCCGAGGGCATCGCCGAACTCAAGTGGCTGCTCCAGGAATACAAAAAGCTCTACCTCGCCGAGATCAAAACCAAGCTCTCGGCCCTGTGCGACCCCGACAGCCTGGAGGCCGCCGGCGCCGCCCTGCCCGATGCGCCGGCCGACTGCGCCCTGAGCTTCCAGGCCGCCATGAACCAGGCGGCCCTGGGCATCTTCAACGGCTGCATGCCCCAGCTCAGCAACGTCCGGCTGGCCATTCAGTTCCTGCGTGCGCGCCTGCCAGACGCCGAGGGCCAAGAAATTCTGACCAACAGCCTGGAACAGCTCGAAATCGCCACCATGCGCCTGGAAAACATCCAGGAAACCACGACCGGCGACAGCTCCGCCTTCGAGACCCTTCGTCCGCGCGACATCGTGGCCCAGGCCCTGTCCTTTTTTGAGCACACCTTGGCCGCCAACGGCATCGTCGTGGAACGCTCCTTCCAGGACAACCTGCCCAACATTCAGGGCGATCCCCGCCAGTTGCGGCTGCTTTTCAAAAATCTCCTGGTCAACGCCCTGGAGGCCATGCAGCCCCACGGCGGCAGACTTAGCCTTGGCGCCTCGGTGGACATCCACGAAAACGATCTGGTCATCGCCGTGGAAGATTCCGGCGGCGGCATTCCGCCCGAAGTGCGCGCCCGGATCTTCCAGCCCTACCAGAGTATCCCGGGCAACGGCGCGCCGGGCCTGGGACTGGCCGTGGCCCAGCGTATCGCCAGCGCCCACGGCGGACGCATCGAACTGTTCACCAGCCTCGGCGAAGGCTCCACCTTTGCCGTGCGCCTGCCCCTGGCCACCCCCGTCCCCGAGGGCAGGGCCGTCAGCGAGGTCCGTCCATGAACCGCGTCGCCGAATCCAAAACCTCCGACCTGCCCCGGGAGGACGGCCTCCTGGAAACCGGCGGGGCCTGGACCCGGGTCCTGGCCGTGGCCAGCGGCAAGGGCGGCGTGGGCAAGACCAGCGTGGCCGTGAACCTGGCCTTTTCCCTGGGCGGGCTCGGCAAGCGGGTCTGCCTGCTCGACGCCGACCTGGGGTTGTCCAACGTCGACGTGCTGCTGGGCATCAACCCGGTGGTCACCCTGGAGCAGGTGCTGTTCGACGGCGTGCCCATGGAGCGGGCCATCTTGTCCGTGGGACGAAACGTGGACGTGGTGTCGGGGTCGTCGGGCGTGTCGCGCATGGCCGAGCTGTCGCGCAACAAGCGTACCGATCTGGTGCGCGAGTTCCACAAGCTCATCAACTACGACTATCTGCTGGTGGACAATTCGCCCGGCATTTCGGCCCAGGTCGTCTCCATGTGCCTGGCCTGCGGCGACGTGCTGGTCATCGTCAATCCCGAGCCGTCCTCCATCACCGACGCCTATGCTCTCATCAAGGTTTTCAAGGAAAACGGCCTGCACCGGCCGCCGCTTATCGTCATCAACCGGTCGCTGTCCCACCAGCGCAGCCAGGCCGTGTTCGAGCGCATCCAGAAAACCGCCGAAAACCACCTGGGCGTCAATTGCCGTTTGGCCGGCATCATCCCCGACGATCCGGCCCTGTACCGAGCCGCCACCCGGCAAACGCCCCTGGTGGAGATGGAAAGCGCCTCGCCGGCCGCCAAGGCCTTCCGCGATTTGGCCAGGCGGCTGGACGCCGCCGGCCGCGACAGCGCGAACCTCACCCGGCCGGAGCATTTCTTCGACCAAACCGTCATCCGCCTCCAGCAGGCCCCGATCCTGCCGCCGGGCCTGAGCGGTTCGGGCCGGCCGGCCGTCTCCGGTGAATTGGCCAGACGCCTGGAAGCCCTCATGCGGCGGCTGGCGGCCAATTCCCGGCTGCTGGCCCAGACCGACCCCGAAGCGGCCCGGGACACCGAAGCCCGCATCGAGGACGTGCGCGAACTCCTCGACAGCCTGGCCGGGGCAGCACAAGGCGAGACCGGCGACGAGATCCTTGCCGAGGACAACGCCCCGGCCAGGACCGAAACGCCGCCCCCGAACCCGAGCCTGTCCCAGCCCGACCAAAAGGCCATGGTCATTTGCCCCGATCCCATGTGGCGAGCCATTCTCGAAAATATTCTAAAGGACCTGGGCCTTGAGCTTTGCCCCATGTCCGACGAAACCGCCGCCATCCAGCCGCCGGATCTGCTCCTGGTGCGCCAGGCGCCGTCGGCAGGGCTTGCCGACCTGTTGGCCGCCAAGGGGGACCGCCCCACGCTCTTTCTGGCCGCCAACCACGACCAGGCCGCCCGGTTCGCGGCCCTGCCGGCCAAGGAGCCGCGGGAGATACTGACCATGCCCGTGGAACTCATGGACATCCAGGGCGCGGTCTGCAATCTGCTGGCTGCCGCCGCCAGCCGCCTCCGCGAGACGCCGCACCTGGGCCACCACGACCATCGGACATGAAAAAAGCCCCTTGCGGGGCTTGGGAATCCGGGACGGGCGGCCCGGCAAGGGCCGCCCAGTCGTCAGACGGGACATTTGACTTCCTTGGTCGACCCAGGGCCGGCCAGGGGACGGAAGCACTTCTTGCCGCCGCCGCAGATGGGACATTTCCAACCTTCGGGAAGATCCTCAAAGGACGTTCCGGCCGGAATCTTGCCTTTGCGGTCGCCCCGGTCGGGATCGTAGATGTACCCGCAATTGGTGGTCTGACACTGCCACATGTTCTCAGGCGCGGACATGCTCGCTCCTTTGCCCAGGGACGCCAGGCGTCCCGGTACGGCTCGCGTCGCGTCCACGAAAAGCACTTCGGACATTTCGCGGACAACAAACTGATCCCATGTATTTTCCTTAAAAAATACGCTTGTATTTTTCAAGGGATGCGACGCTAGTCGACCTTGAAAAACGCCTTGGCCAAAGCCTGGCAGACCGGGCACTTCTCGGGAGCCGCGCCGGCGATGGTGTAGCCGCACACCGAGCAGACGTACCAATCCTCGACGGGATAGCCAGCGGGGTCCTTGGCGGCGGCGGAATAGAGCTCGGCGTGGAGCTGCTCCACGGCGTTGGCGAAAGTGAAGCCGCGCTCGGCCGCCTTATCGCCCTCGGCCTTGGCTTCCTCGATCATGGCCGGGTACATGGACTTAAATTCGTGGGTTTCGCCCTCGATGGCGGCCTTGAGGTTCTCGGCCGTGGTCCCGATGCCCTTCATGTTGCGCAGATGGGTGTGGGCGTGGACGGTCTCGGCGGCGGCGGCGGCCTTGAACAGCTTGGCCACGCCGATCATGCCGTCTTTTTCGGCCTGGGCGGCAAAGGCGAGATACTTGCGGTTGGCCTGGGACTCGCCGGCAAAAGCTTCCTGCAGATTGTTCATGGTCTTGGACATCACTTGCTCCTTGTATTGAGTTGGGTTGATTGTTTTCACAAGCCAAGGCAACGGCGGCACACGCCGCGAACCAGCACCTGGGCGTCGCGCACGCGGCCCCAGGCCGCCACTTCCGGCGGCAGATCGGCCAGCCCGGCTCCGAGCATGACGAAATCCTCGATGCCCCCGCACTGCAAGCACACCAGATGGTGATGGGGCGACGCGTCCCCGTCGAAGCGGCTCTCTTCGGCCCCTCCCGGCACCCGGGTCACCAGCCCCCGCGCCTCCAGCGAAGCCAGGGTGCGGTAGACCGTATCCAGGGAAATGGCCGGAGCCGACTCCCGAACTCGCCGCCAGACCGTCTCGGCCGAGGGATGATCCCGGGCTTCGACCATGGCCTTGTATACCAGATACCGTTGGTTGGTAAACTTGAGGCCGCTTTGGGCGAACAGTATTTTGAGGGCGTCGATCTGCATAGGTCTTATTCCTAGTTGCTGTTGATTCCTATCTAGAGACTCCGCCCTGCCTCGTCAACCCCTTTTTTTGGTTTCCGGCCAAAAACTACATCCACCAATGCCGGCCGGCCCGCCACAGGTCGGGCAGGGTCAGCGCCCGGCCTTGACCGAGCTTTTTGGCCAGGTAGACAAAGAGGTAGGCGGCGGCCAGGGCGTCGTGTCGGGCGTCATGGGCGGCGAATTCGGGCAGGCCATAGCGACGGCACAGGCTTGGCAGGTCGAAGGCGGCATGTTCCAGCCCGGCCCCGCCCTCCAGGGACAGGCGTTTTTCTTCGTAGGCCATGGCCAGACGCAGGGTGTCGATGCAGGGCGCGGCCAGTTCGTCGCCAAAATAACGGCGGCTGGCGGCGTTTAAAAACCCCATGTCCAAATCAACATGATGGCCGACGATGACGGCCGGACCGATGAAATCGAGGAGCCTTAGCAAAACGGCCTCAAGATCGGCGGCTTGGCTGAGGGTCGAGGCGGTCAGGCCATGGACCAGGGAGGACTGGCGCGGCACGTCACGCTGCGGCCGGGTCAAAGCGGCGAAGGTCTCGCCGGCCATGATGGAAAGGCCCCGCAGACGTACCGCAGCCACGGACACGATGGCGTCACGTTTGGGATCAAACCCGGTGAGTTCGGTGTCGAGGACCACGAATTCGAGGTCGCCAAGAAACGCCCCGGCCTTGCGCCCGGCCTGGACGGCCCGGTGGGCGGCCAGGGCCGGATGGACCGGGGGCCGGACAAAGGGACGCCTCAGGCGATCCAGAAGACCGCTCAGAAGCCGGCTCATTGCCCGGCCCCCATCCCGGCAAGCATGGCGGCAAGGGTTTGGCGCAAAGCCTCCACGGCGGCAAAGGCGGCCCGGCATTCCTGGCGTTTTCTGGCGGAGAGCATCCCCGGCCGGGCCACGACATCGGGGTCGGCCTGGCCGGCCAGCCGGGCGGCCAGGCGCTCGCCCTCGAAAAACGCCCAGGCCTGGCCGGCGTTTTGGGCCACCGTCTCGGGCAGATGGCCCCTGGCGGCCAGGGCGGCCAGACGCCTGGCCGTGCCGAGTTCCGGCAGTCCGTAAAAGGCCGCCGCCAGCCGGGCCATGGCCGAAACCGCCCCGCTGCCGCGTCCGTCCAGATCGAACACCGGGGCAAAGCCCCCGGCCCGCTCGGCCAGCTTCCCCTGGTGCACCCCAAGCGGCGTCGGCCGGGCCACCACCGCACCCAGGGCGGACAACACCAAGCCCGGGTCCGGCCGGTCCGCGGCCAGCCGCTGCCGGACCGCGTCCAGGAGTCCGGCCCCGCCCACGGCCGGCAGCAGGTCCAGGCCGTCCAGATCGCGGCCCTGGGCAGCCAGGGCCACGAGGCCCGACAGCCGCACCGGACCCAGAAGCCGGCCGCCGCCCAGGCGGCAGGCGGCCAGCTCCTCGGCCAGGGCCGGCAGCACGGCCCGGCAGTAGGTGTCCATGGCCCGCTCCAGGATGTCGTCCCCGCCGCAGTCGACGGCCACGACCGCGTCCAGTCCCTGGCCGGGCAGGAGTTCGCGCCGGGCGGCCGGCCCCAGGAGCAGCCAGCACCATTTGCCCGGCGGCGGGCCGAAACGCCGCTCGGCCAGCTCCACCAGCCGCCCGAGCAGGCCCTGGGCGGTCATGGCCAGGATGCCGCCCACCGTGGCCGCTCCGGCCCCGCGCGCGGCCAGGGCGGCGGCCAGGGGGCCGGCCCGATGGGACAGGGCCATAAGGTCGTCCAGGCCGGCCGCCCGGCGGATGGCCCGCAAGAGGGCCATGGGCGAACGGCCGTGGGCCAGGAGCAGGTCATTGGCCGTGACCAGCCCGGCCGGCTCCCCGTCCCTGGTCACCAGCAGATGGCGGATGCCGGCCTCGGTCATGCGGCTTAAGGCCTCGAAACAGGGTGTTACCGCGTCGATGGCGGCCACGGGCGTGGACATGAGCGTCTCGACCGGAGCGGCAAGGCCCATGCCCCGGGCCACGGCCCGGCGCAGGTCGCGGTCGGTGACGATGCCGATGACCGTGCCCGAAGCCTCGCGCACGAGCACCGAGCCCACACCGGCTTCCTCCATGACCCGGGCCGTGGCCGGCAGGTCCGTGCCCCGGGCCACGGACACGATGCCGGGCGAAGCCACCTCCCCGGCCAGCCGGGTGAAGAGGTAGTCCCCATCGGCCTCGGCCGCTTCCAACCCCAGACCGTCGTCGGCCCGGCAGGCTTGCTTGTCCAGGCAGTTGGCGAAATAGGCGGCCACAAAGGGATGCCGCCTGGCCATGGCGGCATAGGCCGCGCCGGGCAAACGCACCAAAAACGCGTCGCTGGCGGCCACGGCCCGGCAGCCTTCCGATGCGCCGGGAAGCGCGCCGCCAAGGCCGAAGCACTCCCCTTCCCCGCGCGCGTCGGCCAGCCCCGAGGCGTCGCCCTGGCCAACAAACACCACCGAACCACGCTGGATGCAGCACACGGCCTCCTCGGTCGTCTCGCCATCAGGCTCGGCGATGGTCTCGCCTTCAAGGAACAACTCCACCCGGCCGACAGCGGCCAGGATGGACCGTTCGTCCGGCGGCAGGCGGTCAAAAGGCGGCACGACGGCCAGGAAGGCGGCCACGGCATCGGGTTGGCGCGAGGGATCGGGCAGGGACATGGCGGGCCTCCGGGATCAGGTCAGACAGTGCAGGCTAAAGTGGTGCTTGAGGATTTCGGACAACCGGCCGGCGGCGCGCAGGGCGGCGTCGAGATCGGCCAGCGTCTCGGCGGACAGGCGCGCCGGGATCAGGCGGTTGTCGGCGGTTTGTCCCCGGCTCCAGGCCGTGGCCTGAGCAGCCAGGCGCAGGGACTGGACCCGGGCCAGACCGTCCTGCAAGGCCGCGGCGAGTTCCGGCTCCATGCAGCCGGCTGCGACTAGGCCGGCAAGCCGCCCCAGGGTGTCCGGCGCGGCGATGCCGGCCTCCAGGGCCAGGGCCTTGACGCCAAGGACCAGCGGATACACGGCGGCGGCCTTGAGATCGAGGCTGCCATGGCCAAGGCCGAAAAGACCGCTGGGGAGATGGCCGAAAATCAGCGTCGGCGGCCCGAAACGCAGGGCCTCCCGGGCCAGTCCCCGGGTGAGCAAACTCGATTCCATGGCCCGGCGGCGCACCCGCTCGGCCAGGGCGGCGGCCAGGGACGCCTCGCCCCAGACCGGCCGCAGATCGGCCAGAAGCGAGATGAAAAGCACCGCCTCCTCATCCGGGCGGGCGGCGGCGGCGTCCATGGCCGCAAACCAGTCCCCAAGCGGCCGTCGCCAGGCCGAGTTGGCGGCCATGATGCCCTTGGGACAGGGCGGCATTCCAGCCTCGGCCAGCTGGTGTTCCAGTCGAGCGGCAAAAGCGGCCAGGGCCGCTTCGTCGACGCCATCACCGAGGATCAAGGCGTTGTCCTGGTCCGTGGCCAGGAACTGTTCGCGCCGGCCCTGGCTGCCGAGCACGGCCAGGCAGCACGGACCGGCCGTCTCGGGAAGCTTCGGCGACCCTTCCCGGGCCAGTTCGGCCGCGCGCACGAGAAACGCGTCATACAACTGGCTGGCCAACTGTCCGGTTTCCAGGGCGTCGGCCCGGGACACGGCCCGGTCGGCGATAAGCCGGCGGATGCGCTCCAGTTCCCGCCCCAGGGCCAGGCTGTCGGGGGCGGCGGACAAAGCGGCGACAAGGGCGGCGGCATGTGGGTCCATGGCATCTCCGAAACACGGCGACAAACGGCAAAACGGACCGGGGAGAGCCTCCCCGGTCCGTTTGCGAGCGATCACTCCGCGCCCACGCCCAGATAGTTGCGGATCTGCTGGGCGGCGTAGAGGGACTGGGCCCGGGCGTCGGGAACCAGCACCGAACCGAGCCAGCCGACCAGGAAGGCAAAGGGCATGGACACCAGGGCCGGGTTCTTCCAGGGGAAGATGGGGGCGGCGTTGCCGAGGATGTCCACCCAGACCGTGGGCGACAGGACAATGAGCCCCACGGCGGCCACGGCCCCGGCCACGATGCTGGCCGTGGCGCCGAAGGTGCTGGTCCCCTTCCAGAGGATGGAGAGGATGAGCGCCGGGAAGTTGGCGCTGGCGGCGATGGCAAAGGCCAAGCCCACCATGAAGGCCACGTTTTGGCCCTTGAAGGCCAGGCCAAGCAGGACGGCGGCCACGCCAAGGCCGATGGTCGCCCGCTTGGCCACCTTCATCTCGTTTTCCTCGGTGGAGCGGCCGGCCCTAAACACGTTGGCGTAGAGGTCGTGGGACAGCGTCGTGGCTCCGGCCAGGGTCAGTCCGGCCACCACGGCCAGGATGGTGGCGAAGGCGACCGCCGCGATGAACCCGAGAAACACCGTGCCGCCGGTCACTTCGGCCAGGAGCAGCGCGGCCATGTTGCCGCCGGCGTCCATCTTGACGATGACGTCGCGGCCCACGAGCACCATGGAGGCAAAACCGATGATGAAGGTGAGGATGTAGAAGTAGCCGATAAGCCCGGTGGCGTAGAACACGGATTTGCGGGCGGCCTTGGCGTCGGGCACGGTGTAGAAGCGCATAAGGATGTGGGGCAGCCCGGCGGTGCCGAACATGAGCGCGATGCCAAGGGACACGGCGTCCAGGGGATTGGCCACCAGCCCGCCGGGATTGAGCACTTTCTCACCGTAGGTGGCGGCCGCCGCGCCGAAAAGCGCCGTCACGTCGAAGTTGAACCGGGACAGGGCCATGAGCACCATGACCGTGGCTCCGGCCAGAAGCAGCACGGCCTTGATGATCTGCACCCAGGTGGTGGCGAGCATCCCGCCGAAGAGCACGTAGGCGATCATGACCGCGCCCACAATGATGATGGCCGTCTCATAGGGCAGGCCGAACATCATCTTGATAAGTGACCCCGAGCCCACCATTTGGGCGATGAGGTAGAAGCACACGGTCAAAAGCGAGCCGATCGAAGCGGCCACGCGGACGGGTTTTTGGGAAAGACGGTAGGCCACCACGTCGGCAAAGGTGTATTTGCCGAGGTTGCGCAGGGGTTCGGCGATGAGAAACATGATGATGGGCCAGCCGACCAGAAAGCCGATGGAATAGATGAGGCCGTCGTAGCCCTTGAGCGACACCAGGCCGGCGATGCCCAGAAACGAGGCGGCGGACATGTAGTCGCCGGCCAGCGCCAGGCCGTTTTGCCAGCCGGTCACCGAGCGGCCGGCGGCGTAGAACTGGGAGGCCGAGCGGCTGCGCCGGGCGGCGTAATAGGTGATGACCAGGGTGGCGGCGATGAAGACGAAGAAGAAGATGATGGAGGTGGCGTTGGGCTGGCCGATGGTGCTGGTAAACGTGTTCATCCCTGGTTCTCCCGCATGGCGCGTTTGATGGTGTTCACGGTGCTGTCGTAGTCGTCGTTGGCCCAGCGCACGTACAGGCCGGTGAGCAGCCAGGAGGCCAGGATGACGCCAAGGCCCACCGGGATGCCGAGCGTCAGGCGCTGGCCGACGCGTTCGGCGAAGATGTCGGGGCGAAAGGCCAGGATGATGATGAAGCCGTAGTAAATGGACAGCATGAGCGCGGTCAGGGTCAGGGAGACGGTCCAGCGTTTGCGCACGAGGGCGGAAAACTGGCCGGCGTCCGGGGCGTGGGCGGCGGGCGGGGCGTGGTCTGGTTGCATGGATCGTGCTCCTTGTCTCCGGCCTGTGGCCGGGCCGGGGTTGGTCCGGGCGTCCCGTCGGCGACGGCCGCCGCTTGGGGATGGGCCACAAATAGGCGGCCCGCGACAAGGCGGCACGGGAATTTCGGCGGACGGCGGGATTGGCCCCATGGCGGGCGGACGGCGGCGGGAAAACGGGAAAACGCCGTTTACCGGCGCGGGACTACCGTTGGCCGGGACGGACGGTCGAGAAGCGGAGACGGCGGCAACGGGCGAGGCCAGGGCGAAAGACGCCCACGACAAAAGGCGGGCAAAATCGCGCCATGAGGCTCCAGGCGGACCGGGCGGGGTGAAGCTCGTGTCGCGTCCGCGAAAAGCGCCTATGGCGTTTCGCAGGCAACAAACGACAACCCTGCGTTTTCTTAAAAAATACTCTCGTACTTTTTAAGGGACGCGACGCTAGAGCGGCAGTTCGAGCTGCTTGGGGCGGCGTTTTTCGGCGATGAGGCGCTTGAGCTTTCGGGGCGAGACGCCGATGCGGTAAGGCCAGACCGGGCAGGCGGCCTTTTCCCGGCAACGGCGGATGTCGCCGCGATCACCCAGGGTGCAGCGCAGGCAGAAGCGGCGGATGACCCGCACCACACGCACGCCGAAGCCCTCGGGCACTTCCTTTAAGCGCAGCGGATGGAACGGACAGTCGGCATCGACGCAGCCGGCGACCAAGCTGCGCTGGCCGCCCATGCAGGCGGTCAGGCAGTAGCGGCGAACGGCTTCGATGGGGGATACGGTTTTGGCGGCGTCGCCCTGGCGCATGGGTCCTCGCGGAAGCGGCCGGTGGCTCTTGCCGCGCGGCCCGGAATTTCGCCTTCCATAGTCCGGGCCACGGCGGCTGGCAACCGCCCGGACGGCCCTTTTTCAGGAAATGAGCACGGCCAGCGCTTCCCAGGCGGCCAGCGCGCCGATGGCGGCGATAAGCCCGGCCCCGACCAGGGGCAGCCAATGCGCCGCCCGGCCCAGCCGGCCCGAGTCGCCCAGAAACCGCACCCCGGCCAGACACAAAAGGCCCACTCCGGTCAGCACGCCGGCCAACCCCAGACCAAAGGCCGCGCACAGCACCAGCCCCAACCCCGGCCGCCCCAGGGCGATGGCGGCCAGCATCAGGGCCAGGGCCGACGGGCACGGGACCAACCCGCCGGCCACGCCCAGGGCCAGCAAATTGCGCCAGCCGACCGGTTCGGAGGTTCCGCCGACCTGGCTGTACGTCCCTCCTCCATGGCTGTGGGCCGGCCCGCCGTGGTTGTGCAGCGCCTCGTCTTGTCCGCCTGCGACGCCGCCGTGGCTATGGGACGTTCCTCCGTGGGAATGGGGCAAGCCGCCATGGCTGTGAGTCAGGCCCCCATGGCTGTGCGCCCGCTCCTCCCCTGCCCGGCCGCTAAGCCGCCAGAGGCCGCGCGCGGCCATGGTCCCGCCCACGGCGCACATGCCCAGGCCCGAGGCCAGGGCCAGCCAGGGAAGCATCCGCTCCCGTCCCGCCTCGTCGGCGGCCAGCACGGCCGCGCCGCCCAGAAGAAAAACGCCCGCCGTATGGGTGACGGCCACGGTCAGTCCCAGCCAGACGGCATGACGCCAAGTGCCCCGCGCGCCGACCAGATAGGCCCCGACCAGGGCCTTGCCGTGGCCGGGAGTGAGGGCATGAACCCCGCCCCAGGCCATGGCCCCGGCCAGGACACCGGCCAGGGTCCAGGGCGAGGCGGTGGGCTGCTTGAGGAAATCGCCCACCCGTCCGCCGTCCAGCCAGCCGGCGAACTGCCCCAGGCCGGCCGCGCCGCCCTCTCCCATGACGCCGCGAAAAGCCAGCAGCAGGCCGGCCAGTGTCAAGGCCAGACCCAGCGCCCCACGCGCCTTCCCCCGCCAGCCGCCCTCCAGGCGCGGCAGCCAGGCCGCGCCCAGGGCCGTCAGCAAAAAGCCGCAGGCCGCAACGCCCGGCACGAACTGCCAGCCGGCCCGGGAGACGGCCCAGTCCGCCCCGCCGCGCCAGCCCAGAGCCACGCCGAGGCCGGCGGCGCACAGGCCGACCAGGGCGGGACGGCAAGGCCCGGGCCATGCGGCCAACACGCCGCAAACGGCCAGCCAAAGTCCGGCCAGTCCGGCGGCGGCCCGGGGCAGCGGCCAGAGCGCGCCGCCGCAGACGCCGACAACCAGGGCCAGGGGAAGCAGGCAAACGGCCAGCCGGCCGCCGCCGCGCCCGGACTGGGCAGCCAGAAAGGCCAGCCCGGCCAGGGGGAGCAAATGCTCCCAGGAGGTCAGGGGATGGAGCAGGCCGGCGTAGAAATCGCCCACGTCGGCGCTGACCAGATGGGCCAGGGCCGGCTCGGCCCGGCCAAGCAGGAACGTCAAAACGGCCAGACCGGCGGCAATAGCGCGTGACGGCATCATATATCCAACATGACGGCGGTTCGGGCGATGGTGAGGTAGGCCCCGGCCGTGCCGACCACATAGGCAGGAGCATAGCCGGCCCAGGCCGGCCAGGACATGCCCAGCCGGGCAAAGGAGGCGGCCACGGCCAGGAGGGCGGCCACAAAGGCGAGTTGGCCGATTTCCACGCCGAGGTTGAAGCCGAGCAGAGTCGCAATCAGGGCCTCCCGGGAAAGTCCAAACCCGGACAAGCCGCCGGCAAAACCCAGGCCGTGGAGCAGGCCGAAGGCAAAGGCCACCGCCGCCGGCCGACGGATGGCCAGACTCGACTGGCCGCGCAGCTGCCGCACCATCTCCGGGCCAAGGAAAAGGATGCTGAGCGCCACCACGGCGTTGACCGGCTCGGCGCGCAGGCTGACCCACCCCAAGGCGGCGGCGGCCAGGGTCAGGCTGTGGGCCACGGTAAAAGCCGTCACCGTCTCCACCAGCCGCCAGCCGCCCCGGGCCAGACAGACCAAGCCCAGCACAAAGAGCAGATGGTCGATGCCGTAGCCGATGTGGCGCAGGCCCAGGGCCACGGCATCGGTGAAGTCCGCGCCGGCCGAGCCCTGGCCGGCCAGGGTCAGGCCGTCCTTGTCCGGGGTGACCACGGCCGAGGACTCCCGGCCGTCCAGCCCGAAATAGCGCACCACCACCCCGGCCGTGGTGGCGTCGTGGCCGGAAAATAGGATGCGCTTGCCCACCAACCCGCCCGGCGCGGCGATGCGCCAGGATTCCAGATGCCAGTCCGGCAGGCTCATGACGATGGGCGGGCTTATTTGCTTCGCGCCGTCGGGCAGACGCAGGACAAAGGGCAGACGTTGGCCTTCATAGAGCGGCGTGCGCCACAACACGTCAAAGCGTTCGGGAGCGGTCTGGCGCAGTTCCAGCACGGCCGGCCGGGTCTCGTGGGCGTGGGCGGGAGTCGGCGCGGCCAGCAGGCCAGCCAGGACGACGGCGGCAACGGCCAGTGCGATAAGATGTCGCGTCATGGCCGGTCCCCGGCCACGGACGGCGGCAGCAGGACCGTATAACGGGCCAGCGCGGCCGCGTAGGCTTGCCGCCGCTCGGCTTCCAGGCGACCGCGCTTCCAGGCCTCGGCCACAGCCGGCCGAGCCGCCTCGAAAGGCGGCGGCGGGCCACGCCGGGCCGCTTCGACAAAGACCAGATGCCAGTCGCCCAGGGTGGCCAGCGGCCCCTGCCAGGAACCGACCGGCAAGGTGGTGAGCGCGGCGGCGAAGGCGTCGCCGAAAAGAGCCGCCGCCTCGGCCGGGGTCACGTTTTCGGAGCGCTCGGGCAGTTCGGTGTGATCGCCCAGGCCCTGGCCGGCGGCGGCATTCTGGCCGGAGAGCGCATCGCGGGCCTGGATGGCCTCTTCCTTGGCCCGGCCACCCCGGGCGCGGTCGGAATAGGCGCTCTGGCGGAAGGTCAGCTCGGCGACCGGCGCAAAGGCGACCGGATCGGCCTCGTACAGGGCGCGCAGTTCGGCCTCGCTGGGCTCGGGCAGGCTGATCCCCTGCTCCAGCCGGGCGGCGGCCAGGGCGGCCAACCGGCGGCGGACCAGGATGTCCTGGGCCTCCAGGCCGGCGGCCAGGGCCTCGCGCACGAGCACTTCCTCGCGCACCTGCTCGTCGGCCAGCCGGCGCAGTTCGGCGGGCGTCGGCTCCCGGCCCCACTGCATCCGCCACAGCCCGGCCAACTGGCGCACATCCTCGTCTGTTACGACGATGGCCGCGCCCTCGACAACGGCTGTCGGCCCGGACGGCCGGCCATACGTCCCCAGGGCAAAAAGCAATGCGCCAAGCACCAGAAAATGGGTCAACGGCTCGCGCAGCGCCCGCGCCCAAAGCCCCGACGAAACATCCATTCGCATGGCCGCCAGATGGCCCGGCTTGGGAAGCTTTGGCAAGGGGTGTCGCGAAAAACGAGGACCAGAATCGCCTAGGTGCACACGGTGGCGTCTTCACTGGCCAGAAACGGCGTGACCCGACATTGGAAGGAAAAGAAATACGGGTAGTTGTCCTTGATGTGGTCGAGATAATGGAGCCATTGCAGGAGGATCTGGGAATAGATGCGCCTTAAGTCCAAACGCAGATGCTCCCGGTCGCAGTCCGGCAGCGCGTCGAGCTTGGGGCGATGGGCCAATTCTTCCTTGAGGTGGAAAACAGCCTGCAAGAGCGAGGTGAAGGTCTCGTGCTCCAGGATGTTGGGGTGCTCCAGCAGACGCACGAGAAATTCGGAATTGGCGGCCAACAGCTTGCCCATGGCAGGCAGGTCGATGGCGGCCATATCGAGATCGTAATGGTAGTTCTTGAGAATCCCTTCGGCTTTCTTGAAGTTTTCCTTGGTCCAGCGCAGCGAGACGTCGCAGCTTTCCCGCAGGGCCGAGGCCCCGGCGTCGGCCCGGATGAGCCGACGCACCAGGGTGGAACCGACCTGGCTGAAAAAAAGCCCGATGAGCATGTCAAGCTTTTCAGCCCGAAGCCGTTTTTCCCGCCGTCCCAAAAACATCTCGGCCGCCGCCGCCAGGATGCCGAAGAACGTGCCACCGCCGGAAAGAATGAGCGCCATGGCCAGCAACTTGCCCATGGGCGTGACCGGGTGGATGTCGCCGTAGCCGACCGTGGCCACGGTGACGACGCTGAAATACAAGGCGTCCAGGGCGGTCAGGCCTTCCACCCGCATGAACCCCAGGGTGCCGATGAGCACCACCCCGAAAAACACGGCGGCAAAGACGTACAGGCGGGCTCGTTCCATGCGGTCTCCAGGGGAGCAGGAGAGAAGAGTGCCCCCGGCCCCCCCATATGGTTTGCGGTCTCCGCGCGCTTCGCGAAGCCTTCCCGTTTGGGGTCGGCGTTTCCCCGGGCTTCAGGCTCCGCCTGAAGCCCGGGGAAACGCCGACCCCAAACAGGGAGGGTCCGGGAGGGGGTAACCCCCTCCCGGCCGCCGGAGCAACGGTGTTCTGAGTCAACCGATAATCAGGGATCTACGCCGCGTGTGCGTACTGTCCCCACGGTTGCCCGGATCGCACCATTGCATTCAAAATCGTTATCAACTTTCGCATCGAAGCAACTGCGGCGACTTTATGTGGTTTGCCGGCTTCCTTGAGGCGATTGTAAAAATCACGTATGACGGGATTGTATTTTTTAGCTGACAAGACAGCCATATATAATACAGATCGAACATCACTTCGACCTCCCCATACACGACGTTTTCCTCGACGCTTTCCGCTGTCACAATTCAAAGGGGCAACCCCAACAAGAGCAGCGATCTCCCGACGATTCAACGTTCCAAGCTCAGGCAGATTGGAAAGGAGCGACCTTGATAGGACATCTCCGACTCCAGGGACGCTCCGGAGCAAATTGTCTCGCTCACGCCAAATCGGACTCGCTCGTACTACTGTGCCAAGATGCGTGTCGATCTCAGACAATCGTTCCTCAAGCCAGTCAATATTCTTCTCTATATCTGCTCTTACCGAGCCATAAGCACGAGTAAAACGATTTTTTTCCATGACAAGCATTCGAATGAGTTGGTTGCGCCTGGACATTAGCGAACTCATTTCTTGCGCTTGCTCGTCCTTCAGAGGGCGTACTTCAGGCTCCATCTGCTTGCCAAAAAGAGCAAGAATCTCAGCGTCAATCTTGTCTGTTTTAGCCAGCCGTCCTTTAGCTCGCGCAAAATCCCGAGCCTGGCGGGGATTGATGACTACAACGGGGAATTTCTTGAGACTCAATGCCGTGGCAACAGGAATTTGAAGGCCGCCAGTCGCCTCGATGATAATAAGCTTTGGACGAAATTTTGAAAATTTCCTGCAGATAGCTTTTATACCATCGGGGTCGTTAACAAATTGAAAGTCATTTCCGTCAGGAAGCGTGTGGACAGCAAGAGTTTCCTTAGAGACATCAATTCCGATGAAACAGTCAGCAGCCATGTACATTCCTCCAGTACCCAGCCTTGTGATACGGGCTCTTAGCCCAAGCAACGGTTCGGGCTTCATGGAAGAAGGGGACGACGATCATGGCTCCGGCTCGAGCTTAAAACTCAAGGCAATTTCGACCTATCGTCCCCTTGACCCCATCAAGCTAACCTCGATGGGGAAACATACAAGGCATCTTCCTCTTCCCTTCGCCTTATATTTCCCGACTTTCGTCCTTGGCGCGGATCTCGGCGCGTTTGATCTTGCCGCTGATGGTCTTGGGCAGCTCGGCGACGAAATCAATGATGCGCGGGTACTTGTAGGGCGCGGTTTCCTTTTTCACGTGCTCTTGCAGTTCCTTGGCCAATTCCGGGGAGCCGGTGTAACCGGGAGCCAGGACGACCGTGGCCTTGACGGCCTGGCCGCGCACGGGATCGGGCACGCCGGTGACGGCGGCCTCGACCACGGCCTTGTGGGTGATGAGCGCGCTTTCGACCTCGAAGGGTCCGATGCGGTAGCCGCTGGACTTGATGAGGTCGTCGGTGCGGCCCAGGAACCAGAAGTACCCGTCTTCGTCCATCCAAGCCTTGTCGCCGGTATGGTAGTAGCCGTCGACCATGACGCTGGCGGTTTTGGCCGGTTCCTGGAGGTAGCCGGTGAACAGGCCCAGGTTCTTGCCGTCTTCGAGCTTGAGGCAGATTTCGCCCTCCACCCCGGCCGGGCAGGGTTTGCCTTCCTCGTCGAGGATGACCACGTTCCAGCCCGGGGTAGGCCGGCCGATGGAGCCGGGTTTGGGCGTCATGCAGGGGAAAGTGGCCAGTTGCAGGCAGGTTTCGGTCTGGCCGTAGCCTTCGTAGATGGAAAGGCCGGTGATTTCCTTCCAGGCCCGGAACACGCCGTCGTTTAAGAGTTCGCCGGCGGTGGTGCAGTAGCGCAGCGCCGAGAGGTCGTACTTCTTGAGGTCCTCGCGGATGAGGAACCGGTAGACCGTGGGCGGGGCGCAAAAGGAGGTCACCTTGTGGGCGGTCATGACGTCGAGAAGCTCGGAGGGCACGAACTTGCCCCGGAAATCCCAGGTGAAGACCGTGGCTCCGGCCATCCACTGGCCGTAGAACTTGCCCCACACGGCCTTGCCCCAGCCGGTGTCGGCCAGGGTGAGGTGGACGTCGCCGGGCTCCAGGTTGTGCCAGTAGACGCCGGTGGTGAGGTGGCCCAGGGGATAGGCGTGGCTGTGCTCCACCATCTTGGGCATGCCGGTGGTGCCGGAGGAGAAGAAGATGAGCAGCGAATCGTCGCCGCCCGGGGCCTCGGCGGTGCGGGGGAAATCCTCGGCGGCGGCGGCGCGGATGGTTTCGTAGTCGAGCCAGCCGGCCGGCAGCGGAGACGCGCCGACCTGGACGCACACGGTCAGGGTCGGGCAGGCGGCCCGGGCCGCTTCCACCCGGTCGACCACGGAATCCTCGGCCACCACGGCCTTGATGCCGGCGTAGTTGACCCGGAAATCGATGTCGTGGGGGGTGAGCAGGTTGGGCGAGGGCACGGGCACGGCCCCGAGCTTGTGCAGGGCCAGCATGGTGACCCACCACTCCACCCGGCGGTAGAGGATGATCATCACCTTGTCGCCCTTGGCGAGTCCCGCGGCCTTGAAGGCATTGGCCATGCGGGCCGATTCCTTGCTGAAATAGGCCAGATCAAGATCGCGCCGGGTTCCGTCCGGGCCGATGTGGATCATGGCCGGCCGGGTCGGGTCCTGGGCGGCCTCGGCGTCGAGAAAATCGAAGGCGAAATTATAGTTCTCGGGCACAGCGATGGAAAATGTCTCGAGCAGCTCACGGTAGGATTTGGGTCGCAGTTTGGCGACAGGCATGGTCTTGGACTCCCGGGCAAAACGGTTGTTGTCTTGTCGATGCACTCCGGCACAGGTCAATTCGGCCAGGCTGCCCGCCGGGACGGCATGGCGGCCCGGCTAGATAATGACGTCCAAAAACTCGGCCGGTTCACCGTCGAGGCCGCGCATGGCGTGGGGGGTGCGGGAGGAAAAATACAGGCTGTCGTGGGGTTCAAGGACCACGACGTCCTCGCCCAGGCGCACTTCCAGCCGGCCGCGCAGCATGTAGATGAATTCCTCGCCCAGGTGGCGGTTAAATTCCATCTCGGACTCGGCCTTGGGCGGCACGGTGACGATGAACGGCTCCATGTGGGGCTTGTGGAAACGGTAGGCCAAAGCCTGGTACTTGTAGGCCTTGCGCCGGTCCACGGACAGCCCCTGGCCGGACGGCACCAGGGAATAATTCATGAGGTGGGCATCGTCGCCGGTTAACAGCGCGGTCAGGTCCGCGCCGCAGGCCTTGGCGACCTCGTAGAGGTAGCTGACGGGAATTTCCTTGTTGCCGGTCTCGTAGGCCGCGACGTCGGCGGCTGTGACGCCGGTGGCCTCGGCCAGGGCCTGGGCCGTCATGCCGGTCGCCTCGCGCAGGCCGCGAAGGCGCATGGCGATCTCCCGGACCGGTCCGATCTCCTTGCTCATGGGGTACCCCTTGGCTCGTATGGTTAGCGAAATGGTTGCTCCCGTCTTTTCGCATGGAAGCCCGGCTTGTCAAACGGTTCTTTCCGAGCGGCGAGATCGGGAAAAACGGCTGGAATTCCGCGCAGCAGTATGGTATTGGGCCACCTTCCTGGGGCACGTCGACTCTCGCCCCGTCCCATCATATCAGCCACGAGGTAGCCATGAGCGTCAAAAAGCTTGGTGATCGCATCCGCACGTACCGGGAACGGCAGGAAATGTCGCGCGAGGAACTGTCGCGCCGCACCGGTCTTTCCGTGGAATTCCTCACCGCCCTGGAGGAAGAGGACGTAACCCCGTCCATCGGTCCCCTGCTCAAGATCGCCCTGGCCCTGGGACAGCGTCTGGGCACCTTCATGGACGACGCCGTGGACAGCGACATCTGCCTGACCTGCTGCGCCGAGCGCGGGGCTGACGACGCCATACTGCGCAAGGCCCGGGGCAAGCGGGCCAGCTACAAATACCATTCCCTGGGCGCGGCCAAGACCGACCGCCACATGGAGCCTTTTTTCATCGAGATCTACCCCGACGAGGAAGCGGCGGCCGAAAAGCCCCTGTCCTCCCACGAGGGCGAGGAATTCATCGTGGTGGTTTCCGGAGAGCTGGAAGTCATCGTCGGCCCGGACCGCCATGTCCTTGGGGCCGGCGACTCGGTCTACTTCAATTCGGTGGTGCCCCACTACGTGGGCTGCGGCAACGCGCCCAAGACCGACATCTACGCTGTCCTTTACATCCCGCAGTAGGCAAAGGAGCCGCCCATGACCTTCGTGCCGCCCCTTCGCGACCTGACCCTGGGAGAACTGCTCAAGGAAACCGCGTCCAAGTTCCCGGACCAGGACGCCGTGGTCTACGTGGACCGGGACTACCGTCTCACCTGGCAGCAGTTCGACGAACTCACCGACGAACTGGCCAAGGGCCTCATGGCCCTGGGCATCCAAAAGGGCGAGAAAGTGGCCGTATGGGCCACCAACGTGCCCTTCTGGGTGGCGTTGATGTTCGCCACGGCCAAGATGGGCGCCGTGCTGCTCACCGTCAACACGGCCTACAAGCGCAACGAGCTCAAGTATCTGCTCACCAATTCCGACGCCGACAACATCTTCATCATCAACGGCTTCCGGGATTCGGACTATATCGAGATCCTCTACGACCTGGCCCCGGAGCTGCGCAACATGCAGCGTGGGGCGATCAGAAGCGAGACTTTCCCCCACCTCAAGCGGGTGTGCTTCCTGGGCGTGGAAAAACACCGGGGCATGTACTCCATCCCCGAGATCATCGGTCTGGCCCGCACCGTCACCGACGAGGAATTGAAAGCCCGGCAGGCCACCTTCAACTGCCACGACGTGGTCAACATGCAGTACACCTCGGGGACAACCGGCTTCCCCAAGGGCGTCATGCTGAGCCACCACAACATCCTGAACAACGGCTACTCTATCGGCCAGCGCCAGCGGTTCACCAATAAGGACAAGCTGCTCATCCACGTGCCGCTGTTTCACTGCTTCGGCTGCGTGCTCGGCGTCATGGCCTGCCTCAACCACGGCACCACCATGGTTTTCACCGAAGTTTTCGACCCGGTCAAATCCATGATGTCCATCGAGCAGGAGAAGTGCACGGCCGTTTACGGCGTGCCCACCATGTTTATCGCCATGCTGGAGCATCCGCTGTTCCCGAAATTCGACTTCTCGTCCCTTCGCACCGGCATCATGGCCGGCTCGGTCTGCCCGGTGCAGACCATGCGGCAGGTGACCGAGAAGATGTACATGAAGCAGATCACCAGCGTCTACGACCTGACCGAAAGCTCGCCCGGCATGACCCAGTCCGACGTGGACGACCCCTACCACTACCGGGTGGAAAGCGTGGGCAAGGCCTTCCCCCACGTCGAAGTCAAGGTGCTCGACCCCGAGACCAATGAAGAAGTGGAGCGCGGCAAGCAGGGCGAAGTCTGCTGCCGGGGCTACAACGCCATGAAGGGCTACTACAAGAATCCCGAAGCCACGGCCAAGTGCATCGACGCGGACGGCTGGCTGCATTCGGGCGATCTTGGCGTCATGGACGAAAACGGCTTCGTGGTCATCACCGGTCGCATCAAGGACATGATCATTCGCGGCGGCGAGAACATCTACCCCCGAGAGATCGAGGAATTCCTCTACACCATGCCGGGCATCGCCGACGTGCAGGTGGCCGGCGTGCCCAGCCGCAAGTACGGCGAGGAAGTGGGGGCGTTTATTATCCTGCGCAAGGACGTGGAGATGGCTCCCGAGGACGTCAAGGACTTCTGCCGGGGCCAGATCGCCTGGCACAAGATTCCCAAGTACATCGCGTTCGTGGAGGAGTTTCCGCTGACCACCAGCGGCAAGGTGCAGAAGTACAAGCTGCGCGAGCTGGCGGGCAAGCTCTTTCCCGAGGCCATGCGGTAGGACAAGGGGCGGGAGGGTTTTCTCCCGACGGATAAAGTCAAGTTACCGGGGCGCGGACCAGTCCGCGCCCTTTTATTGTCGGGCGTGGCGGCGGGCCGGGAAACCATCCCAGTTTCGTTGGCGAGCGACGGCCACGTTTGGTCTCGGATCAGGAAACGGGCTGCCAGTCCTGCCCGCCGGCGCGGCCCGGGCGGCTGGCACGCGTCGTATTGGATTAGGAGACAGGCTGCCGACCCCGCCTCCTGTCTCGACCCGGGCGGCGAAAGCCCCCTATTCCTCGCCGTACTTCTTGAGCTTCTTGTGCAGGGTGGCCCGGGTGATGCCGAGCACCCGGGCCGCTTCGCTCTTGTTGCCGCCGGTGTCGCGCAGGGTGGCCAGGATGACCTCGCGCTCCACATCGTCCAGGGCCATGCCGGCCAGTCCGGCCATGTCGCCCGGCGCGGGCGCGCCTCCGCCTGCTCCGCCTGGGGCCCCGTTGCCGCCGGCCTCGCGCATGGCCGACAGCGGCAGTTCGCGCTCGGTGACGTATTCCCCGACGGACAGGATGACGGCGCGCTCCACGGCGTTTTCCAGCTCCCGCACGTTGCCCGGCCAGGGACAACGCAGCAGGTGGTCCATGGCCGCCGGGGTGAAGCCCTTGATGCGTTTGCGGTTTTTCTCGGCAAAGCGGGTCAGGAAATGCTGGGCCAGAAGCGGAATGTCCTGGCCCCGCTCACGCAAGGGCGGCACGGAAATGGCCACGACATTGAGGCGATAGTAGAGGTCTTCGCGGAACCGGCCGGCCTCGACCTCCTTTTTGAGGTCGCGGTTGGTGGCGGCCAGGATGCGCACGTCCACGCCCACCGGCCGGTCGCCGCCCACGCGCTGGATCTCGCGCTCCTGGATGACGCGCAACAGCTTGGCCTGGATGGACGGGGCGATTTCGCCGATCTCGTCCAAAAAGATCGAGCCCTTGTCGGCGGCCATGAACCGCCCTTCCCGCCGCCGTTCGGCCCCGGTGAAGGCCCCTTTCTCGTGGCCGAAGAGTTCCGATTCCAGCAGGGTTTCATTTAAAGCCGCGCAGTTGACGGCCACCATCGGCCCGCCGGCGCGCGGGCTGCCGGCATGCAGCGCCTTGGCCACCAGCTCCTTGCCCGTGCCGGATTCGCCGGTGACCAGCACCGTGGCCTCGGTGGGGGCCACCATGGCGATCATGGAAAACAGTTCGCGCATGGCCGGGCTTTTGCCGATGATCTCCGGCCCGACCACGCCAGGCCCGAGCTTTTGGCGCAGGTTCTCGTTTTCCCGGGCCAGACGCAGATGGTCCAGGGCGCGTTCCACGGTCAGCCGCATGACGTCGAGGTCCAGCGGCTTGGTGAGATAGTCGTAGGCCCCGGACTTGAGCGCCGAAACGGCCGTCTCCACCGACGAATAGGCCGTCATGATGAGCACCGGCACGGCCGGGTTATACTCTTTTATGAGTGATAAGGCTTCCATGCCGCCCATGCCGGCCATGCGCACGTCCAGCAGCACCGCGTCGAAGGGACGGCTTCGCACCAGTTCCACGGCCTCGGCCCCGTCCGTTGCCCCGGTGACGCCGTAGCCCCAGCCGGTGAGCACCGTGCGCAGCATGGACAAGTGCCCGGCGTCGTCGTCAACGACCAGCAATTCAGCCCGCATCGGCTTCCTCCGTATCGGCCCCCTCGCCGCCCGTGACCGGCAGCAGCACCATGGCCGAGGTGCCGCCCTCGGGGCGCGGCGTCAGCCGTATCTCGCCGCCGTGGGCGGCCACGATCTTGTGGGCGATGGGCAGGCCCAGGCCCGTGCCCCGGGCCTTGGTCGTATAATAGGGATCGAAAATCCGGTCGCGCTCGGCCGGGTCGATGCCCCGGCCGGTATCCGTGACTTCCAGATAGGCCCGGCCGTCCGGGGCCAGCCCGGTACGCAGGCCGAGCGTGCCGCCCGCGTCCATGGCCTGGACGGCGTTTAAGCACAGGTTGAGCACCGCCTGGGCCAGCCGGTCGGGATCAGCCGGAACGTCGGGCACGCCCGGCGCGTCCTCGACGGCGATCTCCACACCCCGGGCAAGAGCGTCGGGGCGGATGAGGCGGGCGGCGTGGCCGGCCAGATCGGCCAGACGCACCGGCCGGCGCTGGATGTCCGAGGGTCGGGAGAATTCAATGAGTTCCGAGATGACGCGGTTAAGCCGGTCCACCTCGCGCACCATGATCTCGGCGGCCTGCCGGTCCTCGCTGCCGGGGTCGAACTTGCCGCCGAAGTAGGCGGCGTAGCCCCGGATGGAACTGAGCGGATTGCGGATCTCATGAGCCACGCCAGCAGCCAAGTTGCCCACGGCGGCGAGCTTTTCGCGGCGGCGCACCTCGGCTTCCAGCCGGCGCACCTCGCGCAGGTCGCGCAGCACCACAAGCGACCCCACCGGCGTGCCCTCCTCGGTGCGCACGGCCGAGACCGATACGCCCAGGGCGACCACCGGGCCGCCGGCCAGGGACATGTCCATCTCGCGCTCGTCGGCGGCCGGCCGGCGCACCTCTTCCCAGGGCAGGACCGAGGCGGCTTCGCGGCCGACCAGCCCGCCCGGAGCGACGCCGGCCAACTGTTCGGCCGCGCCGTTGGCCATGGCCACCTTATCGTCGGGGCCGATGAGGATCAGTCCCGCCGGCATGGCCGCCACCACTTCCGAGGCCAGGGCCGTGGTCTGGCGCAGGGCCTTGCGCTGGGCCCGGTAGCTCTGGGCCCAGAAAAGCCCGAGCACGCCGCCCAGGCCCACAATGAGGATGACCGAGGCCGAGGTCAGCATGTTGTGCAGATCGGCCCGCCGTGCAGCCTCGATGGGGGCCACGTCCAGGGCGACGAAAATAATGAGCGGCACGCCGCGCAGGGGCCGGCGCACGCCCTTGGCGTCGCAGTCCTCGGTGCACAGAAACTCCCGCTCGCCAACCGGTGGATGGGCGCGCAGCCCGTGGGGGCCTCGGCCGGCGGAGGAAGGCACGAAGCGCCGGTAGACCAAAAACGACTCGCGCCCGGCCTCTTCCTCCACGGCCAGCCGCCATTTCTCGGCGGCGTCCGGGGCCAGCTCGGCCATGACCGGCGGATCGAAAAGCGCCTGGCCGATGCGCGAGGCATCGCTGTGGGCCAGGATGCGCCCGTCCTCGTCGGTGACGGCGATGGCGAAGATGCCGGGCTGGTTGGCGGTTTCCTCGATGAGATGCTGCAGCCGGATGTCCGCGCCAAAGCCGCCCCGCATCCCGGTGCGCGCCCCGGCCTCGAAAGCCTTGATGAGCGCCGCGCCTTTTTCCAGCAAAAGCTGGGTCATGTATTGCTTTTCGCGGCCCAGGTCCATGGCCGCCATGGCCGCCACCACGGCGGCCAGGATGCCGGCCGCGCCAAGCAGCAGCAAAGGCGACGCGCCGCCGCGAAACGACCAGCGCTTGATTATCTGGCGCACGGACCCGCCTGGGCAGCGCTCGGAAGCGCCTGGATAGAAAACAGCCATGTTGCATACATTCTATACACACCTAAGGGGCTACTGTCTAGAAAAGCGACGCCTGGGCAATGGCCAAGCTGCCGGCCGGCGTCTGTCCCCAACGTCTGCATCCCCCGTTCCAAACACGACTTCCGGCCGAACCGGGCTAGACAGCGGTCGGGACGGCCCACCCCTGGCACGGGCATTGCTTAAATTCCGACCGCACTTGTAGCCTTTTCCGGCTCCCCCACTACGCTTGTCAGCCAAAGGAACCCCCTATGCCCTTCTCCGCCCCCAAACGCCTGCTGCCCGTAGCTCTGGCCTGTCTGGCCGTTCTGTTTGTCGCCGCCGGCCCCGGCCATGCCCTGCTTGGCTTTTCGTCCGGCCCGACCAGCCTCAAGCCGGCCGATGGCGTCGTTTCCTTTCCAGTGGCCGATCTAACCGACGGCAAGGCCCACTTTTACGCTGTGGACGCCGCCGGCAAGGAAGTGCGCTTTTTCGCCGTCAAAACCAAGGACGGCCGGGTGCGCACCGCCCTGGACGCCTGCGACGTGTGTTATCCCGAGAAAAAAGGCTACCGTCAGGAAGGCGACTTCATGCTCTGCATCAACTGCGGCCGGCGCTTCCACATGAACATGGTGGGCGACCAGCGCGGCGGCTGCAACCCTTCGCCCCTGGCCTCGGAGGTCGCAGGCGAATCCGTGCGCATCAAAATGGCCGATCTCGCCGCCGGAGCGGCTTACTTCTAGACGGCACGGCCCTTCAAAAATACGGAAGTATTTTGAAGAAAATAATGGTGATAGCCTGTTGTCCGCGAAACGCCCTAAGCGCTTTTCCTAGACGCGACACTCGGCCCGGCGCGCATTGGGGGAACGTTCCCGCAACCAAACGGCCATGGGCCGCCGGCAACACCACACCCAGCGAGGAACCGTGAACATCCTGACCATTCCGCTGCGCAATTTACGCCGTAAACTGGCAAGAAGCCTGCTGACGGCCGTGGTCTTCGCCGTGGGCGTGGCCTCGGTGACGGCCCTGGTCGAATTGTCCAAGGCCGTGGGCGAGAGCCTGGAATCCAAGCTCGCCGCCTACGGGGCCAACATCCTGGTCAGCCCAAAAACCGAAACGCTGTCGGTGGGCTACGGCGGCATGGCCCTGGGCGACGTCTCGGTGGACATCAAGTATTTCAAGGAAGACGAGACCCTGGCCGCCATTTCCGGTATCCACCACAAGGACCGCTTAAGCGCCGTGGCCCCAAAGTTCGTGCTGCTGGCCCGGGTGGCCGACACGCCGGTCGGCGTCATCGGCGTGGATTTCGAGCAGGAACGCCAGATCAAAAGCCACTGGTTCACCGAAGCCGGCACGCTCTCCCTGGATTCCTTCGGCCTGCTGGCCGGCAGCGAGGCGGCGGCCCGCCTGAACCTCGCCCCGGGGTCCGTCGTGACCCTGGAAGGGCGCGACTTCACCGTGGCCGGCGTCCTTGGCCCCACCGGCTCCGAGGACGACAAGCTCCTTTTCGCCGATCTCCACGCCTTGCAGGCCGCCGCCGGCAAGGTCAACCGCATCCACTTCGTCGAAGTGGCGGCCCTGTGCGCCGGCTGCCCCATCGAGGAGATCACGGCCCAAATCGGCGCAAATCTGCCCGGAGCCGAGGTCAAGGCCATGCAACAGGTGGTCAAAAGCCGGATGATGACCGTGGATTTCGTCAAACATCTGGCCTTTGCCGTGTCCGGCGTCATCCTGCTCACGGCCTGCGTCATGATCGGCCTGTCGATCTTCTCCTCGGTCAACGAGCGCAAAAACGAGATCGGCCTGCTGCGGGCCCTGGGATTCTCCAAGGGTTCGGTGTTCCTGCTCATGCATCTGGAGGCGCTGCTCCTCGGGGCCACGGCGGCGGTCATCGGCCAGGCGGCAGGCTTTGCCGCCAGCGGCCGGCTCATGGCGCTACTTGACCTGGGCGAACAGGCCGCGCCCACATTCGATCCCCTGCAGTTCGCCCTGGTGTTCGTGGGCGTGGCCGCCCTGACCAGCCTGGCCTCGCTGCCCCCGGCCCTGGCCGCCTCCCGCATCGAGCCGTCCCAGGCGCTGGTGATGTTGTAGCCCAAAAGCAAGAGCCTCCGGCGGCCGGGGGCCTGAGGCCCCCGGACCCCCCATCAAGGAAAACACTAATGCTAGTCGCCAAGGACATCGTCAAGACTTTCGCCGGCGAGACCGGCAACGCCCCGGCCCTGCGCGGCGTGTCGCTTTCCGTCACGGCCGGCGAATTCGTGGCTGTGGTCGGCCGGTCAGGCTCGGGCAAATCCACCCTGCTCAACATCCTCTCCAGCCTGCTCACCCCGGACAGCGGTCAGGTGCTCTACGAAGGCCGCGACCTGGCCGCCCTGTCCGCCCGGGAGCGCGACAAACTGCGGGCCACGGACTTCTCCATGGTCTTCCAGATGCACCACCTGCTCCCCTACCTCACCGCCTTCGAAAACGTGCTAACCCCCTTTCTCTCGGGTTGGCGGCCGGTGGACGCCGCGCGCAAAGCCTTTGCCCTGGAATGCCTGGAGCGGGTCGGCCTTGCCGACAAGGCTGAGCGCCTGCCGGGCAACCTCTCCGGCGGCGAACAACAGCGGGTGGCCATCGCCCGGGCCCTGGTCACCCGGCCCCGGGCCCTTTTCGCCGACGAACCCACCGGCAGCTTGGACGGCGGCACCGGCCGTCAGATCATGGACATCCTGTCGGACCTCAACAAGGAAGGCCTCACCGTGGTGCTGGTCACCCACGAACCGCTCTACGCCCGCATGGCCGGTCGTCTGGTGGAAATCGCCGACGGCAGGCTGGCGGCCGACAATGGAACGCCCGCCCCCGAGCCAAGCCGAACCGTTTGACAAATCTTCCCGCGCCCCCTTAGGGAAATGTCTTGTTTCGTCGATACGGCAACAAGCAAGACGGAACCGCAGGAGATTGTTACATGCGCAACTTGAAGCTCGGGGTCAAACTGGTCGGCGGTTTTCTCGTCACGGCGGCCATCACCCTTATTGTCGGTCTGGTCGGCTTGTCGGGTCTGTCCAATGTGACCAGCCACCTGCAAACCGTCACCGACGTCAGCCTGCCCACCGTGCGCGATCTGCAGCTGATCAAGATCGCCGGCGAGACCGTCCGGGTGGCGCAGCGCAGCCTGCTCATTCCCGGACTCGACCAGAAAGACCGGGATCGGCAGTATGAAAATATCGCCCGGGTGCGCGACACCTACCGCAAGTCCTGGGATGAATATGATAAACTACCCAAATCCCCCGAAGCCGAACGCCTGTGGCGGGAATTCGGCCCGGCCTGGCAGGAATGGGTCAAAATCAACAACGAAACCTTCGAGCTGGCCAAACAGTGGGACAAGACCGATATAGACGACCCTGCGGTCCTGCGCCAGAAGATCTATTTATTTCGCGGCGACCACTACAAACTGCTCGACGACGCCTACGGCCTAGCCTTGTCCGGCAAGCCCCTGGCCGGCGGCGACAACCCCGAGCAGTGCAATTTCGGGCAATGGATGGCCTCGACCGGGCGCAACATCAATAACCCGGTCTTCAAAAAGGCTATCCAGGATTTGCGCCAAGTGCACGAAAAACTGCATCGCGGCGTGGCCCGCCTCAAGGAAATGGCCGCCAAAAACGCTCCCAAAGAAGAGATGCTGACCCTTGTCCGCACGGATATCCACGAACCCGTGGAACAGACCGTGGCCCAGTTCAATCTCATGGCCGACGAAGTGGGGCGTGTCGAGGAAATCTATGCCCGGATGCGCCAGGACGCCATGGTCACGGTGCGCGACAAGCAGATCCGCTGCTTCGAGCTCCTTGACCGGCTCATGACCCTATCCGTGGCCGACGCCGAAAAGAGCCAGGCCGAAGGCGAAGCCGCCGCCGCCAAGGCCAGGATGATCGCCATCGTCGGCATCGGCTTTGGCGTGGTGATGGCGCTGCTCCTGGGCATCGTCATCTCTCGCATGATCACGCGTCCCATTCTCCTGGGCGTGCGCGCCGCCGAAGGCCTGGCTGCCGGCGACCTCAACCAGCGCATCGAGATCGACCAGAAAGACGAGATCGGCGATCTGGCCAAGGCCCTGCGCCACATGATCGAAAAGCTGCGCGAAGTGGTCGGCCAGGTGCAGTCCGGGGCGGAAAACGTGGCCTCGGGTTCCGAAGAGCTTTCGGCCACCACCCAGAGCCTGTCCCAGGGCGCCACCGAACAGGCGGCCAGCGTCGAAGAAATCTCTTCGTCCATGGAAGAAATGGCCGCCAATATCCGCCAGAACGCCGACAACGCCAAGCAGACCGAACAGATGGCGCTCAAGACCGCCTCCGACGCCCAAAACGGCGGCGAAGCCGTGGCCAAGACCGTGGGCGCCATGAAGCAGATCGCCGAAAAAATCGGCATCATCGAGGAAATCGCCCGCCAGACCAACCTGCTGGCCCTTAATGCCGCCATCGAGGCGGCCCGGGCCGGCGAGCACGGCAAGGGCTTCGCCGTGGTCGCGGCCGAAGTGCGCAAGCTGGCCGAACGCAGCGGCAACGCGGCCGGGGAAATCAGCGAACTGTCCTCGTCCAGCGTGCAGATCGCCGAAAAGGCCGGCGAACTGCTGGCCCGCATCGTGCCGGACATCCAGCGCACCACCGAACTCATCCAGGAAATCACGGCCTCAAGCGTGGAGCAAAATTCCGGAGCCGAGCAGGTCAACCGGGCCATCCAGCAGCTCGATCAGGTCGTGCAGCAAAACGCTTCGGCCTCCGAGGAAATGGCTTCCACCGCCCAGGAACTGTCGAGCCAGGCCCTGCAGCTCCAGGACACCGTGGCTTACTTCCGCCTTGACACCATGACCCGCCGACCCAGCGCCCCCAAGGCCCTGGCCTCCGGCCGCAAGTCGTCCCGTCCGGTCATTCGGCCTGCCCGCCCTGCTGCCACCAAGGCGAATCTGGGCAATGACGCCGACGACAGCGACTTCGAACGCTTCTAGGTCGGTCGTTTCGCACAATCACAAAGCCCCCGCGCTGCCAAGGCAACGCGGGGGCTTTTTCGATTGTTCATGCCCCGCTTGAGCCGTAATGGAAGATGAAGTCCTCGGGCGTCAGACGCGCGGCGGCAGGCTCTCGATCATGGCCGAGACAATGGCGGCGGCGTCGCCCACATAGCGGCTGCACCGGGCGGTAAAACGCCCTTCGCGCCGGGCCTGCTCCAGGCCGTCGGGGGTCGAAGGATCAAGCTCCATGAGGTCGCGGCAGATAAGCGACCCATGGCGTTCCAGAAAGCGGTCGTAAAATTCCCGAGCCCGGGCATAGGTGGCGGCCTTGGCCGCCGCGCCGTCCGGCCCGCCGCCGCCCCCGGCCAACCCCAGCACCATCACCGCGCCGGAAACCGCGCCGCAGGCCCCGCCGCGCCCCATGCCCACGCCAAACCCCGTGGCCAGACGCACGGCCGTGTCGGCGTCGAGGCCATACTGGTCGGCAAAGCAGCGTAACACCGCCTGGGCGCAGTTGCAGCCGGCGGCAAAATGCTCCCCGGCCTTTCCGGCAATATCTTGGTCCGCCATGGTTTCCTCCCGGGGGATGCGGCCCTTTCCGGGACCCTGTCCCCGTCCGGCAGGCCATACCCCGACATTATCCCGCAGGCAAGACGCCGCAGGCGGCCCCGGCCGAAAACAAAAAGGCCGCCCAAGGGCGACCGGCCAATGACGCAAGTGTACGTCGAAAAACCCTACAGCGGCGACACGGTAATGTGGTCAGCCTCGCTGTTGCGCAGGGTCAGGGTGAAGGCCTTGAGGCGAAGGGCCACCGGGTCGCGCAACGGCGCGCGGCCGATGATGGCGACTTCCGTGCCGGGCACCAGCCCCATGTCGCGGATGCGGCGTCCCATCTCTCCCGAAGCGCCCACGCTGACGATGCGGGCCTTCTGGCCGACCTGCAACTGGCGCATGCCGATGATCGTTTCCTGCTCCATGTGCTGACGTTCTCCCGGCCTTTCAGACCGTGGCCACGGCGTCCAGCCGGCCGTACACCTTTTCGGCCAAGCCGTGCCCCAACGTCATGCACGCGCCCCTGGCCCGCAGACAGACCGGCCCGCCGCAGCAGGAAGTGATTTCCACCACCGTGCCGGGCGTGATGCCCATGGCGCACAGCCTTCCGCGCGCCCGGGGACAGTCGCACAACGTCTCGACGCGCACGCGGCTACCGGCCGGAAAAGTGGAAAGCGCTCCATACGGGGCCATGCCTGTCTCCTTGTTGTCCGAGAAGTAACGACAATGAGAATGATTGTCAAGCTCTGGCGTCACCATGTCGTAACAGCAAACAACGGGAATGCGTCAGGCGGCCTTAGCCCCGGCCGGTCCGCTTGAGCAGCCAGGTCAGGGCCAGGGAGACCAGACAGAGCAGTCCGGCCAGATAACCGGCCCGGTCGTACTGGCCTGAAAAGACGGCGTTGTAGATTTCCAGCGACACCGTGTTGGTGCGGCCGATGATGTCGCCGCCAAGGAGCAAACTCACCCCGACCTCGCCCAGGGCTCTCCCCACGGCCAGGAACATACCGGCGGCCACGCTGCGGCGGCAATGGGGCAGGACCACCCACACGAAGGTCTCGGCCGAAGACTTACCCAGCACAGCCGAGAGTTCCATGAGCCGCGTGAGGTCGCCCCGCACCGCCGCCTGCACCGGCCGCACCATAAGCGGCAGCCCCGACACCACCGCCGCCACCACCAATCCCGGAAAGCCGAAGATGATCTCAATACCGGCGATTTTGCCCAACGGCCCGCCGAAAAGACCGTTTCGGCCAAGGAGCAGCAGGAGAAAAAAGCCCACGGCCATGGGCGGCAACACCAAGGGCAGCGACACGGTCACGTCCAGGGCGGCCACCAAGCGCCCCCGGCCCCGGCCAAGTACATAGCCCAGCGGCACGCCAAGCAGGAAAAACAGCGGCACGGCCACGGCCATGACCCGCAGCGTGAGCCGGATGGAGAACAGCACGTCCGGGTCGGCGGCCGTGGCCGCAAGCGTCGCCGGGATCATGCCCGATCCCCCCGGCGGCGGGCAGCGCGGTAGCGCCTTGTCCGCGCCGCCGCCAAGGGTCGGACGGCCCCAAGGCCGATGCCGATGCGCGGCATTACAAACCGTGCTTCTTGAGGATTTCCCGGGCTTGGGGAGTCTCCAGGAAAGCGGCGAAAGCCTTGATGGCCTGGGTATTCTTGGCGTCGGCCAAGGGCAAGGCGGCCAGGTCGATGGGGTCGTAGAGGGACGGGTCGATTTCCAGATAGCCGCCGATGGCGTCGCCCAGGTCCATGACGTCGGTGCGGTTGACGAATCCGGCATCCACCTCGCCGCTTTGGACATAGGTCGTCACCTGGGGAACGGTGGCCACCACCAGCAGTTTGTCGGCCACAGCCTTGTCCAGCCCGGCTTTCTGCAGATATTCCGTGGCCGCCTTGCCGTAGATGGCCTTGGCCGGATCGGCCATGGCCAGGCGCTTGATCTCGGGCTTGGCCACGTCCCCCGGCGCGGCCAGGGTCATGCCCTTGGGCCAGGCCACCACCAGCACGCCGCGACCAAGCGGCACGGCTCCGCTGAACCGCAAGCCGGCCCCTTCCAAAAAGCCCTTCTCGCCCACCAGCACGTCGATGGCCCCGCTGGTCTTGGCCTGGGGAATGAGCTGGCCCATATTGCCGAAGATGAGGTCGGTCTTGACGCCGCCGGCCGCCTCGAAGGCCTTGGCCAGGGCGGTGACCGGCTTCTTGTAGCCGGCCCCGGCCGCCACGGTGAAGGTTTGGGCCAAAGCCGAAACGGCCAGGCACAGCGTCGCGGCCAACACCGCGCACAGACAGGCAATCCGTCGCATCGTTCGTTGCTCCTTACGGTTTGACGCGGCCTGGGCCGCATTTCCACGGCATCAAACAGCCTGGTCTTCCCGGCGGGGACGCCCGGGCGTTGGAAGGCTCCCGCCCCCCGTCGATGCCAGCGTCGGCTTGCGGGCCGGCCGCTCCTCGCCACGCCCCACCGTCGTCGCGCCGCCCTCCTTGCCGATGGGCCCAGGGCCGCTGCCGGCCCAGTCAATGCCGCGCCGGGCGAGCAGCGCCCCCTGCTCCCGCAGGTGGACGTCGAGCTGGCGGTCGAACCAGTCCGGGTCCAGGCGACCCTGATTGATGGACACGATGGCGTCGCCAAGCTGGGCCGCTTCAGCCAGATCGTGGGTGACGTGGACGATGGGGATGCCGAAGCGATCCCGCACCTTCAGGAGCTGGGCGCGAAGGGCCAGACGGGTGGCCGCGTCCAGGGCCGAGAAGGGTTCGTCCAGGAGCAGCGCCCGGGGCCGGCGGGCCAGGGCCTGACAAATGGCCCCGCGCTGGCGTTCGCCCCCGGACATGGCCGCCGGCTTGGCCCCGGCCAGGTGGATGATGCCAAAAAGCGCCAACAGCTCGTCGGCGTAGCCGGCGTCCACGGCGGCATAGGCCACGTTTCGGGCCAACGTCATGTGGGGAAAGAGCGAATACTCCTGGAAGACCAGGCCAATGTCGCGTCGCCGGGCCGGCAGCCGCACCCCGGCCGCCGTGTCGCGCCAGACGGTGTCGCCAAGGCCGATGACGCCTTCGTCCGGGTCGTCGAGGCCGGCCAAGAGCCGCAGCAAGGTGCTCTTGCCCGACCCCGAAGGCCCGGTCAGGACCGTGACGCACCCGGCCGGGCAGCGGATTTCCGCTTCAAGGGTAAAGTGCGGCAGCCGTTTGACGACCCTGGCGTGCAACATTTCTCGCGTCCCGTCCTCGAATGCAGCATAGGGCTTCGCGCCGGCAACGCGCGCAACCTCGCCTTGCCGGACACGCGCCGTCAGGCCGCGACAATGGTCTCGGCGATGGCGGCCAGCACCCGGGCCAGCTCCACCGGAGCCGTGATCTGGGGGCAGTGGCCGGCGTCCATGGCCTGCATGGCGAACCCGGCCGCTTCGGCCCGGGCCGCGTTGGCGGCCAGCATGGGATTGGGGTTGGCGACGCAGCGCACATAGTGGCGCTTGGCCGGCCAGGCCGGCGCTTCGCCCGGCGTGGGGTCGGTGAACCCGGCCAGGGGGAATGGAAACAGCCGCGACAGGAACCAGGACTCCCGGGCATCGCCGGCCACGCCGAACAGGGGCGCGTCCCAGGGCAGCACCTGCCAGCCGTCACGCACCCGGGCGTCCAGCATGGCCCGAAACGGCTCGCCGGCCATGCCGGTAAAACTGTCGCCGGCCTTGGGCAACAGGGCATCGACGTAGATCAGCCCGGCCAGACGCGGGGCGATCCCCGCCAAGGCCCCGGCGCAGACGATCCCGGAGTAGCTGTGGCCGACGAGGATGGCCTCCTCAAGATCCTCAAGCTCGAAAAACTGTTCGACGTCGAGGACATAGGTAGCCAAGCCCAGCCCCGGCCCCTGGGCGTGGGCCAGATGGCCGCAGCCCGACAATGTCGGGGCCAAGGCCTCATGACCCAGGGCGGCCAGGGCCTTGGCGACCTCCCGCCAGACCCAACCGCCCTGAAATGCTCCGTGGATGCAGACAAACGTCGCCATGACGCCTCCTTTGGGACTTCCCGGCCCTCGCCCAGCGGGTCGCGGACCAATTCACCCCTGCGGCATACCGTATTTCTCGAAAAAGTGAAGCGTCATGACTTTTCTACTTTGCGTGTCATAGAGCAAATAGACGACACGGCAAATACAAAACAAGTGACAGTTAACGCAGAATCCAAACAACTACTGACACGTACAGGGTATTATTCGTGATATAAAGCGCATATGCTTTACAATGCATAGCCACTTCGCTAGACAATGCAACCATGACCACCGCTGAAGAAACCATATTCGATCTCGTCAATCGTCTGGACGTCCCCACACTGCGGCGTCTGTGCGATCATGCCGGCGCGACCCTGGCCCGCAAGGATCTCGACGCCCCGACCCGGCATACGCCGCGCGGGACCGCCGCCTGCCAGGCCGCCTTGTTCAGCGTGCCGTCCGGCATCCGCTATCTCGACGCCGACGAACTCGACCGGCTGACCAAGGCCTTCGTCGTCTGGCGCGACGCCGCCCGCACGCCGTCGATCCGCCGGGCCAGGGAGCGCATGCGCCTTGTCTACGCCATGCTGCGCTTAAGCGGGGCCAAGCTCGGCGAGGTGCTGGCGGTCAACGAACGCACGGACATCGACCGCACCAAGTGCACGGTGCGCTTTCCGGCCAACCACGAAGGCGAGGCCGCCCGCAAGGTCGTCATGCCGCGCGACTTCCTGGACGATGTGGAGCGTTTCGCGTCGGCCCCCATCAACCGGGCCCTGCGGGGGGAACTGTTCCGCCTCGACCCCGGTTTCGTGCGCCGCAAGCTCTACGAGCAGGCCAAGCGGGCCGGACTGCCGCCGGGACGGGTGAGCCCCACGGCCTTGCGCCACTCCCGGGCCGTGGAGCTGCTGCGCAGCGGCGTCCCCCTGCCCGTGGTGCAGATGATGCTCGGCCATTCCAGCGTGGTCTTGACCTCCATCTACTGTTCGTTTTCCGACGCCGACTGCCAACGCATCGTCAGCCGATGCGTCGCCAAGGAGACCCGCATGAAGACCAGCGCCCGCAACACGTTTTTCGGAGCCGTTTCGAGCGTGCGTAAAAGCCCGCTTTTCACGGAAATTTCCATGACCACCACCACCAATCAGGAGATCGTGGCGGTCATCACCAACGAGAGCTTCGACCGTCTGGGCCTGTCCGAGGCCGAGCCGGTCACCGCCCTGGTCAAGGCCCCGTGGGTGCTTCTGGCCAAGGACGAAAACAAGGCCAAGACCAGCGCCCGCAACTGTTTTTCCGGCAAGGTCACGGGCATCCGGGGCGACGGCGTGGCTGTGGAGATCATGGGCGAACTCCTCGACGGCACGCCCATGTGCGCGCTTATCACCGCCGAATCCGTGGAGAGCCTGGACCTCAAGGAAGGCGACACGGTGTGGTTTTCCTTCAAGGCCTTCAGCGTCATCATCAACATCCCGTAGCCGCATGAAAAAAGCCCGCCGGACCGTGGTCCGGCGGGCTGCCGTTCTTGCCAAGCCCCGCCGCCGTATAGGGCGGCGGCGGGAATCGCTTTACCCGACGGTCGGGCAGGCCTTGAGAGCCTCGGCGATATGCTCTTCGGGATAGGCGAAGTCGGAGAGTTTGCCCTGCAAAAAGGCGTCGTAGGACGCCAGATCGAGGAGGCCATGGCCGGAATAGAGGAACACCACCGACTCGCCGGGCTTGGCCTTCTTGGCGGTCTCGATGGCGCCCTTGATGGCATGGGAGGTCTCCGGCGCGGGCAGAAAGCCCTCGGTGCGCAGGAACAGCTTGGCTGCCTCGAAACACTCGGTCTGGTAGTAGGCCTGGGCGTTCACCAACCCTTCGGCGGCCAGATTGCACACGATGGGCGCGTCGCCGTGGTAGCGCAGCCCGCCGGCATGGATGGGGGCCGGCATGAAGGCGTGGCCGAGGGTGTGCATCTTGAGCAGGGGCGTGAGCTTGGCCACGTCGCCGTAGTCGTAGCGGAACTGCCCCTTGGTCAGGGTCGGGCAGGCTTGCGGCTCCACGGCGATGAACTCGATGGCCTCGCCGGCCAGCTTTCGCGGCAAAAACGGCAGGACCAGGCCGGCGAAGTTGCTGCCGCCGCCCACGCAGCCGACCAGGTAATCCGGCTTGTCGCCGACCATGGCCAGTTGCTTCTCGACTTCAAGACCGATGATGGTCTGATGGTGCAGCACGTGGTTGAGCACGCTGCCCAGGGCGTACTTGGTGTCGGCGTGGGTGGCGGCGTCTTCCACGGCTTCGGAGATGGCCAGCCCCAGCGAACCGGTGCAATCGGGGTCGCTTTCGAGCATGGCCCGGCCGGTCTGGGTGCGCGGGGAGGGCGAGGCAAAGACTTCGCCGCCGTAGGCGTTGATGAGGATGCGCCGATACGGTTTCTGGTCGTAGCTCACCTTCACCATATAGACCGTGCATTCCATGTCCAGCATGGAACAGGCGAAAGACAGGGCCGTGCCCCACTGGCCGGCCCCGGTTTCGGTGGCCAGCCGGCGCACGCCTTCGGCCTTGTTGTAATAGGCCTGGGGGATGGCGGTGTTGGGCTTGTGGGAGCCGGCCGGCGAAACGGATTCGTTTTTATAATAGATCTTGCACTTGACCCCGAGAGCTTCTTCCAGACGCTTGGCGCGCACAAGGGGGGTGGGCCGGTAGAGGCGGTAGACGTCAAGCACCGGCTGGGGAATGGGCAGCCAACGCTGCGGCGACATTTCCTGTTCGATGACGGCCTTGGGGAAGATGACTTCCAGCTGTTCGGGGGTCACGGGCTCCTTGGTCTGAGGATCAAGGGGCGGCGCCAGGGGCGTGGGCAGATCGGGCAGGGCGTTATACCACTGCGTCGGCATCTCCGCCTCAGGCAGATTGATCTTCATCTCCATGCAATTCTCCACCTTACGAGTAATTTCGCCCCCCGGTCCGCCAGGGCGGCTCTTTATCCAAAAAGACAAAGCCGACATCTCGGCTTGTTTTACCTAACCACGGATTCGTTGTCCTGTCAATTTCAGAACCGTAACATACACAACCATCGTCCCCAGGTCCTTTTCGGAGAAAACCCCATCGCGCAACGGAGAAGCATCGATGCGAAAGACCCTGCTCTGTCTGGCCTGCTGCCTGCTCGCCCTGGGCGTGGCCAGAGCCAACGCGGCCACGGAAGTCAAAATGGCCGGCGACGCCCGTGTCTACGGCATGTTCTTCGAGAACCGCAACTGGACCTCCTGGAACGCCACCGGCACCAAGACCGAAGACACCTTTGAAATATGGGAACGTTTCCGCCTGCGCGCCGACTTCGTGGCCAGCGAGGCCGTAAAATTCCGCCTGGCCACCATGGTCGGCGACCAGACCTAGGGTACCGGAACCTTCACCGCCGCCAACCCGGAAGTGTCCATCACTGTCTGGGAAGCCTATCTCCAGTTCAAGGTGCCCGACACCGACATCCAGGTGACGGCCGGCCTGCAGCCCATCTCCCTGCCCCATGCCGCGATCTTCTACGATTCGCCCATCCTGGCCTCCAAGAACAACAACAAGACCTTCGCCGCCCTGACCATCAAGGCGCCGCTGATCAAGGACACGCTGGCCGCCAACCTCGGCTACACGCGCCTTATCGACGCCAATCGCACCTACGACACCACCACCACCCAGGTGGACGACGAGTTCGACGCCTTCTTCCTGACCCTGCCCATCACCCTGGAAGGCTCCAAGGCCACGCCCTGGGCCATGGCCAGCGTGGTTGGCAAATCCAGCCTGACCGTTGATTCCATCAAGTACGGCGTGGTCTCGGGCGGCTACTTCCTGTCTCCCTCGGGCTACAACCAGAACCAGTCCAACTACTGGTGGGCCGGCTCCATGTTCGAGGTCGACGCCCTCGACCCGGTACGTTTTTACAGCGACGTGATCTACGGCGAAGGAGCCATGGGCGACCGGCAGCGCAACCAGCGCCACGGCTGGTTCATCGACGGCGGCGTCAAGTACACCGGCCTGACCTTCATGACCCCCATGATCGGAGGCTGGTGGAGCTCGGGCGAGGATTCGAGCATCCGCAACGGTTCCGAGCGCATCCCCACCATCGCCAACTACTGGGGCATGGGCGGTTCGTTTTTGTACCAGAGCGGCCAGGAATTCACCAACGACACCATGCTGGCCAACCCCATCGGTTCCTGGGGTCTGTCCGCCTCCCTGGACAACGTCTCGTTAATTGACAAGCTCAGCCATGTCGTGACCTTCGCCGCCGCCTGGGGCACCAACTCCGCTGCCGGCCTGCGCAAGGCCGTCACCGCTTCCGGCGGCAATGGCAAGTACCTGACCATGGGCAAGGACTTGGCCATCGGCGAGTATCTGCTGGGCGTCAACATCGACTCCAAGTACTGGATCTACGACAAGAGCCTGGCCCTGGTCATGGAAACCGGCTGGGCCCATTACGGCAACCCCAAGGGCAGCGTCTGGAACACCACCTCCCGCGACTTCACCGGCAACGTCCAGGACGCCTGGAAGGTGGCCCTGGGACTCAAGTACTGGTACTAGACCCCTTGTTGCCCACATGAACTGAGCGAGCCGGCCGGGAAGCGCTCCCGGCCGGCCCTTTTGTTTCGGGCCGCCATGGGCTATGCTGTAGCAAACAGCACTCCCGGGGTTCCCGCATGAAACGCCTGTTCGCCGCGCTCCTCCTCATCCTGGCCGCCAGTCTCCCTGCCTCGGCCGGTTCCATCACCGTTTTCGCCGCCGCCAGCCTTACCAACGCCCTGGCCGACTGCAAAACCGGCTTCGAGGCCGCCCATCCCGGCGACACCCTCGCCATGGAATTCGCCGCCTCGGGAACGCTGCTTGAACGCCTGGGCACGGGCGTGCCCTACGACGTATTCGTCAGCGCCGACCCCGAAACCATGACCCTGGCCGTGGACCGCCGCCGGGTCGATGGCGCGACGCTGCGGGTGGTGGCCCTAAACGACCTGGTGCTGGCCGTGCCGGCCGGCAATCCGGCCAAGGTGGACAATCTCGACAGCCTGTCTCGCGGCGGCGTGCGCCGCATCGGCGTCGGCAACCCCGAATCCGTGCCGGCCGGACGCTACGCCAAGCGGGCCTTGCAGCAAAAGGCCCTGTGGTTCGCCCTGACCTCCAAGCTGGTCTACTACCCCTCGGTGCGCCATGTCCTGGCCGCCCTGGCCAAGGACGAAATCGACGCCGGCTTTGTCTACGCCACCGACGCCGCCTCGGCTGGCAAGGCCGTGGCCGTGGCCGCGCCGGTTCCCCTGCCCTCGCCCGTCACCTACGTGGCCGCCGTGGCCGCCAAGACGGCCGAGCCCAAGCTGGCCGCCGCCTTCATCAGCTACCTCGCCTCGCCCCAAGGCGTGGCGACGCTCGGACGTTACGGCTTCGCGCCGCCGCCCCAACAATAAACGCCGCGTCCCTTTCCTTTCCCCGGCGCTTTGGCTACATTGCCGCAGCGTATCGACCGTCTCGTCCGGAGTGTCCCATGCCCTTTTTTCCGCGCCTCGCCGCGATCCTGCTCGTCATCGCCCTCGCCGCTTGTTCCCCGGCCGCCCGCACCGCTCCGAAACAAGGCGAAAAGCCCGTCAGCGGCGGGACGCCCATCAACCAGCCGGCCAAGAAACCAGCCAGCGCCCAAGCAGCCAAACCCACGCCGCCCCCCGGCGCGCCCGGGGCGCAACCGCCCAAACCGGCCGCGCCAGCGCCGGCCGCCGCCATGCCACCGTCCACGCCGCCGGCAGCGTCCGCCCCGAATGTTTCCCTCGCTCCGACGGAACTGGCCCCCGGCGCGCCCACCGGCTTTGGCGGCTTGACCTGGGGCGCCCAAGCCGCCTCCCAATCGGGCATGGCCCAGTACGAGACCTCGGCCGAGTCCGCCACCGCCACCTACCTCTGGCCCCAAGGCCCCAAGGACATCCTCGGCGCGCCCGTCCGCGACGCCTATTACGAATTCTTCAAAGACCAGTTCTACCATGTCTGGATCAACTTCGACGGCCAGGCCGCCTATGAAAAAGCCCTGGCCGGCCTGACCCGCGCCTACGGGCCGCCGACCCAGGAAAACCGCGACAAGTTCTACCACGCCTGGCAGCTCGGCGAGGTCAACATCTACTGCGCCTACCACCGCGACTTAAACGAAGGCGACGTCAGCTTTTTCTATCAGCCCCTCTACGAGCGCATGATCGCCGCCCGCAAAGCCGCCGGAGCCAAGGCTCCGGCCAGGAGCGCCAAGAAATGACCGCCCGCCAAGCTTATGACGCCCTTTTGGCCCACAGCCGGGCCTCGGCCGACATCATCGCCGCCCTAAGCCTGCTGGGTTGGGACCAGCAGGTCATGCTGCCGGCCCAGGCCCATGCCGGCCGGGCCAACCAGATCGGGGCGCTGACCGCCATCCTCCACCGTCGGGCCTGCGATCCGGCCATGGGCCAGTGGCTGGCCGACTGCGAAGGCTCGGAACTGACCGCCGACCCGGCCACGCCCGAGGCGGCCAACATCCGGGAGCTGCGCCGCGACTACGACCAGGCCGTGAAAATCCCCGAAGCCCTGGCCGTGGCCCTGGCCCAGGCCGCCAGCACCGGTCAGCGGGCCTGGGAACTGGCGCGCAAGGACAACGATTTCCAGGCCTTCGCCCCCCATCTCCAAACGCTCCTCGACCTGTCCCGGGAAAAGGCCCAGGCCCTGGGCTACCAGACCGAAGCCTACGACGCCCTGCTCGACCTGTACGAGCCCGGCGAAAAAGCCGCCGCCATCGCCCCGGTCCTGGCCGAACTGCGTGACGCCGCCGTCGACATCCTTGGCCGCATCAAGGACGCCCCGGCCCCGGCCGATCTGCCGGACGGCCCCTACGACACGGCCGCCCAGGAAACGCTCTTGCGCCAGGTGACCGCGCTTATCGGACTGTCGCCCACCGCCTCGCGCCTGGACGTCTCGGCCCACCCCTTCTCGACGCTGATCGGCCCTGGCGACGCCCGCATCACCACCCGCTTCGACCCAGCCGACTTCACCAAGGCCTTTTTCGGAGCCGTCCACGAGACCGGCCACGCCCTCTATAGCCTTGGCCACGTGGGCAACGGCCACTACGGCACGCCCATGGGCGAACCGGCTTCCTTCGCCGTCCACGAATCCCAGTCCCGGCTCTGGGAAAACCAGGTGGCCCGCAGCCTGCCCTTCTGGCGACACGTCACCCCCATGGCCGCCGCCTGCTTCCCGCAACTGGCGGGCACCTCCCCCGAAGCCATGGTCAAAGCCGTGGGCGCGGTGCGGCCCGGGCTCATCCGGGTGGACGCCGACGAGACCACCTACAATCTCCACATCATCCTGCGCTTCGAACTCGAACTGGCGCTTGTGCGCGGCGACCTCGCCGTGGCCGACCTGCCCGGGGCCTGGAACGAAAAATCCCAGGCCATCCTGGGCCTCACCCCGCCCACCGACGCCCTGGGCTGCCTCCAGGACGTCCACTGGTCAACCGGCGCGTTCGGCTATTTCCCCACCTACAGCCTGGGCAACATCTACGCCGCCTGCCTGTTCGAAGCCGCCGGCCGGGCCATCCCGGACCTGCCCGAACGCATGGCCGCCGGCGATTTCGCCCCCCTGCTCCAGTGGCTGCACACCAACATCCACGCCAAGGGCCGCCAACTGCCCCCTCGGGCGCTCATCGCCGCCGCCACCGGCCAGCAGCCCACCGCCGCCCCCCTGGTGCGCCACCTGCGCGCCAAGGCCTCGGCGATTTATGGGGTTTAGGGGAAGAGAAGAGTGAAAAGTGAAGAGTGAAGAGTAAAGAGTGCCTCCGGCGGCTGGGGGCCTGAGGCCCCCAGACCCCCCAAACGGGAAAAGGGGTGAAGGGGGCAACGGGAGCTTGGCTGCTACGGCGGGCGGGAGTTGGGGCGAAACGAAGGAGCGTTGGGTTGCGGGCCTTTGGGCCGGCATTCCTGAAGAACACGGGGCGGCAGGCTTGCCGCCAAGGTGAGATCATAGGATTTTTGGCCGTTTCGGCCGAAGAAAAGCGCGGCCGACAGGACGCGCTTTTCTTGCGTTTGCTCGTTGCCCAAACTGATGGAGCTTCGCAGGCTGCGGCCTGTGGCTGGGCTGGCTGCGCCCTGTCTCGGGCGGAACCGACGCGGGACGTCTCGCTTTATCCGGCCAGGACAGCGCCCACGGCGTTGAAGCTGGCCGGCGTCGTCAGCCCCGGCGTCATCAAATAGATCGGCGCGACGGCGGCGGTGACGGCGGTCTGATTGTCGGCCCCCTGGTTGAGCGCCGACAGATAGGTCGTCTGGCTGGCCGGATTGGCCAGCACGGCGAGATAGGCCGCCTGCCACTCCTGTGGCGTGGCCAGGCCGACGCCGTAGCTCGCGGCGTAATCATACTCCAGGCTCCAGGCCGGTTTGCTCGCGCCGACGTCCAGGACGTAGGTCGTCTCGTCTTGCAGGGCAAAGGTCTGGGCGTCATAGCTGTAGATTTGATAGCCGGGGTTGCCGCCAAGAAAAAGCGAAATGCCCGGAGCGATGCGCACCAGTTCCGAGGCGTCCGAACCGTCCATGGCGGTCAGCAGCCGGAAGTCGTCGGAGTGGGTGTGGCCGGCAAACGTGGCCGCGATGGTGGAGGAATAGGCCAGCTCCAGGGACACGAAGGCGTTGTTGAATGTGTCCTCCATGTTGCCCTGATAGGCTATCTGCCCGGTCTGGGCATAGCTCGAAACCACGCCGGAGGCAGCGGTTCCAGGCGGGATGTGCCCCAGCACCCAGACTTTCTGGAAATCCCGGGCCGAATCGGCCAGCTCCGAGGCGAACCAGGCCATTTCCATGGCCCCGGCCGTGGGGTCGTCGTACTCGCTGATCCACAGGTTGCTGTTGAGCACGAGGTATTTCAGCCCCGTGGGGCCGTCGGGTTCCAGCACGTAGTACCCGGCCTGGGAATAACCGGCGGTAAAGGCCGCCCGGTCCGCGTCGTTGTTGAAAAACGCCTGGGCGATGACCGGGGCGGTGCTGGCGAGATAGGCGTCGCCGGGCCGCGCGCCGATGCCGTTTGGCACGGCGTCGGTGTCGCAGTTGCCGTCGGCCACGAGCACCGTGGCGTCGGGGAAGCGGCTGTCCACTTCCTGAACGAAAAACTGTACGGTCTTAAGGACAAAGGATTCATAACCGGCCTGGCTCGAATCGCCCGTCAAGGCAACGTAATTCGCGCCGAAATTATGGCCCAGGATGTCGCCGGGATAGAGGATGAGGTCCACGTCGCCGGCCCGGCCAGCCATGTCGTCCAGGGTGGATTCGAAAAGGACGTAGTTGCTGTCGCTGCCGTAGGCCGGGTAGCCAGTCTGGCTCGAAGAGGCCAGGATGGTCTTCCATTGGGACACGTCGGCGGCGGCCAAGGCCGGAACCAGGGACGGATCGGCAAAGGGATTGAAGTGGACGTCGGAAAAAAGGAGAAACGTGTCCGAACCACCGATGGCTGCCATGGTCTTTCCTTTGAACGTCGTCCCGGCCAGAATGCGGGCGCGCGCTGTGAACGGTGTTCGCGGCAAGGTACACGCCGCCCCGGCAAAGGGAAAGCCTGGAGACGCCGACCCGGTCTGTGGCGGTTGTCCCCCCACATCAAGGGATCAGGGCGCTTTTAGCGCGAAAAAGGGGTTTTCGGCCTTTTCCCGGGCCACCGTCGTGGAGGGACCATGCCCGGGGAAAAATTCCACGGCCTCGGGCAGGACGAGCAGCCGCTCGCGGATGGACCGCAACAGCAGGTCGGCGTCGCCGTAGGCGGTGTCCGTGCGCCCCACGCTCCCCCGAAAGAGCGTGTCGCCGGTAAAGGCCGCCAATGACTTGGGGAAAAAATAGACCACATGGCCCGGCGTGTGTCCGGGCACGGGCAGCACCAGACAGGGTTCGCCCAGAAACGCCGTCCGGCCCAGGGGCACGGGCTTGAAAGCAAAAAGCGGCACGTCCGGCATGGGCATTTTGAGGCCGTAGCCGGGCTGGCCGGCCAGGGCGGCGTCGGCTGCCGGGGCCAGGGCGGACGCGCCCGTCGCTTCGATGAGCCGGGCCACGCCCAGGATGTGGTCCTGGTGGAGATGGGTAAGAAGCACCGCGCCAAGGCGCAGCTTTCGGGTCGCGATCTCGTCGAGCATCCGCTCGGGTTCGCCGCCGCAGTCCACCACCACGGCCTCGCCGGAGTCGATCCAGGCGAGGTGGCTGTTGACCGCGTAGGGCTGCATGGAAAACGTCTTGATGTACATAGGCTACCGGCAATAAAGTCCCACAACGGGACGCGTCTGCAAGCCCCTTGCCGTAAACGGTTGCGGCTGGCCCGCCGCGTGTCGGGCGCGCTTTATCTCCTGACGCGTCAGGCGTTGCCCCCATGCGGGGACGCCTGACGCTTATGGCGCGACCTCGAAGGCATCTCGCCTGCGCCCCGCGCAACGCCCTGAAATTCTGCGCATTGTAAATAATTCCATTGCCTGATGCGGGATGCCGCGCAAGGCGGAGCAGCAAGCCTATTCGTGAACCCTCAGGAGCCTGGAGGCCGAAGATGATCCTTTTTCGCGGCAACTGCCAGATGCAGTTTTGCGCCGAGGCGGCGGCCGCCGCCGGCCTGGACGTCTCGTTTGCCTCCCTGGCCTCGCCCCTGACCCTGACCGCCTCGCCGGCAGCCGTGCCGCGGCTTGTGGCTGATCTCATCGCCGGTGCCAGGGTCGAGGAATACCTACACACCCGTGAACTGATCGACCAGTTCACCCCGCCGCCGGCCACGCCCCGGCCCGAAGCGCTGGTGGTCAATCTTTTCCATGAAAACCGGCCGCTTTTACTTCATAAAATAGAAAAATACTGCTTCTACCTCGACCCGGCCGCCCTGGAGCGCAAGCCCGGCCTCAAGCGGGCCATGGAGCGCCATTTCGACGCCATTGTGCCCAATCCGGCTGGCTATCTCAATCGTTTCGCGGCCATGCTGCTGCTCTTTCGCGAGCGACTGCCGGGCGTGCCCATCCTCGTCATCGGCCGTATGGGGCACTATCCCGGCCTTGGCCCCGCGCCTCACTCCTATCTCGACGGCTGGGACGCCCTTTGGGATGGTCCGGCCCGGCAGTTCGCGGCCTGGGCGGACGGCCTGCCCGGGGTCACCTTCCTGGACGCCGACCGCGTCATGGGCGGCGTTTTTGCCCGCTCGGACCTTCCGGTGGAGGCCCACTTCCCCTTCCTGCGCATCGCCGACGAGCCAAACCCAGATCACCCGGCCATGGCCCGGGACCTGGAACATGCCGGCAGCCTCTGGCCCGCTCTTGTGGCGGCCATCGTTCGGAGCCTGGCGGCCGGCCGGGCCGACTATCTCCCACACGAGACCGTGCCCGAGGCCTGGCGCGGTACATGGTCGCCTGAACGCCTGGACAACAACGCCCTACTCGAACACCTCGTCTCCGGCTCCAACTACCGGGCGGCCCGGGCCGTGGGCAACTTCCTGGCGCGCCCCGAGGAGGACTTCACCGACCTGCTCGTCGAGGCCGCCCCGCACATGCCGGTGTGCCACAATCTGCTCCACATGGTGCGGGCTTACGGCGCGCGCCGCCCGGTTCCCGCCCTGGCCGGCTGGTGCGACGTCCATGCGAAACGCGCCGCCGCCTTCACCGCCAACGGCGAAGCCTACCGCGCCGAGTATCTGGAGAAAATCGGAGCCTTGCGCCGGCTGGCACTGCCCGACGACGGCGTTTGAGCACCATGCAGCCCGCTCTCAGGGACCAGAAAATGGACGCGCGGCGAAACGGCCTTTGCCATTTTGCCGCCTAAAGACAAATTCCCCCCTACGGCGAGGTTGGTCTTCAACCGGCACTCGACAATCGGTTCGCGACAATCTCCCCCGTCTCATCTGCGCCAACGGGACGTCTCACCAACGAACGCCGTTTCCCTGGCCGTTTCCAGACAGGAAAAAAACGCATTCTTGTGCGGCTATTTGCCAATACGGTCGTAGTCGTCGCGAATGAATTCCAAAAGCGTCTTGGCCCTGGACGAATACAAGTTGATGGCCTCGAATTCTGGCGCGACATACACCTTTTGCATGAGCAGCCCGTCGGTGCCGAACCAGAGCGGAATGAGGCCGCCCAGGAAAAAACCGCGCTCGCGCAAAGCCTCCACAGCCAATGCCGCTCCCGGATCGCCGACATTGACGAACACCTGGAGCACGGCCAGCCCCCGCTGCGCCGCCTCACGATCCAAGACGGCCGCCCGTTCGGGAAAATCAGCCCCGATGCCGACGGCCTGCACTCGCTCGACCTGGGCAAAGTCGAAAAGGCGTCGTTCCAACGAAGATTCCCGGATGGTCGGCTCCTGCCGTCCGTCGAACGAGATGTCGCGGTTCAGGGAAAACCCCTCCAGAATGTAGGCCAATTCCCGCCGATAACATTCGGGCAGATGCATTTTCATGGGCCGGTCGCGATCGACGCGTGCAGCCAGGAGACAGCTCACTCGCAGGGAACCCGCGCCCTCCTTCTCGTAGGCGCCGGAGGGCATGAGGGCCGCTTCCAGGCCGCACTCCGCGTAACCGTGTCTGTCCACGAGCTTCTGGGTGACCAAATGGGTGCACACCGCCTCCCCGAAAAAGCCCTCCGCCTGGGGCATGAGTCGCGACAGGCGTTCCATTTCCCGGACGATCCTGGCGGCCATGGTCGTGTTTCGATAGGCCGGATCGACCATCACCTGCCCGAACTCGAACAGGGCCTTGTTGGGCGGGGAGCTTTGGTAATAGGCCCCCTGGCCGGCCACGGCTCCCGTCTCCAGCCGGGCCACCACGGTCAGCAGATGGCCCTGGGCGTTCAAGGATTCGATGCGCTCGGGAATGTAATAATCTTCCACCGGGTAGCGATCGCCGTAAATGGCGTAAAATAGCTGGGCGACGCCTTGCCCGTCGCCAGGACGCAACGGCCCCACCGCAAAGGAGCGGCCGGCCTCAACCTCCCGCCAGTTTCGCACGATCCGTCCGACAGGATCGGCCGGCGGCGTATCGTTTCGGGCCGCGCCCAGATACCCCACGAAATCGTTAAGAGTCCGCAGGGTCAGGGCGTCGCGTTCGTTCAGGGACAGCCCGATTCGGTGCTCCACGGCCAGGCAAAAAGCCGAAAAATTGAGAGAATCCACGCCCTGGCGCAGCAGTGGAGCATCCGGTCGGATGGCCTCGGCAACGTCGGCGGCAACACCGGCTTCAACAAGCAACTCGCGCAAGACGTCAAGGGAAACAGACATGGCCCACTCCGATCCGGTCGTTATAGTTGGCGCAGTTTGAAGCGCTGCACTTTGCCTGTCGCCGTCTTGGGCAGCTGCGGGACGCACACAAAAAGCGCCGGGCACATGTGCTCGGGCAGGCAGGCGCGCAAGAACTCGCGCCAGGCGGCCCCAAGCGCCTTTTCCGGCCCGGCGTCCGGCACAGGCGTCACATAGGCGCACACGACGTCCAGACCGTTGACGCGCCGGGCCGCCACGGCGCATTCGGCCACGGCCGGGTGGCGCAAAAGCGCTTCCTCCACCGCGACCGGAGACACCCATTGCCCACCGGATTTCAGCATGTCGTCGCTTCTGCCCAGATGGGCGAACCAGCCGTCCTTTTCGACGAACACATCACCCGTGCGCATCCAGCCGTCTTCCAACATGGTTTCACGGGTCTTGTCCGGGCGGTTCCAGTAGCCCCGGCACAGCCCCGGACCGCGAATGAGCAGATTGCCCTCGGTCCCGGGCGCAACCTCGGCCCCGCCGTCGTCCACGAGCCGAGTCTCGAAGCCCGGAACAGGCCGGCCGGCGAAACCGGCCCGGGACGCGCCTTTGCTGTTGGCGATAAACACGTTGAAGGCCTCGGTGGAGCCTATGCCGTCGAGGATCTCCCGGCCGGTCAACTCCAGCCAGATCTCGTGCAGCACACCGGGCAGGGCTTCGCCCGCGCTGAAACAGATCGCCGGCACGTGCTGGCGCAAGCCGGGCTCGAAAGTCCGGATCATCAAATTGTAGAGCGTGGGCACGCCGAAAAACGCCGTGGGGCTGCGACCGGCCAGGATGTCAAACACCTCTCCGGGGCCGGGTTTGCCCGGGAAAAGCACGACCGAGGCCCCCACGGCCAGGGGGAGCGCCAAGTTCGCCAGCAGCCCGTAGGCGAAAAAGCATTTGCTGGAGGAAAAGACGATGTCCCGGCCGGACAGCCCGAGCAGGTGCCCCCAGGTGGCGGACGGAATCAGCAGATCCCGTTGGTGGTGGGGCACGCCCTTGGGACGGCCGGTGGACCCCGAACTGTAGAGCATGAAACCCGGCAGGGCATCATTAGCGGGATGTGCAGCCAACTCTGAGGAAAAATTCTTGATTTCCGGCGGCCCCAGATCGTTACAGCACACGCCCTGGACATCCTGCGTGACCGCGCCAAGAGCGGTATGGCCGGCGACGGTCACGACGAGCCGGGCTCCGGCGTCGTCGCGCAAAAAGGCATAGTCTTCAGTCGTCAAATTCGTGTTGAGGGGCACGGGACAGGCTCCCGCGAGCATGGCCCCGAGAAAGGCCACGGCAAAGGCGGGCGTATCCGGCAAAACCAGCAGCACGCGCTCGCCCGGGGCTATGGCCCGTGCGGCGAGGAAGGCGGCGAATCGCCGGGCTCGAGCGTCCAACGCGCCGTAGGGCAATACGGCGTCGCCCCACAGATAGGCCGGCCGCTCGGCCCCGAAAGCCAGGCCGGCGTCCAAGATGGCCCGGGCGGCGTTTTCTCCGTCGCGCATGGTCCTTCTCCCATGTGTTGGAATGCGTCACCCCTACCCCGCCCGCCAGGACCGGTCAAACGCGGCGGCAACAAGCGCCCGCCGTGCCGTTTGGCAGGCCATCAGGGCCTCACGCCCTTGTCCCGCGACGACAGAACAGGTATCTTCCCAAAAATACGCCATGTTTCGATTTCATAAATGACCTGTTGCCCCGCGTCGGAGAGGCCACCTTCCCCGGACCTCAAACCGTCCGCCGCCGGAAAAAACGCCTGTGGCCCCCGGGCGAGGCGACACCACCAGATGGAGCCCTCTGTATGCGGATCGATGCCCTGGACAAGGCCTGCGGCCGGGAGCGGTACGCCGTGGACGAAACGCCCCCGGACTGTCTCTGGGCCGGGGCGCTGCGGGCCGGCATCCCCCACGGCCGCATCACCGCCTTGGACGCGGCCAGGGCCCGCGAAACACCCGGCGTCGTGGCGGTCCTGACCCGGGCTGACGTGCCTGGAACCAATCGCCAGGGCATCGTGCACAAGGACCAACCGGTGTTGTGCGGCAATCGCGTGCGCCACTGCGGCGATGCCGTGTCCCTGGTCGTGGCCGAAAGCCGGGACGCGCTGGCCCAGGCCCTTTCCCGCATCCGGCTTACCCTGGAGCCGTTGCCCGGCGTGTTTGACCCGGCCAAGGCCCTGGCCCCGGATGCCCCCCTGGTGCACTCCGGCCGTGACGACGGCAATCTGCTGGCCCGGGGGCTCATGGAAAAGGGCGACGCGCCGGCCGCCCTGGCCCGGTGCGCCGTGGTCGTGGAAGGACGCTTCGAGACGCCCATGCAGGAGCACGCCTTTCTGGAACCGCCAAACGGCCTGGCCCGCCTTGCGCCGTCAGGTCGGCTGGACCTGGTCGTCTCCACCCAGGCCCCATTTCGCGACCGTTTCGAGATCGGCCAGGCCCTGGGGATTGATCCCCAGCGCATCCGCGTCCGCGCACCCTACCTGGGCGGCGGTTTCGGCGGCAAGGACGGAGCCACGGTGCAGTGCCTGCTGGCCCTGGCCGCCCTGCGCGTTCCGGGACGGTGGATCAAGATGGTTTGGAGCCGTGAGGAAACCTTCCTGGCCGGCTACAAGCGCCATCGCGCCGTCATGGACATCCGCCTGGGAGCCGACGCCGACGGGACGCTGGCGGCCCTGGAGTGCCGGATGCTGTTCGACGTCGGCCCTTATGCCCACTTAAGCGCCGAGATCATGGCCCTTGGCATGGAACATGCTGCCGGCCCCTACCGCATCCCCAACACCCGCGTCGAGGGCCTTTGCGCCTACACCAACAATCCCGTGGGCGGAGCTTTCCGGGGATTTGGCGTGGTGCAGGCGACGTTCGCCATGGAGCGGGCCATGGATCTGCTGGCCGGCCGGCTGGGGCGCGATCCGGCCGGACTACGGCGGCAAAACGCCTTGCGGGCCGGCGAAGCAAACGGCGTCGGCGTGTCGGCCGAACCCGGAACCGACGTGGCCGCCTGCCTCGACGCCGCCATGGCCCATCCGCTGTGGGCGGAGCGGAAAGCCTGGAAAATGGCCGCCCCGCCGTTTATCCGGCGCGGCGTGGGCTTGACCGCCATGCACAACGGCATGGGCTACGGCCGGGGCCTGCCTGACCACGCCGCCGCCAAGCTGGAACTCACGCGCCAGGGCACGTTTCGCCTATACAATTCCGTGCCGGACATGGGCCAGGGCAATGCCCCGACCTTCGCGGCCATGGCCGCCAAGGCCCTCAACCAGCCTCAAACCGCTTTCACCCTCCTGCAGCCCGACACCCAACGCTGCCCCCCGGCCGGCTCTTCCTCGGCCAGCCGAACCACCTACACCTTCGGCAACGCGCTCCTTGGCGCCTGCCGGGCCATGGCCACGAAACTGCGCCACCGGGCAAGCCTGGCGCTTTTGTGCGACGAACCCGACCGCCTCGTCCTCGTGCCCGGCGCGGTGTCCGATCCGGCCACCGGCCGGGCCGTTCCCCTGGCCGTGCTGGCCGGTTTCCTCTCCCGCGACGACCGCATCTGCATTGACCAGCACACCATGGCCGTGGTCCAAAACCCACCGGCCACAGGGCGGGAATTCCGCTTCGGCTTCCCCCACCGGTTCTATGCTTATGGAGCCTGCCTGTGCGGGGTGGAGGTCGATACGCTGACGGGGACGGCGCGGCTGGTCCAGTGCTTCCTGGCCGTGGCCTGCGGCAAGGTGTTTTCCTTGGAGGGCGTGGAGCAGCAACTCCACGGCGCGGCGGCCCAGGGGGCGGGCCTGGCTCTTTATGAAGACCCGGTCCTGCAAGATGGCCATATGAGGGCCGGGGATCTGTGCACCTATCTGCTCCCCACGGCCGCCGATCTTCCGGATATGGACTGTCTGGCCCTGGACGACGACGAACCCACCGGCCCCATGGGACTTAAAGGCATGGGCGAAATCGCCGTCCACGGGCCCGGTCCGGCCGTGGCCCAGGCGCTCCAGGACGCCGCTGGTTTTTTTGCGACACGCCTGCCCGTTTCCCCGGAACAGGTTCTTGCAGCCATGGAGGACGCTTTTTCATGAGGGAACGCCAAACACTAACGTTTCGGCTCAACGGCGAACCCGTGAGCGTCCAGGCCGCGCCGGGCGCGCGGGCCTTGGACGTCCTGCGCGAGGCTTGCGGCCTGACCGCCGTCAAGGAAGGCTGCGGCACGGGGGAATGCGGGGCCTGCGCCGTGCTGGTGGACGGGACGGCGAAGCTGTCCTGCCTCATGCTCGCCGCCCAACTCGAAGGACGTGTGCTGACCACCGCCGAGGGACTCGGCAGCCCCCAAGCGCCCCATCCCCTGCAAACAGCTTTCGCCGACTGCGGCGCCGTGCAATGCGGCTATTGCACGCCGGGCATGACCATCGCCGCCGCCGACCTCCTGGCTCGCGACCCCGCGCCGGATCGGGCGGCCGTGCGCCAGGGCCTGTCGGGCAACCTGTGCCGCTGCACCGGCTACGTGAAGATCGTGGACGCCGTCATGGCTGCGGCCGCGGTCATCCGGGAGGAAAAGTCATGATCGGCCGGGTCATGCGGCCAGACAGTCTGGAAGCGCTGTGGCCCATGCTGGAAGACGGAGCGCGCCCCATGGCCGGCGGCACGGATCTGCTTGTGGGCCTGAGGCAGCGGCAAACACCCTGCGACGTGGCCCTCCTGGAGGCCATCTCCGGCCTGAACGCCGTCGGCCTGGAAGACGGACTCATTCGCCTTGGCGCGACCGCCTGCCATGCCCGGCTCCTGGCCCATCCCCTGGTCCGCGAGCGCCTGCCGGCCTTGGCCCGGGCCCTGTCCGTCCTGGGTTCGCCGCTTGTCCGCAACATGGGCACCCTGGGCGGCAACATCGCGACCGCCTCCCCGGCCGGGGACACGCTGCCGCCGCTGCACGCCCTGGACGCCCAGGTGGAACTGGCCTCACGCCAGGGCATCCGCCGCCTCCCCCTGGCCGAGTGCATCCTCGGTCCGGGACGCACGGCCCTGGCCCCGGAAGAAATCGTCACGGCGGTCCTCGTTAGTCCGCCACCCCCCGGCGCACTGCACCATTTCGAGAAGGTCGGGCGACGCGACGCCCTGGCCATCGCCGTGGCCAGCCTGGCCGCCGTCATCGTCCGCGACGAGGCCGGATGCGTAACCAAGGCGCGCTTGGCCGTAGGCAGCCTGGGGCCGACGGCGCGTCGTTGCGCCCAGGCCGAAGCCTGTCTGCTCGGCCGGCGTCTCGACCGGCATAGCCTGGCCGAGGCCGGCCAACGCCTCCGCGAGGACGTCTCGCCCATCGACGACCTCCGGGCCACGGCCGCCTATCGCCTGCGTCTGGCCGGCAACCTTCCCTTGCGACTTCTTGGTCTTTAGCGCCGCATCTTGAAAAGCCGCCGAGGGCACTTTGCCGTCACTAGGCTAAATTTATCCTGCTTCATAAAGCACTATCGCACTTTTCCCAAGGCGCGCCAGCCGACGACGGCCAGAGGGGCCATAAGCAGCCCGGCGGCCAGGGCGCAGCCGGCGGCGATAAGAAACAGCGTCGGATAGCCGGCCCCGGTCGCCAGCAGCGCGCCGCCTGCCAAGGGGCCGAACACGTAAGCCGTGTCCATCATGAACAGCATCAGGTTCAAGTTGGTTGCGCGCATGGCCGGCTTGGACAAGCCGAACATGATGGCGTTGGCAAGGGGCATGGCCACGCCCAGGCACAGGCCGTAGCCGGCGGCCAGGGCCAGGAGCCGGCCCTGGCCGCTTGTGTCGGCAAAACCGGCGATACAGCCGGCCAGAGCGAGCAGCGCGGCAACAAGCAGCGTTTCCCGGGGCAGTTTGTCGTAGGCCGCCCCGGCCAGCACCCGGACGGCGATGGAAGCGGCCGTGGAGACCGTGAAAAACAAGCCCGGATCGGCCAGCCCAAGGCCCGAGGCAAAGGGCTTGATGAAAAAGAAAATCAAGGTGGTGCTCAAAAACAGGCACAAATTGGCAGCAAGCACCAAGCGCACCGACGGCTGAGCCAGGGTTTGGCGCATCTGCCCTAGCGTCGGCCGGCTCGTCCCCGCGACCTCGGCCATGGCCCGCCGCCCAAGACGCCGCTCAAGGGGGGCCAGCAACGCCAGGGCCGGCAACACAAAAACCGCGCAACACGCGTACACCCGATCCTCGCGTCCCAAAAGCGGCAGCAGCCCCTCGGCCAGGGGCGGCATGACGGCATAAGGCACCAGGGCCGAAAGGGAAAAATAACCGAACGCCCGGCCGGCGAGGCTCTTGGGGATGGCCTGGGCGAGCAGCGCCGTGACGGCGCTGACCAGACACACGAAGGCCACGCCGTGACAGAGCCGGACAACCGCGAGCAGCGCGACGCCGTGGACCAGGGGATATCCGCCAAGGGCCGCCCCCAGGCCGACCAGGGACCACCTGGCGATGGACAGGGCGTTTTGCGGCGTGACCAGCAGGCTCAAAAATGGCCGCAGGCAAAAAGCGGCCAGGGGTTCGGCGGCCAGCAGCGGCCCCCACCAGGCCGGGTCCACTCCCAGGCGGCCCAGATAGGCGCTGAAGCCGTAAAAGACGGCGATGTTGCAAAACCCGAAGGCGGCCGCCAGGGTCAGCACGATGAAGTCGTAGCTGAAAAGCCGCTCGGGCCGGGATACGGCGCGGTCGTTCACGGGATAGCCAGTACCTTGCGAAAAGCCTTGGCAAAGGCCTCCATGGCCGGTTCGCGCGCCAGGGTGACACGAATCCAGTTGGGGTAGCGAAAGCCCGTCATGGTGCGCACCATGACGCCCTCGCGCATGAGTCGCCGGTAGAGCAGGGTATCGGAGACGGGGGCGGCGACCATGATGAAATTGCCGGCCCCGCTGACGTATTCCAGCCCCATGGCGTCAAAGAGATCGTGCAGATACCCCCTGGCCTCGGCCACCATGCGCCGGGTGTCGGCGATATGGCCGGCGTCGTCGGCCAGGGCCGCCGTGGCCGCGATCTGGCCCAGGGCGTTGACCGAATAGGCTATGTGGGTGCGCCGCACGTAGTCCACCGCCTCCCGGGAACCGCACAGATAGCCCACCCGGAATCCGGCCAGGCCGTACATCTTGGAGAAGGTGCGAAAAACCAAAACATTGTCGTGGCGCTCCAGGACTTCCATGCCGTCGGGATAGTCGGGATCGTCCAGGTATTCGCAGTAGGCTTCGTCGAGAACCACCAAGGCCCGGCCGCCCAGTGCGGCCAGAAACCGCTCCAGCACGGCCCGGTTCCACCAATCGCCGGTGGGATTGTTGGGGTTGCAGACAAAGACGATCTTGGTGTTGTCCGTGACGGCGGCCAGCAGCCCGGCCGGGTTGTAAGCCTGGCCAACAAGGGGAACAAGGCGGGCCTCGATGCCCGAAAAACGGGCCACCCATTCGTAGACGGCAAAGGTTTTGTCGGCGGTGACCACGGCGTCGCCGGGCCCGCAAAAAGCCCGGATCACGGAACTGATGACCTCGCAGGAGCCGTTGCCGACCAGGAATTGCTCGGGGGATTTGCCAAATCGCGCCGCCAAGGTCTCCCGCAGGCCGTAGGCGTCGCCGCTGGGATAGACGGCGGCCCGCTCCGGAGCGAAGGCGGCGATGGCTTCGCAGGCCAAGGCCGGCGGCCCCAGGGGATTTTCGTTGTTGTTGAGGCGATGCAGGTGCGACACCCCGTACTGGCGCATGAGCGCCGTATCGGGGCGGCTTGGGACATAGCGCTCGAAAGACCGGACATAGTCCGGCACGCGGTCAACAAGGCTGATCATGCTGCCAGACGACCGTGTCGCCCTGCCCGGCGTAGGGCAGCACGACTTTCGGAGTGAAACCGGACTGGAGCAGGTCTCCGGCCAGGGCCGCCTCCCAGGGGCGGGCCAAGTCCATGTAAAACAGGATGCGGCCAATGCCCTTGTCGCGGATGGCGGCTACATGGGCAGCCAGATTGGCGGCCATGTCCTGGCCATCCAAAAACGGGCGCAGTTCGGCCAGATCGCGGGGTCGGTCCAGGGTTGTGCCCAAGAGGGATTCGCGCCTCGGTCGGCCGGCCGACTCTTCCACGGGCAGGAGATCCCGGGCCATGGCCAGACGGTCGTAGGCCTGGCGCACAAAGTCCTCGATCCGGGGACTGCACCACACGGCCTGCCCCATGTCTTCCTGCAGATGCCGGAAAATGACCGGTTGTTGGCGACAGCCATCCTCGGCGCTGGCCTGGAGATTGCCCAGGGACTCGAAATAGCCGGACGGCAGATCGGCAGTCGCCCGAAAGCTCAGGACAATGGCGTAGCGCTGGCGAGCCACGGCTTGCAAAAACGCCTCGACAAGCAGTTTGGCCGCCGCTTCGCGCGTTTCCCGGGGGGCGAAGACAAAGGGCCCGGAAAACAGCAAGGCCTGCTCGCTGCAGGGCGACCAGGTCAACAGGCCCACGGTCTGACCGGCGGCGTCAACGGCGCGAACGCAAGACACCTGTCCGTCGGCAACGAGATCCGCGAAACGTTCCGGCGTGCGAAACGCACCAGGACACTGCCAGACCGGGTAGGCTCCCACAGCCAGGGCGGCGGCCTGGGAAAGCCGAGCCGGATCGAGGTCATGCGCTAGCCGCAACGGCAGACGCGGCTGGTCGCCGGCATGGACCGGCGTCCACTCCGGATAGCGCCTGTCCACTTCAGCCACGATGCGAAAGCGGTCGCCGCCAACATGTTCGACGTGAAATCGGTCCGCCGCCTTGGCGGCCAGCAGCAGCCCCAGGCCGCGAGACGGTTCGTCATGCGCCCGGACCGCGGCGCAGGCCGTGATGTTGAGTCCGCCCAACGACAGGTTTGAGGCCGTAAACGAAAACGCCGCGCGCAGCAGATGCCGTTTCCCCGACAGATCGATGCGCAACGGTTCACCGGACTGGGCAAGGCCCATAAGACAAAGGCTGAACTCCTCGACCGTCAATTGGAAACGATAGCTTTCCCGCGGGCTCATTCCCACGCGCTCCGCCGCCGCTTTGGCCGCCTGCACCACCGCGCAGACGAACGCGGTGTCCGGCGGGATATTCATGGACAGGCTCAAATCATCGACCATGCGATTCTCCATGTCTGCGAACCAGTGTCGCACGCTGTCTGACCGGAAGCAACATCCCGGACGCCACTGACGGTGTCTGGCCGTTGCCTCAAGGCCACGTGCGCCCCGCCGGGCCTGAGCCCCGTAACATCCTTGCAAGACAGGGCCCAGCCATAAAAACGCCTGTGCACGACGTCAGGCGGGATGTCCAGCTCCGCCCGCCCGCAGCGGCCGCGGTCTGTCGATACAATCAACGGGTTGCGCCAAATCCCCTTGCCAGCGCCAGTGTTTAAGAATATCAAACAGCTCGTTTGGCGGGACCAAAAAGCAAGCGCAGATAACAGCTCGACTTTAAAGACTTTTTCGTCTGAGCAGAGAACCTGAAGCCTCTGTCGATGACTGCCTTCGTACCAACAAGAAGGACCAGCCACAAGTACCACTCGACCCCTGGCCCCTGGCGGACTGAGTACGAGAATACTTCGTCTCCCTTGCTCCTGAGCTATGCTACTTTTGACATAAATAGTCGGAATCATTGACCGCCATTCTCACCCTCATGCCCCTGCCCAGCCTTTCAGTCCCTGGCTTGTCACAAAATCTCACTGAAACAGTAGGAATTTACCCTCGACTACACTATTTATCTCCATTGGCGTTTGAGTAATGGAGAAGGATGGAGGGAAAGGGAGGTCGGAGGAGGCGGGAGGCGGAGAAGAGATCAAGAAGAACCGGAAGGAATTTCGCTCTCACCTCCTGACCCTGCGGTCAGCAATCGAGAGAGGCATGGCTCAATTCGGGTTTGGTGGCCTCGTCTACAGGGCCTCCAGACAGATGTCACCTCTCGCTTTCGGTTCCAGCTTCGCCAAACGCTCCTCAATTGCCTGGAGTCGGGCTTCAAGCTCTGGCGGAATGATCGACTCATGAGCGACTCTTGAACCTTCCTCTTGAGTTGCTGAGTCCTTGTCGCTGCTGGGTTTCTTCCCGGCTTCGACCTCACTCAAGCCCCAGACCAGAACCCGGCTCACGGGCAGAGTCCACGGAGGTGGTGTAAATTCTGGAGTCGTCCAGGCTGGGGCGGCCTCCAGTCTGGACGGGATGGGCGAGGTGGCCATCGGGTCAATTGGCTGTAAGGTGAAGTTGCGAAGCCGCACCTACAACCAAAGGAGACCACGATGGCCGAGGACAGCATGGCATTAATTGAGCTGATGCAAAAGGCCGATGGCGGTGATTTTCTCCGCTCCTTAGCAGAAGCCGTTTTGCAGCTTCTCATGGAAGCCGATGTGGATGGCTTGATCGGGGCCAGCCGCCACGAACGAAGCGCCGAGCGAGTCAGCTACCGTAACGGCTACCGGGAGCGCAGCCTTGATACCCGCGTCGGCTCTCTCCAACTGCGCATCCCCAAGCTGCGCCAGGGCAGCTACTTTCCGCCCTTCCTGGGGCCACGCAAGACCAGCGAACGCGCCTTGGTGGCCGTCATCCAGGAGGCTTGGATCGGCGGCATTTCGACGCGGCGCGTGGATGATCTTGTCCAAGCCATGGGCCTTTCCGGCATCTCGAAATCCCAAGTGTCCAAGCTGTGCAAGGACATCGATGAACGGGTCCATGCTTTTCTTTTTCGGCCGCTGACGGGAGAATGGCCCTATTTGTGGCTGAACGCGACCTACCTCAAGCAGCGCCAAGGCGGTCGGGTGGTCAGCGTCGCCGCCATAATCGCCGTGGCGGCAAACACCGAAGGCCGCCGGGAAATCGTGGGGCTGCACATTGGCCCCAGCGAAGCCGAGCCGTTCTGGTCTTTTTTCCTCAAAGGCCTTCTTCGTCGGGGACTCAGTGGCGTCAAGCTTGTCGTCTCCGACGCCCATGAAGGCCTCAAGGCCGCCATAGCCAAGACGTTCGGGGGCACGTGGCAGCGCTGCCGGGTCCACTGGATGCGAAACGCTTTGGTCCGGGTTCCCAAGTCCCAGCACGCCATGGTCTCGGCCGCCCTGCGCCAAGCCTTTTTACAGCCGGATGCGGCAGGCGCCAGCCAGACCTGCGGCATGTCGCCGACCAGCTTCGCGGCAAATGGCCAAAGCTCGCCACCTTCATGGATGAAACCGAGCACGACGTGCTGGCCTACATGACCTTCCCGGCACAGCACCGGGTCAAGCTGTACAGCACCAATCCGCTGGAAAGGCTGAATAAAGAAGTGAAGCGACGGGCAGACGTGGTCGGCATCTTCCCCAACGAAGCCTCCATCATCCAGCTCATCGGGGCCATTTTGCTGGAGCAAAACGACGAGTGGCAACTGCAAAGCCGCTACATGCAGGTCGAGGCCATGGCCGAACTCAACCCCCAACCCAACGAGGCGCAGCCAGCACAAATTCCACTCAGGGCAGCCTGACCGATTGCCACCTCAAGCACACCGGAATTTACACCACATTGACGGACGCGACCACGATTTTCCCCTGGAATCAGAAGGTGTTTCGGCAAAATGTACGCCTGGAGTACCTTTTCCTTCCTCACCCTCTGGCTCAACTTCCGGCGCTTCGTCTCGGCTTTGGAGCCTTGGACTCGTAGGACGGACCCTGGCGCTTCTCGGGGATGCCTTCCTTGCCCACACGGCCAAGAACAATCTGTGTACGCCAAGCTACCCAGACTTTTAAACCGGAATCAATTCCGCTAGACTCATTGCCAGTCATTGAGTGTCTACATGACTTGCCTACTACGCAACGACCGGGCAAGCGACTATACGCACGCCTTCTTCGTCATCCGCCCGTTGAGCGGCCACACCACGAAGGGGGCATATGAACCATTTATTTGGAGGTGGTGGCGGTTGTTTCGGCGAATTCATATCTGGCAAGTGGTGATCTTCCTTGCCTTGCTCTTTTCCTACCTGACCCTGGAAGTGGCCTATCGCCTGGACCCCAGCATTTTGAACCGGCTACCCCATCCTAAATTCTATTCCGACCTTGCCGGCAGTCTCAGGCCGGATGTGCGGGCCGTGGCCCGTTGGCACCCGGACTTGCCATTTCTCTACACAACGGACAAGCAGGGGCTACGAAATAGTGTTCCTCCCGTGGCGCAAGCCAATAGACGCATCCTGTGCATTGGCGACTCCTATACCTTCGGTTTTGGCGTTCCGGACGCGCAAACCTTTCCATCGCAACTCCAAATGCTGCTCAATTCCTGGCCCGGGCCCAACCGCTTCCAAGTCGTCAACGCCGGGGTCATGGGCATCGGCATCATCGAAAACCTGCATTACTTCCAGACAAAGGCCAACCGAATGCCGGCCGACCTCATGGTGCTCCAGTTCAATATCTATGATATAGAATTGCTCCGTTCGGACGTTGAGGTTCAGAACTACAGAAAAGGTAAGCCCTTCGCCCCGCTCGAAGACCGATTGTTGGCTGAAGACGTCAATGTTGCCCTTGTCCAAGCCTTGCACGCCAACCCAGTTTTCATATTTCTCACCTCACAACCGCCTCTGCAGCCCAAGCCGACGACGAGTGCGACCTCAACCCCGGAACAAGACCGATTGCGCTTGGCCAAACGAGTGGCCGGCAACAAAGACAAGCTTCTCGACGAACGCTACCTAGCCTTCACGGCCCCTCTCTGGCAGCGCTATCTGGATGAAGCGAACAGGTTGCGCGAGGAGGCGGCCGCCGCCGGCATGGACTTCCTGCTCGTCATCGTGCCCGACCCCGACCAACTGCACGACTACAAGAACGGCCCCAGCGCGGCCATCCTGGAGCACTGCCGGAACCGAGGCATCAAGACCCTGGACATGACTGAGACCTTTCGCAGACTCTACCTGGACCAGGGAATCAACCCTTTTCTGGAGCCGTTGGACACGCACTGCAGCGCAGCCGGAAACGCCGCCATTGCCAGGGCCATTGCCGACCGAATTGCCCAGGGCGAAGCCGAACCCCCTGTGTTTCTCCCTGCCAATGAGGCCGTGCGCTACCGTGACCCCGTCACCATCAGCCTGAGTTTCGACGACGACGGCCGATTTGTGCTTCCAGAAAACTGGCTCGTGGCGGCCTCGGAGCAAGACCAGCGCAACATGGTCCTTGAGTATGCTGCAGACAGGACCGTTAAATACCTCACGACTTCCAAAGAGGGCGGAGAAGGCCACGCGAGGTTGCACCTACGATTGCGGCAGCCCGTCGAGGCCGCGGCATTGGTCTTTTTCCCCCATGCATCCCCCGGGGAGCCGGCCGGATTCTGCGATGTGACTCTTCGCCACCCAATGCAAAGCGCCCGTTTTTCCACAGCCAAGGCTCCAGTCCCCGCCGGGTGGAACTCTTTTGAACAGGAAGCCTTTCTGCGGGTATCATCGGCGAGAACGTCTATCGACGAACTAGACATCGAAGTGACTACCAGGGGAGATGGCGGACTCGGCCTGCAGGATATCCACATAGGACAGCCAAGACGACGCCTTGACTTGATCTTGTATCCGGCCATTTTGCCCTAGGGGTTTCCAATAGGCAAAACGAGCCAAAGCATAGCTCCGAACGAGGATATGGTCCCCATGTCGGTTGTAGCCCACTATCCGTGCGCGTCACAGTCAAACAGCTTCGCCTCTCAAAGAATCCATGGGCGATGGTCTTGCGGTGACCACCCTTGGCGAAGACCACGCTGGCCAGACGTTTGTACTGCTTTTTCGCCCGTGCCCGCCGCTCGATCCGTTCCAGCGCAGCCAGATCTTCGACCTTGTCGATCACTTCCTCGGCCAGCTTCGGGTCACCGGCTTTGTACCGCATGAACACATCGTTGACGGCCATGTGCAGTTCCGGCGACAGGTACTTGGCGTAGGCCAGGGCGATCTGCCAGTGGGCGAAGGTTCCGCCGTTACGGCCAGGGACAGCCTTCAAAAGGTGTGATTTCCCCACCTTTTCTTTCTCGCTGACACGATTAACAAAGTTGTTCGTCGCAGGAAGACGAAGCCACTCGGGGATTCGTTGCGAGGGATTCTTCCCCGCCGCCTTCCACAGGTCGGTCAGGCTGATAAGGCCGTCAGCGTTGGTGGACACAGGGGACTTGCCGATGATGATCTTGGGGGGAAGCATGGGCCTCGGCGTCACTCTTTCACGGCAAACTTCGACTCCTTGAGGTGAGAGAGATCGACGCCAAAGTCGAGCTTCAACACATGCGGCAACAGCACTACCGGGTCAGTCGGCAACTTGGTATACCGTCCTGCCGTCTCCCCTGGCGAGGCATGGCCCGTGAGCCAATCCACGACTTGGACGGGGACTTCTCTGTGAATCAGGTTCGTGGTGAATGTGTGACGGAAGCTATGGAAGGACTTGGCACCTTCGATACCAATTTCCTTGCGGTACTTGCTGAACCATACTGACACAGAAAGACCATACTTCAAATTGAATTGTCTCAACTCTGGAAATATACGAACACTTCCCGCCGCCTGAACACGTTCAACGTGCCGATGAAAACCTAGCTCGTCCAACAAAAAAGGATGCAGTGGGACTATCCTCATGCTATCACGTGTCTTGACGCGCTTGTCCTCAGCGTTATCGTTGATGTCTATTACCAAAACGCCATCCACAGACTTCACATCTTCTACGTGAAGCTGAGAAATCTCTTCTACCCTTGCGCCAGTATACAAGCCCAACAGAGGAACCCCAAAACGCCACGGAAGGACTTTCTTAGCAACCACCAAGTTCAGGGCTAAATATCTTACCAATATCCTCCGACGAGAACGCTTCTCTCTCGTCCCTAACCCGTCGCTTGCTATGAAGCAACATTCCCTTGAAGTAGTTCTTAGCAACGTATCCATGACGTTCCATCCAATCGAAGAGGCTGGACGCTGCTTTTATGTTCATATTCACCGTCACGACAGACAACGACTTCCCCCTGCTCTTATACTCTATCAACCGCTCCTTACACGTCCTAGCGAAGTCGTGATCAACTGAGTCAACCAAAATGTCATTCATGAGCGTAAACAGCATCCTAACACGCCTAGTGCTTTCTACAATAGAACTTTCACCCCATGCACCAGACGCAACCTTCTCAGATATGTACTTCTCCAGCAGTGCAGAGATTGTGTATCCATGGCGCTCCTTCTCAGGGGCTACCTTCACCACCTCCGACTCACTACGCGCGAAAGGCTCCACATTGTACTCAATGTCGCCAGCATTTCTGTGCCGGATCACGTCCAACACGAGTCCAAGCCCTTGGGTGTACTGATAGCAAGTCTCACTGAATTCTGGCTCCCACGGCGATACGTCGTGCTTGTTTTTCTCCAACAATTCCATGACAGGCTTGGACATCCTGTCCCACCGCTTCTCAGCGATGAAGTCGTCCAGCATGTCCTGAGCCTTGTCGGGGTCATCAACGGGCACGAGATCGTCATAAGCGCCGTCTGGTTTGGGGAAATCGACCGAGAACTTGTAGGACCAAGGCTCACGGATGCGTGACTTCCTGTCTTCCTCAAGTACTTTGACCATTTCCTGCCGAACAAGCTCGGAGATGGCTTCACTCGTAAGATCGGACATCGACCCACTCCTCAAGGCGTTGATGAACGAATAGACCACGGCAGCAAGCGCCAGGGCCTTAACAGGCCGTTGCAAAAAGCTGTTTCCGGCTATTCTCCCCCGCAGATGATGGCGATGGGGATGATCCCGCAGCATCGTCCCTTGACCACCATGACGATGGCCAAATAGGCCATTGAGGGATGCTGGTCAGGCCAAATGAGCGCAAGCCAGGCACTGGCCCAGCCCCTGGGGGTGCCATGGCCGGTCTTGACCCGCATCAGCAGGCCGAGATTGAAACCAGCCACATGGACCAGATAGCGTTTCCGGATGTTCTCTCGTCCTCTGAGCCAGACCCGGCGCATGCCGCCGCACCGGTCCAGCGTATGCTCGAAGCTTCTTTCGACCAGTTCCGTCCGCTGTTTTCCCATGGCCTTCCCGACCATCGAGGATATCCGGATTCGGTTGTTGTACACGGCGCGTCGCGCCTCTTGGTCGCCACGCCAGGAGTTCAGACCGTTGCGTTTGGGTTCGGCGATTCTCGTCCGCCATGGTCCACCGTCCAGAACCTTGAGGACATCCCGGGAGAAATAGCCTTTATCCGCGACCAGTTCCGCAGGGTCGTCCGGGCATGGCGGTGTGGAAGTGACCCGCCGCAGACTTTCTTGAGCGGCTTTCAGCGTCGTTTGCAGAGTCGAGGTGTCCCCTTTGTCCGCTTCATGCACCTCGGCCGCCACCACCGCGCCGGTGTCCAGGTCCACCGCGTGCTCGGGCTTGTACGCCAGATGCGTTCGGCCATCCTTCATCTTGGCGATCTTCGCCTCGGGATCGACCGGTGACCGCCAGTCCTTGTTCGAAAGCGTCTTGCCGACGCGCTTGCGGTCCATGCGAGCCAGATCCTCATCTATCGGAGAGTCGATGCCGCTCTCCTTGGCCATGCGCAGGAGCATCTTGCGGTAGCTCTCACTCGTGTCCCGGCGCACGATGGTTTTGAGCGCCGCGTTGGCCTCCATGGTCGAAGCGTCCACGCCAATGCGGCCTCCAAGGACCAAGCCATCCTTGCTGAGCAGCTTGAGAACCCAGGTGAAAACCTCTTGGTGGGTCGCCAGTGGCAGACGGGACCGTGTCCGGCTGAGCGAGGAATGATCCGGCACAGACTCCTTGGGCGAAAGCTGGAGAAAATTCCGGAGGGAAAGCGAATCAGCGCAGCGCCACTCAATGCCGCGCTCGCTGTCGATGCCCTCGAAATACCCCACGAGGTGCATCCGAAAATACCGGCCAGGCGGAATGGAGGGACGCCCCTTGTCGGAATAGAAGGGCTTGCACAGCTTCTCGGCGAAACCATCGAAGCCGGCTTTCCGGAGAATCTGCTGGAGACGATCGTAAAAAACGTGCCCACGAGACCGAGGGATCTCATCCCAGGCCAGATACATCGTCCCCTGCTGATCACCCTGACGGCCAAGCCCCATCAGATCACCTCCGGAACCCCGATGGCTGGATTCTCGGTCACTTGGCGGAGTTTTTCAACACGCTGTTAACCCGAGCCTCGCGCATGCGTCCAGTCCCGAGCGAGATTCGCAATTCGGACCGCTTGAATCGGGGCTTGAGATCAGCAGGAAGGCAAAAACGGAAGTGAACAGTCCCAGCGCGGGACACAAGGTATGAAGGCGCATGACCAGCCATCGGAGCCCCCTGTCCTGGCCCGGTAGCCGTCCTTTTCGGACCAGCGATTCGGACCAGCAATTCGTACCAGTGGTGACGAACAGGCTCTCTGCGGAGGGTTCAGACGGTCCTAAGGACTGCCTCAAAGTCGAGAAAATCAGCGACTTGCGCCTATTGGTTCTTGCCAGCGCCAGTGTTTAAGAATATCAAACGGCTCGTTTGACAATCCTAAACGATTGTCCGCCCTGCTCGGACGTCCCGGCCGGAGGCTGTCGGCGACGTCTTTTCAAGCTCCCGCAAAACCAGCGACATACCGGTTTAATGGCGCAGTTCGGCCATTTGCGTGGCGTTTGATGGCATGGATCATGCTGCCCTGACGACGGCTGGGGGAAGCCACGGTTTCAGGGACATCGACATCACTTATTGAAACAGGGAGGCGTCATGCGCCGCGTACTCTTCTTGCTCATCCTGCTGTGTCTGATCGGGCCGCGAACGGCCTTTCCGGCTAAAAACGCCGGCAAGCTGGCCGTGAAATCCGCGCTGGTCACGGAGTACGGCTCGGGCAAGACGCTGTACAGCCAGGACGCCGACCGGCCAATCCCCCCGGCTTCGCTGACCAAGGTCATGACCATGTATGTGGTTTTCGATCTCGTGGCCTCGGGCAAGGCCAGCTTCGCTGATCGTATCAAGGTCAGCCGGGGCGCCGACAGAACCGGAGGCTCCACCATGGGGCTTCGCGCCGGCGAAATCGTCACCCTCGACGAGCTCATGCGCGGCATGGCCGTGGCCTCGGGCAACGACGCCTGCATCGCCGTGGCCGAACATTTCGGCGGCGTGCCCACCTTTGTGGGCCTGATGAACCGCAAGGCCCGGGAACTGGGCATGACCGGCACCACGTTTAAAAATCCCAACGGCCTGCCCGCCGCCGGCCAGTACACCACCGCCCGGGACCTCACCAAGCTGGCCGTCAGCTATCTGCGCCACTACCCCCAAGCCCTGCGCTACCACTCCACCACCGAGATCAACCACAACGGCGCGGTCCACGGCAACACCAACCGCCTGCTCGCCTCCTACGACGGTGCGGACGGCATCAAGACCGGCTATGTCGACGCCAGCGGCTACAACATCATCGCCACGGCCAAACGCGGAGACACCCGGGTCATCGCCGTGGTGCTCGGCGGGCGCACCAAGCAGGTGCGCAACCGCGAAGCCGTTCGCATCCTCGACGCCTCCTTCTCCGGGGCCGTGCAGACCATGGTCGCAGCCTGCGACATGCCCGAGCCCGAGCAGCCGACCAAGTCCCTGTCCAAGCGCGCCTCCGCCAAACGCCACGCCAAGGCCATGCAGGTCGCCAAGGCCGACCGCCACGCCAAGGTCAACGCCCGCAGCGGCGCGTCGGCCCGATTCGACGCCCGCGAAGCCACGGTCAAGAAATCCCGCAAGGCCGACAAGGCCCCGGCCCCCAAGACCGCCCAGAAAAAAGCCTCCGGCAAATCCAAGCACGTGGCCAGCCGCTAGACCGGCCGCGACAGATCGTTTCCGTCCTCGCCTCACGGTTTGCGGCCGCCGCCCGAACTCCTCCCGGACGGCGGCCTTTCCTGTGCCGCCCGCTTTGCGCTCCATGATCATGCGCTCCCGGACCACCCTGATGATGTCCTTCCCTGAGCCATAGGCGCTGCCCCAGCCTGGATTTTCCGGTGTTGCCGCGCATGAGGCCACTTGTCGCCAGACATCGTTCAGGACGCGTCACGCCGCGTCTGAGCCGCCCGCCAGCCGCTGGCTGCGGCTACTCCACCCGTATGCCCTTGTTGGCGGTACTCATCGCCAATCAGGGCGAGGCCGTCGCGGCCTGCGCCTTACGGCTGACAACACCTTTGAATAACAGGATTTTTCAAACACCAACGAGATGTTCCCCAAAGCCGGACGCAAGACCCTTAAGGACTGTCTCGCCAGCGCAACGACATGTTGTTTCCAATTCCAGTGACTGTAAGTACAAATAAATTGACAGCATTGACCTACATAAAAACGAACTGTTACGAGAAAGTATCTCAATAAAATCCAACCAGGAGACCTGCATGAAAGTCAGCGCCCGCAATCTTGTCCCCGGCACCGTCAAGTCCATCAGCAACGGCATGGTCAGTAGCGAGGTTGTCCTTGAAATCGCGCCTGGCGTTGAAATCGTGTCTGTCGTCACCAAACACTCCGTGGAAGCCATGGGATTGGCCGTGGGTCAGCCCGTCAAGGCCATGATCAAGGCCTCCAGCGTCATGCTGGTCGCCGACTAGCCCGCCGACCGCCCCGCCCTCCGGTCCGGTCCCGGCCGTCGCATCCCGGCCGGGGCCGGACGCTTCCGTATCCAGCCGCCGCTGTTTCCGCTTCCGCCGCGTTTGGGCCGCCTTGGGCCTTGCCAAGGCCGTACCCGCCATGCCACGTATCCGGGCCACTGCCCCGTACACGCCGTTTTCCAACCGCCAAGGAGCCTGCCGTGGGACGTCTCGGCCGTGCCGTTGCCCTGTGCCTTGCCTGTCTGCTTGCCGCCGCTCTTCCCGCCACAGCCGCCGGCCATGACCGGGAAGCGCTTTTTGCAGCCTTGTGGACGCCGGCCGAGCTGGCGTCCACTCCGGCCGAGAAAAAGTCCGGCCGGGTACACGAACCCGACCGCTCGCCGCCCGAAGCCACCGTGGCCCCGGAGCTGACGCCGCTGCCGCCGGCTCTGCGCGGGTCGCTACGCCGGGTGGACACCCACGGCGAAAAACGCCTGGCGCTGACCTTTGACCTGTGCGAACTGGCCGACCAGACTTCGGGCTACGACGGCGGGGTCATCGACGCCCTGCGCGCCGCCAAGGCCAAGGCCACGCTTTTCGTCGGCGGCAAGTGGCTGCGCTCCCATCCGCTGCGGGCCATGCAGCTCATGAGCGACCCTCTGTTCGAGATCGGCAACCACGCCTGGACTCACGGCAACTTTGGCCGCCTGGACGACCGGGACATGATTCGGGAGATTGTCTGGACCCAGGCCGAGTATGCCGCCCTGCGGGCCAGGCTGGCCGTGCTGGCCCGGGAGCGGGGCCTGCCCGAGGCGGCCCTGGACGACGTGCCGGCAGCACCTGCGCTCTTCCGCTTCCCCTACGGCCGCTGCCGGCCCGAGGCTTTGGCCCTGCTGGCCGACTTGGGCCTGGCCGCCGTGCAGTGGAGCCTGACCACCGGCGATCCCGATCCCCTTTCCACGCCCGAACGCATCCTGCGTACGACCCTGGAACGGGTGCGGCCCGGCGATATCGTCATCGGCCACGCCAACGGCAACGGCCACGGCACGGCCGAAGCCCTGCCGGCGCTTTTGGCCGAACTGCGCAAACGCGGCTATGCCCTGGTGACGGTCAGTGAACTGTTGGCCGGCGGTCGGCCCATCGCCGCCTCGGACTGCTACGACGGACATCCCGGCGATACGGCCCAGTACGATGCCATCTTTGGCGACGGCACACTGCACCCGCGCAAAAAAAGCGGGCCGAGGCCAACGCCCCAGCCCGCATCCGTGCCTCTGGAAAAATAACCGGCTACTGGGCCGGCGCGGCCGATGGCGTCTGGCCGGCTTCCGGGTCGCGCTCGCGTACGAACAAGGTGATGCTGGCCACCTTGGACGCCTTGCCGGCTTCGAGATACCGGACGATCAGCCGATTGGGACTGGTGAGCTTGCCGACGTACGTGCCGTCGTCGTCGACCATGGCAACCTGGGCTCCGTCCACCACGCCGACTACTGTCTCCTTGGCCCGGGACGAGGCTTTTGTGCCGGAAAAGGCTCGGCCTTCCTGCTTGTCGATGGTCAGCGTCCAATCGACCTTCACGAACGTCGGCGCGGCGGCGGCGTCCACATGGCCCAGCGCGCCCATGGCCACGCCTTCCGATGTGCCTTTCCACACGCCCACCAGATGGGGAATGGTTTTTTCCTTTTTCGCCTTGCCTTCCTGAGCCAAGGCCGGTCCGGCGGCCAGCAAGGTTCCCAACAAAACGGCCAAGGCCAGGGCGAATAGACGATTCATGGCGCCTCCTTGGGGATCGACGTTTGGCCCGCCGGCAACGGGCGTCCGGCTTCGGAGAATGCCTAACGGAACATGGGACACCATAGGAAAACGCTTTCGCCCTGACAACCATCGCAAGGCGAGGGTGCGGGGCAACGAACCGCTGCCGCCGGCCCGCCGCGCCGAGTTGGGGCGAACGGGGATGCGGTGGCGGTCGCCAAAAAAGACGGGGGGCCTGAAGATTCAGACCCCCCGTCGCGGTTATCAGTAGTAGCGCCATTCTCCGGGTTCCTCGCGGAACGTGGCGTCGAGCTCTTCGCTCACGCCCACCCGGATTTCCTTGTCGCTTTCGGCCACGGTCACGTTCCTGGCCGGATCGAAACCCACGTCCAGGCTGACTTCCTGCCAATGCCGGCGGACGTTTTCCGCCGCCTGCCTGACGGCTTCTTCCCGACCGGGCCGGACGAGCCAGCGCGCAACCCATATCCACATACGCGCCTCCTTGGCTCAAGGATCAGGAAGCTCGCGGCAAAAAAAACCGCTGCTTACCCTTCCAAGATAACCATCCCGGAGGCTGGGGCAAGGCGGCGCGCGCCGGACCTACTGGCCGCCTTTCTGACGCTGCTGGTCGATCTCTTTCTTGAGGCCTTCGCCGTACTTGCGAGCCTGGACGATGATGTCGTCCACCTTGTCGCCGCGCACCCTCATGAGCGAAATCATATAGGCCCCGTCGATGGGGATCATGGCGTTTTTCGGATCGGCGTACAGGGCGTTCATGGCCGAAACCACGGCGTCGGGGTCCATGCCGGCGTAGGCGTTGAAGCAGTCGCGGAAGGTCTGCTCCACGCCCGGTCCGCCCTTGGCGTCCTTCTGACGGGTGCTGAGGTCGGTGCACATCAGACGCACGGCCGTGGCCAGGCCAAACAGGAAGGAGCGCTTTTCCTTGTCCGTGTAGACGGACCAGCTGTGGGCGAAGGTGGCGGAACCGCCGCCGACGGCGACGGCCTGGGGCTGGGCCTGGACCGGGGTCGGGGTCTTGGAAGCGGCGTCGGCCAGCGTGCCGAAGGACATGCTGACGATCAAGGCGGCTAACACCAGGGCTTTTTTGGACATTCTTATTCTCCTTGAAATCGAACCGGACGAAACCGCCCGGGAAATGGCCGAGGCTTTGTCCTACGCCATGGCGCGGCCCCAGGCAAGGGTAGCGCGGCCTTGACAATGCCCGGCATTGCGGTTTTTTGGGTGGACCCGTTACGTTATCCATCCGGGAAAGGAGCCGCCCATGCGCCCATTGGTCCTGTCCGCCTGTCTCGCCCTCGCCCTCGTTCTGGCCGCCGTCCCGGCCCGGGCCGCCGACGCCCCCAGCCAGATCGCCGGCATCGCCATCGGGGCCAACGCCGAAGATCTGCGCGACCGCCTGGATCTGGCCCGGGTCGCCCCCCTTTGGGACAAGCCCTGGCTGGTGCGGGCCAACCTCAAGCCCACCAAAGGCTTTGCCGCCGGCTATGTCCTCCTCGGCGGCTGCGCCACCCAAAACCGGGTGGAGCGGGTGCGTCTGCAATACAAGGACGGCTCCAAGGCGCTTTTCGACAAGCTCGTGCGCCAGCTCAGCGACCGTTACGGCGTGCCCCAGCCCTTGCCCGTCCCAAAGGGCTCGAAATACAAGGGCTATCGCTGGGTTTTCGGGGCCAACAAAAACAAGGGCCTTGACGTCCTGCTCGAACATTTCGAACTGACCGGCGACGACTCGCCCTCGGGCAATGTCATCCGCGTCAGCGACAATAGCGCCATGAATCGGGAAAAAGCCTGCTACGACGCCATGATCAAAGGCGCGCCCGAACCCCAGCCGGCGTTTCCGCTCTTCGACGTGGACGACTCCTGGCTGCTGCCCCAGTAACTGGCCAGGAAAGCCCGTGATTTCGGCCGGTTTCCAACCGGCAAAAGCGACGTTTTGTTGACACAAAACCGCCCCCCGGCCTATCATGCGCCGCGCTCACGGACGGGCCGCCACCCGTCCGCCGAGGCCCCGGGCCGGGGCGCGGCCGTTTCCAGCATCCGACACGCACTGCTTCCCAGGAGGACACCCATATGGCGGTTACCATCGGCATCAACGGATTCGGCCGCATCGGCAGATACCTGACCCGGCTTCTGGCCGACGATCCGGACATCACCCTGGCGGCGATAAACGCCCGGGCCGACAACGCCCAGCTGGCCCATCTGCTCAAATACGACTCCGTACACGGCCGGTTCGCCGGCACGGTTGTCCCTTGCGACGAAGGCCTTTTGATCAACGACAAGCTGGTCAAGATCAGCCGTCACGGTGGCGGCGAATGGCGCTGGGGCGAGCTTGGCTGCCAATACGTCGTCGAGACCACGGGCAAATTCGTGGACCGCGACTCCTGCGAGAAGCACATGGCCTGCGGCGCGAAGAAGGTCATCATCAGCGCCCCGGGCAAAAACGAGGACGTCACCATCGTCATGGGCGTCAACGACGATGAGCTGCGGCCCGAGCATAAGATCATCTCCAACGCTTCCTGCACCACCAACTGCCTCGCCCCGGTGGCCAAAGCCCTCAATGACGCCTTTGGCATCAAGCACGGGCTCATGACCACCATCCACTCCTACACCATGAGCCAGCGGATTCTCGACGGCTCCCACAAGGACTGGCGGCGCGGCCGGGCCTGCGGCCTGTCCATGATCCCCACCACCACCGGAGCCGCCCGGGCCGTGACCAAGGTCATCCCGGCCTTGGCCGGACGCCTGGACGGCATGTCCATCCGTGTGCCCACCCCCAACGTGTCGGTGGTGGATTTCACCTGCGAGCTGGCCAAGCCCACGGACACCGCCGGCATGTTGGCCGTACTGGCCGCCGCCGCCGGCGACGGCATGGGCTACACCGAGGAGCCGCTGGTTTCCATCGACTTCGTGGGCGACACCCACGGCGGCGTGGTGGACGCCAAGGCCTCCCAGGTCATCGACGGCACCATGGCCAAGGTCCTGTCCTGGTACGACAACGAGGCCGGGTTTACCCACCAGCTCGTGCGCCTCATCAAGAAAGTCTCCGCCCTGTAGTCGGCCTTTGGCCTGACGGTTTCAAGCGCCCGCCGGGAATGCCGACGGGCGCTTTCCTTTTGGTTTGGCCCTAATGCAAATCGGCGGTCGGCCGATACGCTTTGCAAGGCCGGGGCAATGCCGCCCGGCTCCAAACCCCAGGATGCGCCCATGACCGTGCCGACCACTTCCGCCAGCGCCATCGCTTCCGCCCTCATCGTTGCCGCCAGCGACGCCGTGGCCCGGGTGGACCGCGCCTTTTTCAAGCAGGCCCGCATCTTCGCCGTGCGCCATGTCGTCTCCGGAGCCGAGGCCCTGGCTGCCGTACGCCGCGAACGGCCGAGCCTGATCTTTTGCGACGCGACCCTGGCCGACATGGACGGACGCGATCTCGTCACCGCCCTTCGGGCCGATCCTGAGCTGGCCGACATCCCGGTGATCCTGGCCGCGACCGGCGGCACCAAGGCCGAGGTGCTCTCGGCGGTCAAGCTCGGCGTGGCCGGATTCCTGCTGCGCCCCTATTCCGAAGACACCTTCCGCCGCCATCTGGCCATGGCCGCCCACATGGCGCGCTTCGCCGCCGCCGAACGAGCCGCCCTGGCCCGGGCCGCCGCCAAGGAAGCGGACGGCGACGTCGAGGGAGCGGTCCGGGGCTACGAGGCACTGGCCGAGGCCCCGGACGACGCGCCGAGGCATTTCGAGGAAGGCATGGCCGCCCTGGCCGTGCGCGACGTGGAACGGGCCATCCTGGCCTTCCACCGGGCCCTGGCCGCCAACAAGCTCTACGTCGAAGCCCACCTGGGTCTGGCCCGGGCCTGGCTGGCCAAGGGCAGCCAGCGCCGCTATCGCCATTACATGAAGCAGGCGGCCAACGCCTGCGCCCGGGTCCAGCGCTTCGCCGAACTGCGCGATCAGTTCGTCACCCTGCTTGCCGCCGACGAAGCCGGGTTCAACCCCTTCCTGGCCCTGGGCAACGAACTCGTGCGCGACCGCCACTATGCCGCCGCCGTGTCGCTTTTCCGCCTGGCCCTGGAGCTGGCTCCCAAGAACGCCGACGCCTACGTGGGACTGTCCAAGGCCTACCACTTCCTGCGCCGGCCGGACCTGGCCGAACGGGCCGTGCGCAAGGGCTTGTCCCTTAACGAACGCCACCTGGAAGCCCGGGTCATCCACCGCCGCCTCACCGGCCAGGCCGACACCTCCGAGATTCCCCTGGCCGACGATCAAGGCAAGGACGCTTCCGTGCAATTGCCGCTGCTGTTGCGGGGTGTGCTCTACCTGGCCGGACTGGCCACCGAAACGTTGGTACGGCCCCGGCGCTCGGCCAAGGCGGCCTGACGCCGCGCCGTTACACAACCGACAGGCCCTGCCCTGACGTCGCCCCCGTTGCCGGCATCCAGAGCGGGTAACGCCGTTTGGATGCCCCCATTTCCGGGAGACGCCCCACCAGACGTCTGTCTCTACCGTAAGCATCGCGGCTGTTGCCATACCGCCCGAAGTGGGGCACATAGGCAGCAGCGGCGATTGGATCGCCGCCGGAGGTACGCCATGTCTGACGCCGTCACACCGGCGGGACACGTCGAAGCGGGACCGCCGGGCCGGTTCGAGGCCCTGCCTCCCGGCCATGTCGAGGCCCTGCCTCCCGGCATGACCACGCCGTCTCCGGCCGGCATGGTCCAGACCACGCCGCCCACCGGCCCCTTCGACGTCCAGCCGGCCGGGTCCGTGGAACCGGCTCCGGCCGGAAGCGTCGTACCTGCTCCGGCGGGCGCGGTGGAAGTCGTCTCGGGCGGCATCGTCAACATCCGGCTCTAGCCACGACCAAACCTTGCGGCGTCATGAGCCAAACCCCGCATTTCCTATGAAGCCATATCGCATGATTCTTCCGTGTCTGCGTCTTGTCCCTGTTGCCACATTGTGCCTTTTCCTGCTCGGCTGTGGCGCGGGACCCAAAAATCCCTGGATCGCCCCGGACAAGAGAGAATTCCTGGCGGAAAAGGTCAAGACCTATCGCAACGCCTACGTTCGCTTCGGCCAGGCCGAGGACGAGGCCCGCAAGGACGGCAACACCGAAGCCCTGGACCACTACGTCCGGGCCAAGGAAGCCGCCCGCGTGGAAATGGACCGCTACGAGCGGGAGCTGGCCGCCTACGAAGCCTCCAAGAGCGTCAAGCCCGCCCAGTAGACGCCCGGACAGCGTCTTCCCGTCCGGCTGGAACGGCCAGCCCCTTTGCCGCCAATCGTGGCGCTCTTTGCTTTTCGGCCTTTCGCGGCGGCCTTGGCATGAAGTGTTGGGGCCAAGGCCAGGGGGAGAATTTGTCCGCCCCGGGCGAGCGGTTTCCTTTCGACGTGCTCCCTGCTCGATCCTGGCGAAATCGAACCCAACCAGCCGATAACGCCAAGTGCCGTCCAAGCCGACTTGCCCTATCCCAGTTCTCCCCGCCCTGTGCCTCCTCGCCCCAGCCTTGAACGAAACGCCTGTGCCCTTGATAGCCGGGCCGTTTCCTATGCCTCGGCAACCAAGGACTGGAGGCCGGGCCAAGGCACTGCTTAAACGGCAGTCCCGGCCTGGGCTAAATTCTCAGCCGCTACACGACTGGTGAACCATCTGACGCCGAACAGCCCGAATTCGCTGCCGCCAACGAAAAAGGCCGCCCCGAAACGGGACGGCCTTTGGCAGGCGATGGGGCAGCCGGAGCCTAGGCCCGGGCGGCGTTGACCCGGGGGCCGGCCTTAGGGGCCGAGGGTTCCTCGGGCTTGCTCAGGCCCGAACCCAGGTCCAGCAGGATGGGGCTGGCCACAAAGACCGAGGAGAAGGTGCCGGCCAGGATGCCGATGATCATGGCCAGGGCAAAGTCGTGGATGACCGGACCGCCCAGGAAAAACAGGCAGGTGACGGTGATGAGCGTGGTGCCGGCCGTGAGAATGGTGCGCGAGAGAGTCTCGTTGATGCTCTGGTTGATGACCTGCTCGAAGGGCACGGACTTGTCGGTTGTGCGCAGCTTTTCCCGGATGCGGTCGTAGACGATGATGGTGTCGTTAAGGGAGTAGCCGAGGATGGTTAAAAGCGCCGCCACGATGGTCAGGTCGAACTCGATGTTGAGCAGCGAAAAGATGCCGACGGTGATGAAGACATCATGCAGGTCGGCCACCACAGCCCCCAGCGCGTACTTGAGCCGCATGACAAAGCACAGGAACAAGGTAATGGCCATGGCCGCCACGATGAGCCAGACCGTGGATGCGCCCACAAGCTTGAGCACGTAGATGCCGCCGGCAAGGCCCGCGGCCATGAGGCCGGCCGCCATCCAGCGATGCTCGAAACGTCCCGAAATATAGATGGCGATGAGAAGCACCGAATAGAAAATGGCTTCCAGGGCCTTGCCGCGCAGGTCCGCGCCGACCTTGGGGCCGACCATTTCCAGGCGCTGCAACGAATAGCCGGAGTCGGGCAGGTTCTTGGCCAGGGCCGCCTCGATGCTCGTGCGCACGGCCTCCTGGTTGACGTCATGGTCCGAGGCCCGGATGAGGAACTCGTTGGCTTCTTCGTTGCCGAAGCGCTGGACCGTCACGTTCTTGAGCCCCACCTCTTCCACGGCCTTGTCGATGCGCTCGGCGTCCATGGTCTTGGCGAAACGCACCTGGATGGACAGACCGCCCGAGAAGTCGACGCCGAAACGCGGGCCGCCCTTGACGGCCAGCGAAATGAAGCCGGCCAGGACGATGGCCGCCGACACGAGGTAGGCCAGTTTGCGGTACTTGAGAAAATTGATGTTCGTGCCGGGCCGTATCAGCTCCAGAACCATCGTCTCCCCCTGAATGGATTGATCGGGAATGTTGGCGCAAGGGGCGGCGTAAGCCAATGCCCCGTACATGTCGCGAAAGACTTTGCAGCTTCCGCCAAACCGGCGGGCCTTGTCAAGCTGGTTGTAGGGGCCAGACGGTCGCATGCCGGTCGTGCGCCGGTTGCGGCGAAGCCTTTTGCCGGTTTGCCCCCACCGTGGCCGCTGGCCAGCTGTCGTCGCGGCAAGACAGATTGAAAATTTACTATTCTATTTTATCAAATAAGCGATTACAACTTGCCCATGCGCCCATCCCCTGCCGCCTGTCTGCTGTTTGCCCTCTGCTGGCTGTTATCCGGGCCTGTTGTCGCCGCCGGCGCGGATTTCGGCCAGGTGCAAGCGGTGGTGGTGCGGGTGTGCGACGGCGACACGGTGGTGATGGACATCCCGGAGTATCCTCCAGTTATCGGCAAGGCGATACGCGTACGTCTGGCCGGGGTGAACGCGCCCGAACGGCGCGACCCGGACCCGGCCGTGCGCCAGACGGCCGAGGAGGCCCGCCAAGCCATGACCGCCCTACTCCCGCCGGGCACGGCCGTGACGCTCACGCGCATCCGGCGCGACAAATACTTCCGCCTCAACGCCGTGGTGCTGGTGGCCGGCCGCGACGCCGCCGCCCTGGCCGGACTGACGCCCGACTTAAGCGAGGCCGGCGTCACGGCCCGGTGAAGGGAAAACACCAGAAGCGGCAAAGGCTCCGACAGCCGTTGGACTCCGTTCCTCGAAGGAACGGTGAAGGAACGCCCGGCCAAGAAGCCCCCGGACGCGAAAAACGCCGCACAGAGCGAAAAGCCCGTGCCCGCCTCCAGTCACTGCGTGGAAAACCGGCGCAGGGCCTCGTCCAGTTCGTCGCGCCGGGTTCGACAGTCGGCCAGGGTCTCGCCACGGGCCGCGATGTCACTGAAAAAGGGCTCGAACCGGTCGGCCAGCTCCCGAAAGACCCGGTCGAGGCGGGCCGAGAGACGCTCGTCGAGTTCCTGTCGCAGGGTCTCGCCGCCGTGGGCCAGCCGTCGGCGCATTTCGCGCAAGACCTTGGGCCGCTGCCAGTAGAGGGCGCTGCCGGCAATAAGCGCCCCCAGGGCGGCCACCACGCCGCCGGTGACGTCGATGACCGCGCTTTTGACCGACACGGCGAAAATCGTGCCCAGGACCACCAGCGCCCCGCCCATGGCCGCCCTGGGGTCCATGGCCGCGACGGACTTGGCGTCAAGCCCGGCCATGGGGCCGCCTTCGGCTAAAAGGGTCTCCACCCGGCCGGCCACCTCGGCCAGCACCCGGTCGCGCTCGCCGGACAGCGGATCACCAAGGGCCGGCGACGAGGCCAAGCGACGCAGGCGCAGCTCGTCCAGAAGGATGCGGGCATAGCCCGACACGCTCTCGAAGATGTGGGCCGCGCCCACGGCGGCGATGGATTCCACCTCGCGCTCCAGGTCGCGCCCGAAGGTTTCGCCCAGTTCGGCCAGCCGCTTGGCCGGACTAGCTGCGTCCTTGCCCCGCCGCCACAGCGACGTGACGGATCGGCCAAGCATCCCGCCCAAGGTCAGTTCAGCGGCAAAAGCGGCCAGAAACGCCTCGGACAATCGGGCGTAGGCCGCCTCCACCCGGGTGCGCAGCACCTCGGCCTCGCGGCCGGCGGCCAGCCGGGCCGTGTCCAGGCGCGAGCGGATGCGCTCGGCCTCGGCCTGGTCGGCGGCCAGTTCCCGGCCGCGTTCGTCCAGGCTCTCGCCAAGTTCCTGCAGCAGGCGCAGGGCCGAACGCCTGGTGGCGTCGAGCTTGCCGGCAAAATGCCCGCCCCCGGCGGTCAGCTCACGAATGTGGCGGCGCAGGGCCTCAATGCCGCCGGCCTCGGGATCGGCGCGGCTTTTCTCCGAGGAAATGAGGAAAACGACCGGATCTTCGACGCCCCGCTCCCGGGCCAGCTCGCGCAGCCGGCCGGTATTGACCGCGATCTGCTCACGGCTGGCCAGATCGGCCATGGTCAGGGCAAAGGCCACGCGCCGGCCCCAGGCCCCGGCCACGAGGTCGAAAAACTCCCAGGCTGAGCGGGAATACGGATTGAGCACGGAAAAGGTGAAAAGCGCCAGATCGGCCCGGGGAATAAATGCCTCGGTGATCTCCTGGTGGCGGTCGATGATGCTGTCCACGCCCGGTGTGTCCACGATGGCCAAGCCGTCGAGCAGCGGATTGTCCACGGCCACGCGCACCACCAGATCGCCGGACGGGGCCTTAGCCACGGTCTCTTCCCGGCCGATGACGCGGATGCGGTCGGTGCAGGGGTCCGGAGCCACATCCGTGACCTCGGCACCGAGCAAGGCGTTTATGAGGCTGCTCTTGCCGGCCTTGACCTCGCCCACCACCACGAAAAGAAACGGTTCGGCGGCGTGCTCAAGGAGCGCGCGGGCCGTGGCCGCGCCCTCGGGCCGGCCGCAGGCGGCCAGGAGTTCGCAAAGCCGCCCCAGGTGCCCGGTCAGTTCGCCGCGCAGGGCCAGATAGCGCGCTTCAAGCAAGGTCGTGGTCACAGCGCTCCCGTAGTTTGCCGGCCATGGCGTCGGTGGGCGCGGCCGGCCGCGCCTGGGACAAGCCGGGGAATGGCGTTTAAGCTATTGCGGCAAAAAACAGTCCAGGCCCAGGGCCTCAATGGTGGCGTCCTTGCCGGGCTTGGGTTCGTCCTTCTTGGCCGTGGTCGCGCCGGCCTGGCACACTTCCTCGGCGCGCACCAGGTCGGTGGCGGCGATGCGGATGGAGTTGCCGTCGGTAAAAGCCCCGTCGTCGCCGGCATAATGCATGAGAATGAGGCTCACCGCTCCCAGGTCCTTGGACTTGAGGCTCCATTTCCAGGTGCGCAGGGTGCCAAAGGCGTTGCCGCGCCACTCCTTGGGCTCGCCGTAGCGTTTCTTGAGGGCTTCCAGGATACGATTGAAAAACTCCAACGAATCGTCGGCGTAGTTCATCTTGATCCGCACCACCCGCCCCTTGGCCGCGCACATGCCGTAGTCGACATAGCCGCTGCGAAAGCCCTTGAGGGCGGCCACGGGCATGATGCCAAGAGCCGGCCGATGAAAGGTCTTGTTGGCTTCAGTGGGCACAAGCTTGGCCGCCTGCTCCTCGACCGTGGCCCCGAGGCGGATGCCGGCCAGGGAACTCGGGGCTTCGGCGGCCAGGGCCGGCCGGCCCGCCAGCAGCAGCGTAAAGGCCATGGTCGCGGCCAGGGCGAGCCAGGCCGGCGCGTTAACGGGTCTTGGCATCATCCGTCCTCCTCTCGGCGGTCGGGGATCAGGAAAAATTGGCCAGGGCCTCTTCCTGGGTCGGAAAGATCGGAAAGATCTCGGTGTAGCCGGAAATCTCGAAGACTTCCTTCATGTAGTCCTTGATAGAGGACAAGACCAGCTTGCCCTGAACCTTTTTGAGCTGCTGCAAGGCCAGAAGCAGCACGCGAAGGCCGGTGGAATTGATGTAGTCCACGTCGGCGAAATCCATGAGCACCTTCTTTTTGCCCTGGCCCAGAATCTCCATCACCTTGTCCTCGAGCACCTTGGAGGTGTTGCTGTCGAGCCGGCCGCCCAGCTCCAACACCGTGACCTCGCCGCTCTCCTTCTCCACGAGTTGCATGTCGCCCCCTTTGTCGATGTCAAATGTCTTTTTCCAGCACCAGGCGGTTAAGACCGCCCACGCGCTCGTAGGCCACCCGGTCCATGATGGTGCGCACGAGATGGATGCCAAGCCCGCCGATGGGCCGTTCGTCCACCGGCGCATTCACGTCGGGAATCCGGGCCGTCAGCGGATCGAAGGGCCGGGCATCGTCTTCCAGGAGAAAACGCAGCCGCCCGCCCTCCTCGGCCATGCCCACATGGATGCCGTGTTCCCCGTCATCGGCATAGCCATAAGAGATGGTGTTGGTGAGCAGTTCGTCCAGAACCAGACGGAGCTGGTAGCGCAGCTTGGCGGAGAGGCCATGGGCCTCGCCGAAGGCTTCCACGGCGTCGGCCACGCGGTCTAGTTCCAGCAGGCGGTTGGCTATGCGCAAGGAAAAACCCGGCAGCATCCTGTCCCCGGCGCGCCGCGTCCCTTGCTGCGGGGCGTTGCGCGCGTGATTGGCCGCAAAACGGGCCATCAGTCCCGTCCGACAGCATGAAAAACATCAGGCCGCGCCCTCGGGCGTACGACCAATTAGGGGAAGCTTCCCGTTTTTCAACGCCCTGTCAAGGCGAGCCGCCACGGCGGTTGCCAAGGGACGCCGCCCGGGGCTAAAGGCATCGGCCAAGGAGCATAGCCGCCATGAAAGACTTAAACGACGCCCTGGCCGAAAACGAGGCCGACGCCACCGAGGCGTTTCTCAAATCCCTGCCCGAGCTCACGGCCGACGAAACCTTCCGCTTCGCCTGCCATCCCGAAGTGCCCTGCTTCAACGCCTGCTGCTCGGACCTGACGCTCATGCTCACGCCCTACGACGCCTTGCGGCTGCGCCGGGCCCTTGGCGTCAGCCCGGTCGACTTCATGAACCACTTCGCCCGCCGCTTCGAAGCCCCGGACACCGGCTTTCCCATGCTGCACCTCAAGATGCGCGAGGAGCGGGCCAAACGCTGCCCCTTTGTCTCGCCCGAGGGCTGCAAGGTCTACGGCGACCGTCCCGGAGCCTGCCGCACCTATCCCCTGGGCCGGGCCACCAAGCTCGACGACGACGGCGGCGTCATCGAACAGTTCTTCATCGTCCAGGAGCCGCACTGCCGGGGCTTCGAGGAATCGCGCGACTGGAGCTCGGCCCAGTGGCTGACCGACCAGGATCTGGCCGTCTACAACCGCTTCAACGACCGCTACATGTTCCTCATGGCGCTCACGCGCGGCAAGGGCGTGGGCTTGTCCCCCAAGCAGATCCAGATGGTCTGGCTGGCCCAGTACCTGCCCGACGAGTTCCGGGACCTTATCGGGAAGATGGGCATCTTCAATCTGGTGGAAATCGATGCCGAGCGGCAGGCCCGGATCATGGCCGATGAGGAAGCCGCGTTGGAATTCGGCCTGGACTGGCTGGAGCTGGTCTTTTTCGGTCGTCAGGAACGCCTTCGCCGCAAGCGCCATGACATTTGAGCACGACAAGATCCTTGACCGCTACGCCCTGGCTGCCGCCATCGCCAAGGCGCGGCCGGGGCGCACCGTGGTTTTCACCAACGGCTGCTTCGACCTGCTCCACGCCGGCCACGCCGATCTCCTGGCCCGAGCCCGGGCCCTGGGCGACCTGCTCGTGGTGGGGCTTAACGACGACGCCTCGGTGGCCCGGCTCAAGGGGGCAAGCCGGCCGGTGACGCCCGAGGCCCAGCGGGCCTATGTCCTGGCATCGCTGGCTTGCGTGGACTACGTGTCGCTTTTTGCGGAAGACACGCCGCTTGAACTCATCCTGGCCGTTGCGCCTGATGTCCTGGTCAAGGGCGGCGACTGGCCGGTGGCGTCCATCGTCGGCGGCGAGGCGGTGGCGGCCCGGGGCGGCCGGGTCGTCAGCCTGCCCCTGGTTCCGGGGCTATCCACCACCGCCGTCATCGAGCGCATCCTGTCCCGAGGCCGGGCCTAGGGTCGGGCCTGTTCATGGAGACGAAGGCCGTTATTGAGGACTCCTATGGTTTGCGTGTTGTCCGCGAAACGCCAAGAGACCCGTTTCGTGGACGCGACGCGTGGCGAGCGCCCTCGCCCCATGTTACCCGGCCCGCCGTCATTCGCCAGCCGCGCACGACGCTCAGGGCAGGCCCCAGGCCTTGGCCTCGGCCTCGGGCAGAACCGCCACCACGGGCCTGGCCGCCGGATCGAGCCAAGCGGCCAGGGCGGCGGCGGCCTCGGCCGGGATGCCCACGCTGCCACCGGTGGCCGGCCCGCCGGCCGGACGCACGTTGAGAAAAATGCATGTTCCGGCCTGGGGATCGGCCGCGCCGGCATTGTGGCCGATGACCACGCCCCAGGCATTGGCCCCGTCGTCGCGCACCATGCGATCCTGGCGCACCCCGCCCTCGGGCCGCTCACCCGGCCCCACCACCTTGCCGAAAAGCGGCGAACCGGCATCGGTGACGCACGATGTCCGGTCGCTTATTGCCACATAGGGCAAGCGCACGCCGGCCTTGGCCGCGTCCTCGGCCGAGGCGTAGCCAAAGGCGGCCGGAATCGGGAACACGCCGGCCGGCGTGCGGCCGTCGCCTTCGCGCTTGGCCGGTCCGCCGGAGAGCGCCATAGCCAGACCACGGCCCTGGCCCAGACCCTTGCGGCCCAGGCGGCAGGGGACCGGCTGGCCGGCCTCGACCCAGGGCGCGCCCGGGCCGGTGCGGGTATACCGCCGCAGCGTGCCCTTGTCGGCCTGGGCGTCGGCGGCTGTGACCAGCAGGAGCTGGCGGGCCTCCTCCACCGGGAAACCGGTCGAGGGCCGCTGGCCCGGGCCGGGCTGGGGCGTCTGGACAGCCTGGGGCATGGCGGCGGACTGCGCGGCGACAGCTGGTGCAGCGGCAGGCGAAGGGGCAACGGCCGCAGGAGCGGCGGTGACCACGGCGGCCGGCGTCGGGCCGGCGGGCGTTGGGGTGATGAGCACGGGCGACGGCGCGGACTGGGCGCCTCCCGCCGGGACGGCCGGGGGCTGGACCGGGAAAGTCGAGATGGCCGGAGGCTGACCTGGCGCGGCGGGCGGTGCAGCCGCGGGCGGTGCAGCCGCGGGCGGTGCAGCCGCGGGCTGGCCGGGCTTGGCCGCGAAAAGACGGCCGGCGGGTTCGGCGGGGGCCTTGGCTGCGGCCGGCGGGTCGGTGACGCCCGGCTTCATGTCCTGGCGGTAATCCGGGGCCAGGACGGCGGCGGCCCGGCCGGCTCCCTGGCCGTGGACATCCTCGGGGCGCACCACCGGGGTCTTGCCGGCCGGGCCGCGCTCGACTTCGCCGGCAGGTTCCTCGGAGCAGCCGGCCAGGGCCAGGACCAGTAACCCCGCCGCGCCAAAACGTCGCAGCCACGTCATGCTGGTGTCGCCGGACGTATCCATTACGCTTCGATCTGAGCCGGGATCGGAGCAGCGGGTTCGGCCTCAGTCTGGCCGTCGGCCTTGTCCTTGCGCTTGGGCCGGCGACCGGCCTGGAGCAGCTCGGCCAGCTTGGCCGCAGCCTTGTCGGCGTCGTCGGACTTGCCGAGAAAATGCATTTCCCCGCGCGGGGAAATCCAGTGCCAGCCGGCCGGCTTGACCAGGTCGTTGGCCCCATGGCGCTGGAGATAGTCTTGAGCCTTGGCCGCTTCGAGCTCCCGGGCGCAGGCGGCCAGCATGTCTTCGGCCTCGAAGACCGAGGCGGCGTGGCGGAAAATTTCGAAAGCGCCATGCACCACGTCGAACGGCGAAAAATCAGATTTCTTGCGTTTGCCGGTGAGCACGGCCTCAAGGGTGTTGAGGTCGCCACGCAGCGCCCGCAGTTCCTTGAGGGCGGCTTCTCGGGCCTGTTCACGGCGATCTGCCAGGGTCTTGCCTACGGCGGCGGCGGTGGCGTTTTTCGGCGGCATGGCGTCCTCTCCCTTTTCCGTTACTATAAAGGAAAAAAACGGAAAAGTGGAGTGCCGCCATCAGGAGCAGTCCCGACCAGGGCGGCTGCCCGCTCCTTGCAAAAAGAGGGCGTTGCGCTCAAGAAAAGTAAAAAAGGCGTTGTCATTCTGCCGAATTACGAGTAGGCTAGAAGGTAGTGGACCTTTTTGTCCCACAAAACGCCCGTTAAGCCGCGATACAAGGGAGCATCCCATGGCCCAGGACGCCCAGTACGGCAGCCAGCGTTTTTTGACGCTGACCCTTGGCAATGAGCTTTTCGCCATCGACATCTTTTCCGTCAGGGAAATCCTTGACTACACGGACATCACCCGCATTCCCCAGACGCCGGAATACATGCGTGGCGTGGTCAACGTGCGCGGCAGCGCCGTGCCCGTGGTCGATCTGCGTATGAAATTCGGCCTGGGACAGGTGGAGCGCACGCTCAACACCCGCATCGTCATCGTGGAAATCAAAAAAGACGACGCCCTGTCCGTCATGGGCGCCCTGGCCGACTCGGTCAAGGAAGTGCTTGAACTGGAAACCGACCGCATTGATCCGCCGCCCCGCATGGGCGCGGCCGTGCGGGCCGACTTCATTCGGGGCATCGGCAAACACGGTGACCGGTTTCTCCTCGTTCTTGATGTGGACAAGGTGTTTTCCAGCGACGAGATACACGACCTTTCCCGGGTCTTGGGCGACGACGTCCCGCCGCCGGTCCAACAGGCGACGCCCGCCTCCGACGAGGACTTTTTCCGCTAGAAGACTTCGTTGCGTTACAGGCAGCGTTTGAACAAGGGCGCCGTGTCCGGCCCGGGCAGGCGCGAGTTTTTCACAGCGGGAGCGGATATGTTTAAGAACCGTGGCTTGGCTTTCAAACTTGGCACCGGGTTTGGCCTGCTCATCTGTCTCACGCTCATCGTGGCCGGCATTGGGTACAAGGGCCTGGTCGATCTGATGTCCCGCGTCGATAAAATGGATGCCGTCAACTCCATCAGCGACAATGTGCTCAACGCCCGCATGGACATGCTCTACTTCATGCAGTCCAAGGACAACGCCAGGCTCGATGCGTTTCGCAAGCACCTCGGACTGGCCAAGGACCAGGCGCAAACGCTCAGGCGATCCTTGAGCGATCCCCGCAACGTGGAACTGATGGACAATCTCGTCACGGCGGCAACGGCCTATGAAAGCGGCCTTTCCCGCTACCTAGAAGGCGAGAAAACCAGGGACGATACGCTAAAGACCGTAGTCGAAGCCGCCAATGCCCTGCAAAAAGTCACCGAGGAACTGCTCGGCCGCCAAGAGGACCAGCAAAAGAAAATCGCCGACTCCAGCGCTGAAAACGCCGCCCGGACGGCTGCCTTGCGTCTTCGCATCGAGAACATCGAACAACAGTTTCTTCGCGCCCGCATTGAGGTGCTTTACTACCTCTGGCGCGGCGACAAAACCCGGATGGACACCGCCCGCACCCTGCTCGACAAACTCATCGCCGCAGCGCGGGATGCCTCGCAGCTTATGAGCGACGCCGGAGACCGAACCCTCTTGGCCGAAATCACCGCCAAGGCCGACGTCTATAAAACACGCATGGACGGTTTTCTCCAGGCCGCCGACTCCCAGGCCGTCGTGGTCAAGGACATGGCCGCCGCCGCCGACAAGGCCGGTCAGCTCGCCGATCAAGCCGTCGACGCCCAAAAAACCGCCATGACCGCGGAAGCCCGAACGGCCAACCTGCTCAGTCTCGGCGCTTCGGCCGCCGCTGTGCTGCTGGGCGTCATCTTCGCCGTCTTCATCACCCGGGCCATCCTGCGCGGCGTGCGGGGAGCCATCACCGTGGCCGACGCCGTGGCCCATGGGGACCTCAACGTGGCCGTGACCATCGACAGCCATGACGAAATCGGCGCGCTGCTCGTCTCCATGCAGCGCATGATCGAGGCCGAACGCATGGCCGCCGGGGTAGCCGCCAGCCTCGCTGAAGGCGACCTGAGCGTGGCGGTCACGCCGCGCTCGGACAAGGATGTGCTGCTGCGCGGCATGCAGGAAATGATTGAACGGCTGCGGGACGTGGTGAGCGAAGTGCAGTCTGGAGCCGAGAACGTGGCTTCGGGCAGCGAGGAGATGAGCGCCTCGGCCGAATCCCTGTCCCAGGGGGCCACCGAACAGGCGTCGGCCGTGGAGGAGTCCTCGTCGGCCATGGAGGAGATGACCTCCAGCATCAGCCAGAACGCCGACAACGCCCGGCAAACCGAGGCCATCGCCGTCAAGGCCGCCGGGGACGCCCGCGAATCCGGCCAGGCTGTGGCCCAGGCCGTGGCCGCCATGAAGGACATTGCCGGCAAGATCTCCATCATTGAGGAAATCGCCCGGCAAACCGACCTGCTGGCGTTAAACGCCGCCGTGGAGGCGGCCCGGGCCGGCGAACACGGCCGCGGCTTCGCCGTGGTCGCTGCCGAGGTCCGCAAGCTTGCCGAGCGCAGCCAGACCGCCGCTTCGGAAATCACTCGGCTTTCCCGCTCTTCCACGTCCGTGGCCGAACGCGCCGGCGAACTGCTCGGCAAGCTCGTTCCCGACATCCAGCGCACCGCCGATCTCGTTCAGGAAATCAACGCCGCCAGCCAGGAACAGTCCACCGGTTCCTCCCAGGTCAACAAGGCCCTGCAGCAACTTGACCAAGTGATCCAGCAAAACGCCTCGGCCTCCGAGGAACTGGCCTCCACTTCCGAGGAACTCTCGGCCCAGGCCGAGCAGCTTCAGGCCAGCATCAGCTACTTCCGGCTTGACGGCTCGCTACGTCCGACTTCCCCTCCCCCCGGAGCCAAAGCCGTTCCCAGGGCAGCGGCCAGACCGCCTCGGCGGCTGCCGACCGCACCCGTGTCGGGAAAAAACAAGGCCACGGCCTTGAGCATCGACATGGAAGGCGATGATGAGCAGTTCGAACGCTTCTAGGCCCGCCCCGGCCAGAGAGTTTACCACCGGCGACAGGGAGGCCCGACATGCCCGACGTTGATCCGTCCATTGCTCTCTACATTGAAGAAACCCGGGAACTGCTCGGCGAACTCGAACAAGGTCTGCTCGAACTCGAAACCAATCCCGCCGACACGGCCCGGCTGGACGCCTGTTTCCGGGCCATGCACACCATCAAGGGCGGCGGAGCCATGTTCGGCTTCGAAGAAATCTCCCGCTTCACCCATGACGTGGAAACCGTACTGGACCGGGTGCGCACCGGCGATCTGCCCGTCAGCCGGGAACTGCTCAGTCTCACCCTGGCCGCCAAGGATCACATCCTGACCCTGCTCGAAGCCCCCCGCGACCAGCAGGACGCCCACCGCAACGCCTCGGACCGCCTTCTGGCCTCCTTTGCCGCCTATCTGCCCGGAGGCGCGGCGACCGCCCCGGACCTTGCGGGCGACGCCGGAGAGCCGCCCATCCTGCGGCCGGCCTCGGGAGAACACGAATACGCCTGCCCGGCCCTGCCCGGGCCGCCGAGCATCTACTGGGTCCGTCTACGCCCCAACCCGGACATGCTGCTCACCGGCAACGATCCGGTGCGGCTTTTGGCCGAACTCGACACAATGGGCGAGATGCACGTGCTGCGCCACGGTCCCAAGCCGGTCCTGGACAACGACGATTTCGACCCCGAGCGTGTCTACGGCCTGTTCGACATGCTCATCGCCACGCCTTGCGCCGTGGATAACCTGCGCGACGTGTTCATCTTTGTCGAAGGCGACTCCGAGGTCGGCATCCATCATCTGCATACCGGCATCCTGCGGGCCGCCGACCTCGACGAACTCCTGGCCGCCCTCAAGGGCCATGACGACGAAGACCTGGAGGTTGCAGGCAATCGACTGGAGGCGGCCCTGGCCGCGAAGCTGGCCCTTATCGAAAGCGCCAAGCAGAAAAGCCAGACCAAGAAAGGCTCCGAACCGCGCGCCGCGCCCCAGGCCAAGGCCCCGGCGGCCGCCGCCACCTTGCGGGTGGACGCTGCCCGCCTCGACAGCTTGGTCAGCATGGTCGGCGAACTGGTCATCCTGCAATCGCGGTTGCGCCAGGCGGCCAAGGCCCGGGACCTCGACGCCGTCACCGAAGTCGACGAGGATCTCGAACGCCTCACCGACAACCTGCGCGACGTGGCTCTTGGCCTTCGCATGTTGCCCATCGGCTCGGTCTTCAGCCAGTTCACGCGCCTGACCCGCGATCTGGCCGCCAACCTCGGCAAGGACGTGGAATTCGTGGCCCACGGCGGCGAAACCGAACTCGACAAGACCGTCATCGACCGCATCAAGGACCCGCTGGTCCACCTGCTGCGCAACAGCCTCGACCACGGCCTGGAACGCCCCGAGGAACGCCAGGCCGCCGGCAAGTCCCCCCAGGGCCGGGTGACCCTGTCCGCCAACCATTCCGGCGGCAACGTGGTCATCGTCATCGCCGACGACGGCCGGGGCATCGACGTGGCCGCCGTGCGCCGCAAGGCCGTGGAGCGCGGACTCGTCGCGCCCGAGGCCGAACCCTCGGAAAAGGAGCTTTTGGACTGCATCTTCGCCCCGGGCTTTTCCACGGCCGCCAAGGTCTCCGACGTGTCCGGCCGGGGCGTGGGCATGGATGTGGTCAAAAAGAACATCGAGGCCCTGCGCGGCACGGTGGAACTGGCAAGCGTCCTTGGTCAGGGTGCCACCGTGACCATTCGCTTGCCGCTCACCCTGGCCATCATCGACGGATTCAACGTCATGGTCGGCGGCGACTCCTTCATCGTGCCCCTGGCCAACCTGCGCGGTTTCCAGGAGCGGTTCGTGGAAGGGCAGGTCCGCACCGTGGACACCATCGAACGCATGGGGTCCATGGCCCCGGTGGTCAGCCTGCGCCGGCTCTTTGACGTGCCCGGCGACCAGCCCGGTTACGAGCGGGTGGTCATCACCGAGGCCGAAGGCGAAACCGTCGGCTTTTGCGTGGACAAGGTCATCGGCCGGCAGCAGGCTGTCATCAAAAGCCTCGACGACTGTTACCGTCACCTCAAGTGGATTTCCGGCACCACCATCAACGGCGACGGCAGCATCTCGTTGATCCTCGACGTGCCCCAGCTCGTGCGTTTCGTGCGCGGTCGGGAAGACAGCCGCTTGCACACCGGCGAACCGTTTCGTACAGTGTCGCAGTAGCCGGGTTTACGAGGAGCGCCCATGGAACTGACCCGATTGGAACAAGGCGGCAAGCCCATCTACGCCGTGGCCGGCAAATGCACGGTAGAACATGCGGCCACCTTGCGGCAATCGCTGCTTAAGGCCGTGTCCGAACAGAACGTGCTGACCCTCGACGTTTCCGGGGTCGAGGAAGCCGACATCACCTTCTTGCAACTGCTGTTGGCGACGGCCCTCACCCTGGAGCAAAACGGCGGGAGCCTTCGTCGCCACGGGACGATTTCCCCGGCTGCCCTGGCCGCCGCGCGCGTTTCGGGTTTTGCCCGCACGCCCAAACTCGCAAACTTCTTCTCCGACGAGGATTAAGATGGCCAAACGCATCATGACCGTGGACGATTCGGCCAGCGTCAGACAGATGGTCGCCATGACGCTCAAAAAGGAAGGCTACGACGTCATCGAAGCCTCGGACGGCAAGGACGCGCTTTCCAAGATGTCCGGCACGATCGACATGGTGATCACCGATCTCAACATGCCCAATCTTGACGGCATTGGCCTGATCAAGGGCATCCGGGCCCAGGCCGCCTACAAATTCATTCCGGTGGTCATGCTGACCACGGAATCCCAGGCCGGCAAAAAGGCCGAAGGCAAGTCCGCCGGGGCCACGGGCTGGATCGTCAAACCCTTCACCCCGGACCAGCTCCTGGCCGTGGTCAAGAAGGTGCTGCGCTAGCGGCCCTTATTCCCGCTCCCGACAACAAAAGCCCCGGCCCGTCCGGGGCTTTTGTTTGTCTCGCCGCTGCGCTGGCCCGAAAAAACAAAAAGGCCCGGTAGTTAACCGGGCCTTTTCAAGGAAAATTGCTGGGGTGACTGATGGGGCTCGAACCCACGACAACCAGGGCCACAACCTGGGACTCTACCAACTGAGCTACAGCCACCATGGACGAAGGAGAAGTTATCTACCCAACCCCCGGCCCGGTGTCAACAGTTTTTTCCTTCTCTTGCCCAAAAGGACCCGCCGCGCTATCGTCTTCTCTCGGGCGGCCCGTCGTTTCTCGCCGCATCCCACCAACCCCCCAAGGACCTCGTTCATGGATAAACTGCTCATTCGGGGCGGCAAGCCCCTTAACGGCCCCATCCGGGTCAGCGGCTCGAAAAACGCCGCCCTGCCCATTCTGCTGGCCGCGCCGCTTCTGACCGAAAAAACCGTCGTCGATAACGTCCCGCGCCTGCGCGACATCCATACCACACTCAAGCTCAACGAAATCCTCGGCTGCCCTTCGACCTTTGAAGGCAACACCGTGACCATGGAGCCGGCCGCGAACCTCAATCCCGAGGCCCCCTACGACCTCGTGCGCACCATGCGCGCCTCGGTGCTGGTCCTTGGCCCCCTGCTCGCCCGCACCGGCCGCGCCCGGGTGGCCCTGCCCGGCGGCTGCGCCATCGGCGCGCGGCCCGTCAACCTGCACCTCACGGCGCTGGAAAAAATGGGCGCTACCTTCACCCTGGAGGCCGGCTACATCGAAGGCCGCTGCGACCGGCTCACCGGCGCGCACATCGTCTTCGACTTCCCCACCGTCGGCGGCACGGAAAACCTGCTCATGGCCGCCAGCCTGGCCGAAGGCACCACCATCCTCGAAAACGCCGCCCGCGAACCCGAAGTGGCCGATCTGGCCGACTTCCTCAACGCCATGGGCGCGAAAATTACCGGCCACGGCACCTCGGTCATCACCATTGAAGGTGTCCCAAGCCTCGGCGGTGGCCGCTATTCCGTCATGCCCGACCGCATCGAGGCCGCCACCTACATGATCGCCGCCGCCATCACCGGCGGCGAGCTGCACCTGGAATGCTGCCCGTTCATGGAACTCGACGCGGTGGTCTCCAAACTGCGCGAAATGGGCGTGGTCATCGAAGCCACCAACGCCGGCGTGGCCGTGCGCCGCCAGGGTCAGCTCGTGGGCGTCGACGTGGCCACCCAGGTCTACCCGGGCTTCCCCACCGACGTGCAGGCGCAAATCATGGCCCTTATGTGCGTGGCCGTGGGCTCAAGCTCCATCCGCGAAACCATTTTCGAAAACCGCTTCATGCACGTCCAGGAACTGGTGCGCCTGGGCGCGCAGATCCGCATCTCGTCCCAGACCGCCTTTATCCGGGGCGTCGGCACGCTCACCGGCGCGCCGGTCATGGCTTCCGATCTGCGGGCCAGCGCCTCGCTGGTGCTGGCCGGCCTGGCCGCCAAGGGCGAGACGCTCATCCAGCGCGTCTACCACCTCGACCGGGGCTACGAAGCCATGGAAGTGAAACTGCAAAACGTCGGCGCGGACATCGAACGGTTGACGTAACAAGAAAAGCAAGAAAAAGAGGAAGATGCCTCCGGCGGCCGGGGGCCTGAGGCCCCCGGACCCCCCAGTTAAGGGTAAGGGGAGTGGTGACGCGGCGACATAGGGTTCTTTGGGGCAGCCGGGGCTGCGCCGAAAGGCCAAGGAGGAGGGAGCCATGCTTTTGTGTACGCGTTTGCTGGCCATTGCCGCCTTTGTCTGCTGTCTGACCGGACAGGCCCAGGCCTACGGACTGTTTACCTGCGTGGATGCCGCCGGCCGCGAGGTCTGCGTCATCGACACCGGCCAGGCCGCCGACTTCTCGCCGTCCCAGTGGTGCAACCAATCCTGCCCGGCCTGCCAGGGCCGCTGCGACGCCGCCCGCTACTACCCGAGCCAGTCCGGCCACTGGCAAAAGGGCTGGCAGGTCGCCCCGGGCATCTCCGGCAACAACATCATGACGCCCGGAGCCGACCCCCAGGAAGATGCCCAACGGATCTTGAACGAGGGCTTGGTCGCCCCGGCCCCGCCAGAAATCCTGCCGCCGTCCGGTTACTCCGGCTCTTGACGGGCCGGCCGGATTGGGGCACTTATACCGCCATGAACGCTCGTCAGACCGCCCTGCGCACCGTTTCCTTCGGACCGTATTATTATTACGGCCTTCGCGCTCGCGGCTTGGCGGGTGGCGCGGCCGACTAAAGGCCGCTCCCGAAAACACCGCCGACAAGGGCCGCGGGCAGATTGCCCGGCGGCCCTTTTTTCATGAGCCGACCGGGGCCGGGTCCCAGGCGAAAAACCGCCAAGGAGATCGACCATGACCATCGGCAAATCCATTCGTCTGGAACGCATCGTCAACCGCGACACCGGCCGCACCATCATCGTGCCGCTGGATCACGGCGTCTCCGTCGGTCCCATTGAGGGCATCGCCGACATGCGCGACGCCGTCACCAACATCGTGGCCGGCGGGGCCAACGCCGTGCTCATGCACAAGGGTGTTGTGCGCTGCGGCCACCGGGCGCGCGGCCGCGACGTGGGCCTTATCATCCACCTTTCGGCCAGCACCAGCCTGTCTCCCTTTCCCAACGCCAAGACCCTGGTGTGCACCGTGGAGGAAGCCATGCGCCTGGGCGCCGACGCCGTGTCGGTCCACGTCAATCTCGGCGACGCCGCCGAATCCAGGATGCTCGACGACATGGGCCGCGTCACCGAGGCGGCCGTGTCCTGGGGCATCCCGGTGCTGGCCATGATGTACGCCCGCGGCCCCAAGATTTCCAACGAGTTCGACGCCGACGTGGTGGCCCACTGCGCCCGGGTCGGCAACGAACTTGGCGCGGACATCGTCAAGGTGCCCTACACCGGCGACCCGGACAGCTTCGCCAAGGTGGTGGGCGGCTGCTGCGTGCCGGTGGTCATCGCCGGCGGCCCCAAGACCGACTCCACACGCGGCTTTTTGACCATGATCGCCGACAGCCTGGCCGCCGGCGGTGCGGGCCTGTCGGTTGGCCGCAACATTTTCCAGGCCCCGGACCCGGCCGAGTTGCTGAAAGCCGTCACGGCCATCGTGCATGACGGCAAGAGCGTGGACGAGGCCATGGAGATGCTGGCCCAGGGATGACGTGAACGGGAGATTTCCCGTCCTTGCGACGCCCGGGGAACCAGCCGTTTCCCCGGGCGTTTTCTATTTGGAGGAGTGCAACATGACGGATTTCGAATTCCTGCTGCGCATTGGCGCGGCCCTGGTTCTGGGCGCGGCCATCGGCCTGGAACGCCAGTGGCGACAGCGCATGGCCGGGCTTCGCACCAACGCCCTGGTGGCGGTCGGCGCGGCCCTTTTCGTGGCGCTCACCGCCCTGGCGGACCAGGACGCCAGCCCCACCCGCATGGCCGCCCAGGTGGTCTCCGGCATCGGCTTTCTGGGGGCCGGCGTCATCATGCGCGAAGGCCTGACCATCCGGGGCCTCAACACCGCCGCCACCTTGTGGTGCGCGGCGGCTGTCGGGGTCTTGTCCGGCTCAGGCGCGTACCTTTTCGCCGGCCTGGGCGCGGCGGCCATTTTGCTGGCCAACATCCTGCTGCGCCCCCTGGCCAACGTGGTCAACCGCTGTCCGACGCGCCGGACCGAGGCCGTGCGCTACTATATTGTGGTGGTATGCACCTGCGAGAGCGAGCAGCACATCCGCACGCTGTTGCTGCAAATCCTCAACAGCTCGGCCGTGAAGCTGCGCTCACTGCACAGCGAGGATCAGGACGACCCGCGCAAGGTGGAGGTCCGAGCCCAGGTTTCCTGCGAAAGCGACTGCGACCGGGTGCTGGAGCAGGCCGTCTCGCGTCTGAGCCTGGAAAGCGCGGTCAGCGCCATCCGCTGGGAACTGGTGGACGGGGGCGGGCCTGAAGAGGAAGAGTGATGCCGCTCGCCAGGATCGAGGGGGCGGAAGGCAGGTCGGTGCGACGCCCGGAAAGCGGCGAGCTTCCCGGGCGTCGCGCCGTTACGCCAGCATCGACAACGCCGTGTCGTAACGATAGATCGTCTGGCTGGGATACTCTCCGGCAATAACCGCCGCATTGCGGTCCCCCTCGCGGGGGCTGGCCGCGAAATGGTCGTTTACGGCGATGGCCGTCAACGCCAGCTTGTGCCGTTTGGCGAAATGGCCGTAGACGATGGCGTCGGACAGGCACCCCAGGCGGTTGGGGACGACCAGAATCGTCTCCAGCCCGAGTTCCAGGGCGAAATGGTAATTATAGCGCCGCTGCCCCAGGGGCACGGCCAGGCCGCCGGCGCTTTCCACCAAAAGCGCGTCGCAGCCCTCGGCCGCCGCCTCGATGCGCGCCACGCACTGCGCAAAGGGAAAGGGATCGAACACGAAACACGGTGAGGCCGGCTCGGCCGCCGTGTAGAGCGTGAGCGCCTCGCCCGCCCCTAGCCCGGCCTGCCCGGCCACCCAGGCCGCGTCGTCGTCCTCGGGATAGCCCGTGGCCACGGGCTTGACGTAGCGTACCCGCAGGCCCTGGCTCATAAGTTCCTTGGCGAAAAGGGCCGAGAACACCGTCTTGCCGATGCCGGTTCCGGTTCCGGTAATATAATAGCGCTTCATCCAAGCACCGCCTCGACCGCATCCAGGGCGATGTCGGTCAGCCTGTCGATTTCTTCCAGCGTGATCACGTAGGGCGGCATAAAATAGATCATGTCGCCGAGGTTTCGCAACCACGCGCCGCGCTTGATGGCTTCGCGGTAGATGCGAAATCCCGTGCGGTCGCGTTCGTCAAAGGGCCGGCCGGCGGCCGGATCGGCGGCCAGGGACACGGCCGTGATCCAGCCCGTGGAGCGGATGTCGGACACGTGCTTGTGCCCGGCGAAACGCTGGCGCACGGCGGCTTGCAGATGGGTGATCTTGGGCCGGTTGGCAATGATGACGTCGTCTTCCTCGAAAATGCGCAGGGTCTCGCAGGCAGCGGCGCAGGCCAGCGGATTGCCGGTGTAGCTGTGGCTGTGCAAAAAGGCCTTGTCGTCGTGGTAGTCGTGGTAGAAGGCGTCGAACACGGCGTCGCCGGTCAGCACCACCGAAAGCGGCAACGTGCCGCTGGTGATGCCCTTGGACAGGCACATAAAATCGGGAGTGATGGCCGCCTGCTGGCAGGCGAACATGGTTCCCGTGCGCCCAAATCCCACGGCGATCTCGTCGGCAATGAGGTGGCAGCCGGCGGCGGTGGTCGCCTGGCGCAACTTGGCCAGATAGGCCGGCGGATGCATCCGGAAGCTCCCGGCGCACTGCACCAGCGGTTCGATGATGACGCCGGACAACTCGTCCGCGTGGGCCTTGATGGCCGCTTCCATGCCGCCGAAACACTCGGCGGCGCAGCTTTCGCGGGCAAGTCCCAACGGACAGGCGTGACATTCCGGGCCGACCACTTCGATCTGCGGCACGACAAGGGGCGTAAACGGCGCGGCATAGAGCCGGTCGCCGCACACGCCCAAGGCTCCGGCCGTTTCGCCGTGATAGCCGTTGGACAGATAGATGAATTTGCACTTCTCGGGACGCCCGAGGTTGCGCCAGTAGGCGTGGCTCATCTTGAGCGCCGCTTCCACGGCGCAGGAGCCGTTGTCGGCGAAAAAGACGCGCGTGAGGCCTTCGGGGACCACGGCCAGCAGCCGCTCGGCCAGTTCCTCGGCCGGGGCGTGGGTGCAGCCGGCGAAAATCACGTGCTCCAGGCGCGTGAGCTGCTCGGTGACGGCCTTGGCTATGCGCGGGTTGGCATGCCCAAAGAGGTTGACCCACCACGAGGAAATGGCGTCGATATAGGACTTTCCCTGGCGGTCATAGAGGTAAATCCCTTGACCCCGGTCGATAAAGACGGGAGGATGCTTCTCGTGGTCCTTCATCTGGGTGCATGGGTGCCAGATCCGCATGGCCGCCTTCCCGGAAACGTGAGACATGAGCACATCCTTTTTCGGCAAATACATTGTGCCCGAAGCGGCGAAACTCCGCAATTCGGACAGCTACCGGACCATTCCGCCCGTGGACGACGGCGCGGCCCGGGAGGTTGTCTACTCCGGCGCGAAGCTACTTAACCTCGCCTCCAATAACTACCTAGGCCTGTCCCACCACCCGGACCTCATCGAAGCGTCCAACAAGGCCGCCACGCGCCACGGCTGTTCGTCCGGAGCCTCGCGGCTCATTACCGGCAACTTCGCCCTGGCCGAAACCCTGGAAGCGGAATTGGCCACCTTCAAATACCAGGAAGCGGCCCTGGTGACCGGCAGCGGCTACGCCGCCAACTTGGCCGTGTTCACGTCCCTGGCCGACCGCCATACGGTCGTTTTCTCCGATCGCTTAAACCACGCCAGCATCATCGACGGCATCCTGCTCTCCGGGGCGCGGCTCGTGCGCTACAAGCACCTCGACATGGAGCATCTCTCCCGGCTGCTTGACCGCGAAGCTTTGGCCGAAAAAAAGATCATCGTCACGGACACGGTTTTCAGCATGGACGGCGACGTGGCCCCCTTAGCGCGATTGGTCGAGCTTGGCAAAGCCCACGGGGCGCTTGTCGTGGTGGACGAAGCCCACGCCATGGGCGTGCTCGGCCGGGGGCGCGGGCTGGTGGCGGCGCTTGGGCTGTCCAACGACGTGGACGTCCAGGTAGGCACCATGAGCAAGGCGTTGGGGTCCCTTGGTGGCTACGTGGCCGCCCGGGTGGAGACCATTGAGCTTTTGCGCAACAAGGGCCGCTCGTTTATCTTTTCCACGGCCCTGCCCCCGGCCGTGCTGGCGGCAGGGCTGGCCGCCCTGCGCCACGTCAAGGCCAATCCCGGGCTTGGGGCGCGGCTCATGCGCATCTCCCGGCAGATTCGCGACCATCTGGACAGCCTTGGGTTTGACACCATGGGTTCGACTACCCAGATCATCCCGGTTTTTTGCGGCAGAAACCGTGTCGCGCTCCATGCCCAGGCCCTGCTTCGGGCCGAGGGCCTGCTCGTGGCCGCCGTACGGCCGCCCACCGTGCCCCAGGGCACAGCCCGGCTGCGATTGTCGCTGCGAGCCGACCTCACCGACGACGACCTCAAACACATCCGCCTCGGGTTTTCCAGGCTTCGGGTTTCCTTTTTCCCATGACGCAAACGGTTTTCTGCTCCGGCTTTGCCGGTCCCGAGGCGCTGTTTCCGGGCCTTTCGGGCCGCACGCGTTTTGTCGCGCCGTTTCTGGACGGCGACGAGGCCTTTGTGGTCGGGCGGCTCATGGACGGCGGCGACGTCCTGGCCGGCTGGTCCACGGGCGCGCACATCATCCTCAAGCACGCCGCGGCCCTTTTCCCGCGCTATGGACGGGTTGTGCTTCTCGCGCCATTTTTGCGCTTCGCTGATTGCTATCCGGCCCGCGCCGTGCGGGCCATGGCCGCCGGCATGAAGGCCGATCCGGCGGCAGCCATCGCCGCCTTCTGGCAAAACTGCGCCGTGGACGCGCCGCCGGCCTACGATCCGGCCTGGACCGGGGCGCTCACGGCAGGCCTGGACTATCTGCTGGCCTCCGAAGCGGCCGCGCCCGACGTCGCCGCCGGCCATGTGACGGTCGTTTCCGGCGCGGCCGACCGCATCGTGCGGGCCTCGGCCGTGGAGAAAGTCCTGGCCGCCCTGCCCGGAGCGGCCCACAGCGTCCACCCCGGCGGCCACTGGCCGCGCCCGGAACTCTTGCAAGGGCTTCTGTGGTCATGAGCAGCCGCGACATCCGCCGCCGTTTCGACCGGGCCGGGGCCGGCTACGAGAGCGTGGCCGTGGTCCAGGCCCGGGTGGCCGAGGAACTGGCCGGCCGCTGCCCCGAGCATCTCACCGGCCGGGTGCTGGAGATCGGGGCCGGCAGCGGCCTGCTTACCCGCCGGCTCGCCCCGCGCCTTTTGGCCGCCGGCCAGTCGGACAGCCTCTATGTGGCCCTGGACCTCTCGCCCGGGATGCTGGCCCATGCCACCATGCCGCCCGGGGTGGTCCGGCTGGCGGCCAATGGCGAAGCGGCTCCGCTTAGGCCCGGCAGCTTCGATTTCCTGGCCTCGGCCTCGGCCATGCACTGGTACGCCGATCCGGCCCGGTCGCTGGCCGCCAATCTGCGGCTGCTGCGGCCGGGCGGCCGCTTCGCCCTGGCCTTTTACCTGGAGGGGACGCTGTCGGAGCTGGACGAGGCCTCCCGGGCCACGGGCTTCGGCTCGGTCTACCCCATGCGGCCGGAGCACTGGTGGCGCGAGACGCTGGCCGCCATGCCGGGGATCGTCTGGGAGATGACAACGGCGCGCCACACCGTGGTCCACGCCGATGTCCGGGAGATGCTACGGAGCCTGCAAGGGGCCGGGGTCACCCACACGCCGTCAAAACGCGTGGGCAGCCCCGGGAAGTATCGAGAATTTATCCGATATTATGAGAATAAATTTACACATGGGAAAATTGACAGCACGTATATAGTTATGTATATTCTTGGAAAAAAGGGGAAATTATGAATCTAAAGACCAAAGAAATCCCGCCTTACAAAGCTCCTGAGCGCATTTCAGTCGAAGAAAGACTCCCTGACTTATTTCATACTCAGTTTATACCTGCTATTCCTGCTATTGATGGCTTCTTTAATCCACTTTTAATTCAGCCCAGAATTGCATCTATTGCCAAGGAGTTAAACCATCAGGCAGATGAGGTACAACGCACTTTTTCTGAAATGCAACAAATGCTGAACACACCAACTAATCCAATTGCCTACAAAGACCTTGTCACAAAACATATAATAACCATAGAAATAACAATTTTCCTCATGAAGCAGCTCATGAATGCACTGATTCAATTACTTTATATCAAGAATAATTTTCAAAAATTCAGCCAAACACTACAACTAGACGTTAGTGAACTCGGAGATTTTATACATGACGAGGAACACCCTTTTGCAAACGACACTCTCAAGCTCACTGAGAACGAAAGAAATCTCCTCAAGACAATAAACGACCTACACAATAGCTACAAACATTGCCTATTAACCCCCGAATCAACATCCCAAATCGGAATATATGAACCAACTATAAACGCTTATTACGCTAGAAAAAACGACTTCTCAAAAACCATAAAAATATACACAGAGCGATTCAACGAAATATGGATCGGCTTCTTATTGCTCTTTAAAGAAAAATATCCCCTACTAACAAACTAAAACAACAAGTATCAGCTTAGCAGCGCACTGAATAGCGACTATAATTCAGTACGCTGCTATTTTATTGAAATTAATTTACAAAAAAAACTTGCAACCCCAGCTCTCCAAAAAAGACAAACGGAATAAACACTAATTAAGACAAGAACAATACTCCTATTGCACCTCAACTTATTACGCCAGCGTCCCCCGCTTCAATAACCGCCAGGCATACAGCACCACCAGCCCGAACATGCCGATGCCCAACCCCTGGGCGAGAAGCCCTTTCACGCTCGTCACCGCCGCCGGATCGGTGCGTATCCAGACCACGGCCGTGGAAAAGAGATTGAGGGCAAAAGCCAGGGCCAGCACGTTGACGGCCTGCTTTTTGAGCGACAAGAGCATGGACACGCCAACCAGCGTCAACCCGGCGTTGACGTAGCCGATGACCCGGTCCAGGACCGAGAACTTGGCCAGATAGGCCTGCTGCTCCGGGGCCATGTCCACGCCGCCGGCGGCCACGAAAAACATGGCCACGATGACCTGGACGCTGCTGATGAGATAAAAGAGAAAGATGATCCAGACGAGCACCGGACGCTTGCGCCCCGGCATCGTCTCCTCGACCGTGTTTTCCGTCTCGGCCATGTCCGCCTCCTTGCTTGGCGGCAATGTACGCAACCTCTTAACCAGCCGTCAAATCCTCCCGGACGCGCGCCCGTCTCGACAAAACCGCCGCTTGGCTTTACAGCTTTATCGTTTGCCGACACAGGGAGGAGGCATGGCCAAGATTCTCGTCATCGACGACGACACGCACATTCGCGAAGTCTGCAAGCTGGTCATCGAAGGCATGGGCCATGAGGTGACCGCCATGCCCAACCTGGCCAAGGGCCTCGACGCCCTGGACCGCGAATTTTACGACGTCCTCTATCTCGACGTCGATCTGCCCGACGGCAACGGGCTTATCGCCATCCCCAAGATCACCGAGCGCGAACGCGCCCCGGAAGTCATCATTTTCACCGGCGCGAGCTACCCCAACGGCGCGGAACTGGCCATCAAAAACGGGGCTTGGGACTACATCGAAAAGCCGGCCACGGCCGAGTCCATGACCCTGCCGCTCATTCGCGCCCTGCAGTACCGCAAGGAAAAATTCGCCCATCGCCCGCCCACCGTGGCCCTCAAGCGCGAGGGCATCATCGGCGGCAGCCCGCGCGTGGCCAGTTGCCTCGATCTGGTGGCCCAGGCCGCCAACTCCGACGCCAACACGCTCATTACCGGCGAGACCGGCACCGGCAAGGAACTGTTTGCCCGGGCCATCCACGACAACAGCGAACGGGCCGACGGGCCCTTCGTGGTGGTCGATTGCTCCAGCCTCACCGAAACGCTCATTGAATCGGTGCTCTTTGGCCATGCCAAGGGGGCCTTTACCGGAGCGGAAAAAAAACAGGAAGGCCTCATCAAGCAGGCCGACAAAGGGACGCTTTTCCTTGATGAAGTGGGTGAGCTGCCCTTTTCCCAGCAAAAGGCCTTTTTGCGCGTGCTCCAGGAGCACCGCTTCCGGCCGGTGGGGGCCAAGGAAGAGGAAACCAGCGATTTCCGCCTGGTCGCCGCCACCAACAAGGACCTCGAAGCCCTGGTCGCGGCCGGCGAATTCCGCAACGATCTGCTCTTTCGCCTGCGCACCATGCACATCAACATTCCGGCCCTGCGGCTTCGCGGCGAGGACATCCGGGGCCTGGCCATCCATTACATGAACGCCTTTTGCACGAAGTACAAAGTGCCGCTCAAGGGTTTTTCCCCGGAATTCCTGGACAGCCTCGAAGAATACGACTGGCCGGGCAACGTGCGCGAGCTGGTCAACCTCATGGAAAACATCATCGTGCGCGCCCAGTACGAGCCCACACTGTATCCCAAGCATCTGCCGCCGGAAATCCGCATCCGCATCATGAGCGGGCGGGTCAAGGACACCCCGGCCACGGTCCAGGACGTCGAGATGCTTCCCGTTGCCGAAGCCGGCGGAGCCGCCCAGGAACTGGTGCTCACCCCCTTCGACGAATACAAAAAGGATGTGGAGCACCGTTATTTCAAGCTCCTCATGCAGACCGCCGGCGGCGACATCCACCGGGCCTGCGAACTGTCCGAGCTTGGCAAGCAGAGCCTGTACCGCTACCTGCGCATCCACGGCATTCCGACCCGGACTTAGCGTCGCGCCCCTTAAAAAACACGAAGGTGTTTTTCAAGAATAACAAATGGTTTTAGGCTGTTATTTACGAAACGTCCTCTGCGCTTTTCGTTGACGCGAACAAGGGTCGCGCCCCTTGTCGGCCACCCCGCCGCGATCACGCCACAGGAGCCGCCATGACCGCCGTCTTCGCCTACGTCACCGCCCCGAGCGTCGAGGAAGCCGACCGCATCGGGGCCGCCCTGGTCGAGGAACGCCTGGCCGCCTGCGCCAATATTTTCCCGGCGATGCGTTCCGTCTACCGCTGGAAAGGGGCCATCGAAAAAGCCGACGAGGCCGTGCTCGTGGCCAAGACCCGGCAGTCCCTGGCCCCGGCGCTCATCGCCCGGGTCAAGGAACTGCATCCCTACGAGGTGCCCTGCGTGGTCACCCTGCCCATCACCGACGGGCTGCCCGATTTCCTGCGCTGGATCGAAGACGAAACCACGCCCCAAACCGACAACCCCGCATGAAGGAGACACGCCCCATGCGCATCCTCGTCTCGGGCTCCCTGGCCTATGACCGCATCATGAGCTTTCCGGGCAGCTTCGCCGACCACATCCTGCCCGACAAGATCCATATCCTAAACGTCTGCTTCCTGGTCGAAGGCCTGGAGGAAAAATTCGGCGGCACGGCCGGCAACATCGCCTATTGCCTGCGCCTTTTGGGTGAAGACCCGACCATCGTGGCCACCGCCGGCAAGGACTTCGCCGCCTACGAGGCCTGGCTGCGCCATTGCGGCATCGCCATCGACGGCATCCGCCGGGTCAACGGCGAATTCACGGCCGGGGCCTACATCACCACCGACAAGGCCGACAACCAGATCACCGGGTTTAATCCCGGGGCCATGAAGCACCGGGCCGACTATACCGTGGACGAAGCCGACCCGGCCCAGACCATCGCCATCGTCGCCCCGGGCAATCTTGAGGACATGCAGGACTTCCCCCGCCGCTACAAGGCCAAGGGCATCCCCTGCATGGTCGATCCCGGCCAGAACATCACCGCCTTTAGCGGCGATCAGCTCGCCGAGATGCTCACCGGCGCGACCTACCTCATTTCCAACGACTACGAGCTGGAACTCATCCAGAATTCCACCAAGCTCACCCAGGCCGAGATCGTGGAGCGCGCCGGGACCGTCATCACCACCCTGGGCGAGAAAGGCTCGGTCATCCGCCAGAAGGGTTCCGAAATCGCCATCCCGCCCTGCCCCGTGGCCGAGGTCAAGGACCCCACCGGCGCGGGCGACGCCTTCCGCGCCGGCTTCGTCAAGGGCCTGGCCCTGGACAAGCCCCTGGATGTCGCCGCCCGTCTCGGCTCGGTATCGGCCGCCTATGCCGTGGAAAAGCACGGCACCCAGGAACACGCCTTCACCTGGCAGGAGTTTGCCGACCGCTACGCCGCCGCTTTCGGCCCCCTGAAGTAGCCGCCCTCCCACCTTCGCCGTTCCACCGGGGGCGGCCGCCCGTCCCCGGCTGCAAGGAATTTCCGCCCATGCCCCGCATCGCTTCCGAAGACGACTTTCTGTCCCTCATGGATGCCCACTTCCCTCGCCAGGCCGCTGGCGTGGAGCTGCCGCGCGGCGATGACGCCGCCGTGGTCGCCGTGCCGGCGCGCCTGTGCGTCACCTCCGACCTCTTTGTCGAGGACGTGCATTTTCGGCGCTCGTACTTCACCCCGGCTGAGGTCGGGGCCAAGTCCCTGGCCGTCAACTTGAGCGACGTGGCCGCCATGGGCGGCACACCCACGGGCTTTGTCCTGGGGATCGTGTGTCCCGACGACGCCGACCGCGACTACTGGGACGCTTTTTTGGCCGGCATGGCCGCCCTGGCCGCCAGCCACGACGTGCCCCTGGTCGGGGGCGATCTGTCGCGCGGCGACAAAATCGCCGTGTCCGTCACGGTCTGGGGCGCACCCGGGCCGTCCGGGCGCTTTCTCACCCGGGGAGCCGGCCATCCAGGCGACATCCTCGTGGCCGTGGGCGATCTGGGGCTGGCCCGGGTGGGGCTGGCGGTGCTGGAAAAGCACGGCCGCGCCGCTCTGGCCGACTGGCCGGCGGCCACCGCCGCCCACCTGGCCCCCGTGCCGCGCCTGGCCGAAGGGCTGGCCCTGGCCGCGCTGCCCGGCGTCACCTCCTGCATGGACGTCTCCGACGGCCTGGCCCGGGATCTGCCGCGCCTGTTGCCGGACGGCCACGGGGCCGACCTCTTTTTCCCGCCGGGGGGCCTGCACCCGGAAGTCACGGCCCACGCCGCCGGCCATGGCCGGCCACCCGAAAAGGTCGCCTTTTTCGGCGGCGAGGACTACGCCCTGCTGGCCACGGTCGCGCCGTCCGCCCTGGCCGCCCTGCGCGCCGCCGTGCCTGCCGCCAAGCCCATCGGGGCTATCGCGGCCAAGCCCGGCTACACGCTCAACGGCGCCCCCATAAACGAGCGCGGCTTCGACCATTTCGGCTAGCGCGCCATGGGACAACTCCTTTTCGGCGCGGTCATCATCAGCTTCTCGGCCGTATTCGTGAAGCTGGCCGGCGTGCCGCCGGCCGTATCGGCCTTTTACCGCATGTGCTTTGGCGGCCTGACCCTGCTTGGGCTGCTCGCCGCCACCGGCAACCTGGCCGCCGCCCGCCGCGCCCTGGCTTGGCCGGCCTTGGCCTGCGCCGTGTTTTTCAGCGCCGATCTGCTGTGCTGGCACGCCAGCATCAATTACATCGGCCCGGGGCTGGCCACCCTGGTCGGCAATTTCCAGGTGTTTCTCGTCACCATCGTGGCCGCCGTCACGGCCCGACGCGTCCCAAAGCCGGGCTTCCTGGCCGGCATGGCCGTGGCCGTGGCCGGGCTGTACCTCGTGGTCGGCCGGGGCTTTGCCGGCCAGACCCCGGAATTTCGCCTGGGCGTGGGCTACGGCCTGGCCACGGCCGTGTTCTACGGGCTTTTCATCCTGACGCTCAAAAAGGCCGTCACCGACCAGGGCCGGGCCGGCCCCATGGCGGCCATGGCCGTGCTGTCCCTGGCCGGAGCCGCCCTGCTCGGCCCGGTGGCCGTCCTTGGCGGCGACTCCCTGGCCCTGCCCACGACCGTTAGCGTCTGGGCGCTTGTGGGCCTTGGCGTCATCGGCCAGGGCATCGGCTGGCTGTCCATTTCCCACGGTCTGGCCGGGGCCCGGCCGGCCCTGGCCGGGCTGGTGCTCCTGCTCCAGCCCACCCTGTCCTATGTCTGGGACGTGCTCTTTTTCGCCAAACCCACCGGCCCGGTCGAACTGGCCGGCGTGGCCCTGGCCCTAGCCGGCATCTATGTCGGCTCCACCCAAAGGAGCTGAGGCCGCAGGATAAAGGAGGCTTCCAATGGATATGACCCTTTACGCCGTCGGCGTGGTGCGTTCCGTACTGACCGACAAGGCCACCGCTCCCAAGTTCGAGACGGAAAACGCCCCGCCGGCCACGGTCGTCCTGGACCCGGCCTACGCCAAGGCGGCCAAGGATCTGACCCCGGGCCAGGAAATCCTGCTTTTCACCTGGTTCCACCAGGCCGACCGCTCCTGCCAGGCCGTGCATCCCCGCCGCGACCGCTCCCGGCCCCTGACCGGCGTGTTTTCCACCCGCTCTCCGGACCGGCCCAACCCCATCGGCCTGCACCAGGTGCGCCTGACCGCCGTTGCGGGCAACGTGCTGACCATCGACGCCCTGGAGGCCCTGGACGGCACGCCCGTGATCGACATCAAGCCCCTGGCCGACCGGTGTCCGGCGGGTTAGACCGCGACCCTGCGGCGACCGCTGGCTTTTTTTGCGCCAGGGCCTTGCATTTCCGGGCGCAAATGCCGTAGTTTCACAGGCATAACTTTACGCCCGCTTTCACAAGGAGTCCGCTCATGCCCAAAAAAGAACCCATCCGGAAAGTCAACGCCGTTGTTTGCGCCTATTTCGTCCATACCGGTCATCTGACCAAGGAAGAGGCCAAGGAAATGTCCGGACTCGGGGACGACGCTTTCGAAGAGGCCTACGCCAAGGCCGGCAACGTCTTCGCCAAGATCGGCTCGGAGCCGGACAACGGCGTCAACAAGCTGTTCAATCACCTGGCCCACGAGGTCGACGAATACATGAAGCACATCAGCGGCTACGGCATCGCCTAGACCGCTTTTGCTTTTCCCCGGCCGCTTTCCCGTGGCGGCCGGGGTTTTTCCTTGCCCTGAGCTTTCACAACCCTTTTCAATGACGGCATATTCCGTTACAGGCAGCCCTTATTCCTTCCCTTAAGGAGCCTGCCATGCCGTCACTGTCGTTTCTGCTGGCCTATCTTGTCTTCGGCGCTTTCGCCGGCATCATCGCCGGTCTGCTCGGGGTGGGCGGCGGCATTGTCGTGGTCCCGGCCCTGTTCTGGTTTTTTACCGCCCAGGGGTTCTCCCAGGAACTCATCATGCAGATGGCTCTGGGCACGTCCCTGGCCGCCATCATGTTCACCTCGGTATCGAGCCTTCGCGCCCACCATCGCCGGGGCGCGGTGGTGTGGCCCATCGTCAAGGCCATCACCCCGGGCATCCTGGTCGGCACCTTTTTGGGCTCCTGCGTGGCGGCCAAGCTGTCCACGGGCTTTCTCAAGGGCTTTTTCGTGGCCTTCCTCTACTACGTCTCCATCCAGATGCTGCTCAACATCAAGCCCAAGGCCCACCGCCAGATTCCGGGCAAGCTCGGCATGTTCGGGGCCGGGCTGGCCATCGGCGCGGTGTCAAGCCTGGTCGGCATCGGCGGCGGCACCATGTCGGTGCCGTTTATGGTCTGGTGCAACGTGGCCATGCACACGGCCGTGGGCACCTCGGCGGCCATCGGCTTCCCCATCGCCCTGGCCGGAACCATCGGCTACATCATCAACGGCTTTGGCGCGCCGAATCTGCCGTCCCTGTCCTTTGGCTACATCTATCTGCCGGCCCTTGTCGGCGTGGCCGCGGTGAGCGTGCTGACCGCCCCTTACGGCGCGAAACTGGCCCACAAGCTGCCGGTATCGACGCTTAAGCGCTTTTTTGCCGTGTTCCTGCTGGCCATGGCCACCCGGATGCTCTGGAGCATGTTCTAAACCGCCGCCTCCCAGGAAACCGCCATGTTGCAGCCTTTGCTCGGCCTTTGCGTCATCTTGCTTGTCGCCGGCCTTATAAGCGAACGCCGGGGCGTGATTCCCTGGCGCATGTGTGTCGGTGGGCTGGCCTTGCAGTTCGTGCTGGCCGCCCTCATGCTCAAGGCCCCGTTCTTGCGTGGCGTGTTCATGGCGCTCAACGCCGTGGTGGCGGCCATGGACGAAGCCACACGGGCCGGCACGGCCTTCGTCTTTGGCTTTGTGGGCGGCGGCCCGGCCCCCTATGCCGTCACCGACCCGGGCTCGGCCTTCATCCTGGGGTTCCAGGCCCTGCCGCTGGTCATCGTCATCGCCGCCCTGGCCTCGCTGCTCTACTATTGGCGTGTCCTGCCCCATGTGGTGCGGGGCTTTTCGTTGATTCTCGAACGGGCCATGGGCATCGGCGGCGTGCTGGGCGTTGGGGCCGGGGGCTGCATCTTCCTCGGCATGATCGAAGCGCCGCTTCTCATCCGCCCCTACATGGAGCGCATCACCCGCAGCGAACTCTTCGCCATGATGGCCACGGGCATGTCCTGCATCGCCGGCACCATGCTCATGCTCTACGCAACAGTGTTAAAAGGCATCATCCCCGACGCCCTGGGTCATATCCTCACCGCCTCGGTCATCCATGCCCCGGCGGCGCTGTTAATCGCCGGCCTCATGCTGCCGGAAACCAAGGAACCGACCCTTGGCCGCAAGATACCCAAGTCCCCGGCCTCGGGCAGCATGGACGCCGTGGTTTCGGGCACGGCCGACGGGCTCAAGCTCTTTTGGAGCATCATCGCCACGCTGCTGGTTTTCGTGGCCCTGGTGAAACTGGCCAACATCCTGCTCGGCGCGCTGCCAGGCGTCGCCGGCACGCCGCTGACCCTGGAGCGGATGCTCGGCGTGGCCATGGCCCCGGCCGCCTGGCTCATCGGCGTGCCTTGGGCCGAGGCGGCCACGGCCGGCTCGCTTTTGGGCACCAAAATCGTACTCAACGAATTCATCGCCTTTATCGACATGGCCAAGCTGCCGCCGGAAGCCCTTTCCGAACACGCCCGGCTGATCCTGACCTACGCCATGTGCAGCTTCGCCAATTGCGGGTCGGTGGGGATTTTGCTCGCCGGCATGACGGCCATCTGCCCGTCGCGCAAGGCCGAGATCACGGCCCTGGGCGGCCGGGCGCTTATTGGCGGCGTGCTGGCCTCGCTGTCCACGGGTGCTGTGGTGGGGATATTGGCGGCGTTTTAGGCCTAGTCAATCCTTGCCGGAGAGAGGCCAGGGAGCGGGCGTCAACGGCATTAGCCTTCCTCGGAATGGGACGAGGAAGGGGCCGCCCCGCCCTTTTCGGCCACATGCAGCCCCACCAGCCGGGCCATGAAAAAGACCAGGTAAAACTGGCCGCAAATGCCTTCCAGGATGGCCAAGGTGCGGGCCATGGGGGAAATCGGCACCACGTCGCCGTATCCGGTGGTCAAAAGCGTCACGTAGCTGAAAAACAGCAGCAGGCTGTCGCGATGGCGAAGCGACAAATTCCGGCCGTGAACCGTGAAGTCGAAGGCCAGGGGATCGAACTGCACAGCCAACGTATAGAGGATGAGCCAGAGCGCGCCCATGAAAAGGTAGACGCACAGTCCGCCAAGCACCGTATCCAGATCCACCCGGCGCTGCCGCGACAGGTAGTTGACCATCTCCACGGCCGTGGACAGGATGACCATGGCCCCAAGCAGGCTGACCGCCACATCCAGATACCAATCCGGGAAACTGTATTTCAAGACGACCGCAGCGGAGCAAATCAACGCCAACAGGCTGTTGAACCGGCGCAACGGCGTATGGTTGACGGCTCCAAGCGCCGCCAGCAGGATGGCCAGAAACAGGAAATCCTGCAGGATCAGCGAAGCCGCGCCGACGACAAAAGGCGAGGCCACAATCTGGAACAGCAACGCGGCCAACAGCCAATGAAAGCGTTTGCCGGACTGCGGCAGCACCGTGGCGATACGGGGCGTGATGGTGGGCATGGAACGCTCCTTTTGCGGCGGCCGGGTTTCCCCGGACAGCCTCGCCCGATGGCGTCCCGTGTCCCAACAAGGTTGGGGCCGCAGGCGGCAAGAATCTCGGCGAGTATCCCACGACGGTACCGAGGTCTCCTGCCGGAAGCAAGACTCAGACCAGGGCCGCGCCGCTGAGCAACATGACAAACCGCTTGTAGAGGTCGAGATCGAAAGAGCCGGCCATCTCATGACGCATGATGCGCAGGGCCTCGAAGGGCGTGACCGCGTCGGCGTAGCAGCGCCGGGAGGTCAGGGCGTCGTAGACATCGGCCAGGGACACGGCCCGGGCGTGCACCGGGATGGCCTCGCCGGAAAGCCCAGCCGGATAGCCTCGGCCGTCGAGTTTTTCGTGATGCATGAGAATGCACTCCTGGGCCAGACGCGACAGCCCAAGGCTGCGGCAAAGCCGCGCCCCAAGGACCGGATGCTCGCGCACGGCGTCGAACTCCTCCCGGGAAAGCCGGCCGGGCTTGGTCAAAATGGCCGGGTCCACGCCTTCCTTGCCGGCGTCATGGAGCAGCGCCCCCACTCCGGCCTGGACAATGGCCCCCTGGGGCAAGCCCAGGGCGCGCAGCAGATAGACCGTGTACACAAAGACATGCACGCCGTGGCTGTAGACATCGTAATCATGGGCCATCAGCGCCCCCATGCGGGCCAAGCCGGCCTCGGAGCACAAAAAGGCCACGCTGTCCCGGGCATAGCCGACAAACAGCCGGCCATGGACGTCGGAAACGGCCTGGGGAAGACGCTCGCGGATGAGGTCGCGCACGATGTCGCAGCAATTGTGGTAGAAAATGGCGGCCTTTTCGGCGATGGGCAGATGCGGCCCCAAAAGCGCCCCGGGCAGATGGCGGCGCATGTAGTCCCGGTAGCGGTCCCGCTCGTCGCGGTGGATGTAGACCGTGCGCACGCCGTAATCGGCAAGCATTTCACGACGCAGCCCGGTGACCGTCTCGCCGACCCTGGCAAACAGGGTATGATTGTCGCCATGGCGCAAAAAGACCTGGAAATCCCCCGGCGCATGGGGGAAAAGGTGGCCCACGGGAATGGGCTGGTACTCGCAGTCCGGATCACCGGGAGACGGGAGCGGCGGGGGTGGCGATATCATGGGTTTGACTTTGTTACAAATGCAGCATCAAACACCGCGCCCTGATCAGGCCTGGCCCAGGCCGAGACATGCATTCCATTGAAATAACATGCGATTTGAAACATCAGCCGTATTTCCTGGCGTTGGGGTCCACTTTACTCCCCAGGCCTAGCAAAACCCGGACCCAAAACGGAGGAAATCCCATGTGCGGACGATTCGCCCTGGCCGTGCCGCGACGGCTCGTGGCCGAAGCCCTGGGCGTGCCGGACTTGCCTGATGTCCCGCCCCGGCCGGAAATCTATCCTTCCCAGCTCATCGAAGCCGTGTTCACGGCCCGGGAATCGGGCCGGCGCATGGCCGGACTGTTTCGATGGGGATTTGTGCCGGTTTTCTTGGCTGATTCGGCCAAATCCCGGCCCATGATCAACGCCCGCGGCGAGACGGCCCTGACCTTGCCGTCCTTTCGCGCCGCCGTCCGCTACCGCCGCTGTCTGGTCCCGGCCAGCGGCTATTTCGAATGGCGCGGCGACGCCGGTGGACGCAAGACCAGATTTTTCCTGAGCATCCCGGGCCGGCCGGTGCTGGCCCTGGGCGCGCTCTACGAGCGGGCCGTCACCGCCGCCGGCGAGGTCAAGGACACCGTCGCCATCCTCACCCGGCCGGCGGTTGGGGCGGCGGCTTCGGTCCACGACCGCATGCCGCTCATTGTCCCGTCGGCAGCCATGGCCGACTGGCTCGACCCGCTCCGCTCGGCCCCGGCCGACGTCGCCCCCCTGCTCGCCCTGGAACCGCCGCCGGGGCTGGTCGCCAGCGCCGGCCCGGGTCAGCCCACCCAGCTCGTCTTGTAAAAAGGACGTGGCCCGTCGCTCCCCCGGGACCAGGGGAAACCAACCGGCGCGTTAGCGATAAGCAGTGGTGGTTAGGAGTCGGTAGTCGTCTGGACTTCGAAAGGCGCGGTAAAACGAAACACGCTGCCCCGGCCCGGTTCGCTGTCCACTGCAAGTTCGCCGCCCATGGCGGCGGCCAGCTTGCCGGCAATGGCCAAGCCCAGGCCCGCGCCGCCATGGCGTCTGGTCTTGCTGCCGTCCACCTGGCGAAACGGCGCGAAAATGGCGCTTATCTGCTCGGGAGCCAGGCCGATGCCGGTGTCGTGCACGGCCAGACTCACCAAAACCGTTGCCTGGCCGTCACGGGACGCGGCCTGGGGAAGCCGGGCCTCGGCCACGATTTCGATGGCGCCGGCGTCGGTGAACTTGACGGCGTTGCTGACCAGGGCGGCCAGAATCTGACGCAAGCCGCCGCCGTCGCCGACCACGAGTTCCGGCGTTGACGGCTGGGCGCGCCAGGACAGATGCAGGCCTTTTTGCATGGCCGCGCCGGCAAAGGAAGCGGCCACGCCCTCGATCAGATTGACCAGGGAAAACGCCGCGCGCCGGCTGACCACGTCCCCGGCGTCGAGCCGGGCGAAATCCAGGACGTTTTCCAGCAAGGCCGCCAGGGAGCGCCCGGAGTCTTTGAGAGTCTCAAGCATCTCGCGCTGCTGCGGGTCGGTAAGCCCGGCCGACAGCACCTCGGCCATGCCCAGGATGCCGTTTAGGGGCGTGCGTATTTCGTGGGACATGTTGTCCATGAATTCGCGCTTGAGGCGCTCGGCGGCCAGGGTCGCCTCCTCGGCCAGCCGGCGCTCGGTGACGTCTTCCATAAGCCAGATGGAACCGTCCTGGGGCCGGGCGGCATCCAGCACCTGGCCGATGATGCGGCACCAGAACTCCGTGCCGTCATGGCGTCGCATGACGCGAACCACATCCACCCGCTCGCCAGCCCCCAGCGCCGGATAGTATTCCCGGCCAAAGGCCTCGTAGGCTTCGGCATCGGGATAAAAATCCGCCGTCGGCAAGCCAACCGCCTGGCCTGGCTCCAGGGCATAGAGCTGATGGAAGCGGGGGTTGGCCCGGCGTACGATACGGTCCGTGACAAAGGCAATGCCAATGGGGCTGTTTTCGAAGATGCAATTGAGGCTTCGGTGCGACTCTTCCAGGGCTTTTTCCGCCTTGAGCCGTTCAGCGGCCAGACGGCGCAGTTCCTCGTTGGTGCGCCGCAACTCCTCTTCTCGGTCAACGGCGTCGCGCTCCAGTACGGCCACGGTGCGACGGTTTTGATCTTCGGCGGCCTTGATGGCGGTGATGTTGCGGGCGACGCAGAAAATGCCTTCCACCGCGCCGTCGGTTCCCAGTACCGGTGTTTTGAGCACTTGGAGCCAGACCGAACGGTCGCCGCGTTCGACAACATATTCAAACGTCTGGGAGCGGCGGGAAGCAAGCACGGCCAGATCGGCCTGGCGATGCCGTCGGGCGCTGGGCTGGGGAAAGGCGTCATCGTCGACGCGACCCAGAATTTCCGAGGAATCGATGTCGAAAAGCGCACAAAACGAACGGTTGACGTAGCGATAGACCAGCCCGGAATCTTTGTAGAAAAAAAGGTCCGGGGAAGCATCGGCCATGGCCCCGAAAAGCGCCGGATCAGCGCGGGCGGCAACAGAATCCCACATTGCTTCATTCTAGACCATTCTGGTTCAAAAGACTAGGGTAAAGCTTCATTTCCCCAACGCTTTTCCGGGGCTGCGTTACTGGCGACCATTGCCGGACCAGGGAAAATATGATTATGTCCGGCTCACAATTCGCGGCCCCGTTATGACCGCCCGGGAGAAGACATGCGTATATCCGCCGCATCGGCGTTTCTGGTTCTGTCGCTTTGTTTATGCGCTCCGGCCGCCTTTGGGCAGCAACCGCCCGCCGCCCCCGCCGGGGACAAGCCGGCCTCCGCTCCGGCCAAGCCTGCGCCGGCTCCAGCCTCGTCGGCTCGTTCCGACGCGGCCGAAGCCCGCTACCGGAGCTGGGTGGAAAAGGAACATGCAAAAGACGCAGCCGTGTTCGCCAAGGAAAAGACCAAGATCGAGGACAAGTACAAAGGATATGTGCGCCCCAAGCGCGAGAAAAAGGACGCCAAGGGTGAGCAGGCCGCGCCGCCGGTCAAGCCCTGACCTCGCGCCCTGGCGAACGCCAAATTTCTTGGGAACGCGCCTTTAGGGGCGCGTTCTTTTTTGGGCTGATTCGCCAGGTTCAGGCCCCGCTCACCCCCGACATAGCGCCTCGGCCATGACCCCGGCCACTTCGCCCAATTCCTCGCACACCGGTATGCCGGCCCGGGCCAGGCAGGCCAGTTTGGCCGCCACGCCGCCAGGACGCTCCAACAGCGCCCCGGCATGGCCCAAGGTGCGGCCCGGCGGCGCGCTTACGCCGGCCACAAAGGCCGCCACCGGCTTGGGATATTTCGTGCTTGCCACGTATTCGGCCAGTTCCTCCTCGGCCGTCCCCCCCACTTCGCCGATGACCATCACCGCCCGTACCCGGGCGTCGTCGCGCACCATCTCGCACAGCTCCACAAATCCCGCCCCGCCGAACGGATCGCCGCCCATGCCGGCGGCCAGAGCCTGGCCGATGCCCGCCGCCGTGAGCCGCGAGGCCACCTCGTAGGTCAGCGTGCCGCTTCGAGAAAAAATCGCCACCGGACCGGGCGTGAAGGGTTCGGTGGGCATGATGCCGGCCGAGAACCACTGGCCCGGCAGGATGAGCCCTGGCGTGTTGGGGCCGACCAGCGTCGTTTGCCGTCCGGCCAGGGCAGCGCGCACGGACAGCATGTCGCGCTGGGGGATGCCGTCGGTGATGCACACGATGCGCGCCACGCCGGCGGCGGCCGCTTCCTCGATGGCGTCGGCCGCGCCGGCGGCCGGCACGAAGATGACGGACAGCGCGATGTCGTGTCGGCCCATGGCCTCGGCCACGGTGTCGTAGACCGGCAGGCCGTCCACTTCGCTGCCGCCCCGAAACGGCGTCACCCCGGCCACCACCGGAGTGCCGTAGGCCCGCATCCGGCGGGCATGGGCCCGTCCGGCCCGGCCGGTCAGCCCTTGCACCAGCACGCCGCTGTCCGGGCCAAGGTCCAGCAGGCTCGGCAACGGGAGTCGCTGGGGACAGGCTTGGCCACGATGCCGCGCCGTTTCGCACCCTGCCCTCGGCGTCGGGCAGACGCCGGCCAAGGCGTCCACCGGACGCAGTTTACCCGGGTCCACGGCCTCAGCCAGCATGACCACGGCCTGGTCCATGTCCTCGGCCACCCGCACCCGGTTTCCGGGCATGGCCCGCAGTCGCTCCATGCCAGCCTTGGCCGCGTTGCCGGCGAACCGCACCACCACCGGCCGCCCGTCATCCCCGTCCAGGGCGCAGGCCATGGCCTCGGCCACGTCGGCGCAGGACAGGATGCCGCCGTACATGTTGACGCAGCAGGCCTCCACGGCCGGATCGGCGAAAAGGAGATCAAAGGCGACGCGCAGGCGCGCGGCGTCGGCTGTGCCTCCGAAATCGAGAAAATTGGCCGCCGGCAGTCCAGCCGCCTCCAGGGCGTCCATGGTGGCCATGGCCAGGCCCGCGCCATTGGCCACCAGCCCCACCCGGCCGGGCAGGCTGACGAAGGACAGGCGCTGTTCGGCGGCGCGGCCCTCGGCCGGGGTGGCGAAGCGGTCGTCGCGGTAGCGGGCCAGGGCCGGGCGCAAGGTGGCCACGTTGTCGTCGATGGTCACCTTGGCGTCCAGGGCCACGAAACGCTCCCCGGCGCAGTAGGCCAGGGGATTGATCTCGGCCAGGAGCAGTCCGTTGTCGGCCACGACCCCGAAAAGCCGGGACAGCAAGGTCTCGAAAGGCGCATAGGCCTCGGCGGGCAGCCCCAAATGAAAAAACGCCGCCCGGGCCGCATAGGGCGGACAGACGAGGCTTGGCGGCACGTCGATGACGAGCAGCGCGTCCGTGCCGGCCAGGGCTTCCACGTCCACCCCGCCCTGCCGGCCGATGGTGAGACAAAAGCCCTTACGCTGCCGGGAGACGCCCAGGGACAGGTAGAAAGCGCGCTCATGGGGCACGGCCGCCTCCAGGCGCAAAAAAGGCGGCCTGACGCCGCCGAAGGTGCTGGAAAAAAGGGTCCTGGCCGCTTCGGCTAGCCCCGAGGCCTCGGCCACGGGCAAAACGCCGCCGGCCTTGCCCCGGCCGCCGCCGAGCACTTGGGCTTTGAGGAAATACGGTCCGGGAAAAGGCGGCATGGCCGCCCCGGCGTCGTCCGGTTCCAGGGCGACGCCGGGGGGCACGGCAATGGCGGCTTCGGCCAGCAGTTCCTTGCCGGCGTGTTCGGTCAACAGCATGGCCCAGGCTCCTTGCGGGTTGGCGCGACGGGGTTTGGCGATGTTCCTTCTTGCCCGTTTTAGCGCCAAAACGCCAGCCCCGGGAGCGATAAGCCGGCTAATCCTCGGTCATGATCTCGGTCAAATCCATGCGCGCCGCCTGGATGTCGTCGCCGCCGTCCGGGTCCGGCAAGGCGATAGGTTCGCCCAGACGCTTTTTTGCCTCCTGGTAGCCGAGATTGAGGGCCTTGATGTTGGCCTCGCGGATCTTCTCCGGCAGCGATTCCTTAAGGCTCTTGCGCATGGCTTCGATGCGGGCAAAAGGGAGCAGATAGGCCACCGCGCCAAGGGCCACCACGTTGGTGGCCTGGGGCACGCCCACCTTCTCCCGGGCCAGACGCGTAAAGGGTAGGGCCAGGGCCACGCTGGACGGGCTTTGGCGCACCAGATCAGCGTCGATAAGCAGCGCCCCGCGCGGCTTCAAATACGAGTAATAGCTGGCCGCAGCCTCCTGGGACAGGGCCACGAGCAGGTCGAGGTATTCGGTCTTGGGGTAGCTGATGGGTTCGGAGCTGACCACGAGGTCGGCCCGGCTGGCCCCGCCCCGGGCCTCGGGGCCATAGCTCTGGGTCTGGGTGACGTAGTAGCCGTGGCCGATGGCCAGGGCCTGGCCCAAGAGCTTGCCCATGGTCAGGATGCCCTGGCCGCCCAGGCCTGACAGCCGGATCTCGTAGCGGGCCAGGGTCTGCCCGTTGCCGTTGCCGTTCCCATTGCCGTTGGCCGCTTTGGCCGCAGCCGCCTTGGCCGTGGCCGCCTTGGCGGGCTTGGCCGGGGTCTTGTCCTTGGGCGCGCCGGTCATGCCGCACCTCCCTTCTTGGCGGCAAGGGCCTGCCGCATGTTCGCCCAGCGCGTCTCCAGGCCGTCCACGTCGCGGCGCACGAAGGTCCCGATGGGGAGCTTGCCCGTGCGGTCCTCAAGCTTTTCGTAGCGCTCCACCGGCAAACAGGAGGACTTGAGCCACTTGAACATCTCCACGGCGCTTTTAAAGCCGTTGCCGCGCCCGTACTGGGTGAAGCACGGGGTCAGCGCCTCGACGAGGTTGAACCCCGGGCGCGAGATGGCCTCGGCCATCAGGGCGTCGAGTTCCTTGACGTGGTAGACCGTGCCCCGGGACACCCCGGCCGCGCCGGCCGCCCTGGTCAGCTCCACGATGTCGAAGGCGCTTTCCAGCTGCCCCTGGGGGCAGGTATGGGAATAGGCCCCTTCGGGGGTGGTGGAGGAGCACTGGCCGCCGGTCATGCCGTAGATGAAGTTGTTGAGCACAAGCGCCGTGACGCCGATGTTGCGCCGGGCGGCGTGGATCAGATGGTTGCCGCCGATGGAAAAGGCGTCGCCGTCGCCCATGACCGCGATGACGGTGAGCTTGGGGTTGGCCATCTTGATGCCGGTGGCCACGGTGAGCGCCCGGCCGTGGGTGGTGTGGACGGTGTTGAAATCGACGTAGGCGGCGATGCGGCCCGAGCAGCCGATGCCGGCCACGATGACCACGTCGTCCTTGGCCAGGCCCAGGGCGTGGACGCTGCGCACCAGGGACCCGAGCACGATGCCGTGGCCGCAACCCGGACAGAAGACCAGCGGAAACTTCTTGTTGTGCCGCAGGTACTGATGGATGAGTTGGGTTATTTCAGCCATGTCACGCGATCTCCTTGAGGATCTGGGAGGGCGTAATGATCTGCCCGTCGATGCGGTTGATCGTGCGCACGGTGGTGTAGCCTTCGTTGACCCGTTTGACCTCCCGGGAGAGCTGGCCCATGTTAAGCTCGGGCACCACCGCCAGCCGGCAGTTGCGCAGCATCGGCTCCACATGGCGGCGCGGGAAGGGGTACAGGGTCTTGAGCACCAAAAGGCCGGCCCGAACCCCGGCCTCCCGGGCCTGCTTGACGGCCAGCCTGGCCGAACGGGCCACGCAGCCGTAGGCGATGACCACCACCTCGGCGTCGGCCGTATCGACATGCTCCACGATCTGGATGTCCTCAAAGAAGCGGTCGATCTTGCGGAACTGGCGTTCGGTCAGCGCGCGCACCTCTTCGGGGCGGCTGGTGGGGAAGCCCAGCGGATCGTGGGTCAGCCCGGTGACGTGGAAGCGGTAGCCCGAGCCGATGGGCGGCATGGGCGGCACGCCGCGCATGGTCTCCTCGTAGGGCTTGTACCACTCGGGCGGCATGGTCGGGGTCAGGCGCGAGAACACCTCGAAGTCGCCGGGTTCGGGCAGCTCGATCTTTTCCCGGGTGTGGGCGGTAATTTCATCGAGGAGCAGGATGACCGGGCTGCGGTACTTCTCGGCGAAATTAAACGCGGCGACGGTCATCTCCACGCACTCGGGCACGTCGGTGGCCGAGAGCACGATGATGGGATGGTCGCCATGCGCCCCCCAGCGGGCCTGCTGGACGTCGCCCTGGCCGGGGCTTGTCGGCAGGCCGGTGCTGGCCCCGCCGCGCATGACGTTGACGAGCACCAGCGGGGTCTCGGTCATGGCGGCGTAGCCGATCTGCTCCTGCATGAGCGAAAAACCCGGGCCGGAGGTGGCGGTCATGGCCTTGCGCCCGGCCAGGGACGCGCCGATGACCGCGCCCATGGAGGCGATTTCGTCCTCCATCTGAATGAAGGCCCCGTCGGGCACATGGGGCAGGCGCTTGGCCATGCACTCCATGATTTCCGTGGAAGGCGTGATGGGGTAGCCGGCGTAGAAGGTGCAGCCGGCGGCCAGCGCTCCTTCCACCACGGCCTCGTTGCCAAGGAGAAAGGCTTCGCGGCGTTTCTTGCGGGGGGCGGTCACGGCTTGACCTCCTTGGCGGCGGTTTGATCGGCCGGGTCTTGCGCCGTTTCCGACGGACACGGCGTCTGGTCAGTTTCGCCTGGGATGACCAGAACGGCGAAATCCGGGCAATGCGGTTCGCAAAAACCGCAGTTGACACAGGCTTCCTCGTTTACGACACGGGCCTTGCCGTCCTGGCCCACGGCAAAGACCTTCTTGGGGCAAAACGCGGCGCATATGCCGCAGCCCTTGCACCAGTCCGGATAGACAACGACACGATTGCGTCCCATGTTCGACTCGCTTTTGCGGTGGCCGGTTACGCGGTGAAAAAGTGTCGGAATCATTGACGCGAATGGCGAAAATTGGCAACCGTCCAGGGTGACTATTTTTTTGCTCGACGAAATTGAAAAATTTTCATAGGGCGGTAAAACTTTTTCGGGAGGTCGACGTTATGGTTTCAAAAGGCCGTTCGAGTTGGCTGCGGGCGATTCTCGCCCTGTGCTGCGTTCTGGCCGCAACCCTGGGGGGCGTATCCGCCGCCTGGGCCAAGGGAGGCAATCCTGTGGTCAAATTGACGACCAACAAAGGCGATATCGTCATCGAGCTGGACAAGGAAAAGGCCCCGGCCACCACGGCCAATTTCCTGAACTACGTGAAAAAGGGCCACTACGACGGCCTGATCTTTCACCGGGTGATCAACGGCTTCATGGTCCAGGGCGGCGGCATGGACAAGAACATGAAGGAAAAGGGCACCGACGCCCCGATCCAGAACGAAGCCGACAATGGGCTCAAAAACAAGGCCTACACCGTGGCCATGGCCCGCACGGGCGATCCGCATTCGGCCACGGCCCAGTTCTTCATCAACGTGGCCGACAACGGCTTTTTGGACCACACCGGCAAGAACCCCCAGGGTTGGGGCTACGCCGTTTTCGGCAAGGTCACCTCGGGCCAGGAAGTGGTGGACGCCATCAAGGCCGTGCCGACCATGACCAAGGGCTTCCACGAGAACGTGCCGGTCGTGCCGGTGGTGATCGAGAAGGCCGAGGTGGTGAGCGAGTAACGCTCCACTCTCTCAGGGCCTTGAAAGCCGCTCCGCACGCCGGGGCGGCTTTTTTTTGCAAAATTCTCGGCCCGCCTGGGCCAAGGTCGCCAGCCGCTTTCCTTTGAACGCGGCTCTTTGCGAATAACCAGTTTCCACAATTACTATTTCAAAGCCCTTGGGGAGCGGTTCAACCCTGGAAACGGAAAAAAATGGAGCGGGCGGCAAAAACTTGTTGACGGTCCCGGGGTCTTTCCGTAGATACCTCCTTCTCGGCGCGCCCGTAGCTCAGCTGGATAGAGTGCCGGACTACGAATCCGTAGGTCGCAGGTTCGAATCCTGCCGGGCGCACCAAGAATTTCAAAGGGTTAGGCAAATTTGCCTAACCCTTTTTTCTTTGCCTCCCGATTTTGCCCCGCCATTGCCCCGCGCTTTTGGGCCACGCCCCCGGACGGTCCGCCATGAAGCCATGACCGGGAATGACCCTATCGGCCACCACGCCGATCCGGTTCGGGCGACACGCCCCGACAACGCCCCACAATGGCCCACAATCGACGTTTGCCCCGTCGCCCGGACCAAACACCACCCCGCGCCCGAACGGGGCTAAAATGGGCGTATATGCGTTGGGTCGTTTTTACCCATTCCACCATTTCTTGCTGACTCGCTTTGTTCAAGGTTTAAGTAGGTTGTGCTACTTCGCAGCGGCCTTAGCCTTCTTTGCGGCTGCCTTACGTCCTTCTTCGGCCTGGGCAAGCTTGGCCAGAAACGCCCGCTCTTGCTCAGTGAACTCCAGCCCCAAGTCGAGGGCCTTGTCGGCAATCGTCTTGGCCTTGCGCCCGACTTCTCCGAACGCGCCCTTGTTCCAAACCTTTTCCTCGGTCAGTCGGCGGTAAACCTTCCCGATCACTTCGGCCCTACGCTCCTTGGTGTAGCCCTTCGCGTCACCCTTGCCGGCCACGGCATCAACCAGCTTCTTCTTGAAGCCATACAGCAAGGCGTGCTTGGCAATGGGAGGCAATGAGTTGAAGACGTCCTGAGACAGTACGTCAGGAACAACTGGATAGTTGTAGCCTTCGATAACGATGACGCCACTCTTGATGTAATCCGTAATGTCCGAATCTTCAGCGGGGGTGAGGGCGTTTGACTTCATTGCGTTCATGGCTTTGCTCCCGTAAGCGAGCCAGCCAGAAATGGTAGAATAAACACGCAAGCAAGTTTTCAAAGAACAACTGCTTGCATATTACACTACAATGGCGAATGGACCAAACGACCGGCGGAAGATGCCTGGGCATGGAGGGGGCGGGGGGTTCTTCACCCACCCGTCAGACCCCACTGGGGGTGGGGTTGCTGTATGATTTAGTGGCTTGCGATACTCAGAATGGTTTTAGATCACAATCACTGGACAACAAAAGATACGCAGTAGTCGCAACATCCTGTTATATCACGCAAAACGTAGGGATATTTATTTGCCCAGGAGTTTGGACATGCTATCCCTGCTAAAACAAGGCTTTTTTATAAGTATTAATCCCTTAGCCTTGAAAACACGATCGCAGGGGAGTATTTGAAACCACCTTGGGCAACCCGTGGAGCGTATGCCCCGCACCTGGATTCGACATTTGACAAGCCTGACAACCACGCACCTATAATTTTCTGAACTATGTTCGAATAAACGTCTACGATCATATATGATGAACTCTGGGAAGAAGTCATGTGTTCGTCGGAGTTGGTAAAAACCGAGCAGCGCTCCGAGTAAAACTTCGACACCACTATATTGTTGTTTGCGTTCCATGTTCGGGACGTTTTACCGCTTAGCCGAGTGTCTATAGAACTTCCGGACACTTCTCCGGATCATAACCGCGCGGGGCTTAAGCATGAATTTAGTTTCGTCAGGGCTTGTCCCCCTCCGGAGGCCATCCATGGCTTTGACCATATTGGCGTCCAGTCTCACTTCAGGAACTGAATGGAATACCTTTCTTTTCGGCGAAATTTATCAAAGCATTGCATGGCTTAATGGCCAAATGATTCAGGGGTGAAGGAGAAGTAAGCAGATAATGAAATATGGTTCCGCTCCTGATCCCATGGTGGTGCTCGAAGGTGTGACGATGATACGGCATGTGTTTACCGGCTTTCGGCAGCAGTTGAATGCGTAGCCTCCAAAGACCAAAAGAGCTAATATCAAGTGGCGTACACATATTGGCTTCAATTGGAAAAACATAAATAGGAATCAGTCATGGCTCTTAATTTTATTCCTGATGAAAACTCATTCAGAAAGTCTCCCCTTGCAGACAACGTAAGAAGCATATTAAAAACGCGAGAAAACGAATTAAACCTAGGTGACTCCCATGTATTTTGCGACTTTCCGATATTCAACACCACTGAAGGTCAAATTGTAAGATCTAAAATTCTTATTATTTCGCAGAATCGAGGCGTCTTTTTAGTTGGCTTGTCAGATTCTAGAAATGACTGCGCTACAATATGCGAGGATCTTGAACAATTAGAGACACTATACGACCATATTTATTCAAAACTGGTCAAAGAAAAAGAGCTAAAATCTGGCAGAACTACACTTTTATTCAATCTTGAGTCAATATTATATTGTCCTGATCTTGTTATTGATTGCGTCTTGCCCAAAACAGAAACAGAAATCGCTCGTACAGAGCATATTTTTGTTGAAGCTTTAAAAAAAGGCAACGCAGATATTGGCAACGATATATACGACAGGCTTATTGGAACAATAGATGGTGCTAATGGCTTAATAAGGGTAAAGCCACGTCGAAATGTCGCCAGTGGTTCGCGTGGTGATCTCGCCAACAAACTTGAAGCTGAGATAACAAAATTTGATCGTCAACAACGTCATGGCTACATGATCCTAAAAGAAGGAGTCCAAAGGATTCGGGGGCTAGCGGGCTCGGGAAAAACAGTAATTTTAGCAATGAAGGCCGCTTTAACACATATTGAAAATCCTAATGCCACAATTCTTTTTACGTTTCACACAAAGAGCCTGTATCAACATGTACAGAAACTTATTACTCGATTCTACAGGCAATTTTCAGACGGAAGTCCCGACTTTGAAAATGGCATTAAAGTAATGCACTCATGGGGCGGACGGTCAGTTCCAGGGGTATATTATGAAGCGTGTATTGCAAATGGCATTACACCGCTCACGCTTAGCCAGGCACGCGACATGGGGGGAAACCCTTTTGATAAAATATGCAGTGCATTTCTTAAAGAAAAACCATCTCCTGAAATTTTATATGACTACTCTTTTATCGATGAAGGACAAGATTTTCCAAATTCATTCGTGAAACTTGTGGCACAGTCAACAAAAGACAATAGAACTACATGGGCTTATGACGAGCTGCAAAATATTTTCCAAACATCTCTTCCTGCCATACGTGATGTTGTTGGAAGTGATATCAAATGTTCCGAAGACGATATTGTTTTGTATAAATGCTATAGAAATCCTAGAGAGATAATTGTATGTGCACATGCTATAGGGTTTGGCATTTATAGCGGTGGAAAAATTGTCCAAATGCTTGAGTCCAAAGAGCGCTGGAAAAGCATGGGCTACGATGTGCTTCAAGGAAATTTTCAAGTTGGGGATTTTATGGTCATTTCCCGTCCAGAAGAAAACAGTCTAAAGTCAGTATCAGAAGCTCAGACACGCGACGACATCTTGTCTTGTGCAGCATTCCAGACCATTAAATTAGAAGTTGAACATGTTTCCAGGAGAATTAAACAAGACATTGAATCAGGCTTGCGCCCCGATGATATTTTAGTCGTCACTTTGGACAATCGACACGCAAAAGAATATTTGGCCAGTATGGCTTCTGAGCTCTACGAACTAGGGATAGCGAGTCACAACAACCACCAAGACTCCTACGGAGTACGTGATTTTGAACAGGAAGGAATGGTTACCTTGTCAACAATAAATAAAGCAAAAGGCAATGAAGCATACTCTGTTTATGTATTAGGGGTTGATGCCGTTTCAGGCCCTTTTTCGTCAAAAAACGACCGAAACATGATCTTCACAGCTCTTACTCGCGCAAAGGGCTGGGTGTATATAACTGGAATAGGTGAAGCTGCCAATACGTTTAGAAGAGAGCTGGAAAGTGCAAAAACTATTTTTCCTCGAATGGAGTTTACTTACACCGAACCAGAAATGTTGATTATGGATGACATGGATTCTAAGAAATTTTCAGACATAGCAGCAGAAAAAGAGATGGATAAATTGATCGAACAATATGGCGAAGATAAAATACGGATGTTGTTATTGAGCAAAAAAATAAATTAAAGGTTGTCGCGATGAAGGATTCACTCTTCTATCCGCAAATCAATGAGTGCAACAATTTCTTAAAAGAGATTGGATTGCTTAAAGAGTATTTCCCGAACCAATCATCTCCTCGCAATCCCGGCGCATTCTTTAGGGGGTTAGACTATGAAAAATATTGGACAGAAGTATATAGGCGCTATTATTATACGTTTTACCTTGAGGACAACTCTCTTATATGCTTTGAAAACAAGATAAACGGGGATGATGATTATGTGTGTTTTACATACCTAGAGTGCCCGTATGCTGGTGATACTTATCCAAATTTTCTTGAAAACCTAGGAGGCTCATATGAATCTGACGGAGATGCTTTTAAGGCTGAATATGAGCAATACATTTGTGAACAGGGAATAAAACAGCATGTCACCCCTATACGATATGAATATCGTCCCGACCAACACAATCCAGGAATACATCCTGCATCACATTTGCATATAGGTTTTAGAAATGACATTCGACTTGGTTGCGGAATACTATTTACGCCAGTAATGTTTGTTCTTTTCATTGTTAGACAGACATACCCTATACTCTGGCAGTCCATGCTGTCTAAAGGAGGGAGCCCTCTTGCGGAGAGAGAATGCCGAAACCTTTCTTTAGTTAATACAATATACTTGCACGATCATGATAAATACGAACCATACCTTCTTCCTCACTAGTCCATCGTGTTCAAAAAAATTGGTGTCATTACAGGTGAAGTCAAAAAAAAGCAGTCCTGCGATTACATGCGTACAACATTTAACAAAAAAGCTGAACTCCAAGATTTTTATGCACCGATCAACTATTCCAAACTAACTAGTAATATACTCTACCTAGAAACATAAGGCCTTCAAAATTTCAATGGCTTTTCTGTTAGATGGTCGAGGACGTTGTAGGCACGTCCAATGAAATTGGGACGGCCAACCAATAGAACATATTTCCTTGTTGATACAGCCAGAGACAATGTAGAACGGAAAATGAGCTCCGGCTAGGTGCCTGTATCTCAACTTCAAGTAACTGAAAATATAAAATTTTAACATCATCAAAACAGTAATGAGGCTTTCAATCAAGCCAACTAAACAACAACAAGCTAAAGCGGGTGAGTTTAAAGCCTGCGGACTGAAAGTTCAGCTGCATCACGGCAAGCCAAGCGATCTATTCTCAACCCCGGTGTAGGCGTAAAAGACAGTCGTTGCTTCGGTGCGATAGCGTCCAGAAAAACTCAGCCACTAACTGAAAACTGCCAGACTGAGCCGGGGATTTTAACCCTGAAGACGGGCGAATAAAGTGTTTGAATCAGCACTGGCCATTTTCACGCCAGCAACCTTGCACAGGCACCATCCCGCATAGGTGTGGCTTGCCCTGACTTAGGAGGCCAAATGCATGCTATTATCCGTACCACTAAGGGCAGGCGGCATGAGGTTAATTTCGACGGGCTTGAAACGACGGCAACAATTGTTCTGGGCGAAGAGGTTGTCGAGATTGTTATGGAAGCTAGGCAACACTTCACGCCTGAGCACAAACAACCACTTGCGGTTCTTAATATCCCAAGGAGCATATTTGATGTGGCCCTCAGCGAGGGAGTTAGGACTGGGTTCAAGCATCCCGGAGCCTTTCTTAAGCTGGTAAAGGCCGATGAGTGAAACGCAAAATGAATTTTCTGATCTGAGTGGCCAAATAGAGAGGGTCACTTTCACCAGTGAAGAGAGTGGCTACACCATTGCCAAGGTCAAGGTGTACGGCCGCCGCGAACTGGTGACCGTCGTAGGCAATATCTTGTGCCCCACTCCGGGCGAGATCATCAAGATGAAGGGGGAGTGGTCCAATCACCCCAAGTTCGGAGAACAGTTTAAGCTCGCCTACTACAAGACCACTGTCCCCGCGTCAGTGCATGGAATCGAAAAGTACCTTGGTTCGGGCCTGATAAAGGGCATCGGCCCGGTCATGGCTAAAAGGATCGTCAAGCTGTTCGGGGAGGCCACCCTGGACGTCATCGAGGCTGACATCCAGAAGCTTATCGAGGTTCCGGGCATCGGCTCCAAACGGGTTGGCATGATTGCGCAGGCCTGGGAGGAGCAGAAAGAAATCCGCTCCGTGATGCTGTTCCTCCAGACCCACGGGGTTAGCTCAGGCTACGCGACGAAAATTTACAAGCAGTACAAGAACGAGTCGATAGCCGTTGTCCAGGAGAACCCCTACCGGCTGGCCCATGACATTTTCGGCATCGGCTTCGTCACAGCAGACAAAATCGCACAGAAGCTTGGTTTCGACAAAAACTCTCCGCTCCGGGCCGAGGCTGGCATCCTGTATGTCCTGCACCAGCTTTCGGACGAAGGGCATGTTTTCTATCCCCAAGACCCCTTGATCGTGAAGGCCATCGAGATTTTGGAAGTGGAGCCTGGAGTCCTGGTGGACGCTCTTGGCCGGCTGGCTACGGAGCATAAGATTGTCGCCGAGACGCTGGATCGGCCGGACGGTCCGGTAGAGGCCATCTACCTTGCCAAGTACCACCTTTCCGAGAACCAGGTCGCAGCGCGGCTGAAGGCGCTCCAGGCTGCTGCCAAGGGGGTCCGCTCCATTGACGCCGAGAAGGCCGTGGAGTGGGTCCAGGAAAAGCTGTCCATGACCCTAGCCGAGAAGCAGGTGGAAGCGGTGAAGGCCGCCGCTACAAGCAAAGTCCTGGTCATCACTGGCGGACCGGGGACGGGCAAAACGACAATTATCCGAGCCATCCTGAAAATCTTCTCAGCTATCACCAAGTATATCCTGTTGGCCGCCCCGACTGGCCGGGCGGCGAAGCGCATGTCTGAAGCCACGGGACACGAGGCTAAAACGCTCCACAGGTTGCTTGAGTATTCCATGCAGAAAGGCGGATTCCAGAAGAACGAGGACCATCCCCTCGACTGCGAGCTAATCGTCGTGGACGAAGCGTCCATGATCGACTTGATCTTGATGCACCATCTGCTGAAGGCGATTCCCAAGCCGGCCACCTTGATCCTGGTCGGTGACGTGGACCAGTTGCCTTCGGTCGGCGCGGGAAATGTGCTCAAGGACGTGATCGCTTCGGGAGCCGTCCCGGTAGTGCAACTGAACGAAATTTTCCGGCAGGCACAGGAATCCTCGATTATCGTAAATGCCCACAGGATCAACAAAGGCGTCATGCCAGACACCCGCCCCCGCAAAGATGCTGACGACTTTTACTTCGTCGAGGAAGAAGAGCCTGAGAGGGCACTGCAAAGGATCATCCAGTTGGTCCGGGAGCGAATCCCGGCGCGGTTTGGGCTTGACCCCATCAATCAGGTCCAAGTGCTGACGCCCATGAACCGAGGGATAGTCGGGACGACCAATCTGAATTTGGCGCTTCAGGCAGCATTGAACCCCAACGGGGCAGAGGTAGTCCGGGGCGGGCGCACTTACCGAGTCGGGGATAAGGTCATGCAAATAAAGAATGACTACGACCGGGAAGTCTTTAACGGGGATATTGGCAGGGTCACAAAGATTGACGAGGAAGAGCAGGAATTGACTGTGGACATTGACGGCAGGCCGATAATTTACGATTTCTCTGGTCTTGATGAGCTTGTTTTAGCTTACGGTGTGTCGATTCATAAGTCGCAAGGGTCAGAGTACCCTGCGGTTGTAATTCCTGTGCTGACGCAGCACTATGTGATGCTTCAACGCAATTTGCTGTACACTGGTGTCACTCGGGGGAAAGAGCTTGTCGTCCTCGTGGGAACCAAGAAAGCTCTTGGCATTGCTGTCAGAAACAATAAGACTGTTTCTCGCCATACACATTTGTCAGCCCGATTGAATTGAACGGCAACAATGAGCTGGTTTGTATATATAGTCGAGTGCTGCGACGAGACTTTGTATTGCGGAATAACATGTGACATTGCGCGTAGACTGAATGAGCACAATGGTACTTTATCTGGCGGTGCTAAGTACACTGCTTCCCGAAGGCCAGTTAGGCTTGTGGCAAGTGCCGAGGTAGAAAGTCGGGCTGAGGCAGCAAGGATTGAGGCAAGAATAAAGAAGTTGCCAAAACGTAAAAAGCTAAACTTCATTGCGTCATTGAAGCAAATTTGAAATTATCACTTAGACCTGAGCAACGCGCCAGCCCATTTCAGGCGCTACTGTTGTAACAAATTGTTACAACAACTTAGACGACTCGCATTTCAAAGATATCGATCCTGCTGAGTACTGTATAATTTCTTTCAAAGATAGTGCAAAAAGGGTTGACCGTGAAACAATTGGATAATATTTTTATATTGATCGATAAATATTAAATTTGCGGGTGTAGCCATGGGACACAAAGAAGCTCGGCAAATCACAGCAGAAGACATTAAAATTCTTATGGACAGTGGGAAGAACCAGAAGGAGATTGCCAAAGAGCTTGGCGTTTCCGTGCCGACGATTGCCCGGCGCATGGCGGCCCTCCGCTTGAACAAAGGGCCGCCCATGCAGTTCCGGGACATTAAAGGGTTGTGCCTTAATAGCATCCAAGCCAGCGCTTTGGAGGCTATAACGCCTGAAAGAATTGAAAAGGCTTCGCTTTTAGAACTCATGAAAGCTTACAAGGTTCTGCTAAAAAGCGATAAGCCCCTTCGAAAGGTAAAAGGTGAGTTTACAGGTTTGCTGAACCATCTCCCCCCTGAAGAGGATGGTTGATAAACCTGCCGCGTAAATTCCCCGAAATACCACGCGCTAGGTGAACTTTCATTGTCTCTGCATCGAGGTAAATGCAAACGCAGTCTTCTAAGGATTCACAACTGTATTCCGATTTTGCTATGGCCGACAACATTTTTTTCGCTGCCATTAGCTGAACAAGTGAATCACCCGAAATCTCCAAAATTGTGCCGGCGGGCAGAGCAAAAAGTTTTTCAAACAAATCTTTCGGATTAATGTTGTTTAAAGAAAATGAATGCATTTCACACCTCCGCAGTAGAAAATTGAGTTAAAGGAAAAACACCTGGGCCGTTAGCACAGGGACAGACATTTAGGCTGTCACCAGTGTTTTGTTTGTTGAGCAGCTTCGCCTTGCCGGCGCATCGGGTTGCCGGGACGGAGGTCCCGGCCATGGTGGGACACATCGGGCATGGTGGGACGCCGTAACCATTTGGAAAAACGGTATTTGTCCCACTTGTCCCACTAGTCCCATTAGAAAAAGATATTATTACAATCCACGCCATTGCCCCGTTACGTGTTTCCCGCGAACTGTTCGAAAATGGCGGGACAAATGGGACTAGTGGGACACGTCAATGATTTCGGCGTGTTGCGTTGCCGAAAAATCGGGGCATGTCCCACTGTAAACCTCCCACTCTTAGTGCCAGTCGAAAGTTGAGACTCCTGGCGAGTTGATGGCGAGGTACTCGGACGGGGTGAGGTCTCCGAGTGACTCATGAGGCCGTTGTTCGTTGTATTGCTTCAGCCAGTCCTCTACGATCTCTCGGACTTCGCGCAAGCTGCTGAAAATATAGAAGTCCAGCACCTCATGGCGGAAGGTGCGATTAAACCGCTCGATGTACGAATTCTGTGTTGGCTTGCCTGGCTGGATGAACTCCAGATCCACTCCTCGTTTTTCGGCCCAATCCGCCAGGGCCACGGACACGAGTTCCGGTCCATTATCCATGCGCAGCTTCGCGGGACAACCTCTCCAGGCCACCACCCGTTCCAGCACCCGAACGACCCTTGCAGCCGGCAACGTGGTATCCACCTCGATGGCTAGAGCCTCGCGGTTGAAGTCGTCGAGCACGTTGAACGTACGGAAGCGTTGGCCACTCATAAGGACATCGCTCATGAAATCCACCGACCAGCACAAATTGGCCGTAGCTGGAACGGCCAGTTTCTCAGGATGCCTCGAAGGGAGACGCTTTTTGCCTTTGCGGCGCAGATGCAGCTTCAAAGCGCGGTATACCCGGAGCACACGCTTGTGGTTCCACATCGGTTGCTCGCGACGCAGCAACGGAAATAACTTGCCGAAGCCAAATCGTGGATGCTTCTCGGCCAGCCTGACGAGCGCTTCAATCACCAGTTCGTCGTCGGATTCCTTGGGCTGGTAGCCGTACACAGACCTGCTCAGACGAAAAGCTCGACAGGCACGGCGTAAGCTCAACCCATGCTCGACGTGGACGTAGGTGACCAACTCGCGTTTGTCGGCTGGCCTTATAACTTTTTTGCGATCACATCCTTCAAGGCTTGGTTTTCCAGACTTAACTCGGCAAACATCTGTTTGAGGCGGCTGTGCCGCCTTTCTCCGCGGACAGCCGGGCCACGCGACGCACGGCCACAACCGAGTCCTGATTCAGAGAGGCGAGCGTTAAGCCGTCATGCACGGCCTGGCTTCGTCGAAAGAGGAATGCGCCCCGCTACAGGGCAACGCTCGGCGGCGAGTCAACCAGCCCCCAGGGTCACGGGGCCGGCCGGCCCGGCCACCGGACCAATGTTCAGGACGTGCGGACTTCCAGGGCCTCGTCGGCCACGACGCGCTTGACAGCGTTTCGCAGGCTATTGCCGCAACAAAAAAGAAGGGGTTGCAGCTTTTCGCTGCAACCCCTTCAAGATGGTGCCGAAGGGGGGACTCGAAATATTTACAGAACTATCTGTCTGAAATATTTCGACTTTCCTGTCGGCTCAAACAAATCTCGGGAGCTGTTTGTACCAGAACTTTGTACCAGAGTTATAGTCCCCGAGGGACTCGAATTCAAGCCCCTCTGTCGGGAGCTTACTTCCAGAAATTTGGAAACTTCGATCACACCACCTTCATCCCGCCAGTTCCCTGGCCAGCATGGCAAGCAGGACTATAACGGTCGGCCCCATAAAAATGGCCGCCCCCCAGGCCCATATCCGCCAGACGTCGCTGCCGCTCCCGGCTTCGAGCATCATGGGCGGAAACAGCCGCACGAGCTCCTTCGGGCTGCGGCGCAACGGCACGCCCGCCGCTTCCAACGCCTGGATCAGCCGCTCACCGTCCGTGACGGCCATGGAGCCCAGCGCATCCGTCAGCCAGAGATAGGCTGTCGTTCCGTTGTCGAGTTCCAAAGCCAGCCCGGAAACATTCGAAGCGCCGAGCAGCATGGCCTGCCCCGCGACCTGGAGTCGTGCCGTGCCCCGGCCAAACAGGGCAGCGATCCACAACAGGCGTATAAACCATTTCGGATAGCGGTGGCGCACCGGCGCAGCCGCGACGATGGAGGCATAGGGGATATCCAATTCCAGGCCGAGAGCGCCCATGGCGACGCCTCCCTCCCCCAGGCCGACGTGAAAGGAGGACGCCCAGGCCGTATACCACACCAGAACCAGCCCAAGGCCTGCCAATATCCAGAAGATACTGGGAAAGACACCATAAACCGTCACCGCCTGCACCGTTCCCCCGACGATGGCCAGCGGCATTACGAAAAAGATGGTAAACATGAGTACCCAGCCGAAATCCCCAAGGCAGACCCGCCAACGAGAAAAATGCGACCAGCCCTTGGCGTAGCGTGGCCAGGGCAAGACAAGGTATGCCGCCAGCCCCACACCGAAGCACCACCAAGCCCACGGACGCCAGACAAAGACGAGGGTAAGCGGAGGACCGTATTCTGAAAGACCGGAACCGAGATGAAAGGAAGCGTCGTCCAGACGCGTGAATCGCAACTCGAGCCGTTGGCCCGAGGCATCTTCCAGCACTCTTGGAGTGTCAGCTGGCCCGGCTATGCCATGGACCAACTCGGCCAAAGGGAATTCGGGAGCCTTGAAGTAGATTTCACGCGGCCTTTCCCAGTTCCGTTCAAAGGGCGGGATGCGGCGCATCCAGGCCTGGTCGATGTCCTGACCGCTGGAAACAGCCAGAGCCTTGGACATGAAGCGCTCTCCTTGTTCTCCCGAAACTCGAATGACAACGGGAGGCGACGTCACTCGCGGAAACGGCAACAGACTGTCCTGACCGTGGACAACTGGCTTGGAAGGTGGTTTGGGTATCTTCACGGAATAAAATGGCGTGAGATCAGCGAGAAAAAATAGCAACAATCCCATGGCGATGCCTAGAGCCAAAAGAACTCGACGAGTCAGTTCCAACATGTTAGCCTCTTGATGTTACACTTCAAGTTGTTTTATGGCTGTACATCAAGAATGATTTTATCACGAGGCATGAAACCGAAGCAAAGAAATAACTACCCGCCCGAATCGAGGCGTCTGTAGGGCCGCCCAGGGTCGCTCGCTTCCACGAAAAATACTGTTTCGCCAGACACAGGGATATGCCCTGTCGCCGAAAATATCGACGGAGAGCGTATGGATCCATGCAACCGTTTCCGAATGTTCCTTGTCCCATTTGTAATGGGTATTGCATTCATTTTCGCCGACGTCAGCCAAGCGCTTGCTCTTCGCTGCACTGCCTTGTCTGGCGACGACAGATACTCCATCCTCTACACCGTTCAGGCGATGCATCAAGCGAAAATCCAACGCCAAGGCGCTTTAATCACTGTCTTCGAGATCGGCGGCGGCGACCCTGCTCTGAATGGTGCGCTCCTCTATATTAGGATTGAGCACAACGACCAAGCGTTCGTGTGGAAAACAGGCTTAAACGTGCACTCCATTCAGCAATTGTCGACTGGCCCTGAAAACACCCTCGACATTCGGGCCAAAGAGGATTTTCTAGACAGCAATAACATGGTAATAAGTCGAGAAGTTTCATACAAAATACATTTCTATCTTAACAACGATACACTTGAAGATGCAATTTTCGTCGAAAACAGCCCAAAAATAAACTAACATAGCCAAGAAGCAACAACAAGTACACAACTATAAATCCCGCGAAAACCAAAAGCTACATCCGACAACCCGGGATCACAAATTCAATGGGGCCCATGGAAAAATGCACTCTCTCGGCATAATTCATAACAATGCCTAGGATTATTAAGTATTTTCTAACGCAACGTCGCATATCGCCTATGTCATACAAGAGGTTATAAATAGCAGCATCGACACCCACTGCCTCGACGAAAGTCGAACTCGCATGGAGGAAGTCATGGTCCCCGCAAAATGCTCCCCACGATCATTCGCCTTTCGGGCAACGGCCTGTCTGCTCCTTGGCGTGGTACTTTTGTGCTTCAACGGCACGATAGGGCATGCTGGAACCATCGTCAGCGCGAGCTGTCCCTGCGGGTATTCCAAGACATTACCCCTGTTCGGCGGACGGGGAAATTTCAAGACCGTTTGCATGTTCCCTGCATTGGACAAGGCCAAACACGACATCGCGCTGTATAACGTGTTCGAATATCCGGACACAGAAAACTCACCCGGACCACCAGGGCTTATTTCCTACGCATCGCCAAACCTTATGCCCGAGCATCCATCAGAAGCGGTCGCGTTTTGGCGCATCCAATCCCTGGGCAAGACGCTCACGCTCTATCAGGGCAGCTATGTCTGCCCAAGATGTGAAAAGCGGACGATGACCTTCCGAACGGTCGGATTCTGGGATTAGAAAATGCTGGCGGCGCGACAGACAGGTCGACCAAACCCGCAGCGACTGATCAGAAGGGCAATATAAAAGCCTGCACGCTTCAGATCGGAGGGCATCACGGGCGACCCGTGTCACGGAAGCGAGCGGTGTCGTCCAGGCCACAGCACGGCAATCCCTGTATGAAGCTTAATTAAGAATCGTGCCGTAGCCCCCCGTGATCTTGCCCTCGGCCAATCGATTAGATAAACGGACTGTATGGCAATTAACGGCGCAGGCGGCACACCTGGGGGGCTGGGGAGATTTTTCCTGGGGCTGACCATGATGGTTGCAGGAGGCTACTTATTCTTAAGCTCCATTCGTGTCTATCACTTCTTCAATATGGGCTACTCACTTTACACGTTTGGCTCATTCCGCCTGACTACCGGCATGACACTTCTGCCACTTGGCCTCGGCATCGTCATGATTTTCTACAGTGCCCGTAACATCCTGGGCTGGCTGCTGTTTTTGGGGAGTCTGCTGGCCATTTGCGTGGGTGTTATTGCCTCTATCCGTTTTTCCCTGGCAAGCATGTCACTTTTCGACCTACTTGTTATCCTGACGCTGCTGCTCGGCGGACTGGGGCTGTTTCTCAGTTCCCTGCGGTCACAGGGGACGCCAGCCTAAGCTTCCGCCGACAGCCCAGCACCGCCTTGCCGTCGCTAATACCAACCATCTCCCGAGGGTAGGACATGTTTTTCAGCAAACGGCCAAAGGCGGACAATCATCCCGCCTATCCGAATTTCCCCCTTGAACTGCGCATTGGGGCCATCTTGGCCGTGGACGTAGCCGAAGCCCTGCGCTTTGAGGGCCTGGGACTAACCATCGCCCCGCCCCAGGGCGAACTGTTGGTGGAAGCACTGTCGTCCACCTCGCTGTTCGGCCTGAAGTTGGTCCGGGCCTACGCCAAACAAGGTGAGGCCACCTATCTCTTCCAGTTCAACCAGGACGGGGCCGGTGCCCTGCTCGACGTCAGCTTCTTTCGCCTGCTCCAAGAAATCCGCCCTGCTACTGCCGCAGATTGGGGTCTGTGGCTAGATGCCGGAGGGCTTATCGGCGGCAAGGATCTCAATGCTCCCAACGGCCAGACCTATCTGCGCCAATGGGGGGACGGCGACTATGCGCCCCCGGTGGAAGCGGAAGAATTACTCTTTACAGATCCGAAAGACCCGCCGCGCTGCCTTGCCCACCAGATGCACCTCTATACCCGCGAGGTGGGGGACGAAAACGAGAACATGCTGGTAAGCGCCGACACAGAGCCTGAAGCGGCCCTTGTACGGGCCTGGATCGGCCTGGATCTCACGCCCTACGGGGTCAAGGTTTATTAAGGAGGCCCCGGCATGCCCCTCAGCACACGGCCCATCGTTTTCCTCCTCCTGGCTCTGGTTCTGGTCCTTGGCGGCCAGCCGGCTCAGGCCAAAAGCAGCAAATCGTCGTTTTCCAGCGGTGGCAAATCCTCGTCATCGTCATCGTCATCGTCTTCCAGCGGCAAGAGTTCTGGCTGGAGTAATTCGTCCACGCCTTCGACCGCTCCTGCACCGTCCCAACCCAGCAGCAGTTCATCTTCTGGCTGGGGTAACAGTTCCAACCAAAGCACGTCCAGCCCAGCCAAATCAGGAAGCACTCCATCTTCGGACTGGGGCAACAGCGCCCCGAAGAGCACGACTTCGGCTCCAAACGCCGCAGCCAAGCCGTCGAATGGCGGGACCTGGAGCAACAGTTCAGGCACCAGCGCCGCACCGGGCACGGACAGTGGCCGATCCAAATCTTCCTTTGCCACTTCCGGACAGGCGGCTGTCCAAAAAGAGGCTTCGGTCAAGGCCTACAACGAATACAAGGGCAAGTTCGCCAAGCCAGACAACCCGGTGCGCGACAACGCCGGAACCGCCGGCCCACAACCCTCGCGCACCTGGGACAATTACCGGGATTACCGCAGTAATAGAGACAACTACTACGCCGGGCAGGGCTGGAGTGCGCCGAACTACGCCTACCAGAGTGCGCCGTCGTTTGGCCTGTGGGATGCCATGTTTTTGTGGTTCATGCTGCGACAGGCCAGCGGCCCGAGCTTTATGTACAACCACCAGGGCGATCCGGGGGTCCAAGCTTTTCGCCAGGAAGCCGACAAACTGGCCGCTTCCAATGCTGATTTGAAGAAGCAGCTCGCCGACATGGATGCCAAGATCGATCAGATGCGTAAAGATGGGAGGCCGGTTGACCCCAAGAGCATGGACGGCGTCGATCCATCGGTGGCTCTGGCGGCTGAACATGTGGTCAGGGAAGACGCCCCCAAGACGTCGGGAATGGGATCATGGGTGTGGATTTTGGGTGCCGGAGTGGCGGTGGCGGCCCTGCTTATGCTGCTGACCCGTCGGCACCAAAACACCAAAAGAAGATAACGCAAGGAGCTTATTATGTTGTCGTTTCTCAAACAATACGTCGTAAAGAAAACCGAGGACGCCCAGGCCGGATTTCTCAAACTCATTGTGGAGTTCGACCCGGAAAGCGCCTCAGAAGCCGAGATCGGCGAACTCGACGAAATCCTCACCAAGCTCACTCGCCAGATGGTGGGGGCTAAGGCCGCCTGGGACAAGGAACAGCAGGAAGCCGAAGCCATTAACAAGGCATACACTCTGCGCGTCGGTGCCGCCGAGCGGTTGCAGGCCCAGATGGACGCGGCCGAGGGCGATCAGAAAACCCTGATTGAAACGAGCCTGGGCAAACTGGTGGCGGAACTGGAAAAGATGGTCCCTGAGGTGGAGCGCGAGGAAGCCGAGGCCAAGGAAGCTAAATTCTATTACGACGAACTCAACACCGCCGTCAAAACCGCCTCCGAACGCCTGAAAACGGCCCGTTCCCGCTTGACCGAAGCCAAGCGCCGCATGGACATGGCCCAAATCCGGGCCGAGCGCGCCAAGGAGCAGGAAGAACGGGCCAAAGTGCTCTCCGGCATCAAGAAGCAAGCCGACACCATGGGCACGGCCTTTGACGCCATGTCCGCCCGGGCTCAGGAGTTGGAGATGCAGGCGCAGGTCCATCAGGAAAAAGCCAAGCTCCTGGCCCAGTCCAAGGAAGAGGAAGACCCTCTTATTGCCCAGGCCCTTAAGGACGCGGCTGGAACCCCGCCGCCGCAGTCCCTGGGTGACCGTCTGGCCGCTCTCAAAAAAAAATAACCAGGGGTCCTTGTCTCTCGTCGTCCGCCAACGGGCGGTCCCTTACGCAGTAGCCAAGCTTCGACCGCCCGTTTTATTTTGTGGTCCTTCAGGATTTTATGTGGAGGGCTGGCCGGCATGGTCCACCCGGGCTCCCCTGAAGGACACAAATCTGTATTCACGGACTCTCAGCATGACTGTGCCGTTGTTTGTTAAAGCGGTTGAACTGATGACTGCTGATGGCATCGGCCAAAATTTCTGCCGAGTTCGCCCAAGGAGAGCGAGACTTGTTCCTTGAGACAGTCTCTACCCTCACCGGCAGGGAACTTGTGGAGTAGTGTGTAGATATTGGCAGAAAATTTGAGGGATCCCTAGACCGCTACAGGATAGTGTGGGGGAAAAGAAAAGAACACACAGCAGTTTTTGCTGTAAGCCCTTTGAATTTCCTGGTGCCCCAAGGGGATTTGACCCCCTGTTACCGGCGTGAAAGGACCATACCCCTACGCGGATTTTGCTGACTTTTTCAATAATCCTAAGCAATTCGTAACGAGCTATGACGAGATATACCGAGCTATCCGCACCTCAATTTACTTCTCGGTTTACTTCTCCGACCAAACCCCGAAGCGCACATCAGGCTGGCAAGAAGAATGACTTGTCAGGTTTCGAATGAAGCGTCCCCCACATCCTCATCTCCTACCCTCATCTCCTGAACCCACCCTGCTACACCCCCGGAGGTGTTGGCGGAATTTGGATCTCCAACTGCCGTGCTTACGCTTGGCTCGCAGGAGAACTACGAGGATGGCCTCGCAAACCACTTGCCCAACTGCCCTTTATGCACCATCATCCCTAAGCAACCATCAGAATTAACACAGAATATTTGACAGGCGACATCAAGAATACTTACGATTATCACAGAATACGACTACCAACTTGAATTCCACAGATATAATGACAAATACCATTGCCATAATTTACTATATACCTTGGCATAGACGATACAAACCAACCTAAAAACTATTGTATTTGTACTGTCACGAGAACTGTGCTATCCGCCAGACTTACCTGACTACTTTTACCGATTACGGAGGAGACATGGGCACTGTACCACGCTTTGCAGGCTCTGCTTTTCTCGAAATACTCCTGCCATTAGCTTGTGCGCTCATGCTCTTGTCCACGCCAAAGGCTACCCAGGCCTCCAATACCCCCAAGCGTGTACTTATAATCCATAGCTACCATCAGGGATTATCTTGGACAGATGACATTCAGGCGGCTTTCTCAACTACTCTAACCCAAAGTGGCCTCCAAATTGAAGTTTTTGTTAAATACCTAGACGCGGCGCGCATAACAAACTCCAATGTCTTTCGTAGAAACAATGAGTTGTTGAAACAGCAGATAGTCAACATATCTACAGACAAACCGTTTGACATGGTCTTAGTTTCTGACAATGCCGCCTTGGATTTTCTGCTGGAACATAGAAAGTCAATTACCGAGAATGCGCCTGTGGTGTTTTGCGGCATCAACAACTTCTCTCCGGACATACTGCGCGGACAATCGAACATAACTGGGGTGACGGAGATACCCTCCTTTTACGAAACCATACTCTTGGCAAACAAGCTACGCCCCATGGCGAGCAAGTTGCTCGTCCTTGCTGAGGATACACCGACAGGCAAGGCGAACCTCTCGCTTCTAAAGGCACAATCCTCACGACTTTCAGGCCGTGTGGAGATCGAGGTGTTGGAGGAGTCGGACATTTACAAGCTTGAGGCTCGCTTGGCTGGACTAGGTCCAGAGTGGGTCGTGCTACCTATGGTTCGCCCCCTAGATGAGAATGGAGTGCTCTCCGCTCCTACGGCTAGCCAGAGGCTTAGCAGGGCTTCCACGGTTCCTTTGTTTGTCGCATGGGACTTCTGGATGGGCCACGGCCCGGCAGCAGGAGTGGTGGTTTCCGGTAGGTCTCAAGGGGAGACGGCGGGAGCAATGGCGAGTCGAATCCTGAAGGGTGAACGGGCGGATGACATTCCCGTGGTCAGCCAGGAGAACAATGTCACTATCGCGGACAGTCTTGCCTTCACACGTTTTGGGATGTCCGAGAGCCTGCTGCCTGAGGGCGCGGTGATATTAAATGCCCCTGTCTCTTTTTACGCCGTCAACAAGGTCCTCTTTTTGACTGGAGGTGCGGTCGGACTTTGCCTGCTTCTCTTATCGATATTTCTTGCCCTGAATGTGTCGCGGCGCAAGAGGGCCGAAGCCTTGTACCAGGGCCAGTTGAACTTCGTTGAGACGCTCATGCGGGCCATGCCCGCCCCGCTGTTCTACAAGGATATCCAGGGTCGCTATCTCGGCGTCAACCCGGCCTTTGAAACCCTCATGGGGAAACCAGAGCAGGACTTTGTCGGCAGGCTCCCCACAGAAACTTTCCCCCAGGAGCATGGGCAAGTGTTCGTACAGCGCGACCAGGAACTTTCGAATTTAGGTGACATGCAGCGCTACCAGCATGTAATGCCAACTGCCCTGGGCCTTCGCACCTTGATGGTCACAAAGGCGGTTTTCCCCGGCAAAGACGGCTCCCCTGCTGGTGTCGTTGGCATTCTCGACGACATCACAGACCGTATACGTAACGAAGAATCCCTGCGCGAGAGCGAGAAGCGTTTTCGTAGCCTGTTTGAAAATGCGCCTCTGGCCTATCAGTCCCTGGACGAAAACGGACGGTTCCTGGACGTGAACCGGAAGTGGCTGGTGGCCCTGGGCTATGCCGCCAAGGACGATGTAGTTGGGAAGTGGTTCGGCGATTTTCTTGCGCCTGGCTTCAAAGAGCACTTCGACCTCAACTTTCCTATGTTTAAGCAGGCCTGCGTTATCGACGGGGTAGAGTTCGAGATGGTGCGCAAGGACGGCGATTTAATCAGCGTAACCTTCAATGGCCGGGTGCAGTTGAACAGTGAAGGCCATTTCATGCGCACCCACTGTATTTTCACGGACATTACCGAACGCAAACGGGCAGAAGATGCATTGCGCGAGAGCGAGCAGCGATACCGCCGCATCGTTGATACCGCCCAGGAAGGCATCCGCATCAGCGACGAATGTGGCCGCATCGTCTATCTGAACCAGCGCATGTCAGACCTCCTCGGATACTCGCAGGATCAAATGCTAGGCAGAAACATTGAGGATTTTCTGTTCCCTGAGGACCTGGAGGATCACCTCCGAAGGATGGAAGACCGTCGCAGGGGCTGTGACGATTGCTATGAGAAGAGATTGCGGCGGAGCGACGGGACCGCTGTGTGGACTCTCGTCTCGGTCAAGTCCCTGCCTGATGCGACTGGCCGGTATGACGGCTCTTTGGCCATGTTCAGCGACATTACCGACCGCAAGTTGGCTGAAGAAGCACTACGCCAGGAGGACGCCCGTTTGCGCAAGTTGCTGGAGATTATCCAGTACGACACGGCAAACACCCAGTCCTTGCTGGATTTTGCCCTGAGCAAATGCCTTGAACTGACCGGTAGCCGGTTCGGGTACATTTACCACTACGACGAAGATTCACAATCTTTTACGCTCAATTCATGGTCACGCGACGTCATGCAGGCTTGTTCCATTGCAAATCCACAATCTTGTTACGCACTCTCTAAGACAGGGCTCTGGGGCGAGGCTGTACGCCAGTGCCGTGCAATCATCGTGAACGACTTCCTGACGGACAACCCTCTGAAAAAGGGCTATCCTGAAGGCCATGCCCAACTGACGAACTTCCTTACGGTTCCGATTTTAAGCAATAAACGCATAGTCGCTGTCGTGGGGGTGGCCAACAAACAAACAGACTACATGGATAGCGATGTAATTCAACTTTCACTGCTCATGGATGCGACATGGCGGGTAGTGGAACGCCGACAGGCAGAAGAATCCTTGCGTAAAAGCGATGAACGCCTGTCCTTGGCCCTAATGGCTGCAAACGACGGCATGTGGGACTGGGATATCTCTTCAGGCACCACCTATTTCAGCCCTCGCTACTATACAATGCTTGGCTACCACCCTGGCGAATTCCCCAGTGACTTTGACACGTGGAAAGGCCTTTTGCATCCAGATGATGTAGAGCATGCCATCCACACTATCTCCGAAAGCCTTAATAATTCTGAAGGGTTTGAGATCGACTTCCGTATGCGAACCAAGTCGGGGGATTGGTCATGGATTCTCGGACGTGGCCGGGTGGTTGAAACGGACGCCGAGGGCCACGCAAAAAGGATGGTGGGCACCCACGTGGACATCAACGAACGCAAACGCTCTCAAGCCGATTTGTTGAGTGCCAAGGTGCAGGCCGAAGCTGCGAACAAAGCCAAGTCAGAGTTTTTGGCCAACATGAGCCATGAAATACGCACCCCTCTCAACGGAATCCTCGGCATGCTTCAATTGCTTCAGACTACTGAACCTAATGATGAACAAAAGGAGTACCTTGCTGGTGCAACTCGGTCCACTAAGCGACTGACTCGACTTCTCTCTGATATTCTTGATATCTCTAGAATTGAAGCGGGCAGAATGGATGTTGTTGAGACCGAATTTGACATCTATCAACTGCAGGATTCTATACGCGAAATTTTTGACACGGACGCTCAGGGGAAAGGCCTCGTTTTAGATTTCATTTGGGACGATGAATTGCCCACAGCTTTGATTGGAGACGAAGCTCGGCTTCGACAAATCCTTTTCAACCTTGTCGGAAACGCCATAAAATTTACCGACAAAGGAGAAGTCCTGGTCGAGGCCTCTTTGTTGCCGAGTCCAAACACTTCTTCTGTACGCGTGCTACTTACTGTAAGTGACACGGGAATAGGTATTTGTGAAGAACATCTCAAATATATTTTTGAACCATTTGTCCAGGCTGAAATCTCGTACACAAAGCGCTTTCAGGGGGCAGGCTTGGGGCTATCCATTGTTCGGAGATTGGCAAGCCTCTTGGGTGGCGATATATCAATTGATAGTGCGCTTGGCGAGGGAACGACCGTCTACCTCTCGCTGCCGTTCAAGATTCCTGCACCTAAGCAGAAACCACTGAAGCTTGTCCCTTATGGAACTTCATCTCCCAAGCGAGTTCCCTGGCGCATACTCCTCGCTGAGGACGATTCGTTGAGTTCACTTACCTGCAAGCGGATGCTTGAGAAATCCGGCTACTCAGTCACTGCCGCCAATGATGGGCAGGAAGCACTGCAGCGACTGACTGAAAATGACTTCGATTTAATCCTTATGGATGTTCAGATGCCTATCATGGATGGTGTAGAAGCTACAAAAGCAATCAGAAAGGCAAGCAATCTTGGAGCGAAGTCGAGCATCCCAATCGTCGCGATGACGGCATACGCAATGACTGGAGACAAAGAATCATTTTTGGCAGCGGGCATGAACGACTATATCGCAAAATCTGTAGACAAAAGAGCACTGTTTGAAGCCATAGAAAGAGTTCTACACACAAAATAGTGGTACAATGATACATCTGCAAAAAAGACTCTAAGTGATGGCGGGGATCGGGGTGTGGCTTAGTCTACCCAGATGGGTGCTGGCGCGGAATATATCACTGCCTGCTGAAATCCCCTTCCTGACTGTGAATCCAGTTGCCGTGGGATTGGACGTGAAGCGATGGGACAGGCCATCATCAGGGGGAGCAATCACGAGTCTCAGCCGAGTTTTGGAAATCTGATTGTCGCGTTTTGAAAAAGTACTTATAGAAACCATGCTTTTCAGCATTGATCTTCATGGGATATCCCCATGGCAGGAGGCTGTCCGATGCCGACCCCAAGCACCAATGCCCCCTCCCGCAGTCGGCCCTCATCTGACTCCAGCCTCCTTAATAATCTCAAGAAATCAAGCATATTCAATCCAACAAACTGGAGTCTCAGGCTTCGATTTTTGACTGTCCCCGCTGCTCTTCTTGGACTCGGCTGCTTGACTCTGGCCTTTATCTTCCAGCGATACCAGGATATGGTAGTCGTTGAATCCGTCGACAGTCGCCTGTCCGTGTTCCAACACTGGATTCAAGACAAGATCACAAACGAATTCGACGTACTCTTGTCCGAAGTCTCGCCGCTCGCTGCCATGCCGGAAGTGATCGAGAGCATGCGCCAACGCGACAAGGACCACCTTATCCGCTACATCCTGCCCTATACCGAACGCCTGCGCGCCACCACCGGACGCGAATCACTCTATTTCCATTTTCATCTGCCGCCGGCGGTCTCGTTTCTGCGCACCTGGGACGTAGACGCCGCCGGAGCCGACCTGGCGGACATCCGGCCCATCGTGGTCAAAGCCAACAAGTACCGATCACCATTTCGGGGCATCGAAGTCGGCCCCGGCGGCGCGTCCATGCGGGCCATCATTCCCTTAAACGATGGGGCAGGCGAACACATCGGCACAGTAGAAGCGGCCACCTCCCTTGAAAACCTGCTGGAGACGACGGCCCTGCCGCCTTATTTCGGAGCGATGCTTCTGCTCGACAAACGCTTTGAATCCGTGCTCGGCCAAAACCGCATCCGGGGCGTTCACGGCAAATGGATCGTCGGGCGCGGTTTCAGCCTTCCCCAGGAAAACCGGGTCCTTGAAGCACTGGACAATTCAGGAGTACCCGAACGACTAGGCAACGCCTTTTATCGCTTCCTGCCCCTGGAGGACTTCGAAGGCCGCACCATCGGCGGCATCCTTCTCGGCTACGACTCCATGGCGTTGTTCAAATCAACGGTAAGTGAGTCCCTGGTCTTCGGCCTTATCTTCCTGCTTGGGGCCATGGTGCTGTGGTTTCACATTTATTGGAACGTGGCCCGGGTGAAGCTGTTTCTCACGCATCTTGAACGCGTTCTCGGCAACACCGTCTCCGGAGACTTTACCGGACGCTTAGACACCACGCCTGTCCATTGCCTAGACATCCTGCACTGCACCAAAACAGACTGTCCGGTCTATCACGACCCCATGCGTATCTGTTATCTGGAAACAGGGTCCGAGGCTCTTTCGGCCGTCAGCCGCAACACCTGTATCTTTTTAAGCCGCTATAAGCACTGCCGGCTCTGTCCAGTCTATGCCCGACGGCGCGGTGATGAACTGGTAGAGATGCGGCACACTGTCAACACCCTCGTGCGTCTCTGGGGCGGGTTTATGGGCCGGGTGGACCAGGTGGTCTCTGGGGTGCTGCAGACTTCGGAAGCCTCGCAAGGTCCGTCGTCACTGGGCCAAGTGAGCGCTTCCCTAGAATACATGGCCGGCCTGACCGCTTTTAGCCACGACATCCAGGGCGTTTATAACCGATGGGAAGTTTACAATATTTTAGGCGATGCCTGCCAACGCAGCCTGGGACTAGGGCAGTTCGCCATCCTGGAGTTCGCCGCCGACGGGCTTGCGACCAACGTCGCTGCCAACTGTTTCGCCGCCACCGACGCGCTATGTTCGGAGATGTTCGCCAGCCCTGAACTGTGCCGGGCCAAGCGCCTGGGCAAACCGGTCTTTTCCGAACCGACCCCGGCCCTATGCCCCTTTTTCCACGTCGATCCAACTACCCATGTCCGATGCTGTCTGCCCATGGTCATGGGTGGGGCTGTGGGCGGCGTAATGACCTTTGTGATCGAGGACGCAGCCTTTGCGAGCAAACGGTTGGCATTGTCCATCATGCAGAAATACCTGACAGAATGTGCCCCGGTTCTGACTTCGCTCAATCTGTTGGAAATAACCCGGGAACAATCCCTGCGCGATCCGCTGACCGGCCTGCACAATCGCCGTTTTCTCGACAGCTACATGCATCAGTACGAAGAAATCTCACGGCGCACGGAAAAACGCGTCGGGTTTCTCATGGTTGATGTGGATTATTTCAAGCAGGTCAATGACAAATACGGACATCTGGCTGGAGACGCGGTCCTCAAGGAACTCTCCGGCCTAGTGCGCCAGACGGTGCGGGCAGCCGATCTGGCGGTGCGCTTTGGCGGCGAGGAATTTCTCATTCTACTCCATGAAGTGCGCCCGAACTTCACCGCCGTGGTGGCGGAAAAGATTCGCCAGACCGTCGAAGTGCCACGCTTTCCCCCTGCCAAACGGCGCGACAATCCACAAAACCGTCAGTGTCGGTTTCGCCGAATACCCGACAGACGCCGCTTCCTTTTATAAGGCCATAAAATTTGCCGATGTGGCCCTGTACAAAGCCAAAGAAGGCGGGCGCAACAAAGTGCTTTGCTTTGAGCAGAGCATGTGGCGCGACCAGGAATATTAGCTACAGCCCTTCGAAAACCTATTTTACTTTCGACGACTTCTCACAACATTCTCTCTACAACCTCTTCGATCAGAACAACTTTTAACGTTGTTTCCAGCCCGTCGAAATCGACCTCATGCCGTCTACCCTTAGTGGTCCGGATAATTGCATGTATATGGCATCCCGATCCCAGCACACGCCACGAGTAGACGATACTTCGACAGTCGCCGCTGTTCCGCATCGAAGTTCTAAATAGCCCAACACCATGCTCATCAATCTAATTTCGCTATCATATCCCATGCAAATAGCAAAAACACAATTGAAACCGGCAAACAAAATAGACCCAAGACATACTTCTTCGGACGTTTTGATTGCTTTGCAATGTTTCTCGGTTTGACAACCGAAAATTCCCCCACCCCGAGCGCCGAAAATTCCACCACCTGGTTGCCAGTCTTCGCCCGGCGCGAGCGAATCTCAGCCGAGTAGTCCTTAGCCAGTGACAGCAGCTTTTCCTTGGAGCCGTAAGGTTTCCCTGGGCTTTCGAAGAACGTTTCGGATTGCTTGTAGACCGGGAATACCTCCTACGCGACAATCGTCGTCTCACGAGGCGCTTTCAAGAAGCCCATCTCAAAGTTAAGGCGTCAGTCGAGGACGTGGATTTCCATGCCCCGCGTGGCTTAGACAAAAGGCTTTTCCTCGAACTGGCCACCTGCGGCTGGATCGGCCGAAGACATAACCTGGTCATCACCGGACCGACCGGCGGCGGCAAAACCTATCTGGCATGCGCCTTGGCGCAAAAGGCCTGCCGCGAAGGGAAGCGCTGTCTGTACTTTCATTTCCCGGAGCTGCTCCAGGAACTCAACATCAGTCGGGCCGAGGGATCGCAGCGCCTCCTTGTCCGAAAACTCGCCACACGGGATTTGCTTGTCATAGATGACTGGCTCAGGGAGCCGGTCAGCGCGGAAATAGCACGTGGTCTCGCCGATCTGATGGATGATCGATTTCGAAACAAATCCACGCTATTTGCGACACAGTTTCCCGTGGCGGAATGGCATGGGCGTTTCCAGGATCCGACCCTGGCGGATGCGGTCTTGGACAGGATCGTCCATGACTCCTACCGGATCGAGCTGTCGGGAGATTCCATGCGGAAGCGGACATCGGACTTGACCAAATCGGCCACCTGAAGCAGGACCAAAACACCAGCGCGCTCAACCCCTCAAGGGTGGCCGAATATTCCGAATTGGGTGGCCGATTTCACCGAAATCCGCACCCCAGGCGAGCGAACTGATCCTCCTGGCGGTACAGGGGCAGCGCGTCGGCATACTTGGCCACGGCGACATGGGCCAAAAGGCCCGGGGTCACGATGCCCTGGGGGATGATTTGGGGCGGCATGGGCGCCGTTTTCACCGTCGGCCCGTCGGCTTCCACACCTTCGCAGGTCCGGCAGGCGTATTTTGGCCGGATGTGGCGGATGACCTGGATTTTGGCCGGCACGATGTCGAGCTTTTCGCTGACTTCCTCACCGATGCGGACCAGCTCAGCGCCGCAGGGGCAGGCCTTCTCCGATTCCGGCAGGTCGTGGATGATCTCCACCCGGGGTAGATCAGCAGGGTTGGGGCGACGGCCGCGTTTGCGGCGGGTGCTCGCCGGGGCGCAGGCCTCCTCGAAGGTCTGCGGCTTGTGCTCCTCCACGGCCTGCTCGGCCTCATCGAACAGGGAAAGCTGCTGCTCCTGGCCGGTACGGGGCTTTTTCTCGGACTTCGGGCCGTAAATGATCAGGTTCAGGAGCCGAAGGCGCTGCTCAAGCGCCTGATGTTCCGCAGCCATGTCGACAATGAGAGCTTTCAGTGCGGCAGGGTCGTCAGGGAGGGAATTGATGTCCACGGCCCGAATAATCTTTCATGATTATTCAATTTAATCAAGGCAATAATGCCTAAAAGAGCGTCGAATACTCCAGGCGGGAGTGTCCCGTCACGGCCAGGGGATCGAGACCGTCAAGCAGCCAGGCGAGTTGCCGGGAGTCGATGGTCAGCACCTCGGCCTCTCTGGTCGGCCAGCGAAACGCATGGCGCTCCAAGCGCTTCTGCCACAAACAAAATCCGTTGCGATCCCAGTAGAGCAGCTTGATGATGGTCCGGCTGCGGTTGCAAAAGCCGAAAAGGTGACCGGCGAATGGATCGAGTTGCAGCTGCCGTGAGACCAGGATGGACAGCCCGTCGATGGACTTGCGCATGTCTGTGGCTCCCAGTGCCAAGTAAACCCGGACGCCGCTTACCGGCGACATCATAGCCGTGTCAGCGTGCGGACAAGCTTTTCCAACACCGGCGCGGCGAAGTCGCCTCTGATCTCGATACGAAAGGCGTCACCTACATGTACCAGCAGCGGTTCAGGTGCGGTTAACATGTCTGCTTGAGTCGATGCGAGCAGCGGCACGGGGACGATGGTGACGAAAGACGCGACGCCCACGTCGTCCGTTGCCCCTAAACGCTTCCGCCAATAGCTCAGGGAACTCTGAGAAAGACCATGCCGCCGGCAGTATGCTCCTTGGCTCAGGCCGCTCTTGTGCCAAGCCGCAATATGTTCAGTCCAATATGTCGCCTTTTCGGAACATCCCTCTGCTGCTGATGTGGCCATGGTCGTCCTCCTGTGGGATAAACCATGGCAGAAAGCTCAAGCGGCGTAAGAAGGGGCTGATTGACCGGTTACAAAACTCCTGGCTCCACTTCCAGAATCTCGATGGCCTTTTCGATCAAGGTGTCTTGAGGATAAAAGACATGCCCTTCATCCGAAAGCTGGTGAAGGACACACAGGATGCCGGCCTCGGCAAGTAATGGCGAATTTTTATCGCAGCCGAGCTTCTGCGCGATTTTGTCTGCGGTGACGGCGCAACGTCTCAGGCGACCAATTGGGGCTGTGGCTATGCGTTGCTGTTAATTGAAAATGCGCCGTGCGGTCAGCATATCTTGCCAGCTCATGGTTGCAGTTAAGGCTTCGATCTGTTTTTCTGCCAACTTGTTGCCCAGTCGCTTGGCGATGCGATATTGCACCAGTGCAGCGATGTTGTCTTTGGGCTGCCCAAGGCCTTTTTCACTGGCCTCGCCAAGATTATAAAAAGCTACCGCTTTGCCCAAAAGGGCAGATCGTCGTAGTAATTCCAGTCCTTTTTCCTGGTCTTGTCGGCCGTCTTCTCCGGTGAGCAGGCTCCAGCCGAGAATGGACATTGCTGTAGAATCACCGGCATCGGTAAGTTTTTCAAGTAAATGAAGTCCCTTCTCAGGGTCCTTGGGGACATGCTTTCCGGAGGACAGTAAAAGCGCATAACGGTTTACGCTGGGGGCGTTTCCCTGGTCGCTTAATTGCAATAGCAGGCGCAGGCCCTCTGCCTGCTTTTGCTCGTCGCCACTGGCCAGCAGGCTTGTGGTGAGGTTGTTTAGGGCTGGGGAATAGCCCTGAGCTGCGGACTTTTCGTACCATGCATCGGCAATGGTTTGATTTTTCTCTGTCCCGTAGCCGAAACTGTACATGTTCGCGAGCGAATTTTGGGCTACTGCGTTCCCTCGTTCAGCTGCCTCACGCAGTCCTGGGAGAGCTTTTTCATACTGTTCGGTAAGATAGGCCTTCATGGCTTGTTCAAAAATTGGGTCGTTCTCACCGGCTTTGGCTTCCATTGCCACGTCCAGGGCGCGAATCGCCTGGACGGTCGAGTCATCGGCCTGACAAGGCTCCGTAGTGTAGTGAAGACTGAACACGAGAGCCACCCCAAAGAGTAAGGTTGTTGTTTTCAATGTCCACCTCTTTTGTGTGTTCAGAGTTTTTGCCGAGCGCAGTCTTCACTGCGAAATTTCCATATGCTCAGGCTGAAATTCTATTTGTCCGTTCATGGACCTGCACGCTTGGCCGACTCCCGCGCTTGATCTGCCTCGCGGGGTGAAAAATTGCTATGGCCAAGCGATTGTGCACCCACTCTGATGGTTCTTGCAGCAGCCATATTCGGCAATGCTGGAGCAGGACTTGTGAAGTTGTGTTTTTCCGTAAGGCTATTTGCTGGCCGTCCATGTGCCCTTGTATTCTGTTGGCTTGGCTTCCAAAGTGAAGAAAGCCCAAGTGCCCTCAATCGATCCGTTTTGCACATGTCCCTTGGCATTTCCCTGGCCCCCGGAAGATTTTCCCCGATAAACGAGGAAGCAACTGATTTCGCCGGTCTGTCGTTTGAGTGTGCCCTCGAAGTCCACTTGCGCCCCGCTGGAGTCCGTGGCGACGCCTGTCACCTTGGTTCCCTCAACCTGAACCTTGACTTTGCCTTTAAAGACCGGTGAGGAGAATGTCCCGCTATACGTGCCATCCATGGATGCCGTGGTGGATTGAGGAGATGACGGCTGGGAAGTGTTCTGGCGGGAAGCGCTTTGTTGAGGTTCTTCATGGCGATTTTCGGATATTTCCTGACGTGTTGTACGCACATTTTCCTTGTAGAGCTCCTTGTCAGGATCGCATTTTGCCGCTTTTTCAAACCATGCTAACGCATTTTGCTTTTCGCCGAGTTTGTCGAGTTGTGCTCCAATATTGTTCATCGCGGAACAATTATTTGGACACATGGACAATACCTTGCGATAGTCCTCGATAGCGCCCCGGTGGTTGTCGTCCTTTCCTTTCGCTTGAGCTTGGTCCCAGAGCTTGTCGCAGGATGCCTTGTTGCTGGTCGTTTGCTCTTGCTGCGCAATTTCTTCGCGTGTTAAAGTCGCATTTTTCTTGTACCGCTCTGCAGAGGGATTGCATTTGACGGCCTTTTCAAACCAAAGCAAAGCATCTTTCTTGTTGTTCGAAGCGTCAAGCAGTATCCCGATGTTGTTCATTGCTCCGCAGTAGTCTGGGCAATACGCCAAGACAACTTTGTAGTCGGCGATGGCTCCGGATCTGTCGCCGGTCTTGTCTTTGCCCAGGGCCTTCTCAAATAGGTCGTTGCACTGCTTTTCTTTATTGCTCTCCGCGAGCTGTTTCTGGATTTGTTCGACATTTTCGGCGTACAACGATTGCGATGGGTCGCATTTTGCCGCCTTTTCGTACCACTTGAGCGATTCCTGCTTATTGCCTGATGCCTCAATGGACAGGCCAAGGTTATTCATGGCGTTGCAATTGTCAGGGCATAATTCCAGAAGTTTGCGATAAATGGCGATAGATCCTTGGTAATCTTTGGATTCGTATTTGGCGTCGGCCTGTTTGAACATGGTGTTGCACTTGTTTTGTTGCTGCTCAGCCTGTTTCTTGGCGTTGTCTTGCTCCATGTTACGTTTTGCTTCCGCCTCGGCCTGACGCTTGCCAGCGTCCAACTGCTCCTGGGCCTTGGCCTTGAGCGCCTTGGCTTTGGTCGTCAAGGCGGCGTCTTGCTGACCAAATATCTTCTCAGCACCTTCCAGGGCCGCGGTCAGTTTGTCCTTGCAGGCCTGCCAGTTCTCCTTGGTGCATTCGCCTGCTCCGGCCACGATGAGGTCCGTGCGGCGCTTGCGCTCGGCTTCGTTTTGGGCTTCGGCCTGTTTCTTGTTGGCCAGGTTCTGCTCGGCCTTGGCCAGCAACGCCTTGGCTTTAGCCACCATCTCGCTGTCCTGTGGGCCGAAGATCTTGTCGGAACCGTCGATGGAGGAGGCGATCTTGTCCTTGCAGGCCTGCCAGTTCTCCTTGGTGCATTCGCCTGCTCCGGCCACGATGAGGTCCGTGCGGCGCTTGCGCTCGGCTTCGTTTTGGGCTTCGGCCTGTTTCTTGTTGGCCAGGTTCTGCTCGGCCTTGGCCAGCAACGCCTTGGCTTTAGCCACCATCTCGCTGTCCTGTGGGCCGAAGATCTTGTCGGAACCGTCGATGGAGGAGGCGATCTTGTCCTTGCAGGCCTGCCAGTTCTCCTTGGTGCATTCGCCTGCTCCGGCCACGATGAGGTCCGTGCGGCGCTTGCGCTCGGCTTCGTTTTGGGCTTCGGCCTGTTTCTTGTTGGCCAGGTTCTGCTCGGCCTTGGCCAGCAACGCCTTGGCTTTAGCCACCATCTCGCTGTCCTGTGGGCCGAAGATCTTGTCGGAACCGTCGATGGAGGAGGCGATCTTGTCCTTGCAGGCCTGCCAGTTCTCCTTGGTGCATTCGCCTGCTCCGGCCACGATGAGGTCCGTGCGGCGCTTGCGCTCGGCTTCGTTTTGGGCGTTTTCGCGCGAGAGTTTCCCAAGCTCGGCTTCCAGGTCGAGAAGCGGCTTGTAGCGGGCGTTGACTGCCTTGCCCTCGGCCACGGCGGCCATGCCTTTGGCGGCGTCCTTGGCCGTCAGGGCCTTTTTCGCCTCGCCCACCGTGAAACGGAGTTTTTCGAGCTTGCCTGAGAAGGATTTCTTTTCCTCCAGGGCCTTGTCGTTTTTCGGATCTATCTTGAGGGCTTCTTCGACCGTTGCGGCGGCTTTGTCGGCCTCCCCGTCGGACCACTCCTTGGCGGCCCGGGCTAATAGCTGCTCAACCTGCTTTTGCCGCTCCTTGGTCTTGTTGATCTTCTCCTCGAGCTCGGCCAGGGATTTGGCCTTGGCGTTGATCTTGCGCCCGGCCTCCAACTGCACCTGGGCCTTATCCAGTTGGCTGGCCGTCAATTCGCTCTCGCCGTGTTTTACCGCCTGGGCGACGGCGTCGCGGCCCTGGCAATATAGGCTGGCCGCCGATTTGGCCTCGCTGCCGGGCACGTCGAGCTTCGCGGCCTCCTGGGCCGTCAGGCAGGCCTCGTCCACCTCGCCGTCTTCCCACTGCTTTTGGGACTTTTCCAAAAGCTTGGCCAGCTCCTGCTGCTTTTTTTGCTGTTCCAGCAATTGCTTTTCCAAATCGAGCAGGGGCTTGTAGGCCGGGTTGACGCCCTTGCCGTTGGCGACGGCGGTCAGGGCCGGAGCGATCTCGTTTTTGGACTGTAAATCCTTGGCGTGTTCCAGGCTGGCCTTGAGCTTGGCCAGCCCCTCGGTATAGCGCTGTTTGTCGCTCTTGGCCCGATCAAGTTTCGGGGCCAGGGCAAGGGCCTCGGAGGCAGCCCGCTCCGCGCCCTCGGCATCACCTTCCGCCCATTGCTTGGCGGCTTGGGCCAGCAGCTTTTCGGCCTTGGACGTCGCTTCCCTGGCCCTCTTGATCTTCTCCTCGAGCCCGGCCAGGATCTTGGCTTTGGCGTTGATGCGTTTGGCCTCGTCGAGCTTGGCCTGGGCGCGTTCCAGGGCGTCCTGGGCAAGTTCGCCTTCGCCCTGCTTGGCCAGATTCAGGATACGCTCGCGGCTTTCGCAGTACGTCTTGGCGTCGGGGAATTTGGGATCGATCCGGACGGCGGCCGTCCCCTTTTCGCAAGCTAGGTCGATTTCCCCGGCGTTCCAGGCGGTTGCGGCGTCCTGCTTGAGCTTTTCCAGTTCCTGTGACTTGGACTTGCCCTGCTTGACGTCCTCGTCGGACACTGTAACGGGAACGCTTACCGATCCAGCGCCCAGCAGCACGTTGTTGCCGTCTCGGACTTCGACTTTGGCCTCGATGGTACCCGTGGATGCACGCTGCGCTCGCGTCTCTTGCGAGGCTGGCCCTCCGGTCAGACTCGATCCCTCGTTCACGCTCCACGCATAGCGAAGCGTCTGCCCCTGCGGCGGGGCCGGGGAAATGTCAGCGCGAAGGCCCACGTCCATGTGGGCGGCGATCTCCTTGTCCAGCGTGACAAAGCCCCCTTCAGGCTTCCAGATGACCGGCCGGGTTGTCTCGCCTCCCCAGGCGTGTCCGAGGCTAACAGCTGAGACTTCATAGATTTTGGGCGTGATGGTTAGGGAGGCTTTGGCCAACTCCTCACCGCCCTTTTTGCCCTTGAGCACGGCATTGACCGTTACGGGTTTGGCCTCTTTGACCGTAAACCGCCACAGGCGCTGATTGGCCGTTGGACCTGTGCCCGCGCCCCCCTGGGAGTCGTGCCACCAGTAGGTCGCGTCGGCGTCGGCGAGCTTTGGACTTTCCACCGCCGTGACGGTGACCTCCTGTCCCACCAATGGTTCGGCGGGAGAAGCCGAGAGCGACATGCTCGCCCCGGCGACGTCCAATTCGATCTGGTTGGACTCGGCCGCCGTCGTGAGCACGGAGCCTGCCTTCTGGAGCGCCACGGCCCAGACTTTAACCTTCCCGGGCCGTGCGAAAGTGGCCGTGTTGGCGAGAGCGCCAAGCCCCTCCGACTTGGAGAAGCGCGCCTCCGTGGAAGGTTCCCAGCGGATGACGTATTGACCGGCCTCGACCGGTTTGCCCTGGCTGGTCAAACGCGCCTCGAACGCGGCCTGTTCTCCCACGGCGAGGCTGTTGCCGGAAGGGCTTTTCTTGTGCAATTCTAGCTTGATTGGCGCCATCTCCAGTCTAAGTTCCGCCGAGGCAGTCTGGTTTTCGGCATCAATGACCTGCACCGAGGCGAAGAGCTCCCACTTCCCCGCCGGCAGGGCGTAGACGGCCACATTGTCCTTTGAGGACTGGGCGTCCAGGAACAGGAACCTGTACGGTGACTTGCCGCCGGAAGCCTCAGCCGTGACCTTCATCGGCGAGCCTGCGGCCGCGCTCTGCCCATCCGCCTTGAGGGTCACTCGAAGGCTGGAAGCCTTGCCGCCGCCGGACGCGGCGACGGAAAGCGAGCGGGCCGGAGCCTTGCCGCAGGGAGGGGTAAGCGTCTCCTTGATGCCCGCCTCGCGCCAGTTGGAAGGCGGCATGCCACCGGGGCCTTCCCAGAACTGTTCGGCCCGGCGCATCGTGTCTTCATAGATTTTGTTATCGGTTGGCTGCCGGGAAAACGCATCCACTAAGGCATCAGCTTCGGTGATTTTGCGGTCCAGCCGGCCCAGGTAATCCGAGCGTTGGTTCCGAATCCTCTGTGCGCAGTCCATATCCGGTCCAAAATCCTCGGAGGCGGTGATGCGCTTGGACTTCGGCATTTCTCCCTCCAAATCGGGCAACGTGCTGCTGTAGGAGGCCTTGTTGCCGCTGTCGCCAAAGGCGTCCTCCATCCGGCTGCCCTGGCCCGATTTGCCCAAGCCCAGCTTCTGTTTCACCTCCTGCCATTTCTTTTCGGCATCCTTGGCTTCCGAGTCGATTTGCCCGTTAAATATTCCATCCGCTTCCTGACGCCACTGGCGCAGGACCGCCGGCAAACCGGCGAGATGCTCCTTCTCCCGCTGCCAGAAGACCGTGAGCATCTTTTCGGCGTATTGCTTGCGCTCCTCATATGTTTGCCTTGCCGTCCCGGAGACGCCAGGTTTGGCCAACTGCAACTCGGAGGTCCATTTCAACGTCAAGGCCGCGTTCCACGTGTCCGCCGTCCAGGCCGGATCGGTCGCGGTCGAAGCGGGAGCCTTTTCGGCCGCTGGCTCGTTGGGTTGTTGCGGCGGCGGTGACTGGTCGGGCTTTTGAGACTGGCCCTGGGCTGCAGCCTGGGATGATTGCCCGGCGGGTTGGCTTGGCGAGCCCTGCCCAGGCGAGCTGGTAGGAGGCGTTGTCGGCGCAGGCGTAATGAGTGCCGAGGGGACGGCAACCGGCGACGGAGCGACGGGCGGGGTCGTCTGGACATCTGGGCCAAGTTTTTGGTCTCGGGGCGTCTTGTCTTCCTTCGAAGCCTGGTCGGGAGCCGCCTGCGCAGCGTTCTTGTCCTGCTTTTCAGGCACGCCGCCTGGTTCCTTTTCTGGCTTCTGAGGATCGTTGGACTTGTCGGAAGGCGCGGCCACCGTGAACCGCGTAACAGCGGCGGCCAACTCCTTGCCGTCCTCGGCCGTCATGCGCACCTGCACCGTCGCTTCGCCCGTGCTCGGAGCCCCGATCAGGGCCTGCGAGCCGCGCTTCTCCAGAACTTGGCAATTGTCGCACGACCACTCGTAGCCAAGCGGCCGTCGCGCCGACATGGAGTCGGGCAAGGCGGACGCCGTAACCGTGCCCTTGGGCTGCGCCTCGCTCGGATGCGCCGTCAGGGAGACGGAAGGTGTTTCCGCTGGGCGCACAGTGATCTTTGCCTGAACCGACGCCTCTGCAGCCGGTTCGGCCTTGAGGCTGAAAGTCGCCCGCACTGTGGCCTGTCCCGGCTCGTCGGGGGTAAAAGAGGTCTTAAGCGACGTCTTGTCGGAGAAGGCCGCGCCAAATTGATCCGAGGACCACTCCACGAGCGCCTTGCCTTCATTGAGCATGGCGCGAAGGGAAGCGTCGGCGATCCGGGCCTCGAACACGCCCGGAACGCGCTCGATCATCTCCTTGCCCGGTGCGACGAGCAACACGCCCTTGGAAACCAGCTTTTTCAAGTCCGCAGCCTTGGCGTAAAGCGCCTTCACCTTCTCCATGGCATCCTTGTACCACGCATGATAAGGAGACTCTTTACCTACCATAGGCGGCTGGAGGTCCGGGATGGGCGCGCTGGCGGGGGCCTCCGGGACGTCGACCTTGGCGGAGTTGGCCTGGTCCAGGGCCGTGCGGTTGCGGTATGCGACCTCGGCCAGGATCTCCAAGGCTTTGAGGTCGGTCTCGTCAAGCACATCAGGGGCAGCGCCTTTTATCTTGGCTACGTCCTGTAGAATGGCGTTGGTGGCGAACATGAAGCCGCGCCGGGATTGGCGGGCCTTTGCCGCATCCTGGAAGAAGTTCCCCGAGAACGGAAACGTAAGGACTTTCGTTTCCTTGTAGCCCGTGCGGTCCACGATGTCCTGGAGGGAGTCTTTGGCTTCCTTGAGGATGACGCCGTAGGCCTTGGCCGCCGCCTGGAGGTAGCCGCCCTCGGCAAGGGCCTTGTCCCGTTTGGTCGCCGTGTCCCCGGAGAGGGACGTGGCCCGGAGGTCGCCCGCCTTGGCCGCCTGTTGCGCGGCTTCCTGGGCCAAATCCACGGTGAGGGGAGAGCCTCGCAGCGCTTCGAGCTCGCGCTGCGTTTCCATTATTGCCTTGATCGCCTCGTCATTGCCCGTGAGCGCCTTGTGCGCGTCCTCGGCCAACGAAACGAGGTGGGGGACCATCACGTTGGGAAAGATGTCGTCGGCGCGCTCCTTGATTTTGTTCTGGTAGATGGTCACCAGTTCGCACCATTGCTTTGGCGTCTTGGTGCAGACGTTTTCCACGGCAAACAGCATCTTGAACCCGGATTTGGCGGCCTCCAGCCACTCCTGGTCCGAGATCTGTCCCATAGTCTGGCCCAAGTTGATGTGCCCTATTTGTTGGATGAGGGCCTTTTGGAGGTCCTGGAGGACCGGATCGCTTTTCACGTAGCGGCTGGCGTAGACGTCGGCGGCCTTCTCGGAGAGATTGGTCGTGTAGAGGAGATCGGGCCTGTTGGCGTTGGCGAGTTTGACCGTTCGATCTTCCTTGAGGAAGGCCGCGAGCCTGTCGCGAGGGATGGTTTCGCCGTCTGGGAGCCGCAGCGCCGTGAATCGCCCGTCCTCAAAGACGCCGTTGGTCTCCAAGATGTCCACAAGCCCGTCCTGGTAATTTTCCAGCGTGACCGCACGGGCCACGTCGTACGCAATGGTCGCAAGATCAGCGGATAGGGCGGCCGGCCACAAGGGCGTGAGGTACATGGCCTCCTTGACGAACTCGTAAGCGAGGCCGGGCGAAATATAGCCGTCCTTTTGCAGACGGTCGAAGCTCATGGCCCCTGGAAGAAACTCGACCAGGGTGGAAGCCGCCGAGGAAAGATCGTTGTACCAGCCGCCATCCTTCCAGCGTTCCTGCATCTTGGAGAAGGCGACTGCTCCGCCGCTGAGCGCCAAGCCCACGAGCACCTTCTTGCCGGCCGGACTTTTGATCATGGCCACGATGAGGGCGTCGCCTTCCTTGGTGGCGGAGGCTTTGGACAGCTCTTCCACCATGGCCAGTTCATTTTTGCCTGCCTGGGCGCTCATGCCCGGCCCGCCACCGGCTTCCAGCATCTGCTTGTATTCCGCCAGGGCCTTGCCCCGCTGATAGGGCGTCATGGCCGGCAGGCGGGCCAGCATGGCCGCGAACTCGTTCTCCATGCCGCTCCATTGTCTGAGCACATCGAGCATGTCGTCGGCCTGTTTGCTGGCCGTATAGAGCATTTTCTTCAACTCGGGATTGCCGTCGGCGTTGCGAATCAGTTCGTCGACGACCGCATCCACGTCGACCATGTCGCCGAACTCGGGCTTGCCGCCGAGCTCCTTGAGCATGGCAAAGCCGGTGGCCAATTCGTCGATGGCTTCCCGCACCTGTGCATTGGTCGCCAGATTGCCACCCGCCTGACGGGCGGCGACGGACTGGATGAACAGCCGGTTGTTGGCGGCCTTAAACCCCTCTAGGATGTTTTCGCGGCGCAACGTGGCCAGGAACACGGCGTCCTCAGCCGTCAGGTTCGGGGGCGGGAATTTCGAGAAACGCGAAGCCATCTCCTCAAGCCTGCGCGTTGCGGGATCTGAGGTGAGGCCCCGGCTTTCGTTGAGTTTTCTGCGCGAGCGCTGCATGTATTTGACTTTTTCGGCGCTGGTGAGGTTGTCCCACCCGTTGTGGGCATTCACGATCTGGCGCTCCACGCTGGCGGTCATGGTCAGGGGGCCGTATCGTCGCGCGGCGTTTTCAACGAAGGAATCCAGGGCGGATCGCGTAGCGTTGAGGCTGGAGAGATGGTCAGCCAGCGAGACGCGCGTGAAAACGAGCTTCCCCTCGGGTCCCTTGGCTAGGACCACGGCCCCTTTCTTCAGGGTTTCGCCGCGTATGCCGCTCATGGCGGACTGGCCCACAAATTTTTCTGGGTCGAGCAGATCGAGGATGGCCCTTTCCTGGCGGGAGAACCTGCCCGGATCGTTCAAGGTGAAGCCCTTGACCTTCACACCGGCAAGCCCCCTATTCTTCACCTGCTGATTGAACCAGGTTTTGGCCTCCTGCGCGCCTTCGCCCACGAAGGTGATGTCGTCGTCGGACAGCAGCGGCCGGTAGCCTCCTTCCGAATCCTTGCCCAGGTGGCGCAGGCCGGAGGAACCCGTGCGCACGGCGGCTTCCAAGTTGGGGAATCTGGTTGTCGCCTCGCGCAGGATGTCGTCCACCTGGGCGAAGCGTCTGGCGTCAAGTTCCTCCAGGATGCGCGCGCGGAAGGCGTCACGAGCCTGCTGCGTGGCAGAGACGCCGTTGAACGTGTTGATGGACTGAATCGACGTGTCGAGAACGCGCAGGAACTCCTCGGTGTCCTTGCCCCCGTCGATTTTGACAAACTGAAGCATCTCATCGAAGTCGCGCTGCTGCCAGTTGTCCGCAGCTTTGTGAATGAGATTTGTCAGCGTCTCTTGGCCAGACGCCCGTGCGGGGGGGACGGATATGATGGCACCAATCAGGAGAAATAGCAGGAATATTTTGTTGGGCGTAAATATTTGAAGATGCAACTTTCCGTGACGTCGATTGGGCTGCTTGATCATGAAGTACTCTGTTCGGATGGAATGTTTCACTAAAAGAGTGATTTCTCCTGCTCCTTCATAAGACGCTGCTGCCTCAGCAGTCCGCAATTTGCGCTATTGGTCTTCAAGCACGAAGACGGTGAGCATAAATCGGTTGGTCCGCAATGGGACGGTGATGTCCCACGCCAGGAGGATATGCAGTGATGCGTGAATCTTGCAACGTTTCATGGGGTTGCCCGTTGCTGGGGTCGCTTGAAGGGCTAGCCTGTTTCAGAGGCGGTGATGATTGAAGAATTCTATACGCGGAAGCAAGGTTGTACGCAAGGAATCCTGGGGCTTTGAGGTACGAACCGGGAAGTAATTTTGCGGGCTGGGGCCGACACAACTGTCCGGTCTTTGGAGCGGCTGCTCAGGGGCGGGCTCTAGCCGGTTCCCGGAAGCAAGAAATTTTGTTCCTCGGGGAACAGACGCCAGAAGAACGCCAGCCAGAGCGGTTGGAATTCTCCGGATTGCCCCTTTATTGTGCATCCCAGAGGAGCCTGTCCCACGAAGGTTGTCCTCACAATGAGCGATACTCCCGGCCTCGGATTCTCTCCAGACCAACGATCGCCGCTCTGGTTCCCAGAACGTGCGTTTTTTGATCCGTGATGCCTTTCACCGGGCAGCCAGGGGATCTCCTCGCTTCCGTGTTCGACCCATGCACTCCAGGTTGTCCTCGCTACAGTACCCGGTATCGGCTAGAAACTACCCCGGCTCCTCGCCGATCTCATAGAGATTGGCCTCGGCCACTTCCACCATCGACACAGTTGGCCGACGTCGTTGCACTCCTGGACGACGTCACAAGCCACCACGATCTGGTCCTGAACCCAATCAGGTCATGACCTTTGCCTATTGCAATACGGCAAAGAAACTAGGCTCTTCGGAGCCTGTCCCATGAATGACTAGGCGTAAGCGAATATCTACGCCCTGAATAAACTACGTCGATATCCGGGCTTCTGAGCCACTTTTCCCCTCGATAATGGGATGGATGGTGGAAAAATTTTTCTCTAAAAAATGTTCCCGGGACAGGCTCTTCGGAAGCGACAAAAACGATCGACCGCGAGTCCGAAGCAATGAGCCGTCAGCAACTCATTGAGGCTCTCCGTATAAACCAGCTTGACTTAATCTTAAGCACCACTGTATAAAAATATCTGGCTGTAGAGCTTGGACCTAGAAACATCAACAAATAGCTAATTTCACTCTGACTATGTCAGAAGTGCTGAGCAAAGGCAATAGCCACGTAAAAATTATCGAACTGATCCAGAAGCCATCTTTCTGGAGGGTGTTCATGGATGCGACAACGCAACGTAAGGTTTTTTTTATCCTGTCATTTTTTGTTGTTGTCTTTTTATTTCCTCATAGAGGCGAGTCTGGCGCTACCGGTCAGGAGGCCATCGATGCTCTTGACAAGGCCCTGGCGGCAACGCCCCGGGACAATATCCACATGGCACCACAGGGAGGCAGATTTCCGGAAATAACTGCGAAAAAAATTGTCTTGGTCAACCGCAGGGTTATTTTTGAGTCGTCGAAAGTTTGCCGAAAATCCTTGGCAGCTCTTGAGGAGTGGGTGAAGAAGAAACACCCTTCGAATGGTGCCATTGAAAAGAGACAAAAGGAATTGCGCGAGCAAATGTACTCTGCAATGAATAAGCACATTGAAGCATACGCAAAGCAACAAAACTATGAGGCAGTCCTGGACAAGGCTTATTGCAAATCCGAGGCATTTGGCTGGCCATGTATTGTGGAAGCACAGGACGAAAGTGTCTTTCAGCAATTGAATAGCCTTCCTGATGTTTCAAAAGAAATTATTGAGCTTATGGATAACGTGTAGGCCAGCTAAATAATCGATCGTTTGCGTTAAGCAGAACAATGGATGATCTCACTGCAAAAAGTCGAAATCGGGCGAAAACCAGGCTCCCGTGATCAATAAATTCAACCCGTTACGCTCCAAAAGGCTCTAGGTTTTGGACTTTTTGCAGGGACATCTCATTCAGCTCAATCCCAACATCCAAAACCTCACTCGAACCAATATTTCGAAAGTTTCCAGAGAACCTTATACCACAACCCTCAGTTAAAACTCTCCTCTTCAAAATCGTGCCCTGACAAGTCGCACATCAGCCCTTCCCAACCATAGACCATACCACTGTCTTTGCACTTTGGGCATTGCCAATAGATCACTTTCCCAGCAACTCCCTGCACATTATCTTCCGTCATAGTCCTCAAAGGACTTTTGCACGGCTTACGCCCAGGCCGCTTTCTACATATCGGCAAAGGAAAATTTTCCATTCCGGCTTCAAATGCAGTTTCATAAGCAATCAACTCCTTCAAGAAGTCGACTTTGCTCTTTAGCTGGGGGACACCCGGTTCTTCATTTTCATCAAGCCAATGCCGTATATCCACAACCAAATACCATGACATACTAACTGCTCCACTATCAGCTAATACTTCTTCGCCCGACCCTGGTACTTTCCCTTACTGTCGCATATCTTATACTCGCCACCATCCCGACTTTCTTTTACGCGTCCCTCATAATGCCCTTTTGAATCATAGATCTTATCGTCTTTTATGCGTCCCTGGCAGTATCCCTTGCTATCGTAAATCTTGACTGTCTCACCGTCTCGACTTTCCTTCAAGCGTCCTTCATACTGACCACGAGAATCATACCCATCCTGGTAGAGTTTGCGAGTGAGCACCCTGGCTTCAGTTGGTGGTGACAGCCTTTTCCATCACCCTCTCGATAACTTCCTTGAGCGTCTCCATCTCCACTGGCTTGGAAATGTAATCATTCATACCGGCCTCCAGGAACTTTTCCTTGTCACCTGTCATGGCGTAGGCGGTCATGGCGATGATCGGGATACTTGCCTTGTCTTCGCCTGCCCTACCTTCCCGAATCGCTCTTGTGGCATCAACCCCATCCATGACTGGCATCTGGATATCCATGAGGATCAAGTCGAAAACTTTCTCGCAGAGGAGTTGAAGCGCTTCCTTACCATCCTTAACGGAGGTGACTGAAGACCCTGTCTTCTCAAGCATCCGCTTGCAGGTGAGTGAACTTACTGTATCATCTTCAGCGATAAGTATGCGCAAAGAGGATAGCGATGGAGTAATCACCGGATTCGCTTTAAGCTCGAGCAAGTTTTGTTTAGCAACAGGAATCTTCAACGGCAGAGAGAGATAAACGGTCGTCCCTTCACCTAATGTACTGTCAATTGCTATATCGCCACCCAAGAGATTAACCAAGCGACGAACGATGGAAAGCCCTAAACCAGCCCCCTGAAAGCGCCGGGTGTATGAACCATCAGCTTGGACAAAAGGCTCGAAAATGTCTTTAATGTATTCCTCGGGGATCCCGACCCCCGTGTCGTGTACAGTTATCAATACTCGAATGGCAGAACTTTTTGAGCTTGGGAGCAATGGAAGCAATGAGGCATCAATCCGGATTTTTCCCTTTTCTGTGAATTTGACGGCATTCCCGACAAGGTTAAAAAGGATTTGCCTTAGCCGCACCTCATCTCCGATCAATAATAGTGGGAGATCTTTAACACATCCAAACTCGAGGACGAGACCCTTTCTCCTCGCCTCCAGGGCGAAAAGTTCTTTGATGGAATCCCATGTATTCTGAATGTTGAATTCCAACTCAACGATATCCATCCTACCCGCCTCGATCCTTGAGATGTCGAGAATGTCCGAAAGCAGCCGAGCCAGTCGATTTGTGGATTGAACTGCTCCCAGCAGGTACTCTTTCTGCTCATCATTCGGGGCTGTGGTGTCGAGCAATTGGAGCATTCCTAGCACACCATTGAGCGGAGTTCTTATCTCATGGCTCATGTTGGCAAGAAATACGGATTTCGCCTTATTGGCTGACTCAGCGGCAATTTTCGCCGACTGAAGAGCCTCTTCAGCCTGAAGGCGTTCAAGTTCCCCGCCGGCTCGAACTCCAGCCAATTGCAGAATGGATTCAGCCAACCAGGGATCCTTCAAGGGGGTACGACCGATGACCGCAATAAGCCCGTTGGGTCGACCGGCAGAATCCCACAAGGTAATGCCCACGTAGCTCTCAGCCTGCATGCCTTGGAGCACAGCGTCCTTAGGGAAAAGGCCCCGTACGTCATGGGGAAAACAGCAGGACTCCTTTCCCACCACATCCCCGCAGGGGGTGTCTTTCAATGCATAGGTGATGTTGTCTTCGAAATGCCCATCGAAATAGACGGCCAAGGTCCTGGCGTTAAGCCCATCCCCCTCCAGTCGGTCAATGCAAACGAAATCCATTCCCAGGGTCTCAGCCAAATACCTGGCAAGCGACTCGAAGAATGCCACCCCCGAACGGGCACTGCAGCAGGTTGCCAGAAAGGTCAGAGCCTTCTCTATGGTCTTTCGTGCTGTGATGTCACGGTTGCAGACCCGGCGTCCTAGGTACACACCTTCCCTGCTGTATATAGGCTTACATATATGATTGATCCAAACAACATCACCGGATCGTTTGATTATTCTGAATTCCAATTCAAGATGAGGAGGCTCTTGGGTGTCTAACTGCTTGAGGTGCTCCAACCATAGACCCTGGTCCTCAGGATAGACAATCTGTTGGATGGCAAGAGGGCTCTCCCCCATGAACTCTTCTGGTGTGTATTCGGTAATTTCTTTGCACGAGGGCGAGACCCACTTGAGCTTTCCATCTGGGCCGCGCCAGTACTCCCAATCGGTGGCGTTGTCGGAGACAATGCGGAGGTGCTCTTCACTCTTACGCAGCGCATCTTCAGCCTGCTTACGTTCGGTAATGTCGTTTATTGCGATGTGGATTTCTGCCTGTCCATCAGAATCATGTCCGATGGTGGCCGACAGATGAACCCAGAATTCAGACCCGTCAGACCTCATCATCCTCAAATCACGCGCCTCCGGCATGTTCGTTGCAACTAGATTATTGTGCAATTTGTAGTAGATAGACTGGTCTTGCTTGAGGATCAATGAGCTAAACGGCTTTCGAAAAAGGTCGCTGCGATTAGTGCTGAACATGGTCGCCGCAGTTAGGTTGGTTTCAAGGAGGAGTCCCCCCCCGCTAATCGTGACATAACCAACCGGAGCTAGGTCATAGAGGTCAAAATAGCGTTCCTTTGCAGTGTTTAGGGCAATCTGGGACCGTCGTAACTCCTCGTTCTGCATCTCAAGCTCGATCTGATGCACGCGCAGTTCGTGGAGAACCTTTCGCCCATCTTCAGGAGACATGGAGACACATTCTCCCTGGGCATCATTTGCCAAAGTCTGCTCTTCCGCCCTTTGGCGCAATGTGTCTTTCATACCCCTCACCCTCAGACAACTCGTTCCAGTGTCGCGATAGCGTAAATCCGGCCTTTCTCATCGACCAAAGGCGTGGTTGCAAATTCTACCGGTATGCGTTTTCCACTCTTATCAAGGCGAACCGAGGCATGTGGGCCCTGACTTTTACCTAGAGCGATTTCTCGGAATTTTCCCGTCTCTGCATCGCGTACTTCTTCCGGGATCAGGTCACGAATGTTCATGGTCAAGGCATCGGATTCATCCCATCCGTAAGCTTTGTGAGCCGCGTGATTCCAGGCCAAGATATTTCCATCCGAATTCATGATCAGGACGGCATCTCGAGCATCACGCCCAAGCTGCACGTAGCGGAGCTGATCATTGGCCACGGCGAGCAGATGCTGCGCGCTCTTCAATTCGGTGACGTCGTAAAATGAGATTACCACGCCCTCTATCATATTTTCGAGCGTACGGTAGGGCCGGATGCGCATATTGTACTGCTTTCCATCCTTCGCCTCGACGTCGATGGCTTTTGGGGTCAGAGTATCCAAAACGGCCTGCGCATCTACCACAAGACTGTCATAGCCAATAAGGTTGGAAACGATATGCTGAACAGGACGTCCGACATCACTCGAAATCAAGTTTATGATTTGAGTGGCGGCGGGGGTGAACCGTAGGATGCGAAGTTGAGTGTCAACAAATACGGTGGCAACACCCATTCCGGCTAGAAGATTGTTCATGTCGTTGTTAGCCCGAGACAAATCCGCAACCTTGTTCTGAAGCTCGGCATTGACCGTGGCCAGCTCTTCATTGACTGATTGTAATTCCTCTTTTGAAGTCTCAAGCTCTTCGTTTGTTGACTGAAGCTCCTCATTGACAGATTGCATCTCCTCATTAGAAGACTTTAGCTCTTCGTTTGATGTTTCTAGCTCCTCTAAAGTTGTCTGGAGATATTCTTCCTTGTTGCGCAGTTCTTGTTTGAGCGCCGCTACATGAGTGTCGCTCCGCGCATCGTCAATTGTCTCTGGGCATATTGCATCCTGAGTCATATGCTCATGCTTCGCTTCCATAGCTGGAGTAACATGCTCAAGAATGACAAGATACAGGTTTGTTTCAACTTCTTCGCCATTATCTATAGCCACGGGGCGAACGGTCATATTGACAGTAGCGAAATCTCCATTAGTTTTAACGCGGAGACCTGCACACTGCACTAACTCTTTTGTCTTAGCTACTCTATGCAAAGCTGTGGTTAGTTCTCGCTGCAACCCTTCGCGTGCTATCTTGAAAATGTTCACGGCACCAACTTCACCGGGAGCGAGTTCCAGATACAAGCCGGAACGCCCATGAAGATAGAAGATTACGCCTTTGTCGTTGACAAGGGCGGCGACGGGGTCGAACTGCTTCAAGAGTGTCTGTTCAGTTAACTCGCGAAGAGGCAGTTTCCCGACGGGTGATGCCTTTCCCGTTGATTTGGGCGCGCCTGCATCCCCCACCGCAATTGATGGAAGGAATTGGGCCAATGGCAAACGCTGGGCGTTGAAAACGTCTTTTCGTTGATAAATTTTCTGTTTCCGGTCCAGTGTGGCAAATAGGTCGCCGAACTCGCCTACCGTTTCAGAGGTCCCCAGGAAAAGATAGCCGCCCGGGTTCAAGGCATAGTGGAAGAGAGGGATTAGCTTCTTTTGCAAGTCCCCGTTCAAATAGATGAGTAGGTTGCGGCAGCAGATGAGGTCGAGTTTGGAGAATGGGGGGTCTTTGATCACGTTCTGCTCGGAAAAGACCAGCATGTCGCGAAGGACCTTTTGGATACGCAACCCGCCCCCGCCTGTCTCTGTTGAGAAAAAGCGGTTCAAACGTTCCGGCGAGATGTCTGCGGCGATTGTGGACGGGTAAACGCCATTCCGGGCCGTAGCAATCGCGTTGCTGTCAATGTCCGTGGCGAAGAGTTGCACCTTGTAGCTCTGCTTTAGCGCCTCAATGTGCTCTTGGAAAAGTATGGCGAGCGAATAAGCTTCCTCGCCGGTGGAACACCCCGGTGTCCAGACTCGCAAAATGGAACCCGCAGGCTTACCCGAGAAGAGTTTGGGGATGACCTGCTCCTCAAGAATCCTGAACGCTTCCGGATCACGGAAAAAGTTGGTCACGCCGATCAACAGATCACGAAATAATGCTGCCACTTCTGATGGAGTTTGTTGCAAAAATTTTACGTATGCTTCCATTGATTCAATGTGGTTGACAGCCATACGCCGTTCAATGCGCCGAAGAATAGTGCTCGGCTTGTACTGAGAGAAGTCGTGACTAGTTTGACCGCGCAACAAAATGAAAATCTTTTTTAATGAGTTATCTGGTTTAATTATAAGGTGCGGCTTGTGCAAACCGTGATTATCATACATCTGTTTTACATAGAGGATTAACTTGCTGGGCATCTCAGTTGGCGGCAATTCATAGTCAACCAGGCCAGTCCCAATGGCGCTTCGGGGCATGCCATCATACTCAGTTGTTTCTGGGGTCTGGACTAAAACCAAGCCCCCTTCACCTTTGATAGCCCGAATTCCCAGGGTGCCGTCACTCCCTGTGCCAGAGAGTACGATGCCAATGGCTTTGTCACCTTGATCTTGGGCCAGGGAGCGGAAGAAGAAGTCAATAGGCAGACGTTGACCTCGGGGAGCAGACGGCTCCAGCAGTTGGAGCGCGCCATCTATGAAGGCCATGTCGCGGTTGGGCGGGATGATGTAGGTGCAGTTGGGCTTGACCACCATCCCGTCCACCACTTCGAAAACCTTCATGCGGGTATAGCGCTGAATGAGATCTGTGAGGATGCTCTTGTGATCAGGGGCAAGATGCTGCACCAGCACAAAGGCCATGCCAGGATCGGTATCGGTAGGCATGCCAGAAAAGAAGGCCTCAAAAGCCGCCAGCCCTCCTGCGGAAGCACCTATCCCGATTATGGGGAAAGATGATCCAGAGGCCTGTACAGGGTCTGTGGCAGATGTTTCTACCGAAGAATCTCGGCCTGTCTTGGGCTTTGACTTCGGTGGGGCCTTTTTCTTGGCCATAGGACGATCTCCCTGAGGGTGATGTGAACACAAGATCTCGAAAATTATGATGTCGCAACAGTCACGATTGTAGCCTATTTTGCCATCATGCCACTTAAGATGATTTGAGACAAGCGAAACGGTGCGGCACCTTGAACCTAGTGTCAACAGCAGCCAGATACTTTGCAGCCAGATGATATTGTTATAAATATATTCATTCGCAACCAATAAAGAAGGTGCTGAACTGCTTTTCCATGTCATGGCGGAACGCCACGAGCGAGGATCGGTCATCATTACGACGAATCTTGGCTTTGCGGACTGGCCCCAGTTCTTTGGGGACGCGACCCTTGACAGCGGCCTTGCTCGATCGCCTGACCCACAAGGCGTTCATCATTAGCTGCAACTGGGATTGTTACCGGCCCAGGGAAACCTTACGGGCTCCAAGCAGCAAGCTGCTGTCCTGGCGAAGAGGACGTCCGGCACTGATATTACTAACTAGTTAATTTCCTTTAATAATTTTGCACATGAGTACGCCGTATGATTTCACCGAACTGCCGGACGGGTTATGGGCAAAATTTGAACCGCTCCTTGAGCCGTTTAAGCGAAAGCGTTCTGGCGGAAGCCCTCCGATATCCTCTCGAAGCATAATCAACGGCATCATCTTCCGCCTGAAAACAGGATGTCAGTGGAATATGATCCCAAAATGCTATGGATCAAAAAGTACTATTCATGATCACTATCGCCGAGGGGCGAAACATGGGGTCTTTGACCAATTGATGAAAATATGCCTGGAAGATTATCATCGCCAGCAAGGTCTTCATCTTTCCTGGCAATCTATGGACGGCTCTTTGATTCAGGCACCTGTTCGCACAAAAAAAAGATGCGGCTGAAGGCCTTGGAGCGAATCCCACAGATAGAGGACGCTCTGGAACAAAGATCCATTTGCATGTTGACCAACAAGGGACACCTCTCGGAATTATTGTCGTTGGGGCAAATGTTCACGACAGTCGACTAGTTGGCTTAACGATCGGAAATAATAGCGATCTTGTTTCCATGTGTTTAATGTTTGCGCAGACAGCCATCACTTGTGCCTGGACAAAGGGTATGATTATCCACGCGTGCATGAAGAAGTGTATTCATATGGGTTTGAAGCGCATATTCGCTCCCGAGGGTAAGAGAAAATTGAGAAGCAAGAAGGCCTTCATCCTGCTCGTCGTTGGGTCGTAGAACGCACATTCGCTTGGCTGAAAGGATTTCGCGGTATTCGAACGAGATATTGCCTCTATCTATCAACCTTCATTGCCTTTGTAAAACTGGCCTGTGCAATTATCGTGTTCAGGAAGAGCTATGCACGGCAATAGTCGTGCCGGATGTCCTCTAAGGATGTCGACTGGGATTCGCTCCCGTCGGGCGAAGACTGGCAACTAGACGGGGGATTTTCGGCGCTCGGGGTGTGGAACTGACCCCGTGGGTCTGGAGAAACAGCATGACAGACCGAATTTCTTTCTGCTCTTCTCTGCCCCACCCTATCATCAAGCCCCACTCCCTTTCCAGAAATGGGGCTTTTCCTATCTCAGTTGACCATCCCCAGGATCATCCCGCCGACACGCTGCAGCCGATAGCCACTCTCTGCCGTCAGCCGAGGGTACTGGGCCGCCTTGGTGTAGGCGTTAATCACATGGAACATGGTCTCGCCCTGCTCCTGCGGCCACGCCCATTCAACGGCTTCCACTTCCTGCTTCCCAAGCTGAAACTGGCGGTTGAATGACTTCATGGTCGCAATCGGCTCCTTCACTTCCGACTCCAGGGAAAACTGGAGCCTTTGCTTCTCATCCAACAACTTGGCACCGACATCGCCAATGGCCGTGGGGAACTCATCCAGAATCCGCGTCGAAATGTGGCGATACGAAGCCTCGACTTCCGTCTTCGAAATGAGCCCGTTGGTGCACACCAGTCGCAACAGGAACGCCGAAATGGACAACGCCGCCAATCCGATCTCGGAATTGCCAATGGAAATCCCGGGCCTTACGCGATCGTTTCCATTAACAGCAAATTCCTGCCCTTGGTCAAGGATGGAAAGCGACATGAACTCGTGATCCAGGTAACATTGCACCTCAAGCTCCTCGCCAAAGCCCATCTCGGCAAGTTTGTGCAAAACCGTCATGTTATCCACAGGCACGTAGCGAGGGGTGAACACGGCCCTGACATCATCGCCGTCGAATCGAAGATAAAGATCCTCATTGCGTTCCCTGGCCAGCCAATGGTTCAGGTTCTGCGCTTGCAACTCGGGCGGGCACTTCTTCAGATATTGCAGCGGCACACCCAACCGATACGACAACGATCGCTGGGCCATGTGCCGCAACTCATGCACCTCAGTGCCGACTCGAATCGATTCCAGGTCATTGAATTCGATATGGCGCACCGGCACAATCTGGTCATGGCAGTTTACGGACATCCGTTCCACCTTCTCCATCACCTTCCCCAGGGTCGTCAGCTTGCCTTTCACGACCGCACTTCCTGGCTGCTCGACGACACGACACTATGCCCATGAACATCCACCACCGGTTCGCAGGGGAGCATGGAATTGGCCGCCGACGCTTCGATGTTGAAAATGGCCACGGCCACCGGCATCGAAATGGTCGGGTACAGCGACTCGACTTCTCGGATCACCAATTCCTTTGTTGAACCGAACGGGCTCTTGGCGCTGCGTTCACCTGTGAGCAGCAACAAGCCGACATCAATTTTTCCCAGGTCGTACCCGAGCTGCAGCCGAACGAGCCCTTCAAGGATGTACTCGTAGGCGTGGAAGTTGGCCTCGATGGCGATGCGCTGGAGACAGCCCTTGTACTGATACCGGCGGCCTTCGATGATGGGCAGGTTCCCGTTGTCACGCCAGCCGCAATCTTCCAGGCTGCTCTTGAGCCGACGCCCTTTGTACGGCGACTCAGGAAGCCAATCATCGACGTACCCCAGGGTATCCTTAACGATATTGGTCATCCCCTTTTCCTCGATGACCATCTTGGAATCTCTGAAATGGAGCAATTCATAAGACATAGAAGCCTCCATCATGGGCTTGGAATCTGTTTTATGGGATCAAGGACAGCCAGGTCGCCGGTCATCTCATCAATGAAGATGGACCTCTTGGCGGGCTGCCCCAGGTAGTTGTGCGAGTAGGTCACGTAGAGCCGATCCATGGCGCGGGATAAGGCGACGAAGCAGATCCTTCTCTCCTCTTCCAAATCGCCGCGCTTGGTGGGCATGATGCCTTCGACCAACCCGACCACGAACACCACGGGAAATTCGAGTCCCTTGGCCTTGTGGATGGTCATGAGCTTCACGCCACTGGGGTCACGGCTGCAGGTTTCGTCTTCAACCGTCGCCACATAGGTCAGAAACTCACTGATGGACGCGTACCGGGCCGCCGACTGCAGCAGCTGGTTCAGGTTGAGCACGGCCTGGTTGTCAGGAGAGGGAATATCCTTGTCAGTGACGAACCGGTCGTAATCCAACCGCTGGCGCAGCTTCGCCAACACCTCGGCCGGCCCCATCTCCCCTTCGTTCTGAATGAATGACTCCATAAGCCGCACGAACTCATGGACATTCCTCCTGATGTAGGGGCTGTCGAAGTCCATGGTGCGAAGGGCTTGATACAGGCTGCAGGATGCCTCATTGGCCACCCCAGCCACCTGTTCCATGAACTTCTTCCCCAGGTATCTGTTGGGGGCATTGATGATCCGTTGCAAGGCTTCATCTCCGGCCACCGAATCGGGATCTTCAATAAACCGGAGATAATCGAGCAGGATTCTGACCTCACGGCGCTCGTAGAAGCTCATGCCGTTGTCGATGTAGAAGGGAATGCCAGCTCTCACAAAGACATTTTGCAATATCTCCGACTGGAAGTTGGCTCGGTAAAGCACCGCCATATCGCTATACGCCGTGCCATCAGACACACTCAGGTGCTTGATTTCATTGGCGACCAGACACGCTTCCTCTTCCTCATTGAAGGTGTCGATGACAAACAGGTCATGGTTGCCGCCTGGCTTGTGTGCGATAAGCTCCTTGGGGATCTTCCGCTGGTTATGATCGATGAGCTTCTGACACGCGGCCAAGATCGCCGGGGTGGAGCGGTAATTGACGTTGAGCACGATCTCCTGAGCCGAGGGGAATATCTGCTTGAACCGAAGGATGTTCCCGATGCTGGCTCCGTTGAACGCGTAGATGCTCTGCCAATCGTCGCCGCAAGCCCAAAACGAGCCCCGGCCGGTATCTTCGATGAGCGCCTGGAGCACGGCCAACTGCGCCGGGTTGGTATCCTGGTACTCGTCAACGAGGATGTGGGGATACACGTCATGGTATTTTTCAGCGCCGCCCTCATGGGCCAGAAACCGATACGCCTGAAGGAGCAGGTCATCGAAATCGTAGAGATACCGGATGGCCTTTTGCTCCTCATACTCCTTGAACACCATGGCCGTTTTCTGCTTCGACTGATCTTCACCGTAGAGATCAATGAACTCTTCTGGGCTGATCAGGTTGCTCTTGGCCAAGCTGATATCTTGCAACACTCCACCGATGGCCAAGTCTTTGATCCCTAGCGAACGCATAATCGTCGCCACCATGGTCATCTGCTCGGAGCCTGAGACAATATTGAAGTATCGGCCTTCGGATTTGAGCAACCGCAGACAAAACGAATGGATGGTATACAAATTGACTCGACTGGCTTCACCATGGAGAACCAACTCCAATCGTTCCCGCATCTGCTCGGCAGCCTGACGGGTGTAGGTCAGCCCCAGAATGTTCTCCGGGGCGACGCCGTGGTCATTGACAAGCCGGCCAATTCGTTCCGTCATCGTCTTGGTCTTTCCGGAACCAGGGACAGCGACAACCAATGCGATCCCGGTATGAAACTGCGCCGCCTCCAACTGTTTGGCGTTAAGGGACATGATCCCTCCTTGTTCAATTTGCGAACCAATCCCGACAGCACAGCTGATACGAACAGCCCTTGCACTTCCAGGACGTGTCATTGGGAATGAACACCCCTTGCATGATCCCACGATAGACAGCCTGAATCTTCTTCATGGCTCGCTGCTCATCTTCTTCAGTTCTGACGGTGTAATACTGCTCGAACTTGGGCTTCTTGGTTTTGACGAGACAATCAAATCGCAGCATGATCTCCCGGTCAGCATACCCGTTGGCCTTGGCAGCCATGCCGTAGATGGTCAGCTGCAGGCTCTTGTCGATGTCATCGGAGGAGTAGGAACGACTGGAGGTCTTGTGGTCGACGATGACGATATTGCCGCCGGCATCTTCTTCGACCATGTCCATGACGCCGACGATGGGAATCGGCACGCCTTCGATCTGAAACGAAAAGGCCTTCTCCAAGCCAATGACCTTGAGCCCGGTTTCGGGAAACTGAGTGACATAGGTGGCAAGCAGGGATTTCCCTTCAAGCAGCGTCGAATCGAAATCCTTGCTGACAGCGACCGTGCAGAAGGATGCCGCCGCCGAAATTCGGAATCTCCACGCCAAGATCGGTCAATTGACATGGAGAAGGATTTTTTAGAGCGGGCCTTCGCCAAACGGTGAGTCACGAGTGAGCGAAGGCGCGGGATGGTCGAACGCGGGCGTCCCCGGACACCTCAACACGTCGCATACAACATTCTAAATTTACTATTTTTTTGTTTCGCCGCAAAACCTCCAACAAATTAGTCCAACAATCCCACCGACAAATCCACCTAAATCACAAACGATGTCTCTACACTTTTCTTTAGTTCGCCTGCTTTTACTTTATTTATACGTTCAATAATAGTGTTTCGAGTAATATCATGAGACCTTTGTTCATCTTTGTCGCCACATATAATTGCGTCATACTCTAAAAGCAGATTTTCCAGGACATTTAATTCATATTCTTTGTATATTTTTTCAAACAATGCCACTCTCAACATAGTTCGACTTTCACGCTTCGTAACACCACGACTTGTAACCCTTCCTAGCAAAGCCGCCTTGATCGTCGACAAACTTAATTCACTTACATTGCATAGAATAGCTTGCCTTGCACCAATATCTTTTATCTTGTAGCCAATTACATCATAACAGTCTTTTAATGCTTCATTTCTTAATTTTACCATATTTATATCAACTGAATTGAACGCTTTAAAAAACGTTCTGCTATTCTTAGATCTATAATATGAAAACATATCACACATTGGTTTGCTATACTCTCTAAAATCTGGACAATTCATCATAAAATCCTTAGCCTCATCATGCCAAAGCTTATTTGGCAATCGCTCTATTTCATTAAATTTATCTGCAAAATTTTGCCTTGATATACATAAAATATTATTTCTAGAACAAAACAAATAGCGCGTCATAAACAATGCCAGTAATAATTCTCTGCGCTTTATTGGGCTACTTTCATACTTTTGGCGAATTTTACCACAGGATTCATTAAAGACTACCATATTAATCCTTTTTCCAGTCAACTCGACCAATTCGATAGGCCAATCCAATTTATCTTCAAAATTACATCCGTCATCAAAATTGCCACTGAATACCGCTTCCCGTATCTGCCGTACGTTATGCTTTTGCCAGAGACATCATGCCCAAGGACTTCTCTGGCTTTGTATTCATCTACTCCGGCAACTTTACAGGCATTTGCGAAGGTATGGCGAAAGGAATGAAACACTTTCTTGCCATCTCCACTCTTGACCCCGACCTTTACTAGGAAATCGGCATTGAACCAACGGGATGCATAATGCGAAAATCGTCCACTTTGCTTCCGCAACTCTGGGAATAACCGTTCATTTTTCTTCGCTTTTTGTTCAGCAACAAAGTCCGGAAATTTGAACTTGTCAACAAGATCAGGATGCAGCGGTACCAGCCGCTTTGCAGCAGGCGTCTTTATTTTTTTATCTTTGTCGTCATTAACGCTTAGACAATACAAACCGTCTTCCACAACCAGGTCTTCAACGTAAAGCTGACAGATCTCTTCAAGCCTCATCCCTGTATACAATCCAAGCAGCGGTATCCAATATTTAAAAGACTTTTCAGCACCAGCCTTCGCATAGATCTCGGACTTGAAAATTTTGGCAAGGTCCGCCTCAGTAAAAACATCTCGCAGAGCGTCAACTTGACGATTGATCTTGATTGCCAGAACATCAGAAAGTCCTTCACCGACGCCATCATAATTCTTCTTCAACCATATCAAGAAGCTATTTATAGTCCCATAGTATTTACTAAGACTTGACGGAGACATCCTATCGTCTAAAGGGATAGAAGCCTCAAGAACCTCTTCAAGGCTGAGGTCTTTGTATTTTTTAGTTATACCATAGCGAGCAGGCAGCCTATCAATGACAAGCTTGAAGTCTCTGACATGCTCTCGACTCAACTTTTCTATGGCTATATTTCCGACTAGCTGCTTGAAAAATTGTAGCTTCGGTAGAAAATCAGCCTGGGAACGCTCTGTCCATGCACCTGCTCGAATTCTTTCTTCTATATATCTATCAAGGACATCGTTCAACAGATTTTCCGGTGCCGGCTCTACTGGCTTGCTTGCTATGTCGGCACTCCTGACAACTGCGACATCTTCTACAGAATTTGAAGGAATAGGATCTGCAGTCAATGAATCTGAGTAATCACCTATCGTTCTGTTTGCCTGAATCTTGGAGAGATCGACCGTCGCCTTCATGAACTCTGCAGTCAGCATCTTAAATTCGAGAGAGTCCTTCTCTGGAATCGGCAGGTTCTCCCGCTCCAAGCGTTCCGCCACCCAGTCTTGATTGACGCATGAAAAATCGCCCGCGGCCAATTGCTCTTGGTAATAGGCCGCCATGCTCTCAAGCGACGCTTTACGAGCCTCACGCATCTCTGCGTTCACGGGCTTATCCCGAGACAGATGCTCGGCTTCGTAATAATCCAGCCCCTCCAAAAGCCACTTCTTAGCCAAGGCCCGGATGGTCTTCTTATCCAAGTTTCCCATTGGGATGGAGTCCTTTTGGACATGACGATAGACGAGGTGAGCGTTTGCCGCAAGTTTCCCTGCCAACAACTTGGCCTCGCGGAGCACTCCCGTCCTCAGAGACGCCTTGAACTCGTTGAGTCCGCCTAAGCGCGGGCGACAAGGAGTGGGAACGGCCATACGGAAATGCCAGGTGCCATTCCGGAGGACCAGATGGGAAGGAGATTTTGTACCAGGGGAGAGGGTCGGATAAGCCGAAGGTGAAGCCCGCATGGGGGCCTCCTGGCGTTGGCATTTTGTACCAACACTTTGTACCCAAGACCGTCCACAAGATTTTCAAGGGTTTTTCGCGGGCCGGGATCGAAAAAAGGCCGTTTTTAACCCCTGAAAAAAGTAAAAGGGTTCAAGCCCTTACAGCTCAAACCCTTTTACAATTGTGGTGCCGAAGGGGGGACTCGAACCCCCACGGGCATGGCCCACCACCCCCTCAAGATGGCGTGTCTACCAGTTCCACCACTTCGGCAAATATCGTCTCTACTGCTTCGCCGCGCCAGGAGCCGGAGCCGCCGGGGCCGGAACATCCTCGAAGGTAACTCCCTTCTTGGGTTCCGCATCCTTGGCGCCTTCCACAGCTGCCGGAATCTGCACCGGAGCGCCGCTGGCGTCCATCATGACCGATTTGGCCGAACGCTTGTGCGAGCCCGAATACACATTGTAGGCAAGCGAAGTAATAAGAAAGATCGCTCCAAAAAGCGCGGTCAGCTTGACGAGCAGTCCACCTGCCCCCGTACTGCCGAAGACGGATTGGCTTCCGCCTCCGAAGATCACCCCCATGCCTTCCTTGCCGGACTGCAGCAAAACCAGGATGATCACGGCCACGCAGGCGAGTACATGTACAGTAATTATGAGAGTTGTCAACTGATTTTTCCCGTTATTTTCGCGGACATGTCCACGTGTTCGTCAAGCTGTCACAATCGCCGCGAAGCTTCCAGCCTCAAGGCTTGCGCCACCTACCAGCACTCCGTCGACGTTGTCAATCCCTAATAGCTGCCCCGCGTTGCCCTGCTTCACGCTGCCGCCGTAGAGAATGCGGATTTGGCCGCCCACAGCGCCCAATCGTTCGACCAACATGGCCCGCACCAGGGCGTGGGCCTCGGCCACTTCCTCCGGTCCGGCCGTGAGCCCCGTACCGATAGCCCAGACCGGCTCATAGGCCACGGCCAGCTTTTCCGGCCCAACATCAGCCCCGACCTCGGCCAACCCGGCCTCGATCTGGCGGCGCAGCACGGCTTCCAATTCGCCGGCCTTGCGCTCCTCCACCTTCTCGCCCACGCACAGGATCATGGACAGGCCGCTTTTCAGCCCAAAACCCACCTTGCGCCCGACCATGGCGTCGTCCTCGCCCAGGATATGGCGGCGCTCGGAATGGCCGGCCAGGGCGTAGGTGCAACCCGCGTCCAGGAGCATCTCCGGCGCGATCTCGCCGGTAAACGCTCCCTGGCCCGAAGGATAGAAGTTCTGGGCGCCCAGGGCGAACCCGGCCTGGCCGGCCAGGGCCTCGCCCGTGGTCCCCAGGGCGGTAAAGGGCGGGATCACCAGCACCTCGCGGTCGGCCGGCAGCTTGCCGGCCAGGGCGGCGACCAGCTCGGCGGCCGTTTTGCCCGCCTCGCCCCGAAGCTTGTACATCTTCCAGTTGGCGGCCATGAGCTTTTTCATGACTGGCACTCCTTGAGCGCGGCAAAGGCCGGCAGTTCCTTGCCTTCCAGAAATTCCAGGGACGCGCCGCCGCCGGTGGAGATGAAGGCCATCTTGTCGGCCAGCCCGGCCTGATGCACCACCACATCGGTGTCGCCGCCGCCGACGATACTCAGCCCCCGCACCCCGGCCACGATATGAGCCACGGTGTAGGAACCCTGGGCAAAGGCGGGGTTCTCGAAAGCGCCCATGGGGCCGTTCCAGACCACGGTCTTGGCGGCGTCCATGACCAGGGCGAAAAGCCCGGCCGTCACCGGGCCGACGTCCAGGGCCACGGCGTCCTCGGGGATGGCGGCGAAAGGCACCTGGCCGCAGGGCTGCATCTCGGCCATGGGTTTGCCCGCGTCCTTGGAAATGATGAAATCCACGGGCAGGTAGAAGCCCACGCCGCGCTTTTTGGCCTCGGCCATGATCTCCAGGGCCGCCTCGAACAGATCGGGCTCGACCAGGGACTTGCCCACGCCGTAGCCCTGGGCGGCCAGGAAGGTGTTGGCCATGGCCCCGCCGATGCACATGGCGTCGACCTTGGTGAGCAGATTTTTGAGCACCCCGAGCTTGGAAGACACCTTGGCCCCGCCCGAAACGGCCACGAACGGGCGCTGGGGCGCTTCCACTGCCTCGCCCAGGAACTGCCATTCCTTCATAAGAAGAAACCCGGCGCAGCACTGCTTGGCTACCTTGGCAAAAGCCACCATGGAGGCATGGGGCCGGTGGGCCGTGCCGAAGGCATCGCACACGTAGACCTCGGCCATGGACATGACGTCCTTGGCAAAGTCCATGTCCCCGGCGGTCTCGCCCGGATGGAAGCGCAGGTTTTCGAGCATGAGGATCTCGCCGGGCTTAAGGGCCGCGGCCATGGCCCTCGTCGCCTCGCCCAGGCAATCCGGGGCCATCTTGACCTCGCGACCCAGCAACTCGGAGAGCCGCTTGGCCGCCGGGGCCAGGGAATACTTGGCGTCCGGCGCCCCCTTGGCCTTGCCGAGGTGGGAGCACAAGATGAGCGAGCAGCCCTTGGACAGGGCGTATTCGATGGTCGGCAGGCTCGCCCGGATGCGCAGGTCGTCGGTGATCTCGCCGTCTTTGAGCGGCACGTTGTAGTCCACCCTGATGAGCAGCTTCTTGCCGGCGACATCGATTTGATCAATGCGGATAAGGGCCATGGGAACTCCTTAACGCGTGCCTGAGAGGGGTTATATGTTGGCGCTTGCGCCCTGGCCGGCCGTACGCCGCATGACCAGGGCGTCCTCCCCGGTGTCGGGGTAGTACCGTTTTCGCACGCCGACCACGGCGAAACCGTGGCGAAGATACAAACGTTTGGCCGGCTCGTTGCCGGCGCGCACTTCCAGATGCCCCTGCAACATGCCTGCTTTGTCGGCCTGTTGCAAGACATGGCCGAAAAGCCGAGACCCCAGACGCTGCCCGCGCCGGGCCGGGTCCACGGCGATGTTGATCACCTCGAACTCGTCGCCCAGGAAGTGGAACACGCCATAAGCGGCAAGATGGTCGCCGTCGCGAATACCGTAAGCCCGGACATGAGGCCGGGCCAGGGCGGCGGCAAAGGCGGAAGCGTCCCAGGCGTCGGGAAAACAGGCCCCCTCCAAAGCGGCCAGGGCTACGGCGTCGGCCACGCCCAGGGCCTCGGGCGCGACGATTCGAGGCCCGCCCGCCTGTTGCGTCGGTTCGCCCGGCGCGGCCCGTCCCCCTGCCTGTTCCCCGCTTGCGAGGCTCGCTGCATCCGGTTGCATTTCCGGCGTCTCCTGGCATCATGCCGCCACAGGACCAAGCCATGGCGAAAAAAGCGAATCCCAAACCGGTTGAGGAAATGGTGGACGTGGTCGATGAAAACGACCGCGAACTGCTCGTCATGCCCCTTGGCGAGGCGCACCGTCAGGGCCTTTACCACCGCGCGGCCATGGTGCTGGTCTACGACCCCGCCGGCCGGCTCTATCTGCAAAAACGCGCCCCGCACAAGGACCTCTACCCCGGCCGCTTCGATCTCTCGGCCACGGGCCACGTCCAGGCCGGCGAAGCCCGCGAGGAAGCCGCCGCCCGGGAACTCCACGAAGAACTCGGCCTGACCGCCAAGACGCTGACGCCCGTGGACGCCGCCCAGGCCAGCCGCGAGACTGCCTACGAGTTCGTCACCGTCTTTTCCGCCGGCCGCCTGACCGACCCGCCGCGCCCCAATCCCGAGGAACTCGCCGGAGGCATGTTCGTGGACGAAGCCGAACTGGCCGCCCTGGTGCGCGACTACCGCGACTGCCTCACCCCGGCCGTGGTCCACTTTTTCGAAAAGGGCACGCTGTTTCCGAGGCTATAGAATCTGAAGAGCCTCCGGCGGCCGGGGGCCTGAGGCCCCCGGACCCCCCAAATGGGGATAGTCAATCGGCCAGCAGGGCCAGCATGGGGGCGTGGAGCGCGCCGTTGGTGGCCAGTATCCGGAAATCGCCCAGGCAATACGGCCCGTCCGGGCGATAGCTGCCCACCCTGCCCCCGGCCTCGGCCACAAGGAGCGCCCCGGCCGCCACGTCCCAGGGATTGAGCGCCAGCTCATAAAAAGCGTCGAACCGCCCGGCGGCCACGTAAGCCAAATCCAGGGCGGCCGAACCCGGCCGGCGGATGCCTTGGGTCTCGGCCAGCATGACCCGCAAATCGGCCATGATCTCGTCCAGATTCTCGCGGATGGCGTAGGGAAACCCCGTGGCGACCAGGGCCGCTTCGGGCCGGTCGGTCCGCGAAACGCGGATGGACTCGCCGTTGCAATACGCCCCCAACCCTTTGCCGGCCGTGAAGCACTGGCCAAGCAGCGGCGCGTTGACGCAGCCGACCACCGGCTCCTGGCCGTCGTACAGCGCCACCGACGTGCAGACAAACGGAAACCCATGGGCGAAATTCGTGGTGCCGTCCACCGGGTCGATGATCCAGGTCAGCCCCGACAACACGGTTCTGGCGGCGGTCTCCTCGGCCAGGAAAGCAGCCTCGGGCAACACCCGGGCCAGAGCCTCCTTGAGGCCCTCCTCCACGGCCAGATCCGTGGCCGTGACCAGATCGATGCGGCCTTTTAAACGCACGTCGCGCGGGGCGTCCCAATCGGCCTTGATGCGCTCGCCGGAGGCCAAGACCGCCTGCCGCACGGCCTCCATCAGGCGTGCTGTTTCCGTCTTCGACATGGGTGGTTGTCCTAGAGAAGAAGATGAAGAATGCCTCCGGCGGCCGGGGGCCTGAGGCCCCCGGACCCCCCAAAGGGGTTAAGGGGGGGATGGGCGCTCTCATGTAGCGTCCCTCAACAAGTACAATAGTTTTTTAAGAAAAATTTATGGTTTTAAGATGTTGCCTACGAAATGCCTTATGCGCTTTTCATGGACGCGACACCCGGGAGCGGAAGTTCATTCGAGGAGAAGCCTGCCGGGACCATGCCCGCGCTTCGGACGGTCTGCCTCGGGGCAATGTGCAACGCGGCAGCGCCTTAATTGATGAAAACGTCCTTAAAGCGGTCCCGGTCGACCATGGAGCGGCCGGTGCCGCGCACCACCGTGGTCAGGGGATCGTCGTCGAGGACCACCGTGAGATTGGTCTCCTGGCTGATGCGCTGATCCAACCCGGCCAGAAGCGCTCCGCCGCCGGCCAGGAGCAGGCCGTTCTTGGCGATGTCGGCCACCAGCTCGGGCGGCGTTTTCTCCAGTGCCTTCATGGCCGCGCTGACGATGATGTTGACCGGCTCGCGGATGGCTTCCCGGATCTGCTCGTCGGTGATGGTCACCGTGGTCGGCGTGCCGTCGATGAGCGACTTGCCCGACACGTCCATGGAGCGCGGCTCGGGCAGGGGCATGGCCGAACCGATGCGGATCTTGATCTCCTCGGCCATGTTTTCGCCGATAAGCAGTTGGAATTCATCCTGGACGAAACGCTGGATGGTCTCATTGAGTTCGTCGCCGGCCACGCGCACGGATTCGGCGTAGGCGATGGCGGAAAGCGAGATGACGGCCACTTCGGTTGTGCCGCCGCCAATGTCCACCACCATGTTGCCGGAAGGCCGGTCGATGGGCAGGCCCGCGCCGATGGCCGCGGCCATGGGCTCCTCCACCAGCTTGACCTCGCGCGCGCCGGCCATCTGGGCCGATTCGACCACGGCGCGTTTCTCGACCTGGGTGATACCGGTCGGCACACAGATGACCATCTTGGGCTTGGCGTAACGAAAACCGGTCAGCACCTTGCGCACGAAAAAGGCGATCATGGCCCGGGTAACGTCGAAGTCGGCGATGACGCCGTCCTTCATGGGTCGGATGGCCCGGATGCGTTCAGGGGTGCGGCCAAGGTACTCCTTGGCCTCGGCGCCCACGGCAATGAGTTCGTCGGTACGGGTGTCGATGGCCACCACCGAGGGCTCAGCCAGCACGATGCCGTCCTGGGCGGTATAGAGCAGCGTATTGGCCGTGCCGAGGTCCATGGCCAGGTCCTTGCCGAGGAACCGAAACAGTTTCGTGAAAAACATGCCCACACTCGCGTTGGCGTTCGAAAAAAAGGGGACGGCCCATTGCCGGACAATTGGCCCATGGTAGATGGGCGCGGCCGAAAAGTCTACGCCGAAGGGCTGCCGAGACGGGTGCGCAGGTGCAGGTTTTCCAGAAACAAGGCCAGGCTTTCCGAGACCATGCCGACAAAGGTCTTGAGGTCCTCGGCCACGGGCAGGGGCCGGGGATCGGCCAGGGTGAGCACGGCCCGGGTCTTTTTGGAAAAAGCGATGGGCAGACAGATGACGCTTTTGCAATCGATGGTCGCCACGTCCAGGCCGAAAAGCGGCAACCGGCTGGCTTCGTCCTTTTCGCCGGTATAGACCGGGGTGTTGTTCTTGAACACCCAGCCGACCAGGCCCTGGCCCACGGAAAACCGGCCGGGCACGTCGCGGCCGCCCAGAAACGGGCTTTCGCTCACGCCTTCCAGAAAATACGAGCGCCCCGATTCGTCGCGCACGGCCAGGATGGCGTGGCGAAACCCTGCCGCCTCGGCCAAAATCGACAGGAAGGCCTCGCGAAAAGCGGCCCATTTGGGGTGGGTCTTGTGCAGCAGGGCGATGCGCTGGTGGGCTTTGTAAAAACCGTGCTCGACCAGGCTTTGGGCCACTTCCCGGCTACGGGCCAGGTGGTTGCCGGCCAGCTGCGCGAACTGCGACAGGATCTTGAGGTCTTTTTCGACAAAAGCATAGGTCTTGCGGGTGTCGATGCAAAGCGCCCCGCCGGTGGCCGGCACGGGATGGCCCATAAAGGCCCGGATGCGCTCCTCCTCGCCGCCCCGGTAATAGCCCAGGATACCGCGTTGCTGGTCAAAATTGCTGATCAAAAGCGGCTTTTTTTCGCGGATGATCCAGCCAACCAGCCCTTGGCCCGGGGCGATGGCGGCCTCGCGATTGAGCGCCTCGCCCAGGCTGAACGCGGCCGCCGCCCGGCACACCCCGGGCTCGGCCGGATCGGGCAGAAACAGCACGGCCGAATAGGCGTCGAAGACGTTGCCGACAATGTCGAGCAGTTGCTCGTAAAAGGCGGTCTGCTGCATGGCGGCCGGTGTCTCGCTTGCAAAAAGCCGGCAGGCTTTTCCAACTACGGATTATAAATTCAGCTTGTTAAATGGCAACTTTGGCCGGGCCTCTGGCAGCCCGGGCAACGGCCGCCCGCAAAGGGGCTTCCGTCTTGGGCGCACCTTACGGAGACGGACCGCCTGCGTCAAATCGTTCACCCCGCGTAACCGCCACCGCCTCTGCGGGGCTTTATTCCTAATGGATATTAGGCTAAGAAAGGGTTTTCGGCAGCGGCGGCCAGCCCGCCGGCGGCCGGCAACCGACAACCCGCCCATGGAGCGGCCATGATCTTCGACTGGACGACCGCCTTTTCCCAGGTTCCCGAAGCCCCTTTCCTCGACGGCCAGCACCGCGCCAGAGAAGGGGAAATCCTGCGCGTCCAGACGTTGCCCGATCTGCGCCGTTATCTCGACTGGATCCACATCAAGCAGTGCCTGCTCAAGCCTTACGCCGAACACGCCAACTATCCGGTGGTGGATTTCCGCGAGTTGCTGCCTTCGTTTGAGGCTGACGCCTACGAATACAAGGAGCTGCCGGGCTTTTCCATGGTCGCCCTGGCCCGACCGCTCAAGTATTTCCAGGAAATTTTCCAGTACGACATCCTGCACTGCCTGCTCGACTACGCCGACGAAAAATACCGCGACCAATGTCCGCTGGAATCCTCGATCTTCAGCCAGAACATCCGCACTTTCTGCGCCCACCTGCCCAAGGCCAGCCAGGACGCCTTCCGCACCCGCTTTTCCGAGACCGACGTCACGAGCCTGGAGAACTACGCCGCCCTGCTCCCCACCATCCTCGACATGGACCGGGCCCATGTGCTGTCCATGGACAGCCAAAACGACTTCTACCTCTCCGGCGTCTACTGCTCGTTCCCGTCCTACCTCGACACCGAACTCAAGCGGTTTGGCCTGAACATCAAGAAATTCGCCGTGGGCGACGACCGGCGCTACGAGCGCCATCGCGGCTTCGTCTACCAGTTTCTCATGGAGCTTTACGGCTTCCCCATCGTGTCCGAACGGCGCACCTCGTCGGCGCTTTTCGCCCGCCGGCTGTTCCGCATGGGCGAAAAATTCCTGGTCCGCGTCCTGGGCCAGACCGACCGGGCCATCACCACGCTCTACTCCCACCCTGACGCGCGCTTTTATCCGCGCGTGGAAAAAATCGCCCTGGTGGCCGTGGACAAGTCCCAGACCGAGGCGGTCAAGGCCTTGGCCGAAGGCGGCTACTTCATCGACCCCGACCGCCGGGTGGTCATCACCCGGGTGGTCTACCGCCAGCACAAGTACGATCCCAACAACGTGCGCCAGGATCGCGCCCTGTCCGTGGCCTCCCAAGAGGTCATCCACCCCCTGACCGGCCGCAGCTACTACCGCCTCAACCTCGTTAAGGACACCTACAGCCTGTTTTTGCGCTTAAACGACATCGTGCGCGGCGAATACTCCGGCCGCATCGTCTACAAGCGCAACGAAATCGTGGAAAATACCGACACCCACGAAAAAAAGCTCAAGTTTCTCTACGCTTGGCTGTCCAAGCACCAGCGCCGCATCATCGGCTACTCCGACGATTTCTATTCCAACGTGGTCAAGGTCCTCGACAACTACCTTTTAAGTGCCGACCACTACGACGACTTCAGCAACCTGCGCGATGTCTACCAAGAAGTCTGGAGCAAATACAGCTACATCCAGCAGGCCAGAAAAGTGAAGATGCTCGAAGACCTCCAGGACCGCAACTATAAGGGCGAACGGCTGACCTACGCCAAAATGCTGGCCCTTTTCACCGAAGTCTTAAATGATCTAAAATTCGAGATCGTCAACTATTTCGATGCCTTGGTCGAGCGTGTTCTGTCCCTTGGCGATATGATCTTAAACGACAGCTACCTGCTTCGGACCTACATACGCAAAAAGGACCTGGACCTTTCGCCCTACGGCCTGTCCGTAAAAAAGACCTACGGCCGGCTGGTGGCCCTGCTCGACGAGTTCCGCATGATCCGCAAGGCCAAGAAAGAGCAGGGCATCGTCCTGCCGCTGGTGGCCCAGAGCTGATGCTGCCTTTATAACGCAACCATGGTTGCGTTATAAAATATATAATTATGCAAACATGTTGTTTGTTATATTATTGCACTTCGCAACTGCAATCGGAACAAAACCTGACCGGCGGCCCGGCCGCCGTACACCCTTGACGTCGGAACGCCGTTTCCGACAGACCCGGAGCCAATTGCCGTGGAAAAGCCCACCCCCACTCCCCTGACCGACTGGAACCGCGAGCACGGAGCCAAGATGGTCCCCTTTGCCGGCTTCGACATGCCGGTGCAGTACACCTCCATCCTGGCCGAACACGAGCAGACCCGCAACAAAGCCGCCGTCTTCGACATCTGCCACATGGGCGAATTCACCCTGTCCGGCGACGGCGCGGCCCAGGCCCTGGGCAAGGCCGTCACCCACGACCTGGCCACCCTGGCCCCGGGCAAATGCCGCTACGGTTTTCTCCTCAATGAAAATGGCGGCGTCATCGACGACCTCATCATCTACTGCCTGGGCGTGGACGACTACATGCTGGTGGTCAACGGCTCGCGCATCGTCGTGGATTTCGAGACTATCAAGGGCCGGCTGCCGGCCGGCTCGAACTTCCGCAACGTCTCGGCCGAGACGGCCAAGATCGACCTGCAAGGCCCGCTGGCCTTCGAGGTGCTGCGCGACCGCCTGCCCGGCGATTTTTCGGGCCTCAAATACTTCAACTTCGTCTGGACCGACTTCCAGGGCGTCAAGATGATGGTCAGCCGCACCGGCTACACCGGCGAACTGGGCTACGAGCTGTTCCTGCCGGCCAGCCACGCCGTGGCCCTGTGGGAGGCCATCACGGCCGACCCGCGCGTGGCCCCGGCCGGCCTTGGCGCGCGCGACACCATCCGCCTGGAAATGGGCTATCCCCTCTACGGCCAGGACCTCGACGAGGAGCACACCCCAGCCGAGGCCGGTTACGGCTGGCTGCTCACCTCCCCGGCCGACTACGTCGGCAAGGGCAAGGCCGCCGGCCTGCGCCAAAAGCTCATCGGCCTGGAGATTCCCGGCCGCCGCAGCGCCCGCCACGGCGACGCCGTGTGCGACAAGTCCGGCAAGACCGTCGGCGTGGTCACCAGCGCCTCATTCGCCCCGAGCCTTGGCCACGCCGTGGCTCTGGCCTATGTGGACGCCTCGGCCGCCGAGGCCAAGGACTTCGTGGTCAAGGCCGCCCGGGTCGAACTGCCGGCCAAACGCCGCGATCTGCCGTTTTACAAGGACGGCACGGCCAGAAAGGCGATTACGGGGTAAGCGGAAAGAGGAAGATGCCTCCGGCGGCCGGGGGGATGATCCCCCCGGACCCCTGCAATGGAAGCCAGGGGTTGGATCGGGAGCATGATGGTGCGGCCGGGGGGTGTGCCTCTCGGCCGCTTTCGTCACCGGACGCTGTGACAACGCCAGCCAAGGACTTTTTTCGTGGGCCGACCCGACGCCTTTTTCATTCCGCCCGAGCAGTTCGCCGCGCCCTTTTCCCTCACCGGCGGCGAGGCCAGCCACTGCGCCAAGGTGCTGCGCAAACGCCCGGGCGAACTCGTGCGCGCCTTTGACGGCACGGGCCACCACGGGCTTTTTCGCATCGAAACCGTCGGGCGCGACCGGGTGGAGCTTATCCCCGAGAGTCTCGAAGAAACGCCGCCCCCCGCGCGGCGACTTCACATCGCGGCCGGCTTTTCCCGCTCGGCCCGGCGCGACTTTTTTTTGGAAAAGGCCGTGGAACTCGGCGCGGCCGGCATCGTCTTCTGGCAGGCCGAACGCACACAGGGCAAAATGCCCGGCGACCCCAAGGAAGCCTGGACGGCCGGGCTCATCGCCGCTGCCAAACAGTGCGGCGCGGCACTTTTGCCGACGCTCGCCTGCGTGCCCGGCGGTGCGGCCGGCCTGACCAAGGCCGGACAAGCCTACCCCCGCAGATTTCTCCTTTGGGAAGATCCGGCCGTGTCCCGGCCGCTTACCCCGACCGATCTGGCTGCCGCCGGCGACACCCTGTGCGTCGTCGGGCCGGAAGGCGGCTTCACCGACGCCGAGGCCACGACGATCACAGCTGCCGGGTTTATCCCGGTCACCCTCGGCCCGCGCGTGCTGCGCTGGGAAACCGCCGCCCTGGCCGTGCTGGCCCTGGGCCTAGCGTCCGAGGCGAGATAGGAGCCTCTGGCGGCCGGGGGCCTGAGGCCCCCGGACCCCCCACATGGGAAAAAGTATAACGGGGTTCGACGGGAATTGGCTTTGTGTCGGCCGGGAAGCATCAATTGGACTTGACGGAGACTGCCGTTGACCTGACTTCAACGAGTCCCGATACCTTGATGAGTCGTACGCAACGACAAAAAAACGGTCGCCGACTGAAAACCTTCGCCAACCACGGAGGAGAGTCTCCAGCCCAACCCGAAACGGGATTCCAAAGGGCAGCGCCCTTTGGCCGCCGGAGGCTTCCCCCACGACCACATCAACGAGGCGACTTGCATGGATTTGCTCGGAAACGAAAAACGCCCCCTGGCCGAGCGCATCCGGCCGGCCAAGCTCGAAGACTTCGTGGGCCAGGCCCATGTCATCTCGCGGCTGACCAACATGCTGGCCGCGCCGCGCCTGCCGAGCCTGCTGCTCTTTGGCCCGCCGGGCTGCGGCAAATCCACCCTGGCCCTCATTCTCGCCCGGGCCAAGGGCCGGCCCTACGTGCGCGTCAGCGCCCCGGAAGCGGGCCTGGCCGCCCTGCGCGAACTCATCAAGGGCAAGGAAATCCTTATCCTGGACGAGCTGCACCGCTTTTCCAAGGCGCAGCAGGATTTTTTCCTGCCCATCCTCGAAACGGGCGAGATCGTGCTCTTGGCCACCACCACGGAGAACCCGTCGTTTTCGGTCACGCGCCAACTCCTGTCCCGGCTGCACGTCCTGCGCCTGGGGCCGTTGACCCATCCCCAGCTCATGGTTCTGGCCGAGCGCGGGGCGCGCGAGGCCGGCATGGCCCTGGCCAAGGAGAGCCTGGAAACCATCGCCATGCTGTCCTCGGGCGACGGCCGCACGCTGCTCAATCTGGTCGAATACACGGCCGCCTTGTCCGAGGACAAACGCGCCCCGGACGAACTGCGCAAGCACCTCCCCGAGGCCCTGGCCCGGGGCGACCGCGACGGCGACTCCCACTACGAACTGGCCTCGGCCATGATCAAATCCATCCGCGGCAGCGACCCGGACGCCGCCCTGTACTACCTGGCCTGCATGCTCGAATCCGGCGAGGACCCGCGTTTTTGCTGCCGCCGGCTCATGATTTCGGCTTCCGAGGACATCGGCCTGGCCGATCCCATGGCTTTGCCCCTGGCCGTGTCCGCCGCCGAGGCCGTGGAGCGCATCGGGATGCCCGAAGGATTTATTCCCCTGGCCCAGACCGTGGTCTATCTGGCCCTGGCTCCCAAGAGCAATTCCACCTACGCCGCCTATCTGACCGCCAAAAAGGAAATCATGCAGTCCGGGGTCAAGCCCGTGCCCCTGCATCTGCGCAATCCCTCGACCAAGCTGCAAAAGGAATGGGGCTTCGGCAAGGGCTACATGTATCCCCACGCCTATCCCGACGCCTGGGTGGAGCAGGATTATCTGCCCGAGGAACTGGTGGGCCGCCAGTTCTACATGCCCAAGGAGCAAGGCCAGGAACCGCGCCTGGCCGCCAGGCTGGCCAGGCTTCGCAAGCGCCATGGGTAGGGCCATGCCCTTGCCCGCGTAGCATCGCAACCGTCCGGCACTTGGCCTCGCCCACATTGTCGGGCAAACGCCAAGCGCAAGTTCTTGGCAGACGGCCGCCGAGATGTGCCCCGGGGCCGCCTGGGAACTTCTGGGACACGGCCAAGCCCCGATTCGGTCAAAAGTCGCCACGCCCCGGTCTTGTGGCAGGGGCCGAAAAAAGCTATTTTTTTCGCGGCGGCGCGGCTTTTTGCCAAGGGCAAGGGCTTGCGACCGCGTCGGCGCGGTTCTTGCCCGCCGTCCCCCGACACCTGGGCGCGCGCAGGCATTTCCCCGACGCCGCCCCCTACCCGACGCGGTGCGCCATGACCGACTTACGCTTCGAACGCTATTTTTCCGGCAAAGCCCGGGACTATCTTTTCCGCTCCATCGACCTCGCCCTGGAGGAAGACGGGCCGGACTTGACCGCCATGGCCGTTTTCGCCCCCGAGGACCGGTTGACCGCCGCCATCGTGGCCAAGGAAGAAGCCGTCATGGCCGGCTTGCCCATCGCCCCCCTGGTCCTTGAGCGCATGGGCCAGGCCGAGGCTTGCTCGGTCACGCTTTTCGCCGCCGACGGCCAGCGCGTGGCCAACCGCATGGTGGTGGCCGAAATCGTGGGGCCGGCCATCACGCTGCTCAAGGCCGAGCGCGTCATCCTCAACTATATCTGCCATCTCTCGGGCATCGCCACCATGGTCGCCAAGGCCGTGGCCGCCCTGGCCGGCACGAAAACCCGCCTTCTCGACACCCGAAAGACCCTGCCCGGCCTGCGCTATCCCGAAAAATACGCCGTGGTCTGCGGCGGCGGCGTCAACCACCGCCTCGATCTGGCCGAAATGCTCATGTTCAAGGACAACCACATCGACCGGGCCGGCGGCATCCCCCAAGCCATGGCCGCCTTGCGCAAATCCTACCAAGGCCATATGGAATCCATGCCGCCCGTGGAAATCGAATGCCGGACCCTGGCCGAAGTGGCCCAGGCCATAGCCGAAGCCCCCAAGCGCATCATGCTCGACAACATGGATGAGCCGACCATGCGCGAGGCCCTGGCCATGGTGCCGGCCGGCATCGAAACGGAAGTCAGCGGCGGCGTGGACCTGGACGCCCTGGCCGGCATTGGCGCGCTCGGCCCGGATTTCGTGTCCGTGGGCCGCATCACCCATTCCGCCAAAAGCGCCGACTTAAGCATGCTGCTCAAGGAGACGACCGCATGATGACCGCCGAAACCGCCCAGAAAATCGACGCGATCCGCCGGGAACGCGGCAGCGACTTGGCTATCCTGGCCCACCACTACCAGACCGACGACGTGGTGGCCCACGCCGACATTCTCGGTGATTCCCTGGAACTTTCGCGCAAGATCGCTTCGCTGTCGGCCAGGGACATCGTGTTTTGCGGCGTCTTTTTCATGGCCGAGACAGCGGCCATGCTGGCCGCGCCCGGCCAGCGCATCCACATCCCGGCCCCGGACGCGGCCTGCGTCATGTCCGAGATGGCCCCGGCTCCCCTGGTCGAGGCCGTGCTGACGCGCCTGCGCCAGGCCGGGCGCGACGTGTTGCCGCTGACCTACGTCAACTCCTCGGCGGCGGTCAAAGCCGTGGTCGGGGCCTGCGGCGGGGCGGTATGCACCTCGGCCAACGCGCCGAAAATGCTCAAGTGGGCCCTGGACCACGGACGCGGCGTGCTCTTTTTGCCGGACAAGATGCTCGGGCAAAACACCTGCAACACCCTGGGCGTGCCGGAAAGCGCCCGCCACATCCTGGACGTGCGCGGCGGCGGCTCCCAGGTCGACCTCGCGGCGGCCACCAAGGCCGAGGTGCTCTTGTGGCCCGGCCAGTGCGTCATCCATGCCCGGTTCAAGGCCCGGGACATCGCCGCCATCCGCGTGCAGCCCCCCGAGGCCCGCATTGTGGTCCATCCCGAGTGTTCGCCCGAGACCGTGTCCGCCGCCGACGCGGCCGGCTCGACCTCGTTTATCATCAAGTACGTGGCCGAGGCTCCGGAGGGTTCCGAGATCGTCATCGGCACGGAGATCAATCTGGTCAAGCGGCTGGCCAAGCAGTATCAGGGAAAAAAGACCATCCGGCCCCTGGCGCTGAGCGCCTGTTCCAACATGGCCAAAGGCACCGAGGCCAATCTGCTGACAACGCTGCAAAATCTCGACACGGCCGAGCCGGTGCGCGTGGATGAAGCCGTGCGCGCCCCGGCCGCGTTGGCCGTCACGCGGATGCTCGAAGCCTCGGCCTGAGCCGGCGGCCACAAGCTGCCCTTTTTTGAAAATGGATTTGTGCAACAGCGCATTGTCGCCATTTATCTGACCGTTTGCGAGGACGCCCCGCCAGCCCCGAGCGCGCCCAAGGAGGAAGCTGCCCCATGGTCTACCGCATGCACGCCAACGCCCTGGTCATCGGCTCGGGACTGGCCGGCCTTACCGCCGCCCTGACCATGGCCGAGGCCGGCCTGGAAGTGATTCTGCTGACTTCCGGCGAAGACCTCGACGACGGCAACAGCGCCCTGGCCCAGGGTGGCATCGTCTATCGCGGCCCGGACGACTCGCCCCAGCTTCTGGAGCGCGACATGCTCACCTGCGGCTGGCGGCACAACTCCGTGCGCGCGGTCAAGTATCTGGCCCGGCGCGGGCCGCAGGTGGTGCAGGAACTGCTCATCGACAAGCTGCAGCTCCCTTTTGACCACAAGGGCGGCGGCAGCGACTACCACCTGGGCAAGGAAGGCGGCCACAGTGTGGCCCGCATCCTCCACATGGCCGACCGCACCGGCCGAGCCATCATGGAGGGCCTGATGGCGGCGGTCAAAGCCAACCCCAACATCAAGATCCTCACCCGCCGCACGGCCGTGGACCTGCTCACCTCCAACCACCACGCCACCTTGCTGGAATTCAAGTACCAGCTCCTGAACCAATGCCTGGGGGCCTACGTCTTAAACGAGGTCTCGGGACAGGTGGAAACCATTCTGGCCGATTTCACCGTGTTGGCCACGGGCGGCTGCGGCCGGCTGTTCCTGCACACCTCCAACACCCGTTCCTCCATCGGCTCGGCCCTGGCCATGGCTTCGCGCGCCTTTGCTAAGGTCATGAACGTGGAATACGTGCAGTTCCATCCGACCACGCTCTTTCACCGGGCCGAACGCCGCCTGCTCATCACCGAGGCGCTACGCGGCGAAGGGGCTAGGCTCGTCAACGCGGCCGGCGAACCCTTCATGCAGCGCTACGATCCCCGGGCCGATCTGGCCCCGCGCGACATCGTCACCCGGGCCATCCTGGCCGAGATGCTCAAGACCGACCAGGACTGCGTCTATCTCGACGTGGCCAGCTACGTGAAGAACCTGGAAGAGCACTTCCCCACGGTTTACAAGGGCTGTCTGCAGCTTGGCATCGACGTCACCAAGCAGCCCATTCCGGTGGTGCCGGCGGCCCACTACTTCTGCGGCGGGGTGCTCACCGACAGCGCCGGCCGCACCACCCTGGAGCGGCTCTACGCCGCCGGCGAATGCGCCTGCACCGGCATCCACGGGGCCAACCGCCTGGCCAGCACCTCGCTTCTGGAATGCGTACTGTGGGGGCACAGCGCCGGCCAGGACGTGGCCAAGCGAGCCGGCTCCAAGGCGGCCATCGGCCGGCGGCTGCTGGACAGCATCCCGGACTGGGTCAGCCCCGGCTCCAACCGCAACGAGGACCCGGCGCTCATTGCCCAGGACTGGGCCACCATCCGCAACACCATGTGGAACTATGTCGGCATCAACCGGTCGAGTTCCCGGCTCAAGCGGGCTTTCGAGGATCTGCGCGAACTCAACAAGCATATCCACGACTTCTACCGCGAAACGCCCATCAGCAAGGCCATCGTGGACCTGTTTCACGGCTGCCAGGCGGCCTACACCATCACCATCGCGGCCATGCAGAACCGCCGGTCGCTGGGCTGCCATTACCGCATCGACTAGGTCCCTCGGACGGCGGATGCGTTTTAAACGTCAAAGGGCCGCTAGCGCGGCCCTTTGACGTTTCTACAGTTCGATTCATGGTCAGCCACAAATCAAACTTACGCAGCTCGAAAGCCCTTTAAACTTTCCTCCATGCGGGGGTCTGGGGGCCTCAGGCCCCCAGCCGCCGGAGGCATCTTTTCTTCTCACTCTCTCACTCGCTCACGCTCACACGCTAACTGCCGCCGCCTTGCTGTTGCTGGCAGACGGCGTAGCCGATGTTGCAGTTGTTGACGCAGTTGCCGACCCCGGCGCACATCATGACGCAGCGTTGGTAGCTCTGGACGCAGGAATTGTTGGCCGGGCCGCCCTGCTGCTGGGGCATCCCCTGTTGCTGGGGTTGGCCTTGCTGTTGCTGTTGGCCCTGAGGCCGCTGGCCGCCTTGCTGGCCTTGGGGCCGTTGCCCGCCCTGCTGCTGCGGCTGTTGCCACTGGGCCACCACCATCCCCTGATCGCCGGCCTGGGCGACGGGCATCGGTCCGATTTCGACCACCAAGCACAGCGCGCCGGCCACGGCGGCCGCCAGAAAACGTTTCCGCATACCCATAGGAGCCTCCTCCGGGAACTGGTCCCTATTGCAGACTCAAGCACGACCGAGCGTCCCGGTCAAGGACGATTTGCCGCCCATGAAGCGGCGTCGGATCGGGAGCCTGGATCGCCTCGGCCAAATCCGGGCAGTCCCTGTTTCGACTGGCCGGCGACCGCTCTCGCCAGCCCAAACAAGACGGCTTTCCGCCGAAACGCCGTCGCATTCGGGCAGCGACGAGGCATCGGGGACGGAGGATGGCGTTCATGCCCGGCCTGCCGGGCGAGCGACTTGGCTGGCCGACAAATCGCGCGCCCGTTCGTCGAAAGGCCGCCGTCTGGCGCTGGGAACATGTCTGATTGACATACGAAAGCCGCGCCGCCGGTCGACGGCCCTTCCTCCAAAAGCGACCGCCGGACCGATACCGAACGGTTGTTCCGCAACAAGAACGAATTCAGCGGGTTTCGCGAATAAACGCGGCTAATCGAGGGGGGTTTTGGCGGAAGGATCGAGCTTTTTGACCTGCAAGAAATCCTCCCGGGCCTTGTCCGGCTCGCCCAGGGCTTCGTAGACCTTGCCGCGATTGAGGTAGAGGTCGGGGTCGTCGGGCGAAGCTTCGATGGCCAGTGCAAAATTGGCCATGGCGCTTTGCAGGTTGCCTTTTTTAAACCAGGCCGAACCCCGGTTGTTAAGCAGCTTGGCGTCCTTGGCGTCGGTCTCCAGAGCCAGGGAGTAGTCGTCGATGGCCTGGTCGTAGTGGCGCAGGGCGAAATGGGCGTTGCCCCGGTTGTAGATGGCCGACACGTAGCTGGCGTCGAGTTGGACGGCCTTGGAATAATCGTCAATGGCGGCGTTATAGTCGCCCATGGCGGCCCGGGCGTAGCCTCGGGCGGCCAGAAACAGGTGGGTCTGTTCGGCCGGCAGTTCGTTGGAGTCCATGGCCTCGGTGAGCTGGGCTATGGCCGACGGGTATTCCTTGGCGTCCAGGGCGGCCAGGGCCGATTTGGCCTGATCCAGGCCGCCGGCCAGGGCCGGGCTGCCAAGGCAGGCCGGCAGGCTCAGCACGCAGGCGGCCAGCAGTCGCGAAATCTTCAAGACCCGCCCCCTTCGCGGTCCACGTCAAAGGCCGGCACTTGCAGTTCGTCGTCAATGCGGTCGGCGTCCTGGGAGGAATAGCGCACCATATTGCGCAGATGGAAAAAGGCGGACTCGTCCATGCTGTCGAAATCAATGGCGACGCCTTCGTCATTGGAGCGCACGACCGTGGCCTTGAGCCGCACCTTGATGTCCTTGGCCAGTTCAAAAACCACCGTGCAGTCCCGCCCTGGGGCCAAGCGCGGCTCGGGGCAGAAAAGCGCCCCCTTGAGGCTCAGATTCTGGGTGCTGACCGGAATCTTCTCCCCGTCGATGTACACATACGCGTCGAACTGGGCGCAGACCCGGCTGCGGCGTCTCTTGTTGTCTCCCATGCCTTTCCCTCACTTCTTGCCCGCGCGGCGCGGCCGGCATCCACTTTGACGTTGGCTCGCCGAAGGCAAGCATAGCCGGTTCGCAGCGTTTTAGAAAGCGCCAATGCGGGCATCAGGCCGCCGGAGCCGATACGGACATGGGAGCCAGCGGCCCGCAAACGCCCACTCGGCCATCGGGCAGCCGGACGAATTCCCGCATCTCGCCGTCCTGGGATACCACCACCGCCACGGCTCCAGACGCCCTAGCCACATAGCGGGCGGCGCTGCGGTGGCGGGTGCCGAAGCCGGCGATGTCCAGGGAAGCCGTAGGGACCAGCTCCGTGGACTGGGGCGACAGCGACAGACAAAGCGGTAAGGCGTCCTCGTCGCGGGCGAGGAGCTCCACCCGGAAGGCCTGCACCGACAAGGCGGCGTCCAGGATCACCGCCCCGTCCACGCACGAGGCCTGGGCCGTCACCCGGGTAGCCGTGTCCCATTGCTCCAGATGCACGGCCTGACCGCCACCCGCGCCGGCCAAATTCTGCGCCACCCGGCCGAGGTTGGGCCAGGCCACGCCGACCCCGGGCGACAGGAGCGTCCTGGCGGCGGCGGCCTCGGCCCGCCCGGGCGGCAGAAACACGAACATGCCGCCATGGCCGGCGGCCACGGCCAGGGCGAACACCCGGGCCAGGGTCGCCTTGACCAGGCTAGGCAAGGCACCGGAATCCTCGGCCCCGTGGGTCAAGGCCTGTGCGGCCTGACGGCAAAGCGGCAGGAAAATGGGCGAAAAAGCGTTGTCGTGACAAACCGATAGCCGGCCTTCCCGCAACTCCAGATAGAGCGCCGGCTGATCCGGGCAGACCAGCGACGCCCGCAGCTTTCCCGGGGCCGAGACGCTTAACGAAAGGCCCGGGAACTGGGTGCCGCCATGGTAGTCGATACGGCCGCGCAGGGCGGCAAAGCCGGAGTACTCGACCTTGGACACGCCTTCCAGCCGCAACCCCTCCGGCCCTTCCTTGGCCACAAACGCATAGGGGCCGGGCGGGATGCCCGGCGAGAGCCGGTGTAAGGTCGGCAGCGTACAGGGTTGGGGCGGAGAAAACCGCAGGTCGAGCACCGGCTCGGCCCCGCCGGCCAGAGGCGAAAACAGTTGAAACGACGGATAGCGCCCCTCTTCCCGCTTGAGGCTGGCCCGGTAGGCCGTCTCGACCAGGACAGCCAATCCCCGGTCGGAGAGGACGGAGGGATTGGGAATAAGCCTGGCCGCCAGTTCCAGGGGACCGGCCGGCCCTGAGGTCGGAGCGAAAGCGGTGGAAGCCTGCATTTGGGCCTTGTAGGACCGGCGAGGGCGGCTGTCAAATGACCGCGACGCCAGACTCGCGCAATTGTCGCGCATCGGTTACCTGTCGGTTATCCGGAGGACACGGACCGGGCGCACCTTGGCCTTTTCCATACCACATCCGAGGAGCATCCCATGCGTAAAACGACCCTTCGACTCGCCGCCCTGGCCCTGGCCCTGGCCGCCGCCAGCGGTCTGGCCGGCGAGGCCCTGGCCCAGTCCCGCCCCGCCCCCCTGGTCATCGGCCACCGGGGCGCCTGCGGCCATCGCCCCGAACACACCCTGGCCTCCTACGAATTGGCTATCGACATGGGGGCCGATTACGTCGAGCCGGACCTCGTCGCCACCAAAGACGGCGTGCTCATCGCCCGCCACGAAAACGACATCAGCGGCACCACCGACGTGGCCGCCAAGTTCCCGGACCGCAAAACCAAGAAAACCATCGATGGAACCGAGATCGATGGCTATTTCACCGAAGACTTCACCCTGGCCGAACTGAGGACCCTACGGGCCAAGGAACGTCTCGACTTCCGCGACCACAGCCGCGACGGCCAGTTCGCCGTGTCGACTTTCGAAGAGGTCATCGAACTGGTCAAACGCAAAGAAAAGGAAACCGGCCGCGTCATCGGCATCTATCCCGAAACCAAGCATCCGACCTATTTCCGAAGCATCGGTCTGCCCCTGGAAGGCAAGCTCGTGGAGATTCTCGCCAAAAACGGCTACGACAAGGCCGAGTCCCCGGTCTTCATCCAGTCCTTCGAGATCGGCAACCTCAAGGACTTGCGCCAAATGACGCCGGTCAAGCTGGTCTTTCTCTACGACGAGCCCGACATGCGTCCCTATGATTTCGTGGTCTCCGGCGACAAACGCACCTTCGCCGAACTGCTCTCACCGGCCAATCTCCAGGAGATCGCCGCCTTCGCCAACGGCATCGGTCCCTGGAAGCGGCTTATTATCAAGGAAAACCCGGACAAGACCCTGGCTGCGCCCAATACCGTGGTGGCCGACGCCCACGCCGCCGGGCTCACCGTGCATCCCTACACTTTCCGCAACGAAGACCGCTACCTGGCCAAGGACTACGGCAACGACCCCATCAAGGAATATCTCCAGTTCTACGAACTCGGCGTTGACGGCGTGTTTGCCGATTTCCCCGACACCGCCGTGGCCGCGCGTGAGATATTTATGAAGGAAAAATAAGGAGATAAGAGGCCTCCGGCGGCTGGGGGCCTGAGGCCCCCAGATCCCCCAGATGGAGAAAGGGGTTAAGTGGGTGTGGCGTGCATCGGCGCTGTTGTCGGTCGGGAAACACTGTTTCTCCGGCGGCGGGGCCTTGTGTTTACGCGGGGCGTTACTCGGCGCGCTCCAGGGGCGGCGGCTGAGGCAGGGCCGCCGCCACCGCCGCCGCCGTGGCGGCCCGGCGCAACATGAGCCGGGCCGCGTCGCCGGACTGCTCCAGCACGGCCTCGAAATCGCCGGCCCGCCACAGGCACACGCGCCCGGAGGCGGCCTCGCGGCAATGCGGTGGCCCAAGGTCGCGAGTCAGTTGCGCGGTGAGCGCCGGCGCATCAGCCGGCGCGGCCAAGGCAGCTTCCACGGAGAAAAAACCGCCTTGCCAGAAGGCCAACGTGGCCTGGGTCAGGGCCGCGCCAAACGGCGCGTCCCCCTGCCCCGGCGCGGCATAGAAAGCCAAGGACTCGGCCAGGGCACTCGGCAGCGGCACGGCCAACCGTGTAAGCCCCGGACCGGGCGCATCGCCAAAGGCCAGTCCGAACAGTCGCCCCGGCGGCCCGGCCGGCCCAGTCGGCTCCCCGGCCCCGGAACAGCCCCCAAAAAACAGCAAGGCGGCCAGCAGCCCAAGGGCGGCCGCGCCCCAAGCCCTCTCTCGGGGCCGGCCCCGGGCGTCCCCTTTGCCGGGCCTGCCAGGGCCGGGCGCTCCGTCTGCCGCCCCCCCGGCCCTGCGCCGCCAGGGCACATAACCGCAGTGCGGCCGACGCGCGTTGCAGTCCCTTACCCAGACTCTTGCAAAATACATCGCCACGCAATAGTCTAAACAAAGGGACGATTTTCTCTTCAAAAAATATAGTACATTAAAAACAAAAGTTTTATTCATGAAATTTACTCCATAAACAAAGAAATCAAGGACGTATCATATCCAAAAACAACCAAACACCAGTCACTCTTTGCAGAAAACACCCCACCTTGACCGATCCAGAAAAATCGCTATTCTCCGCACGACTCGATTGCACCAGACGCTATCCATACAATCCCACAACGAAACATGAACATTCTTTCATACTCCTGTCATCCGCGCGCCGACGCCGAAGCGCCATGACCGCACAGCCTCAGCCTAACGCCATCCGCCTGCCCGGCGCGACCCCATGGAACCACACCCATGCCCTACCCGCCACTTGGTGATCCCGGCCGACCGATCTTTTCCAAGCACCGTCGCCGCTCCTGGCGACTGCTCACCCTCCTCGGTCTTGCCGTCCTGGCTCTGGCCGCTGTCCTGGGCCTCGCCCGCCTGACCGCGCCGAGAGCCTTCCTGGAGTCGCTGTTCCAGACCGCCTCGGCCCCGGCCCCGGCCCCGGCCCGGTCCGAAACCAACGTCGCCGTCGTCGGCAACCTGTTTGAAAGTCCGCCCGAAACCGAGCCGGCCGTAAACGCCGCGCCCCCCGAACCGGAAGCGCCAAACGCGGCCCACCCCGACGCCCGGACCATCACCGGCGAGATCCGCCCCGGCCAGACCCTGGCCGGCCTCCTCGGCCGCCATGCCGAGCCGGCCAAAATCGCCGCCCTGGCCGACCCCGAGGACTTCTCCTTCTCCAACCTGCGCACCGGCCAGCCCTACCGCCTCACCCTGCGCGACCGGGAACTGGTCTCTTTTGAATACGACATCAACGAAACTGAAACCCTGGTCATCGACGAAAACGACGGCGAGCTTGCCGCCCGGGTCGAAACCAAACAGTGCGAGGTACGCCCCGCCCTTTTGACCGCCACCGTCACATCCACCCTGTCCGAAGCCGTGGCCGCCAGCGGCGGCAATTTGGCCACCGCCCTGGCCCTGGCCGACATCTTCGCCTCGGACATGGACTTCAGCCGCGATGTCCAGCCCGGCGACACCGTACGGGCCGTGGTGGAAGAGCGCTACGTGGAAGGCCGCCCGGCCGGCCTGGGCCGCGTGCTGGCCGCCCGCTACACCAGCGGCGACAAGGTCCTGGAAGGCTACGGCATCCTCGGCGACAAGGGCCGCCTGGAATACTACGACGCCGAAGGCGTCCCCCTGCGCAAGACCTTCCTGCGCGCCCCCCTGTCATTTCTGCGCGTCACCTCGGGCTTCACCGCCTCGCGCCTGCACCCCATCCTCAAGGTCCGCAAAGCCCACTACGGCGTGGACTACGCCGCCCCCACCGGCACCCCCATCTGGACCGTGGGCGACGGCGTGGTCATCGAACGCGGCCGCAACCACGCCGCCGGCAACTACCTGACCGTGCGCCACGGCAAAACCTACGTCACCCGCTACAACCACTTAAGCCGCTTCGCCAAGGGCATCGCCCAGGGCAGCCGCGTGGTCCAAGGCCAGGTCATCGGCTACGTCGGGGCCACCGGCTACGCCACCGGCCCCCACCTCGATTTCCGCATGTACGCCGACGGCCGGCCGGTCAACGCCCTGGATAACGACACCGCCGAAGCCACGCCCCTGCCCCGCGCCCGGCTGGCCGAATTCCGCGAAGACGCCCTGACCTACGCCGCCGTCCTCGACGGCCACAAGCCCCCCGCCGCCCTGGCCGACGCCTTGCCGGCGGCTAATGGTGGCATGTAGAGGAGAGTGAAAGCCTGGAAATACAGGAAGATGCCTCCGGCGGCTGGGGGCCTGAGACCCCCAGACCCCCCGAATGGGTTTTAAAGGAGGAGCGTTGCTGTTGCGGTGGGCGGGAGTGGCGAGAAGAAATTCCTTGGGGGTAAGGCGAAGAAGACCGACGCGGTGGCAACCGTTAGAACCGCAGGCGCTCCAGGATGAGGTTGCTGACTAGAAAGCCGTTCTTGGTCAGCCGCAGATGCCCGGCGCTCAGACGCACCAGCTCCTTTTGCCGCAAGGCGGTGACGAGCGCTTCGTTTTCCTTAAGAAAATCAATTCCGGTCAACCGCTTGTAAAGCCCCAGCCGAAGCCCCTTGGCCGTTCGCAGCGAGAGCATGACCAGTTCGCGGATGCGCTCCTCACGCGAGAGCGCCACCCCGCCGACGCCGCAGCGCCCGACCTTGGCCTGGACAGCCCAGTCGCGCACGTCGCGGGGATTTTCATGGCGCACCCCGGCCACGGTGGACACCGCCCCCGGCCCCAGCCCCAGATAGTCCCGGCCTTCCCAGTAGCCCGAATTGTGGCGGCTTTGGAAACCCATGCGGGCGTAATTCGAGATTTCGTATTGCAGGTAGCCCTGCTCTTCCAGAAACTCCGCCCCATGCACGTACATGCGGCCCTGTTCGCCATCCGGCGGCAGCTCCAGCTCGCCGGCCTCGGCCGAGGCGGCCAGGGGCGTGCCCGGCTCCAGGGTCAGGCCGTAACAGGACAGATGTTCCGGCCGCAGACGCACGGCCGCCTTGAGGTCCTCCATCCAGCTGGCCTCGCGCTGGCCGGGCAAGCCCCAGATGAGGTCCAGGCTGATGTTGGCGAACCCCGCCTTGCGGGCCGCCTCGAAGGCCAGCTGGGCCGTCCTGGCGTCATGGGGCCGGCCCAGGGTCTTGAGCATGGCGTCGGAAAAGCTCTGCACACCAAGGCTCAGGCGGTTGACCCCGGCCCCGACCAGGATGCTCAGGTACTGCTGGTCCAGAGCCGAATCGGGATTGCCCTCAAACGTCCATTCCACGGCCGGATGCACGTCGAAATGGCGGGTAATTTCCGGCAGGATGCGCGACAGCGCCCAGGGCGGCAACAGCGTGGGCGTGCCGCCGCCGAAATAAATGGTCTCGACCTTGGGCCGGCCGAGCTTCTTGCCGAAATGCCGGATCTCCAGCGGCAAGGCCGTGGCGTAGACCTCCACCTCGGCCATGTCCAGGGGACGCGAGACAAAGGCGCAGTACCGGCACTTGCTCCGGCAAAAGGGCACATGGATATACAGCAGCATAGGAGAACGTCCGGTGGCGGCGCAATTGCGCCGGCCAGGCGCTTATCTAGGCGCAAACCGGAGTTCGGGCAAGCCCGGCCGGCCCGGGCATACCGTCAAGCGGCCTGAAGGAACCGCAGAAAGCGGACGAAGCCGGACAGCGTCGGCCCTACAGCCAGGCCGTGAAGAGGAAAAAGAACCCGGCCCCCAGCAGCATGGCCGCCGGCAGGGTGAACACCCAGGCCATGGCGATGGAGCGCAGGGTGCGCATCTGCAGGCCGCTTTTGTGGGCGGCCATGGTCCCGGCCACGCCGGAAGACAGCACGTGGGTGGTGGACACCGGCAGCCCCAGGCCGTCGGCCAGGCCGATGGTGGCCATGGCCACGATCTGGGCAGAAGCGCCCTGGGCGTAGCTGAGCTTGGTCTTGCCGATCTTCTCGCCGATGGTGACCACAATGCGCTTCCAGCCGACCATGGTGCCCACGCCAAGGGCCAGGGACACGGCCATGATGACCCAGCTTGGGGCGTATTCCGTTGGCCGGCGCAAGGTTTCGCGCAGTTGCTCGATCTCGGCCCGCTCGGCGGCGCTGCCCGAAAGCCCCTGCATGATCCGGGCGGCGTCGTCCAGACACAGGATGTCGGTGCGCAGCTCCCAGCGTTCCCCGGCCGGGATGGCGGCAATGGAATCATACAGGGCTAGCTGGCGCTGGATATCTTCCGAGGCGGCCACGGCCCCGCGCACGTCGCAGTTCACGGCCGAGGCTTTTTCGGGCAGCTCCCGGATCGCGCCGCTGGCGTAGGCCTTGTCGATCTCCAGCCGGTGGGCGTCGAAATAATCGGTGAACCGGGCCGCCGCCTGGCGCACCATGGCCGTCTCCCCGGGCGACAGGTCGGCGTCCAGGGAATAGACCCCGGGCAGGATGCCGATGAGGATGAGCATGATAAGGCCCACCCCCTTCTGGCCGTCGTTGGAGCCATGGGCCAGGCTCACGCCCAAGCCCGAGAGGATCAGCGCCGCCCGCATGGCCGGCGGCGGCGGCGCGTCGCCCTGGGGCGGCCGGTGCAGGGCCGGATTTTTGAGGAGTCGTTGCAGCAAAAGCAGCAGCCCACCGGCCAGGACAAAGCCGATGATGGGCGAGATAAAAAGCGACAAGCCAACTTCGATGGCCTTGTGCCAGTTGACCCCGGCCCCGGCCGGCAGCCCTTCGCGCACGGCGTTGGCCAAGCCCACGCCCAGGATCGCGCCGATGAGCGTGTGCGAGCTCGACGCCGGCAGCCCCAGGTACCAGGTGCCGAAGTTCCACAGGATGGCCGAGACGAGCAGGGAAAAGACCATGGCCAACCCAAGGTTGGAGTTGACCGACACGAGCAGGTCCACCGGCAGCAGATGGACGATGGAATAGGCCACGGCGATGCCGCCAAGCAGCACACCGAGAAAATTGCAGATGCCCGACAGGACGACGGCCGTGGTGGCCCGTAGCGCCTTGGTGTAGATCACCGTGGCCACGGCGTTGGCCGTGTCGTGAAAGCCGTTGACGAATTCAAAGGCCAGGGCGATGCCCAGGGACAGGCACAACAGGATCAGGGTATGGCCGTCAAGGCTGGCAAGGGACTGCAACATGCCGTACTCCGGTGCGGGTGGGGGAAAGCGGGCGCGAGCGGCGACCAAACCGCCCCTCCGCGTGGCGTATCCTTGAAAAAAGCAGCGAGCGTTTTGCCGGCAACAAGCGAAAAACCATTGCACTCCCCCAAAATACCAACATATTTATTTCGGAGAGGGGGGCGCGACGCTAGGTGCCTTCCAACAGATGCACCAGGGCCTGCCTGGCCTTGAGTTCCTCCACGGTGAAAATAAACCCGTGGGCGGCGGCGTGGGCCACCAACTCGGAGAGCGGCAGGCCGCCGACCAGCAGCAGCCGGTCCTTGTCGGCCTGCAACCAGGCCAGAAATTGATCGATGGCTTCCTGACTCATGGCCTCCTCCGTGCCTGCCCCTTTTGTCGCTTCCCTTAAAAAATACGGGCGTATTTTTTAAGAAAAAATGGTGGTTTTCATCGTTGCCCGGGAAACGCCAGAGGCGCTTGTCGCGGACGCGACACTAGCCCAATCGGGCCGGCCGCGTACAGGCCAAACCGATGAAGGTTGCGTGAGTCTCCCATGACGAACGCGCGGCGTGGGAAAACCCGGCCGCTGTGCAAAAAAACAAGCCGGGCTTCACCTTTTCTTCATAATCGGGTGCTACAGCCAGGGACGCGCCCGGATCGTCTCCCCGGGCCGCCAAGGAGGAAGTGCGTGAACAAGCTTTTCAAATACGACGGATTGCAGCAGCCCGACGTCATCGCCGCCTATCTGGAGGCCGTGCGCGACGGTTTCGCCTCCGGCGAGATCACCCTGTCCCAGGGCGAGGACGTGCTGCGCCTTATCCCCAAGGGGCTGGTGGCCGTCACCGTGGAAGGCAAGGCCAAGGGCGAGGACCGCAAACTCAAGTTGACCTTCCGCTGGAAGGAGCGCGAACAGGAATGTTCCGCGCCGCTTTTAATCACCGCCCGGGACGAAGACGATGCTTGAGATCGAGCGCAATTTCAAATTCCTGCTCGTGGAGATCGAGCGACAGATCGCCGGGACCATCGAAGTCCTCAAGCACCGTGACGAAAAGGCCATCGCCAAGATCGAGGCCCGCGACGACTATATCGACAACTTGAAAAGCGTCATCGAAAACGCCTGTTTCGCCACCCTGCACGGCGAAACCCGGCCCACCGCCCCGGAAGTGGCCCGCATCCGGGCATTTCACATCATCGGCAGCAACCTCGAACGGGTGGGCGACCATGCCGTCAACGTGGTACGCCAAACGCGCCACTACGACGACCCGGGGTGCTTGCTGCGCTACGCCTACAAGCCGTTTTTCCAGGAAATCCAAAATGCCCTGGGCTGGATGCCCAAGGCGGTGCTGGAGCGCGACATGTCCGCGGCGCTCAAAATCTGCCGTTGCGAGCTGCATCTCGACCGGCTCTACAAGCAGGAGTTCGACCGCATCCGCGACGAACTGCGCACGGGCTTCAACACCGGCGATCTGCTCACCACCCTGTTTATCTTCCGCTACCTCGAACGCATGGGCGACGCCCTGCTCAACATCGGCGAGGCAGCCATCTTCGCCATCACCGGCGACAAATTCAAAATCCGCCAGTTCACCGCCTTAAACGACATCCTGACCGCCGCCGGCCACGAAAACCCGCTGTCCGACGTGGAATTCGCCTCCATCTGGGGCACCCGCTCGGGCTGCCGCATCGGCCGGATTCAGGAACGCGGCGGCGAAGGCGACTGCCACAAGGAAGTCATCTTCAAGGACGGCGACACCGGCAAGCTGCGCCAGGAAGCCGCCAACTTCGCCCGCTGGGAGTCCCTGATGCCGGGTCTGGCCCCGCACCTGGAGGCCTTTCGCGAAGGGGAAAAGACCAGTTCCATGCTCATTGAGCTCTTGCCCGGCCAGACCATCCAGGACCTGTCCCTTTCCGGCGACCTCAAGCTGCTCTCCCGGGCCGTGGCCGCCCAGTGCGCCGCCGCCGGGGAACTCTGGGAAAAGACCCTGACCCCCGGCCCCCAGCCCACCGGCTACAGCAAGCAACTGCGCGCCCGCCTGCCCGAGGTGCTCGCCGTGCACCCGGGCTTTCGGGTCAAGCCCAAGGCCATCGGCTCCTATCCCCTGCCGTCCCTGGACGAAATTGTCGACGCCGCCGAGGCCGTGGAGCGCACCCTTGCCGCGCCCTACACCGTGCTGATCCACGGCGACTACAACACCAACAACATCCTCTACGATCCGGCCGAGAACCGCATCCACTACATCGACCTGCACCGCTCGGCCGACGCCGACCTGGTGCAGGACGTCTCGGTCTACATGGTCTCCAACTTCCGCCTGCCCATCTTCGACAAGGCCCGGCGAAGCGTCCTTTCCGCCGTCATCCTGGAGATGCGCCGCTTCGCCGCCGCTTTTGCCGCCAAGCATGGGGATACGACCTTCGACATCCGGCTGGCCCTGGGCCTTGGCCGGTCGCTTATGACCTCGACCCGATTCGAACTGAGCGAACGTTTCGCCCGGCTCATGTTTAACCGAGGCGTCTTTTTGCTGCAGCACGTGGCCGCCCATGCCGGCGACCCGGCCGACTTCAAGCTGCCCATCGACGCTTTGTGCTACTAGACAACCTGCCTGCAACCATGGAGAAAAACATGAAAAAGATTGGCGTGGTGGGCATCCCCGGCGGCTGGTCCACCCTGCGTTTGCTGGACGCCCTGGAAGCCCGCACCGGCTATCGCCTGTGCATCGACATGGCCGAGGTGCGCCTGGATCTGGAAACGGGCAAGGCCTTTTACAAGGACAACGACCTGACGGAACTTGACGGTATCATCGTCAAGAAAATCGCCCCGTCCTATACCCCCGACGCCCTGGACCGCATGGAGATCCTGCGTTTTCTCCATTCCGGCGGGCTGCCGGTGTTTTCCAACCCGGACAGCATGTTTCGGCTCATTGACCGCCTAAGCGGCACGGCCGTGCTGCGCCGGGGCGGCATCCCCATGCCGCCGACCACCGTCACCGAGGACGTCAGCGAAGCCGCCGCCGCCGTCTCGGACTACGGCCGGGCCGTGTTCAAGCCGCTGTACAGCTCCAAGGCCCGGGGCATGACCGTCATCGAGGAAGGCCCGGACATGCACGAGGAGATCGCCGACTACCAGGCCGCCGGCAACCGGGTCATGTACATCCAGCAGATGGTCTCCCACGCCGGCGGGCATCTCGATCTCGGCGTGTCGTTTTTGGGCGGCCAATATCTGGCCACCTACGCCCGCCAGGGCAGCGGCAACTCCTGGGACACCACCACCCGCACCGGCGGCCGCTACGTGCCCCACAACCCGTCGGACGAGATCATCGAACTGGCCCGCAAGGCCCAGAACCTGTTCCCGGGTATGGCCTTCACCTGCGTGGATGTGGTGGAAACCCCATCCGGCGCGGCCATCTACGAAGTCTCGGCCTTCGGCGGCTTCCGGGGACTCCTCGACGCTTGCGGCCTGGACGCGGCCGGCACCTACGCCGACTATGTCCTGGGGGAGATCGCATGAGCGCCCCGACCATCGCCGGGCTTATGGCCCCCGTCCTGGAAACCGCGCCCCTGGCCCACCGTCTGGAAGTCACCTTTGACGACGTGACCGTGGCCGTGGCCACCAACTCCCAGGCCCTGTCGGAAAAGCTCGGCCGCTACTTCCGCGATTTCCTCGGCAGCGGCGGCACGACCGTCATCGAGGTCACGGCCATCGAGGCCGGGCCGCCGGACTTCGATCTCCCCTTTGCCGTCCACCCCCGAGAACCGGGCAAGACCAAGCTCAAGGAAGCCTCCATCGACCTTGCCGACGGCCGGGTGGTCAAAAAGCTCCTCACCGGCCTCGTCTTTCTCTTCGGCCAGGGCAAGAACTACGCCGTGGGGCCGTGCCTGGACAACGACAACCAGATCGTCAACTTCATCAACAACCGCTTCATCGAATGGCGCTTAAAGCGCGGGGCGCTGCTGTTCCACGCCGCCGGCGTCGCCCAAGGCGGCCAAGGCCTGGTCATCGCCGGTTTTTCCGGGGCCGGCAAATCGACCCTGGCCCTGGAGATCATGCGCTGCGGCACGGAGTTCATCAGCAACGACCGGGTCATGGTTTCCCGCGAGGGCGACGGCCTGGTCATGCACGGCGTGGCCAAGATGCCCCGGGTCAACCCCGGCACGGTGCTCAACAACCCCAGCCTGGCTCCGGTCATGGACGCCGTCGACCGGGCCCGGTTCTCGGCCCTGCCCGCCGCCGAGCTGTGGGACCTGGAGCACAAGTACGACGCCTTTATCGACGAGTGCTTCGGCCCGGGCCGGTTCAAGCTGGCCTGCCCCATGGCCGGGCTGGTCATCCTGCGTTGGAAGCGCGACGCCTCGCCCATGACCGCCGCCCGGGTGCGCCTGGCCGACCGGCGCGACCTCATGCCGGCCTTCATGAAGGACGTGGGGCTTTTCTACGAATTCGAGGACCCCTCCGAGCCGTCCATGGCTAGCCAGAAGGCCTATCTGGAACTGTTGGGCGACCTGCCGGTGCTGGAAATCGACGGCGGCGTGGACTTCCACCAGGCGGCCCAGGCCAGCCTGGATTTTCTGGCTGCGGTGCGCCGGTAACGGCCATGGCCCAAGGTTGTGGCCCAAGAGTAGGCGGACACAGGACGCCAAACCGGCGCACAGCCGGCAAAATGCCAATTTAGTAAGGTGATTGTCCGTCTTGCTTCAGTCATGAGAAAGCCATCCCCGGCTTGTAGGGCCTGATGCGGCATCGGGGGAGTCCTTGCCGGTGCTTGGACCGGCCTCCCCCGCGCATCGAATCGAAGGAGGCGTCATGACGCAACCCCCGCAGCAAGCGACACCCCAGGCTCCCCCCCACCCGGCCGCCCTCGGCCCCGAAGGCCTGCGCCTGGCCCCGGAAGCGGCCTTTGTCAAAACCCTGGAACACTTCGTACAGAAAGCCAATGTCTTCGCGGCCCTGGCCGCCAAACAAAAAGTCGAACCCTACGAGGCCTTCCAGCACCTGAACGCCTTGTGGCGGGACGTGGCCGAGGCCGGCGAGCGCCTCACCGAACCCGTCCCGGTCGCCAAGCCCGCCGCCATGGGGCTTTCCGCCGCCGAAGCCCGGGAGCGTCTGGCCAAGTACGGCCCCAACCAGGCCGCCGCCGCCAAGCGGATCACCCTGCTAAGCCGCCTGTTTGACGCGGTCAAAAACCCGCTGGTGCTCCTGCTGTTTGTGCTCGGCTCCATCTCCTACGCCACCAACGACGTCCGCTCGGCCGTGGTCATCATCGGTATGGCCGTCCTGGGCGTGACCCTCAAGGTCATCCAGGAGGCCAAGGCCGACACCGCCGCCGAGGAACTGCGCAAGATGGTCCACACCACGGCCACGGTCCTGCGCGACGGGCAGCAGACGGAAATTCCCATGGCCCAGGTGGTCCCGGGCGACATGGTGCTGCTCTCCGCCGGCGACATGGTCCCGGCCGACGTCCAGCTCGTGCGGGCCAAGGATCTCCACGTCAACCAGGCCATGCTGACCGGCGAGGCCTTGCCCGTGGAGAAAACCGCCCGCCCCTTCGGCGAGGCCGCCCCCGAGGGGGAGACGGGACTGAACGATCCGGCCATGTGCTTCATGGGAGCCAACGTGGTCTCGGGCTCGGCCGCCGCCCTGGTAGTGGCCACCGGAGCGCGCACCTATTTCGGCGGCATCGCGGCCAAGCTTTCGGAAAAGCGGGTGGAGACGGATTTCGACAAGGGTATTAAAAATTTCACCATGCTCATGCTGCGCTTCATGCTGGTCATGGTGCCCTTTGTCTTTCTCATCAACGGCGCAACCAGCGGCGACTGGATGGGCGCGTTCATGTTCGCCCTGGCCGTGGCCGTGGGCCTGACCCCGGAAATGCTGCCCATGGTGGTGACGGTGTGCCTGTCCAAGGGGGCGCTGGCCATGTCCAAGCACAAGGTCATCGTCAAGCGCCTGGACGCCATCCAGAATTTCGGGGCCATCGACGTGCTGTGCACGGACAAGACCGGCACGCTGACCCAGGACAGGATCATCCTGGAAAAATACCTCGACGTCACCGGCCGCGAGGATTGCTCGGTGCTGGAATACGCCTACGTCAACAGCAAGCTGCAAACGGGCCTGCGAAACGCCCTGGACCTGGCCGTCATCACCTCGGGCGACGACGCCGCCTCGGCCATCGATCCCAACCGTTACGAGCTGCTTGACGAGATCCCCTTCGACTTCATGCGCCGCCGGTTAAGCGTCATCGTGCGCGACAAGCAGACCGGCAAGGCGGTGCTTATCTGCAAGGGCGCGGCCGAGGAAGTCTTCTCCAAAAGCCATGACTGCCTCCACGACGGCGTGACCTCGCTCCTGGACGCCGACCACCGCGAAACCATGCAGGAGTTGGTCCACGAACTCAACGACGACGGTTTCCGGGTGGTGGCCCTGGCTTATAAGGAAGTCGACGGTTCGCGCCACGACTTCGCCGTGGCCGACGAGTCCGACTTGACCCTCATGGGCTATCTGGCCTTCCTCGATCCACCCAAGGACACCGCCGCCGACGCCCTGGCCACCATGCTGGCCCATGGCATCCAGCCCAAGATCGTTACCGGCGACAATGCCGTCATCACGGCCAAGATCTGCCGCGAAGTGCGTTTTGACGCCGGGGACCACATCATCACCGGCGACATGGTGGCGGCCATGCGTCCGGCCGAGCTGTCCGAGGCCGTGGAGAGCTGCCACGTGTTCGCCAAGCTCGATCCCATGCAAAAGGAAGCCATCGTGGCCGCGCTTCGCGCCCGGGGCCATGTGGTCGGGTTCATGGGCGACGGCATCAACGACGCCCCGGCCCTGCGGGCCGCCAACGTCGGCATCTCGGTGGATTCGGCCGTGGACGTGGCCAAGGAGTCGGCCGACATCATTTTGCTGGAAAAAAGCCTGCACGTGCTGGAGCACGGCGTGGTCGAAGGCCGCAAGATTTTCTTCAACATCACCAAATACATCCGCATGGGGGCCAGTTCCAACTTCGGCAACATGTTCAGCGTGCTCGGGGCCAGCGCCTTTTTGCCCTTCCTGCCCATGCTGCCCATCCAGATCCTGGTCAACAACCTCATGTACGACTTCTCCCAGACGGCCATTCCCACGGACAACGTGGACGACGACATCGTCAAGGCCCCCCGGCGCTGGCGCATCGACGACATCCGGCGCTACATCGTCTGGCTTGGCCCGGTAAGTTCCATCTTTGACTACGTCACGTTCTTCATTTTACTGCATGTTTTCCATGCCTGGGACAACGCCGCGCTGTTCCAGACCGGCTGGTTCATCGAATCGCTGCTGTCCCAGACGCTCATTGTCCACGTCATCCGCACGGACCGCATTCCCTTCCTGCAAAGCCGCTCCAGCTTGCCGCTGGGGCTTACGACGCTGGCCATCTGCGCCTTGGGGGTGTGGCTGCCCTTCTCGCCCCTGGCCGCCTCCTTCGGCCTGGTCGTGCCGCCGGCCCATTATTGGGGGTTTATCGCCCTGGTCATCTTCGCCTACATGTGCCTGGCCCAGATCGTCAAAACCTGGGTGGTGCGGCGCATCACCGCGGTCGGTTAGGCGTCGTTCAGGCCATCGATAACAAGCCCCGGCGCGCGCCTTCATGGGCAGCGCGCCGGGGCTTGTCCGTGTCGTGCAGGCAAAACAAGCGCATGGAGCGTTATTGGATGCGGCGCGACGGTTACCGCGTCGCGGGGACCAGCGCAACCAGATCCATGCGATGCGTCAAAGCTGACATCGCGCCATGACCAAGCCCGACCAGTCGAAAAAAAGCCCGGCCGCTTGCGCGGCCGGGCTTGGACGTTTCGGGGGAAACGCGGTCCTACTTCTTGTTGAGCCCGACTTCCTGGGGGAAAATCGGCAGATAGCGGTAGGACAGGCTCATGATGATGAAGCCGTAGGCGATGACCATGAGCGAGGTGGCCCATTCCGCCCAGTTGGGCGTGTAGATCTCCCACTTGGTGAACGGCAGCACCGGCTGGGCCAGGGCCTGGACGGTGAAGACGTAGCGGTTGATGACCACGCCGGCGCAGGCCAGGATGGCGCCCGTGTACATGAAGAACGGCTTCTTGCGCAGGGGCGTGAGCAGGCAGATGACCGGGACGATCAGGCACAGCACCAGTTCGGAGAAGAACAGCCACTTGCCGTAGACCATGCCGTAGAACATCTGGTCAAAGGTCAGGCCGGCCCGGGGCAGGATGTCGTTGATCCAGGCCCAGGTGTCCAGGTACTTGAACACCGTGTAGATAAGCAGCATGGTGCCGCCGATCTTGCACATGAGCGACTTGACCCGGTAGGTGGTGAGCTTGCGGCCGGTGATCTTTTCCATGAAGCCGCAGATCAGCACCGTCATGCACGGGCCGGAGGCGATGGCCGACAGGACGAACAGGAAGAACGTCCAGGGCCAGATGAAAAACCCGTCGCGGAAAGCGTACGGGCGGGCGAACATGACGCCGTACATGCCGCCGAGCGACCCCTGGTGGAAGGTCGAGAGGAACGCGCCGATGCCGGCGAAAAGCGGCATGACCACGTGCATCTGGTGGGCCAGGTTGTGCAGGAACGGGATCTTGTTGATCTGCTTCTGCTCAAGGATAAGCGGAATGTACTCGATGATGAGCACCATCAGGTAGCAGGTGATGCAGAAGATGACTTCCGTCAGCATCGAGTGGACGTTGGGGTGCCAGTAGCCGAACCACGACCGGATGGGCTGGCCGACGTCCAGGGACAGGATGAGCATGGCCCCGGAGTAGCAGATAAAGCCCTTGATGACGGTCAGGTTGATGATGTTTTTGAGTTCGTCGATACGGATGATGTAGCGCAGGAGTCCGGTAAAAAAGGCTCCGGCGCCCAGGGCGATGACGGCCAGGTCGAAGGTGATCCACAGGCCGAAACCGAAGTAGTTGTCCAGGCCGGTGACGCCAAGGCCGTAGGCGAAGCACACGATCATGGCGAAGAAGCCGTAGAGGGCGACGACGCCCAACACGCTCAGCCACTTCATGAACTTCCCAAGGGAGCAACGCTCGACGCCCTCGGGGTACCAGGTTTTTTCGATTTCAATAAAGCTCATTGCATCCCCCCCGATTACTCGCTTTTAAGGTAGTTGTCGCCGAGCTTGCGGACCCATTCCCGCCGGCTGATGTAGTAGACCTGGGTATCGGTGCCCAGGCGCTCCAACAGACGGAAGGCGTAGGGGCTTTTGACCAGCTCGTGCACCTTGTGCTTGGGGTTTTTGATGTCCCCGAAAGCGAGGGCCCCGGAAGGGCAATTCTGGACGCAAGAGGTGACGTAGGCCCCGTCATCGAGGTTATCGGGATCCTTGCCGGCGACGCGGGCGGCGTCCTTGGCCTGGGTCCAGCGATGATGGCAGAAGGTGCATTTCTCGACCACGCCGCGAGGGCGCACCGAGGTCATGGGAGACAGGGTCTTCTCCATGCCTTCCGGCCAAATGGGGTCGTACCAACCGAAGTAACGGACGTGGTAGGGGCAGGCGGCCACGCAGTACCGGCATCCGATGCAACGGGGGTAGACCTGGCTCACGATGCCGCCGTCCTCGTTCTTGTCCGTGGCGATGACCGGGCACACGGACACACAGGGCGGATTGCCGCACTGCTGGCAGGGCCGGGGCAGATAGGCAATGTCGTGATTCGGGAAGGCTTTGTCGTTGGTGAGCTCATAGACGAGCATCCACGACGTGGCGCGCAGCTTGTTGGAAGCCTCGCGCTGGGGTTCGACGTTGTTTTCGGTCTGGCAGGAGGCCATGCAGGCTCCGCAGCCGGTGCATTTGTCAATATCGATCACCATGCCCCAGGTGATCGGGAATTCCTTTTTCTGTCCGGACATGACGGCTTCCCTTTCCCTTCGTTAGGCGATTTTGACTTCAGGGGCGATCCACATGGACAGGCCCGAGCCCGGCTCTTCGACCACGGCGGCAAGCGAGAGGTAGTTGGCTCCCTTGCCCTGGCTGTAGTAGTCGAAGGCGGTATGGCCGAAGCCCAGGGGGGCGGAGACCATGCCGGGCATGACGCTTTCGAAGATGTGGACCTTGGCCTGGCAGTCGACGCCGGCGCCGGACAGTTTGACCATCTGGCCTTTTTTGAGGCCCAGGGTTTTGGCCGTCTCGCTGTTGACGCGGATGAAGGTGGTGTCGCCGAGAAGCTCGGTGTCCGGGACCGTGGTCAGATCCTGGCAGGGCATGCCGGTGACCGGGGTGCCGGTGCGCAACTGGGCGTAGGGAGCCAGCACCGTGGCTGTGGCGGGCTTGCCGGCCTTGACGGCCTTGGCCACCACTTCGGCGGCAAAGCCCATGGCGGTCTGGGCCGCCTGGCCGACCATGGTCCAGGCGTACCCGGCTTCCAGGGCCTTCCAGAGGTCGCCGCCGACCAGGGCGGGCGCGGGCTTTCCGGCCGCGACCTGCCAGGGCATGACGTCCTTGGCCACGAAACCGCCGCTGACCTTGGCTAGGCTGGCGACTTTTTCCTTGATGACCTGCTGGAAGTTGTCGAACTTGAGGTCAATGGAGAGCTTGCGAGCCAGGCCAAGCAGCACGTCGCCGGTGGTCTTGGTGTCGCAGATGGGCTTCTGGATGGGCCGCACCAGGCTGTAGACGCAAAAGCCGGAGCCGTAGGGCGTGGCCACGTCGTCGTAGCGCTCCAAGGGCAGCGAGTTGGGCAGCACCAAGTCGCACAGGGCGGCGGTCTCGTCCATGAAGGAGGAGAAGCTTACCTTAAACGGGATCTTTTCCAGGGCCTTGGCCATGGTCGCCGCTTCGGGCAGGCCGTAGGCCGGGTTGGCGTCATAGATGAGCAGGGCCTTGGGAGCCGGGGTTTTGCCGGACTCCACGCCCTTGAGAAACGCGGGCAGATCACCGTCGAGCATGGCCGCGCGGGTCAGCGCGCCCGGGACCACCGAGGGCAGTTCCGGCAGCATGTAAACGCCACCGGGCTTGTTGATGCGGCCCAGGAGCATGTTGAGGGACATGCCGGCGATGACCGGGGCCGCGCCCAGGCCCTGTCCGAAGGGCGAGCCGGTGACCACCAGGGGGGCCTTGGCCGAAGCCAGGGCCTTGGCGATGGCGGCCAGGGTCTCGGGAGCCACGCCCGTGGCCCGCTTGACGTCTTCGGGACCGAAGCCGCCGTTGACCACGGCCTTGAAGGTGTCGAACCCTGGAGCGTTGCTGGTCGCGCCGGCCTTGAGCAGGTGCCAGGCGATGCCCAGCGCCACCACGCCGAGATCGGCGGCGGCAGCCGGAACCCACTGGTCGCACACGGCGGCGGTGTTGTTGCGGCTGGGGCCGACGTAAACGTAGGTGTTGGCGGGCTTGGCCCCGGCCGGGCGGTTGGCCCCGAAGGCCTTGCGGTTCCTGGAGGAAGTGCCCCAGGTCTCGAAGATGTCCGCGCCAAGGACCAGGACGGTATCGGCGTTTTCGAAGTCGTAGCCGGCCTGTCCCTGGGCTCCCATGAGCTTCATGGCCTTGGCGGCGGTGGTGGCTTCGGAGGGCATCATGAAGCTGCCGGCGCTGCCGAGCTTGGCCGTCAGGGCGGTCAGGACTTCATTGATGGTGCCGGTGTTGTCGCCGGAGATGGAGGCCACCGCGCCCTTGGCCGCACCGAGCTTCTCGGCCATCTCGACAAGGGCCTGCTCCCAGGTGATGGGGGCAAAGGTCTTGCCGTTGCGCTTCATGGGCGATTTGATCCGGGCCGGGCTGTAGAGCATGTAGACTTCGGACCGGGCCAGGGCGGAGACGCCGCCGCAGGACAACGGATGCGAAGGGTTGCCGCCGGCCAGAATCGGGTTGCCGGCCACACGCATGATCTTGAGGCCTTCCCCAGCCGGGCACAGCTTGCTGGTGGTGGCCACGTAATCGACCTGGCCCTTGGGAACCCGGGGGATCCACGGCCAGTTCTGGGTCCAGATAGAAGCGTCGTCAATCAATTTCCACGGAATGGGGGTGAACATGGCGCCAACGGTACCACCCGCCACAAGACCGAGGAAAGCTCTGCGATCAAGTCCCATTTCTCCCCCCTTATTTATGACAGACGAAGCAGGCGTTGCTGGTGCCCATGGAAGCGTGGCAGCGTTCGCATTCCCACATCTTCATGGTGTCCTTGCTGTAACCGCTCAGACGGTTCTCGTAGTACGGCGGGGGAGTGTCCGTCTTGGCCACGTCGAGGTGGCACTTGGTGCACTCGAATCCCTTGTGGGCGGCGTGGGAGAAGAACACGTTGTCGGGCTGGTACTGGTACACAAGCCAGGGCACCTGCCGGCCGGTCTTGACGTAATCCTTGACGAACTTGTCGATTTCCTTGCCGTTGGCAGAGGTATCGCCGGTCTCTTCGCCATGGCACTCGGCGCAGGACTCGGTGGAAGGCAGGCCGGCAAAGCGGCCGTCGGGACCCAGATGGTGGCACTGCTCGCACTCAATGCCCAGCTGGGTATGGACCGTGTGACTGAAACGAATAGGTTGCGTCTTTTGGCTGTACAGCATCTTCGGGAAGATGCCCCACCCCACCACCAGGGCGCCGACGAAGCCGATCAGGGCAAAAAGCGCCATGCCGCCCACACCGCCGGCCGAATTCGATCTTTTCTCCTCCATACGTCCCCTGCCCATGCCTTTGCTGGTTGTCCGCCGGGCGCAAAGACGCCCAACGGCCCCTTCCCCCCCACGGGGAAAGGCGGATGAAAGAAAGACGTGTCGCCACGTCACGAACCCCTCCGAGGATTTGTCCCCTCACCTCGGCGCGGATTGTCGCACCGCGCTTTTTACCCAGCCTGCTTCTTCCGTGTCAAGGTCTAATGAAAAAATTCACGAATCCCCGGCCTGTTGCTGACTCTATTTGGGGCTTTTGCCCTCGCGGCCGTAGATGTCGTCGAAGCGCACGATGTCGTCTTCTTCAAGATACGGCCCCGACTGGATTTCAATGATCTCGACCGGCACCTTTCCGGGGTTGGAAAGCCGGTGCAGACTGGTCTTGGGAATGTCCACGGACTGGTTGTCCGTAAGCAAAATTTCCCGTTCGCCCACCTGGACCAAGGCCGTGCCCGAAACTACCACCCAGTGCTCGGCCCGGTGGTGGTGCATCTGCAGCGACAGCCGCGCGCCGGGCAACACCTCGATGCGCTTGATTTTAAAATTCGGCCCTTCTTCCAGCACGGTGTAGCTGCCCCAGGGCCGGCGCACCGTCACATGGGCCTCGACGAGCTTGCTGCCCTGTTTCTTGAGCGCCCCCACCACGTCCTTGACCCGCTGGGCCTCGGTCACCGGGCACACCAGGGTGGCGTCCTTGGTCTGGATGACGATAAGGTCCTTGACCCCGGCCACGGCCAGAGCCCCACCTTGTGAAAAAAAGAGCGAGTTCGAGCAGTCCAGGGCCAGCACGTCGCCCTGGATCACGCAGCCGCTGGCGTCGCGCCGGCCAAGCCGGTACAGCGCCTCCCAGCTCCCCAGGTCGTCCCAGTCGAAGCCCGCCTCCACCATGGCGATGCGGTCAAGCTTTTCCACCACGCCATAGTCCACGGAGACGTCGGGAATGCCGGCGTAGCCGTCGGCCAGGGGACGTTTGCCCCGGGCCTGCCACCAGTCGTGAAGAACCGGCGCATGAACAGCCACGGCATCCAGAAAAACGTCGGCCCGAAACACGAACATGCCACTGTTCCAGGAATACTCGCCGCTAGCCAGAAGCGCTTCGGCGGTTTCCCGGTCCGGTTTCTCGGTGAATCCCAGCACGGCGTAGCCGCCCTCGCCCAGGGCCTCTCCCCGGTGGATGTAGCCGTAGCCCGTTTCCGGGGCCTTGGGCGGGATGCCGAAGGTGACAAACCAGCCGTCCCGGGCCAGCTCGGCCGCCCGGTCCATGGCCCGCACCCAGGAGGCGACGTCGTCGATGCGGTGGTCGGCTGGAAACACGCCCACAACGGCCTGGGGATCGGCGGCCACGATGGGGGCCAGTCCGAGGAGTATGGCCGGCAGGGTGTTGCGGCCCACGGGTTCGGCCACCACGGCGCTGTCCACGTCCGGGAGCTGGCCGCGCAACTGGGCGCGCACTTCAAAAACGTGTTCCTCGTTGGTCACCACGGCGATGCCCGTCGGGGCAAAGGCCTTGGCCACGCGCTCGGCCGTGGACTGGAGCAGGGTCGCCTCTCCGCCCAGGGCCAGCAACTGCTTGGGCAGAAGCGTCCGGGAAAGAGGCCACAGGCGCGTGCCCGAGCCGCCGGCCAAAATCAGGGCATAACGTCCGCCAGAGGATGTCCCGACATCGGAATTGCTCATAGCCGCGGATTCTCCAATTCGCGTTGCGTCACGCCATCAAACGGCAGGCCTACGGAAGTGACGCAAGGCGCTCGTAAATCGTGTTCACTCGTAACCACTCGGGTTTCAAGGAGTTCCTAGGGTTCGTAGACGAACGGGGAACCCAGGGCGGCCAGACGCGGCTGGACCGCATCCTTCTGCGACAGGACAGGATCGGTGACCGGCCAATTGATGCCGATGTCCGGGTCGTCCCAGGCGATGCCGGCGTCCAGGTCGGGCGCGTAAGGAGCATCGACCTTGTACATGAATTCGGCGTCCTCGGTCAGGGTCACATAGCCGTGGGCAAAGCCCCGGGGCACCATGAACCGCAGGAAATTGTCGGCGGAAAGCTCGATGCCGTACCACTTTTTATAGGTGGGCGACCCCACCCGCAAATCGACCACGACGTCGTAGACCGCTCCCCGGGTCACCCAGACGAGCTTGGCCTGGGTAGCCGGCGGCAGTTGGAAATGCAGGCCGCGCAGCACGCCCTTGGGGCCGGAGCGGGCGTGGTTGTCCTGCACAAAATCATAATCGAGGCCGGCCTTGGCGTAAGCCTCCCGGCTGTAGGTCTCCAGAAAAAAACCCCGGTGATCGCCGAACACGTTCGGTTTGATCACGACAAGCCCCGGGATGCCGGTTGGCGACACCTCCACGCGGGACCTCCTTTGCTACGCTTGCCGAATGCTTCGGCCATGCGGAATGAATGGGCGCTTGTAACGTATTTCGCGGCCTTGGACAACAACCGTCGCGGCCTTTAGTCCCGGCGCGAACGAGGCGGCCGGCCCGGTTTGCCCGATCCTGAGGATTGGCCCTTCCCGGCCGGACGGGGCGGCTTGCTCCCCGGCGACTGGCGCGACGAGCCAGGCGCGCCGGCCGGACCCGACGCTCCGGGCGCGCCGCCCGGCCGGGGACGTCGCTTGCCGCCCTTTTCCTCCCGGGAACCGGCCCCGGCTTTGGTCGAACCGGAGCGGCGCTCCTGGCCGCGGGCCGCCTTGTCCCCAGGGACGGGGGCACGGCCGGTTGCGGCCCGGGGCTCCGCCGACCCCACGCCGGACGGGTCCGGGGCGAGCATGACGCGCGGCGCGCCGCTTTTGGCGTCGAGCGGCGCGCCGGCCGGCACGTCCACGGCCAGCAGGTCGCCCGGGGCGGGCGGACGGCGGTCCGGGGAACACAGCACCAGCAGCCCGGAAGCCGAGCAGCCGTAAACCGCGCTGCCCGGCACGTCGGCCAGGGAAAAGGCCCCGGACACCACCCGCGCCCCGCCACTGGGCGCAGGGCGGGCCTTGCGGGCCAGCAGGAAAGACAGGCTCAGGCGCTCCTTGCCAAGGCCGGCCCGCTCGGAAAAAGCGGTCAGCCAGCGGGGCGAACCCACCGGCGACATGGTGAAATGGCACCAGGCCCGGGTGCGCCCGGCCAAGAGCACGCACTCCTCGCGGTGGGGGCAGGGGGCGGCAATATCCATGTCCATCTCGACAAAGGCCTGGCGCATCCCCAGCAGGCAGCGCCAGCCCAGGCGCGTGCCGGGCTCGACCACCAGGACCCGGCCGCCGGGCACGAGGCTTTCGGACAGTTGGGCGGCCACGCGCTCCATGCGCTCGTCCAGCGGTTCGCGGACCTTGCCGGCCAGCTCGTTGGCCACGTTGACCATGGCCACGAGATCGGCTCCGTCGGTCAATCCCTGCCAGTATTCGCCCCGGGTGACGCGGATGCGCCAGGGCGCGTCCGGGCGGGTGGGGTCGAAGCCGGCCAGCTCGGCGAAAAGGGCCAGCCCCAGTTCCAGGGCCCGCTTGGAGCGGTCCACGCAGGTGATGCGCAGCCGCCGCTTGCGCAGATCAGGCCGCGACAGCCACAGGGCCTGGATGAAGGTCAAGGGGCCGCTGCCGAGGTCGCAGACCACCCCGCCGTCGGGAATGTCGAGGTCGAGGCCAGGCAGCAGACGCGACAGACGTACAAGGTTCCAGGGCAGATAATACCAAAGATAGGCCGACAGCACCTTCGGGTCGCTCAAGTAGCCCGGCCGGGGGCCGCCTTCGCGCTCGGCGGTCAGCGACAGGGACAGTTCGCGCACGACCTTGGGCAGTTCGCGCACCAGGCCCGGGCGCAGCGGCAAGGCCTTTCGCAGCAATTCGGGATAGGCTTCGAGCCGGGCGCGGACGTCCGGGGGCAGGGGCGCAAGCAGGCGCTTGGCGCCGGGACGAGCCGGCACGGCGGCGGCGTCAGAGGACATAGGAAAAAACCATCCTTTGGATGAAGGCCTCGCCGGAATCGGCGGCGTCGACCAGGGGAACGAGTGTGGTGCGGGCGGCAAGCCCGGCCGCCTGACGGCGGCTTGGGGCGTCGGCCAGAAACAGCGCCGCGCCGGCCAGGGACAGGTTGCCGGCCACATGGGCGCGCCCGGCCAGTCCGGGCGGCAGAAAGCCGAGGGTTTCGAGATCGGCCGGCGATACGGCCGCGCCGAACGCCCCGGCCAGATGGACCGAGGCCAGATCGGCCGTGGCCAGGCCGGCGGCAGCCAGAAGCGCCGAAACGGCCAGATTGCAGGCCGCCTTGACCTTGAGCAACTCCTCGACGTCGCCGGCCGGCAGCCGGCAGCCGGCGGTTTCGAAATACGGTTCGCCGTGGGCGCGTCCGACCTGGGCGGCCAGACGCCGGCCAAGCGGGGTCGCGGCCGGGGTTGTAGCGAATCGACCGTCCACGTCAAGGATTTGCTGCTCGACCAGTCGCGCGGTCAGGGACAGATAGCCCGGTCCGGCTATGCCGCGCGGCGCTCCAGTATGATCGGGGTCAAAAAATTCCGGCACGATGCCGGCCGGGGTGAGAGCAAAGGCCACGGCCACGCCCGGCCCGGCCATGGCTCCCTGGGACAGGCCCACGCCTTCCAGGGCCGGCCCCAGCGGGGCGCTGGCGGCCAGATAGCGGTCCGGGGAAAGGGCCAGCACCAGCTCGGCGTTGGTGCCCAAATCAGCCAGCAAAAAAGGGTAGGCCGGCGCTTGCCGCACCAGGGCGGTCAGACCGGCGGCGATGTCGGCGCCGACAAAAGGCCCGAAAAGCGGCGGCACATAGGCCGGCGGCAGGCCGGGATCAAGGCGTTCCAGGCTGTCGCCGCGCCACGACAGGCCATAGGGCGCATGGGCCAAACCGCCCAAGGGCTTATCGCACAAAATCGACATCATGACGGCATTGCCGGCCACGCACAGGGCGGCGAGCCTGGGGCCGGCGGGGACGGCCAACCGCTTGAGTTCATCCACAACCAGCCGGCGCAGATAGTCGCCGCCGCCGGGTTCCAGGGCAAAAGCCAGGCGCGAGACCACCTCGGCCCCGGCCCCAAGCTGGGGATTGACCCCGCGCCCCTGGGCCGCCACCGTGCCGTCGGCCAGGGACACCAGCCGCCAAGCCAGACCGGTGGTGCCAAGGTCCACGGCCAGGCCCAGGGGGCCGTCGCCGGCCGCTTCAGGCGTCGGCGCGACAGGAGGCCCGGCCGGAGTGGTCGCGCCCTCGGGCAGTTCCAGACGTTCGCCGCCCCGGGCCGGATGCAGGCAGGCCAAGCGCCAGCCGGCGGCCAGCTCGTCCGGGGACAGCCGACGCAGTTCGGCCGGCAAGGGCGGCGGCGCATCGGCCGCAAAGCGCGCCCGGCAGCGGCCGCAACGTCCTAGACCGGCGCACAGGGGCACGCCCACGAAAAAGCCGGCCCGGAAAAGCGCCCGAGCCAAGGTGTCGCCGGGCCGGGCCGTCACCGCCCGCTGTCCGCCCGGCCCGACAAGAAAAAAAATGTTCGCCATTTCCGCCGAGTGTTCCCCATTTCCGCTTCCCGGACAAGGCCCGGAAAGGGCCGGGAAGGAGATTTCAATTTATTAAATTGTCAAAATAACCTTGACGCGGATTTTTGAAGCTTTTAAACGGGACTCTACCTTTCGAAACTGTATCCGGCGATGCAAACGAAAAATCGTCCTGGTGGACCGAGCAAACGGTCCACGCTTCGAGGCGATCAGCGGCCCCACGAAACCGAAAGGTTTATGCGGAAACGTGGAAGCGGCCCCGGCCGGCAACTCCAGCAAGGAGGAAACGTTTTGACCGACGCGCGCGCACACGCCAAAGGCCTAACCAAGCTCAAACCCTACGTCGTCATGGCGGTCCTGGCCCTCGCCCTGGCCGGGTGCACCTCGAAACCTAAAACCTACTCCTACAATTTCGAAGACTACCAGGGCTTTAACGCCAGCAACAAATTCCTGGTCGCTGGCGACCACGAAGCCCAGCTCATCGCCGCCGCCGAGAACAACCTCATCTCCGGCAACCTGTTCGACCAGGGCGGCTCCACGCCGGCTCCCAGCGCCGCATCGGCCCCCCGGATGCAGGCCGCGGCCTCGCCGGACAAGCTTATCAGCGACAACCTTTTCGAGCTGACCTCGGTGCAGCGCAAAGGCGGTGTCTACGACCGCATGTTGCGCACCGCCCATACCCAGCTCGGCACGCGCTACCGTTCCGGCGGCTGCGACCCCAACTCCGGATTCGACTGTTCCGGTTTCACCACCTGGGTCTTCAACCGCTACGGCATCCACCTCCCCCGCTCCTCCCGGGAGCAGTACCAGGTGGGTTCCATGGTGGCCAAAAACAATCTGCGCAAGGGCGATCTCGTCTTCTTCCGCTCCAAACGGGGCGTCAATCACGTCGGCATTTATCTGGAAGACGGCAAGTTCATCCACAGCGCCAGCCAAGGCAAAAACGTCACCATCTCCCACCTCGAAGAAGATTACTGGAGAACGCATTATGCGGGAGGCCGTCGGGTCTTCTAGCGCCGTTCGCGGCGTGTCCTGCCCAAAGGCTCACGAAGCGGGTTTCCCTCGGACGGGAGGCCCGCTTTTTCGTCAGGCGGCCCTTTCCCTGGCCGGCCGATGGGCCGTGGCCGGGCTTTTGGCCGTCTTTTTAACCGTCTGGCTGCCGGGCCTGGCCCTGGCGGCCAAGGACAAGCCGGCCGCCACGCCCACCGCCGCTGCGCCGGCCAAGGCCACGCCCTTTTACGAGGCCGAAGCCGCCGCCGTAGCCGATGCCGCCGTGCGCCAGGAACTCCTTGAAGTCGGCCGGCAGTTCGCCAGTGCGGTCACGGCCCGGACCATGGCCCGCTTTTCCGGCAAGGCCGGCCAGCGCCATCTGGAACTGCTCACTGACCCCGGCCAGGCCTTCCGCGACGCCGCCCGTGCCGACGCCCTGGCCCGGCTCCAGGCCGCCAACGCCGATCTCGCAGCCAGCCAGTATTTCGTCTACGCCGACCGCAACCCGGCCACCCAACTGCTGCTTTTGGCCTACTACGACGCGCAGGCCAAACGCGTGGCCTTTGTCGGCGCGGATTTCATCTCCTCGGGCAAGCTGCGGCCCCGGGAGGACTCATTCATCACGCCGGTGGGCGTTTTCGAGCATCTGCCCGAAAACTGGGGCTACCGGGCCGAGGGCAGCAAAAACAGCAAGGGCTGGCGCGGCCTTGGCGCGCGCGGCAGCCGGGTGTGGGATTTCGGCTACCAGCAGGCCCCGCGCCAGTTCCGCCAGGGCGTCTACGACAGCCAGATGCGCCTCTTAATGCACGCCACCGACCCGGACCAGGGCGAACCGCGCCTTGGCGGCCCGGATTCCAAGGGCTGCGTGCGGGTGTCGGCGGCGGCCAACGCCTTCCTCGACAGCCGCTCCATCCTCGACCGCCACTACGAGCAGATCGCGGCCACGGACAAGGAGCGCGACATGTGGCTGCTGCGCCGCGACCGCGCCCCGGTCTCCCACCCAGGCAGCTACCTCGTGGTCGGCGACTCGGCCCTGGGCAGCGCCTCGAACTAGCAGCACGCCCTTCTGTTGGGGCGTATCGCCGGGAATACGCCCTAGGAAGCTTCGAAGACCTCCCCCGGCTCGGGCAGAAACGCCCGGATCGAGGCGTCGGTGAGCATCCGGCGGATGGCGTCGCCGCGCTCCCGGCGCACCTCGCGCCGCACATGGACCACGGCCAACGCCTCGACCCAGGCCGCTTCGGCCGCTTCGACAGCCTCGGACACCGAGCCGTGGCCGGGCACGCCCGCTTCCAGGCCGTACGCTTCCAGCACGGCCAGGGAACACCCCGAAGCCAGCTCCAGCCCCTTGGCCGTCATCGGCCCGTCGCCGCCGTAATACAGCGCCCCAAGCCGGGTTTCGAGCCGCAGCCCCAGACACGGCGCGCCGTGCCCGGTCAACTCCGCCCGAGCGCCAAAACCGGCTAGGTCGAAAGCCACGCCCGGCCGGGCCTCGATCCCGACAATCTCGAATGACAGCTTCTCCCGCAGATTCGGATAGGCCAGATCCAGGGCGGCCAGCACCTTGGCCGCAACCCCGGCCCCGCCGTGGACGCAAAGCGGCCGCGAGCGCCCCTGCTCGTGGAGCCGGGCGATCAACCAGGGCAGGCCCAGGAAATGGTCGCCGTGGAAATGGGAAATCCAGACCGCGTCCGGCCCATCCTGACGGTCGGCCGGGGCAATGGCCGGACAGGCGAAAAACGCCGCCCCTGCCGTGAAGCCGCAGTCGAGCAGGACCGTGCGCCGCGTCTCGCCGGCCAGGCCGGCCAGGCCGGCCACAAACAGGCTCGTGTTGGCCAGCCCCTCGTCAAACGCCTCGCCCACGCCCACAAAAACCACCCGCATGGCCGACAACCTCCGCAACCTTGCAATATTTGCCGCTTTTCGCCAAAGTCCTGGGACGCTAACGCCCCGCGCGCCGCACAACCGGCGCGCCCGTCGCACCCCAAACAGCAAAGGAAGCCCTCATGCAGCGCCGCGTCACCCAGATCGAAAGCATCCGGGTTCTGGCCATGTTCGCCATCTTCTTCTACCACGTCTGGACCGTGCTGCCCGACGGCGGCGCGCAAAATCCCTTCGGCCCCATCCTCGGCGACATCATGAGCCAAGGCTATCTCGGCGTCGTGGTCTTCAACGCCATCACCGGCTTCGTCCTCACCTTGCCCCACGCCAATCCGGGCGGCAAGCCGCCCATGGCCTACTTCGACTTCTTCCGCCGCCGCTTTGGCCGCATCACCCCGCAGTACTACCTGTCCCTGGCCCTGTGGAGCCTGGTGGCCCTGCTTGCCGGAGCCATGCCCCTGGCCGCGCTCGGGGCCTGCGTGGCCGAAAAGCTCTTTTTCGTCCAGACCTTCGACCCCACCCGCTTTTTCTGCCTGGAGCCGGCACTGTGGTGGATGGGCCTGCTCGCCCAGTTCTACCTGACCTTCCCGCTTTTGCTGAAGCTTTTCGAAAAGTACAGCCCGGCCAAGGCCGCCGCCGTCTGCGTCGGAGCCGGCTGGGGCCTGTGGCTGATCCTGTCGCTTCTGGCCAAGGTCAGCGACACGGCCGCGCTGTTCGATTACATGCTCTACTTCAACCTGCCCTACCGCCTGCCGGAATTCGCCCTGGGCATGGCCTTCGCCATGGCCTGGAAGGCCCGGGCCGCCGCCCCGCGCCAGGGCGACCTGGAAACCGGCGTGCCCACGACCTGGCTCATCGGCTTTTTGGCCGCCACCTACGCCGCCCTGCCCTTGGCCATTGTCTTCAAAAGCGCCCTGCCGGCCCTGCTTGCCCATATGCTCCTCACCGTCGCCTGCCTGGGGCTGGCCGGAACGCTTTTCGTCTGGCCGGCCATGGCCCGCATCGGGGCCAAGCCGGCGGTGGCCCTGGCCGCCGCCACCTCCTACAGCTTCTATCTGCTCCACCAGCCCATCCTGGGCTACGGGGCCGATCTGCTACGCGGCCATCTGCACCCCTTCGCCGCCATGTGCCTGCTGACCGTGGTCAGCCTGCCGCTGTCCTATTACCTGTCGCGCGTCCAGGACGACCTCGTGGCGCGCTTTGACGCCAAGAAATAGGAGGAGAAGAGAAAACGAAGAGCGGGGCTCCGCCCCGCGCCCCGCCGGGGGCCTCAGGCCCCCGGACCCCCGACATGGCCTGCGGTCTCCCCGCAGCCTTCCTGTTCGGGGCGGGCCTTGGGACTTCAGGCTATGCCTGAAGCCCCAAGGCCCGCCCCAGACAGGGAGGGTCCGGGAGGGGGTTACCCCCTCCCGGCCGCCGGAGGCATTCTTCGTCTTCCCTCTTTACTCTTCTCCGCCCACAGGAGACGCCCATGTCCCAAGATGCCAGTCCCTTTGATCCCTTGCCGACCCCTGAGGAAATCGCCGGTTGGGATCAGGCCAGCGTGGCCGAGTGCGGCATGTCGTTCCTGGCGCTCATGGAAAACGCCAGCCGCGAGGCCTATCACGCCCTGGTTGGCGAGGTGGGTGAGTTGGCCGGCAAGCGGGTGCTCTTGCTGGCCGGACCGGGCAACAACGGCGGCGACGCCGTGGCCCTGGCCCGGCATCTGCATAACCGTGGCGCGGACGTGACCCTGGCCTTGGCCCGCCCCCGGGGACAGTACAAGGGCGCAGCCGGCTACAACGTCCGGCTGGCGGCCAAGCTTGGCCTGCCCATGATTGCCCTGGTCAAGGCGGATCTTTCCGGGGCCGACGCGCCCGACATCATCGTGGACGGGCTGCTTGGCACGGGCTTTCGCGGCGAGCTGCGGCCGGACATGGCGGCCGTGGTCGAGGCCGTCAACCGGCTGGCCGGGCGGTCGTACATTTTCGCCCTGGACATTCCCTCGGGCCTGGACGGCCTGCATGGCCGGCCTTCGCCCGTGGCTGTGCGGGCCGATGCCACGGTGGCCTTCGAGGCGGCCAAGACCGGGCTGGTCGCCGCCCCGGCCGCGCCCTTTGTCGGCAAGCTGCTGGTGCGCGACATCGGCATCCCGACCCTTATCAAGGAGCGTCACCCTTGCCGGGCCGGGCGCATCGCCCCGCGCGTCATGGGGCTTGTCGGCCCGGCCGATCCGCTGCTCCACAAGGGCAGCGCCGGCCGGGTGGTTGTGGTCGGCGGCAGCCGGGGGCTTACCGGCGCGCCGCTTCTGGCCGGCCTTGGGGCGCTTCGGGCCGGCTCGGGGCTGGTCAGCGTGGCCTGTCCCGGCGCGGTGGAAATCGCGCTCAAGGCCGGTTTTCCCGACGTCATGACCATGCCCATGGGCACGTGCGGCCATTTCACGGCTGCCGAGGCCCAGGCCGTGCGCGAGTTTGCCGCCGGAGCCGGGGCCCTCGCCCTGGGGCCGGGCCTGGGCCGCCATCCCGACACGGCCGGTTTTTTGACCGCGCTTTTGCCCCTGCCCTGCCCCTTGGTCTTGGACGCCGACGCCCTGCATTTCTTGGCCGACGACCGCGAACTGGCGGCAAAAATAGAAAATAACGCCGTCATGACGCCCCATCCCGGCGAGGCGGCCCGGCTGCTCGGCACGGACATCCCCGGCGTGGAGGCCGACCGGATGGCCTCGGCCCGGGAACTGGCCGCGCGCTACGGCTGCGTGGCCGTGCTCAAGGGGCCGGCCACGGTGGTGGCCACACCCGAAGGCTATGTGGCCGTCAGCCCCGTCATCGCCCCGAATTTGGCCGTGGGCGGCTCGGGCGACGTGCTCTCGGGACTGCTGGCCAGTCTGCTGGCGCGCCGTCTTTCCCCCTTGCTCGCCGCAAGCCTTGCGGTGTATTGGCATGGTCGCGCCGGCGAAGCCCTCGCCGACGCCTATCCCGCACGGGGCAACCTGGCCTCGGAAATCGCCGACATGCTGCCCCGGGCCGCAACGGAGTAACGGATGCTCACAGCCAAGGACGTGATGACCGCAAACGTCGTCACCATCAACGAAGACACGGACATCACCGCCGCCGCCACGCTGCTTTTTGAAAAGGGCTACAACGGCGTGCCCGTGGTCAACGCCGCCGGCAAACTGACCGGCATTCTCTGCCAGGCCGATCTGGTGGCCCAGCAAAAAAAGCTGTCCCTGCCCTCGGTGTTCTCCCTGCTCGACGGTTTCATTCCCCTGGGTTCCATGAAGGACCTGGACCGGGAAGTGGAAAAGATGTCGGCCCTGACCGCGTTTCACGCCATGACCGCCAAACCGGTCACCGTGACCCCGGAAACGCTTATCGACGAAGTGGCCACGCTCATGACCGAAAAGGGCTACCACACCATTCCGGTCGTCTCCGGCGACGCCATCGTCGGCATCATCGGCATGCGCGACATCCTGGGCACGCTGCTCAAAAAGTAGCCCGGGACATGGACCCCAGCCAACCAGCGCGCCTGCGGCTGCCGGACGAGGCGGCCACACTGGAACTCGGCCGTATTTTGGCCGAAATCCTGGCCAACCCGGCCACCCGGGCCGCCCTGCTCTTGCGCGGCGACCTCGGATCAGGCAAAACCACCCTCGTCCGGGGACTGGCCGGGGCGTTGCCCGGCGGCGACGAGGCCGAGGTGGCCAGTCCAAGTTTCAATATCGTCAATGTCTACCCGACCCGGCCCGAGGTGTTCCACGTCGATCTCTACCGGATTCCCGGCGGCGATCCCTGCGTGGAGGAGCACCTGGAAGCGGCTTTGGAAAACCAGGCCGTGGCGGTCGTGGAATGGGCGCAGCATCTGTCCCGGGCGCTTGCGCCGCCGGATCGCCTGGAATGCGACTGGCTGCCGGTCCCCTCGGGGAGGCTGTGCGAATTGACTGCCCACGGGCGGCGGGGCGCGGCGGCCCTGACCGCCTTGATCGCGGCCTGTCCGAACCTGCTTGACCGCTAGCAGGCCGGGCAAGGACGCTTTTCCCGAATCATCGGAGGCTTCCATGCGGATTATGGTGCAAAAATACGGCGGCACGTCGGTCAAGGGCCTGGAGCGCATGCGCCTGGTCCTGGCCCGCATCCAGAAGGCCCATCAAGAGGGCTTCAAGGTCGTCGTGGCCCTCTCGGCCATGTCCGGCGAGACCAACCGGCTCCTCGACATGGCCAAGGAATTTTCCCCCAATCCCGATCCGGCCGAACTCGACGTGCTGGTCACCACCGGCGAACAGGCGTCCGTGGCGCTATTCGCCATGTTGTGCAAGGACGCCGGACTGCGCGCCCGGTCGCTGCTCGGGTTCCAGATTCCCATCACCACCAATTCCAATTTCTGCCGCGCCCGCATCATGGACATCGACACCCAGCGTCTGCGCGGCCTGCTGGAGGATTACGACGTGCTGGTGGTGGCCGGCTTCCAGGGCGTGGACTGCCTGGGCCGTCTGACGACGCTCGGCCGTGGTGGCTCGGACACCACGGGCGTGGCTCTGGCCGCCGCCCTGGAGGCCGAGGTCTGCGAGATCTACACCGACGTCAACGGCGTCTACACCACCGACCCCAACCTGTGCAGCAACGCCCGCAAGCTCGACCGCATCTCCTATGACGAGATGCTGGAATTCTCCAGCATGGGGGCCAAGGTCCTGCAAATCCGTTCGGTGGAGTTCGCCAAGAAATTCAACGTGCCGGTCCGCGTCCGCTCGACGTTCACCGACGATCCCGGCACCCTGGTCACTTTGGAGGATACGGAAATGGAAGACGTCCTGGTTTCGGGCATCGCCTACGACAAGGACCAGTGCCGCATCACGGTGCGCAACGTCATGGACCGCCCGGGCGTCGCCGCCGCCATCTTCGCCCCCATCGCCGAAGCCGGCATCCTGGTCGACATGATCATCCAGAACACCGGACGCGAAGGCCGCACAGACATGACCTTCACCATCTCCCGGGGCAACCTCGACAAGACCCTGGCCATTCTCGAAAAGCTCAAGCCCGAGATCGGCGCGGCCGAGATCCAGCACGACACCAACGTCTGCAAGGTCTCGGTCATTGGCGTGGGCATGCGCAGCCACTCCGGGGTCGCCTCCATGATGTTCACGATCCTGAAAAAGGAGAACATCAACATCCTCATGATCGCCACCTCCGAAATTAAGATTACCTGCCTCATCGAGGAAAAGTACCTCGAACTGGCCGTTCGGACCCTGCACGACGCCTTCGGGCTATCCCAGGCTCCCACCCCGGCCTGCTAGCGCCCGCCCGGTCAGCCCCGACGACGCTGACCAGGACGGAACGCCGGCATTGCCGCGTTTTCCGCGAAGAGCCTGACACCTCTTCCGAAAACGCGGCAAGGCAGGTTCCCCCGCGAAACAATCCTGCGTTTCGCGACCAGGGCCGGCCCAAACGCATCCCGCGTTCGCCCGGCCGGCACGCACCGCCCGGGCGCGCCCCAAAGCGCGCCCGGACACCCACGAGCGACACCATGCGACGCGTTTCCATCTACGACACGACCCTTCGCGACGGCACCCAGGCCGAGGACATCAGCCTCACCACCGAGGACAAGCTGCGCATCGCGCTCAAGCTCGACGAGCTCGGCGTGGCCTACATCGAAGGCGGCTGGCCCGGATCGAACCCCACCGACAAGCGGTTTTTCCAGGAAATCCAGAACTACAGCTTCAAGAACGCGGCCATCGCCGCCTTCGGCAGCACCCACGCCCACCGTGGCACGGCCGCCACCGACCCCAATTTGAAGGCCCTGGTGGAATCCGGCGCGCCCGTGGTCACCATCTTCGGCAAATCCTGGGACATCCACGTCACCGAGGCCCTGGGCACCACCCTGCCGCGTAACCTGGAGCTGGTCGGCGACTCCCTGGCCTTCCTGCGGCCCCACGTGAAGGAACTCTTTTTCGACGCCGAGCACTTCTTCGACGGCTTCACCGCCAACCCGGACTACGCCTTGGCCGTTCTCAAAAAGGCCCACGAGGCCGGAGCCGACGTGCTCGTCTTATGCGACACCAACGGCGGCACCCTGCCCGGCGACTTCCGCCGCATGGTCGAGGCCGTGACCACGGCCCTGCCCGGGGTAGCCTTCGGCGTCCACGCCCACAACGACTCCGGCGTGGCCGTGGCCAATTCCATCGAAGCCGTGGTCCTGGGAGCCTGCCAGGTCCAGGGGACGATAAACGGCTACGGCGAACGCTGCGGCAACGCCAACCTGTGCTCCATCATCCCGTCCCTGACGCTGAAGTGCGGGATCGCCTGCCTGCCCGAGGGCAAGCTGCCGCTGATTACCCCCACGGCCCACTTCGTCTCCGAGATGGTCAACCAGGCCCCGCCTTCCAACCAGCCCTACGTCGGCGACGCCGCCTTTGCCCACAAGGGCGGCATCCACGTCTCGGCCGTGGTCAAAAATCCGCGTACCTACGAACACATCACCCCGGAAACCGTGGGCAACGCGCGCCGGGTGCTGCTGTCCGACCTGTCGGGCCAGTCCAACATCCTCTACAAGGCCCGGGAATTCGGCTTCGACCTCGACAAGAACGACCCCTTCGTGCTGGAGCTTTTGTCCACCATCAAGGAACGCGAGGCCATGGGTTACGAGTATTCGGCCGCCGAAGCCTCCTACGAGCTGCTTTTAAATCGCGTCCTTGGCCGGGCGCGCAGCTACTTCACCGTCACCCGCTACCGGGTGCTCGACGACAACGTCTATGACCGGGCCGAACCCATCACCGAAGCCACGGTCATGATCAAGGTGGGCGGGCGCATCAAGCACACCGCCGCCGCCGGCATGGGGCCGGTCAACGCCCTGGACAAGGCCATCCGCAAGGCCCTGCGCGGCTTCTACCCGCGCCTGGCCGAAATGCGGCTGCTCGACTTCAAGGTCCGGGTGCTCTCGGGGCTTAAGCGCGACGACTGCGAACCCGGCGGCTGCGGCACGGCCTCCCACGTGCGCGTCTTGGTTGAATGCGGCGACGCCGCCAAACGCTGGGTGACCGTGGGCGTGTCCCACAACGTCATCGAAGCCAGCTTCCAGGCCATGGAAGACGCCATCAACTACAAGCTCTTCAGCGACGACAAGGCCAAGCTGACGAAAGCGCTGAAGGGATAAGGCCAACATAAAAACAGACAATTGCTGCGGTGAGAGACGAGAAGGAAGAATGCCTCCGGCGGCCAAAGGGGCTGAGCCCCTTTGGAAACCCCAATTGGGGTGAGGTGATCCGCCGGGGGAGATGACGATAGGCGATAGTTTGCTATGATACCGGCCCGCTTCGGTGAGAGGCGGGCCATTTTTTGGAACGTCAGCCTGCCGCCGGCAGCGCGAATACAAAGAGGCGACGCCGTTTCATGGGTCTGGTCCGCTTTCTCCTGGCCGCCGCCGTGGTCATCAACCACACCGGCCCCCTTTACGGTCTGGTCATGACCGACGCCTACATGGCCATCAAGGTCTTTTTCATCATCTCGGGCTTCTATATGGCGCTCATCCTGACCGAGAAATACAACGGGCCGGGCCAGACGCGCCTTTTCTATTCCAACCGCTTCCTGCGCCTGTTTCCGCTCTACTGGGCCGTGCTCCTGCTCTCGCTTGGGGTGTCGCTGGTCTTCAAGTTCGGCCTGCACACCGCCTTGCTCCTGGGGCCGTGGCAGACCTGGCTGCACAAGCTCGACCCGGCCGTGGCCGCGCTCTTGGCCGCCGCCAACCTCACCATCTTCGGCCAGGACATCCTCTTTTTCAGCCACATCACCGACGCCGGCACGCTCTCGTTTTCCGCCGACGCCCTCTACCGCCCGACCCCGGCCTGGTTTTTCCTGCTCATCCCCCAGGCCTGGACCGTGTCCCTGGAACTCGTCTTTTATGCCTTTGCTCCCTGGCTCGTGCGCCGGGGAACCGGCACGCTGCTGGCCCTGGCCGGTCTGAGCTTCGGCCTGCGCGCCCTGGTCTACCTGGCCGACCTGCCGTTTGATCCTTGGAAACAGCGCTTTTTTCCGGTGGAATGCGGCTTTTTTCTCCTGGGCATCCTGTCCTACCGGCTCTACGTTGCGCTCAAACCCGTGGTCTTTCCCCAGCCGGCCCTGTGGACGGTCTTTGGCCTCTACCTCGCCTCCATCCTGGGCTATCAGTTCCTGCCCGGCTTTTACGTCAAGGAATTCTATCTCTACACGGCCACCGTCCTGTCCGTCCCCCTGCTCTTCCGGCTGACCAAGCGCCTGCCCCTGGACCGGGCCGTGGGCGAGCTGTCCTATCCCATCTACATCACCCACTGGACGGTCATCATGGCCGTGGAATACGCCTGCGGCCGGACCCATCTGCCGGTCATCGCCCTGATCGTCACCGTAGCGGCGAGCCTGGCGCTCAATAAGCTTGTGGCCGATCCCATTGAGCGCATCCGCCAGCGCCGGGTGCTGGCCAGCCGCTAAAATCCCCCTACAGGCGCCCGCCGCATCCGGCCAGTTGCCGCCTGCCCGCCGACGTCGGAGCTCTTTCCTGCACTTTTCCAGCCCGTGCGGCCTTTTACATTTTTTCGCGCCGTGGTAGCTTGTCCCCAAGCCAAACCCCAAACACGCGAGGAACCGCCATGGTTGCCATCAAGACCATTCTGTGCGCCCTGGATTTTTCCGAAGTCAGCCCCAAGGTCGCCGCCTACGCCAAGACCCTGGCCGAGGCCCTGGGAGCCAAGGTCGTGGCCCTGTACGTGGCCCCGTCGCTGACCCAGTATGTGGAGTTCCACGTCCAGGCCAGCTACATCGACGATTTCGTCTCCGGCATCGTCAGCGGCGCGTCCGAGACCATGGATTCCTTTGTGCAGGAGTTTTTTAAGGGCGTGCCCGTGGAAGGCCGGGTCGTGTCCGGCTACGCCGCCGAGGAAATCGTCAGCGCCGCCGAGGAAGTGGGCGCGGACCTTATTGTGTTGGGCACCCACGGCCGCAAGGGCATCGACAAGATCCTGTTCGGTTCCGTCGCCGAAAAGGTCATCAAGACCGCCAAGGCCCCGGTGCTGTCCATGCGCCCGGAAGACAAGGCCTCCTAGCGCCGCGTGCGGCCAAGCCGCGCCCGCCGCTTCGAGGACCATACGCCAAGGCGATTCGCCGACGAGCCGTGACGGCTCCGGCCGCCCCTGGGCCGGCGTCCCTGCTGGCGTTGCCCGCCGCCTCCCACCACCCGTCCCGCCTTCCCGGCGGGACGGGTGAACGCCTTTGCCGCCGGCGAACACCCCATCCGGCCGGCCTCACTCCCCAGGCTCGCCCCGTACCAAGCAGACCCCTTGACGGCATTCCGGCGGTCGGTTGTCGCCAACCGCGCTTTCCGTCGGCTTTCCCGCCCTGGGTCCTTCCTGGCGCTTTCTGACGTCATTTGACGGCGAAACTGGCATCGTCATTAATGTCACAATTTCCTGCCAACATCTGACTAAGCCTTCGCGCCGGACACAACATCGCACCCTATTTGAGAAGTCGACACCAAAGCCATCATATAATGGTATTTTTTCACAGTCACGGGTTGCCCCTGGCCTCAGTCATTTTGACATTGATTTTTACCCCAGAAGGGTTAAGGGGTAACCGAACAGAGATTTCTCGAAATTTGTCAAAAGGAGCTAAAAATCATGCAGAAGCAAACCCTCGAAAAAGTTTTCGAGTACGCCTCCTCGCCAGTCCACGGGACGCTCTCCCGAAAACTCCGTAAAGGCGTGAAAATCCAGATCAACGAAGGAAAAATCCACGAAGCCGCCACGCTCTTTCTCGGCGACGAGTTCGTGCGCGTCACCGTCAAACAGGGCGAGGAAACCTGCAACACCTACTACTCCTGGGACAAAATCTGCTGCGTCACCACCATCGGCAAAGTTGAAGACTAACCCGACGCTCCGGAGAGGGGTTTTGCACATGAGGGCAAAATCCGGCTGATATTTGGCCCGCGCCGGCCCCCCCTCTCCCGACGCGGACCATGCGCCGCTCCGTCTCTCCACGGGGCGGCGTTCTTTTTGCCATTTTCGGCATTACTGCCGTCGTTCTCCTACTTGCCAATTAAAAGATAATGACTATTCTTATCAAAAAGGAGGAAGGCCATGAACACCTCCCTGCATAGCGACTACAAGGGTTTCTCCATCGACCTGACCCCGCGCGGCGACTACTGCGCCTCCTTCGCCGCCGACATCCGCGACGGCCAGGGACATCTGCTCCATCACCTCGGCGTGGCCGGCAACACCGAAACCCGCGCCGTGGAGCGCGGTCGAGAACTGGTCGAATTCGAACTGGCCTATGGCCGGCTCCAGTAACCCCGGCCGTACTAGGCCGGTCCCGGGAGGCGCTGAGCGCTTCGGGACATGACCCCGGGCCGGCTGCGCCTCCCCCGAGACACAGTCGAACGGCGTCAGGCAGCACGATCCCAATGCCCTGTCCCCAAAGGGGCGAGACACACCTTCCCGGCCCTTCCCGACGACTGGCCCTTCGGCCGATTTGGTGATACCCCCCGGGGTCCGTAGACCAACCCCGGGGGTTTTTCATGGCATCCGTACCCGTCACCGTGCTCACCGGCTTTCTCGGGGCCGGCAAGACCACGCTGTTAAATCGCCTCCTCACCGAGGCCCACGGCCGCAAATTCGCCGTCATCGTCAACGAATTCGGCGAAATCGGCATCGACAACGACTTGGTGGTCTCCTCCGACGAGGAGATCTACCTCATGAACAACGGCTGCATCTGCTGTTCCGTGCGCGGCGACCTCATCCGCGTGCTGTCCGGCCTGGCCAAGCGCCGGGGAGCCTACGACGCCGTGCTGGTCGAGACCACCGGCCTGGCCGATCCCGCCGCCATCATCCAGACCTTTTCCATGGACGAGGACACCGGCGACGCCTTCCGCCTCGACTCCGTGGTCACGGTGGTCGATGCCCTGCATTTTCGCCGCCACGCCGCCGAAAATCGCCAGGCCCTGGAACAGGTCGTCTATGGCGACCTGATCCTGCTCAACAAGACCGACCTCGTGCCCGAGGCCGAGCTGGCCGACATCCGCCAGGCCATCTCCCGGATCAACGACACGGCCCAGGTACTGGAAACCACGCGCTGCCAGGTGCCCATGGACGTGCTCCTTGACCGCAACGCCTTTGATTTGAGCCGCCTGCCCCTGGGCCAGCCGGCGGCCGGGTCTGCCCCGGGCGGCCTGGCTCCCTACCGGCCCGAGGAAGACCATCAGCACGGTCACGTCCACGACCATGGCATCCAGTCCCTAAGCTTCACCCTGGACGCCCCCCTGGACCCGGACAAGCTCGGCGAATTCCTGCGCACGCTGCTTGCCTCCAAGGGCCAGGACATCTACCGCTCCAAGGGCATCCTGGCCGTGGCCGGGGCCAAGCAGCGCTTTATCTTCCATGGCGTGCACATGTATCTGGAAACCGCCTGGGGCACGCCCTGGGCCGAGGGCGAAACCCGCCAGAGCCGGGCCGTGTTCATCGGCCGCGACCTGGACCGCAAATCCCTTGAAGACGGCCTCGCCGGTTGCGCGGCCAAGGAGGCCTAGGGCCATGACGTTTACTCCCGACGCGGAACTCAAAGGCCTCATGCGGGCCGATTTCGGCGCGTACGTCGCCGCTTGCTCCTTTTCCCCGGACGGCGAAACCATTGCCTATGCCCTGGGCGACGGCCGCCTTGCCCTGGTCGAGGCCGAGACCGGCGAGACTGAATTCGCCGCGCCCCACACCGGCGCGGCCCTGTGTCTGGCCGCCTCGCCCCATGGCTTTCTCACCGGCGGCGACGACGGCCGGGTCGTCCTGACCACCCTGGAAACCGGCTGCCGCGAACTGGCCGCCTTCCCCGGCCAGTGGGTCGAACACGCCGCCGCCAGCCCCGACGGCCGGGTGCTGGCCGTGGCCGTGGGCAAGCAGGTGGTGCTCTTCCCCGGCCCCGACTTCGCCCCGGCTCCCCTGCCGGAACTGCAAAGCGCCGTGGCCGGCCTGGCCGTCAGCCCCGACGGTCGCACCCTGGCCGCCAGCCACTACGACGGCGTCACCGTCTACGCCCCGCCGCGCCCCGGCACGCCCGGCAACCGTCTGGAAGGGGCCGGCTCCAACCTCACCGTGGTCTTCTCCCCGGACAACGACAAGATGGCCCTGGCCACCCAGGACAAGTCCGTGCGCGTCTACGATCTGGCCCAGTCCGCCGGCTACCTGCTGGAAGGCTACCCGGCCAAGGTGCGCTGCCTGTCCTTTTCCAGCGATGGCGGCACCCTGTGGACCGGCGGCGAACGCGCCTTCGTCGGCTGGCCCGTGGGCGCGGACGTTGATCCGGCCACCCGCGAGGCCACGGTATTTGGCATCTTCGAGCACGGCATGCTCGGGGCCGTAGCCGCCCACCCCGCCCTGCCCCTGGTGGCCGGCGGCTTCGACGGCGGCGTGGTGTTCCTCGGCAGCGCCTCCCGCCAAGGGGCCGCGCCGCTGTTCGCCCTGGAAAGCCACCGCGTGACCAACCTCGTCTGGTCCCCCGACGGCCGCCGCCTGGCCGGCGGCAGCGACGGCGGGCCGGCGTTTTTCATGAAGATGGCGTAATAATCAAAGAAAAGAGTGCCTCCGGCGGCCGGGAGGGGCTAAGCCCCTCCCGGACCCTCCCTGACAGAAAAAATTTGCATCAAGGCAGGAGGTGAGGCTACGGATACGTTTAACTTAAAATAAACGACCGACTTTTTTAATATAAAACAATCCTATTTACTCATAAAAAAATGCTTTATAATCACACAAAAGCCTTTAAGCAGGCGCAACCGCTTGAGACAGTGCACCCAGTGCCACACACCACGAAGCCCCCAAAGAAAACAAACAACGAAGCAAAAACAAAAAACAAGGCAGGTACAATTGGAATGATTATAGTGTCGTTATTATTGACTCTCAACATGGAATTATCCATGAATCTACAAATAACCGAACCGATCACACTCCCATCCAGCATTGGGTCGCCTGCTTAAATGCTTTTTTCCAAGTTATGCAAAAGCCCTCCCTGGCTCAAACCAGGGAGGGCTTTGTTGTGGCGTGCCATGTGGCGTTTACTTGAGCAACTCGCCTATGGCCGTCTGGACCCGGCCCAACTCCTCCACCACCAGCCGACAGGCGTCGCGGCAGCCTGCGGAGTCGCCGGACAGGCCGGCCTCTTGCAGCTTGCGCGCGCCTTCGGTCAGCCCCCTGGCCCGCAGCGGCACGGCCATGCCGAGCAGGGTATGGGCGGCGTCGCCAGCCGCCTCCCAGTTCGCCTCCCGCATGGCGGTTTCCAAAGAAGCCGCCACCTGCGGACTCTCCTCCAGGAACATGCGGCAAATTTCCCGGGCAAAGGCCGACTTGCCCCGCTGCTCGTAATAATCAAGGTCCATGACCCCGGCGGAGGTCACGGCTGCCTTGGCCGGCTCGACCGGACGGGCCAACACCCGGCGCATGACCATGAACAGTTCGTCCACGTCCACCGGCTTGGACACGTAGTCGTCCAACCCCACCGACAAGAACCGCTCCCGGTCCCCCTTCATGCTGTAGGCGGTCAGCGCCACCACCGGCATTGCCCGGGCTGCATCTCCAGCCTCGCCTTCCCGGATGCGTCGGGTGGCTTCGGCCCCGTCCATCTCCGGCATCTGGATGTCCATGAGAACGAGGTCAGCCGGTTCCTGACACAAAAGTTCCAGGGCTTGCAGGCCCGACCCGGCCAGACGCACCTGACAGCCGGCCTCGGCCAGGAAATGCTTGAGGAAAAGGCGGTTGACCTGGTTGTCCTCGGCCAGAAGCACCCGCAAGCCGGCGAATCCGCCGGCCTGGGCGGCGGCGGTCCGACGTGCCGGTTCGGGCGCGGCCTCGGCAGCCGGGCGCAGAGACACGGTAAAAGTGAACGTGCTGCCCTGGCCCGGCACGCTCTCCACGTCGATGGCCCCGCCCATCATCTCCACCAGTCGCCGGCTGATGGCCAGCCCCAGCCCCGTGCCGCCGTAGCGCTTGGCCCGGGTGGATTCGAGCTGGGAAAAGACCTGGAAAAGCTCGTGCAACCGGTCCTCGGGAATGCCGATGCCGGTGTCGCGCACGCTGCACGAAACGAGCATGGGATCGCCCGGCCGGGCCAGGGACAACGTCACTTCCACCTCGCCCTGGTCCGTGAATTTGAGCGCGTTGCCGACCAGATTACGCACCACCTGCATGATGCGGTCAGGATCGCCATGGACCATGGCCGGCACCTGCGGATCAATGCGCACCCCCAGGGTCAGCCCCTTTTGCCGGGCCGAGAACTGGAACGATTTCATGGTCCGATCCAGGGTGTCGCGCAGGTCGAAGTCCACCGGCACGAATTCCATCTTGCCGGCCTCGATTTTGGAAAAATCCAGGATATCGTTGACGATGCCCAGAAGCGACCGGGAGGAATCAAGAATCAGTTCCAGGTTTTCCCGGATCTCCGGCCTGGGGTTTTGGGTCAGGGTCATCTGGGTGAGTCCGATGATGCCGGACAGGGGGGTGCGGATCTCGTGGCTCATGTTGGCCAGAAAGCCGCTCTTGGCTTGGCTTGCCGCCTCGGCTTGGCGTCTGGCCGTGGTCAGGTCCTCCTCGCGGCGGCGTTCCTTGACGTGGCGCAACACGCCTTCGCCAAGGAGCGTGAGGCGGTTGATGTCGTCGTCGCCATACGGCATGGCCCGGCCGGCCACAGCCAGAATAAACGTTTGGCCGTCGCCGCGAAGGGCCGTGGCCAGCCGGCTGCAGGGCGTGTCCGACACCACTGGCCGCAAGTCGCCCACGGCCATGGCCAGGCTCGGCGAGTCCCGTAGCTCGAATTCCCGCGTCCCTTCCCCAAGCCCGAAGACGGCCAGGGCCTCGCTGCCGGCAGCCAACACGGCAAAGCGGCCTGTCGCCGGGTCGGACATGGCCGCAAGCCCGCTCTGGCTGGCCGTCAAGGCCACGCCCCGCGAGAGCACGAACTCGCCAAGGGCGGCTAGGTTGGCCCCGCGCATACGCCCCAGGCGCAGCAAGGCCTCCAGGGTGTTGGCGTGCAGGGTGAGCCGGGCCGCAGTGCGGCGCGCCTCGGTCACGTCCAGGAGATGGGAAATGAAATACAGCGGCTCCCCGCCGCTGCTGCGCACGAGCTTGGCCGAGACCTGTCCCCAGACCTCCTCGCCCAGGGCATGGCGGTAACGCTTTTCGAAACGAAACTCCTCGCGCACCCCGGCCAGGGCCAGGGAAATGAAACGCGGGCTGACCGCTTCGTGGCCCTCGGCGGCCAGATCGCCCACGGTCTTGCCGAGCAGCGCCTCGGCCTCGTAGCCGAAAAACCGGCACAGTGCCTTGTTGACCCGCAAAAACTGCCCATCCAGCCCCACGATGGCCAAGCCTTCGTTGGCGTTTTCAAAAGCCAGCCGGAAAAGCTCCTCACTTTTGGCCAAGGCCTCCTCGGCCTGCCGCCGCCCGGTCACATCCACAAGCGCCGCCAAGGAGCGTCGAAAGTCCCCCGTGACGTCGTATTCGCCCACGGCGGAAAGTAACACCTCGACGACGCGCCCGTCGCTGGCCACAAGTTGGTACGGCTTGTCCGTGAGGCGGCCGTCTCGCACGAATCGCGGCATGGTGGCCTCGAAATCGGCCCGGGAGGCCGGGGTCATGAAATCGCCAAACGACCTCCCGACTACCGTGTCCAGGCCATAGCCCAAGGTCTGCCGCCACATGGCGTTGACCGACAGCAGCCGCCCCTGGCCATCCAGGGAATGCAGCATCACCGGCGCTTTTTCGTAGAGGCTGCGCACGAGCTCCAGGGACAAAACGGGATCAATGGACGGCGTATCGGCCATGCCTGGCTCCTTTGCGGGGTTGCGCTTCCTGGCCTCGGGGCTTGCCAAGCGCTCGTCGAGTGCGCATTCTACGCCAGGGTTGCGCCCAAGACAACGCGGCGCGGCCAAGGGCCATGCCCGCCACGCCTCCCGGCCGAGAGCCGGTTTTTTCCGACGCGGCGCGGCAAGGCAAGGGAGACGGCAACATGCAAAAGACCCAATGTCTCGTCATCGGCTCCGGCCCGGCCGGCCTTTCCGCCGCCATTTACACGGCCCGGGCCGGCATGGAAACACTCGTCGCCGGCTGCGAACCCAAAATCGCCGGAGATTACGACATCGACAACTATTTCGGCTTCCCGGAAACCATTTCCGGCCGCGAACTCATCGAACGCGGCGTCAAGCAGGCTCAGCGCTTTGGCGCGCGCATCGCCTGCGAACGCGTGCTGGCCGTGCACATGACCGAGACCGGCGGCTTCCACTGCGTCACCGACAAGGAGGAAATCGAGGCCGAGGCCATCGTCATCGCCGCCGGCGTCAACCGGGTGCGCCCCGGCATCGCCAACATCGGCGACTACGACGGCAAGGGCGTGTCCTACTGCGTGAGCTGCGATGGCTTTTTCTACCGGGCCCGCAAGGTGGTGGTGGTCGGCGAAGGCAACTACGCCGCCAACCAAGCCCTGGAACTGACCAATTTCACCTCCGACGTCGTCATCTACACCCAGGGCAAGGAGCCGGCCATGGACGAGCGGTTCGCCGCCAGCCTGGCCGAAGCCGGCATCATTGTCTCCACCGCCAAGATCGTGCGCCTCTCCGGCCAGCCGGCCATGACCGGCGCGACCCTGGAGGACGGGACCGAAATCGCCGCCGAGGGCCTTTTCGTGGCCATGGGGCAGGCATCGGCCCTGGATTTCGCCAAGACCCTGGGCGTCGCCACCCGGGGCGCGTTCATCGAGGCCGACCACGAGCAAAAGACCAATGTGCCGGGCGTGTTCGCCGCCGGCGACTGCGTGGGCCATTTCATGCAAATCAGCGTGGCCGTGGGCGAAGGGGCCAAGGCCGGCCGCGCCGCCATCGCCCATGTGAAGGAACGCGCCGGCAAGGACGCCAAATAAGCGGGGAGGAATGCCTCCGGCGGCCGGGAGGGGCTAAGCCCCTCCCGGACCCTCCCTGCATGGGCGCGGCGGCCAGCGTGTGTGTTGCGGTCGGGCCAGGTCTTGACAGGGTCACGGCGCACGGCGTATCAATACCAGTTCGCTATCGCGGCATGGGCCTATAGCTCAGTTGGCAGAGCCACCGGCTCATAACCGGCAGGTCCCAGGTTCGAATCCTGGTGGGCCCACCACGACGAAGGTTCCATGACAGCAATCGTCGCTTTTTCCTATACGCCCTCCGCCACCGCCCGCGCGGCGGCCAAAGGGCTCCTCCAGAGGCGCTTTTTTGCCGACACGGCCCAAAAAAGCGCCTTTTGCGTTCTCCCATGCGCGTAGCCGACCTCATCGCCCGCATCGAGGCCGTGGCCGCCCCGGCCCGGGCCGCCTCCTGGGACCGCAGCGGCGTCCAGATCGCCGGAACCGCCCAAGCTTGCACCCGCCTCGCCGTCACCCTCGACCCCCTGCCGGACGTGGTGGAGCAGGCCCTGGACTGGGGGGCCGAAGTCGTTCTGGCCCACCATCCGCTCACCCTTTCCCCGCGCCTGCCCGACCGCCTCGACGACTACCACCGCGTCCTGGCCCTGGTCCTGACCAGCGGGGCGACCCTCTACAGCGCCCACACGTCCCTGGACGTGGTCACCGACGGCCCGGCCGGCTGGCTGGCCGACGCCTTGGCGCTGACCGGACGCCGCATCCTCGAACCGGCCGGCCGCGTGCCGCACCTCGCCCTGCGCTTTGCCGCCAAGGGCCGCGCCGAGGCCCTGCAGGCCGCCCTGGCCGCCCTGCCCGGAGTCACGGCCTTTGCCTTGGGGTCGGACGGCATCGAAGCCGTCTGCCCGCCCCGGCTGCGCCAGTCAGCCCAGGCAGCCGCCCTGGCCGCCGTGCCCGAGGCTGCGCTTGCGGCCGTGCAGGAGCTGACAGAGCCGGCCGAAGTCTACGGCTACGGCCTTGTCGGCGATCTGCCCTCGCCCGTCGCGCCCCAGGCCCTGCTGGCGCAGCTGGGCGAACTGCTGCCGCGTGCCTTTTTCACCCTGGCCGGCTCGCTGCCGGACCGGATTTCCCGCCTCGCCTACTGCCCCGGCTCCGGGGCCGACATGGCCTTGCGGGCCTTTGCCGCCGGAGCCGACGTCTACGTCACCGGCGATCTCAAGTACCATCAAGCCCAGGCCGTGCCGGCCGGACGCTGCCTGATCGACGTCGGGCATTTCTCCCTGGAAGAGGTCATGATGCGGCGTTTCGCCGCCCTACTTGCCGCCGAATGCGGCCCTGACGGTCCCGAAGTCCGCTATTTCCCTGGTCGGGACCCCATGGCCGCCTGCCGCCCGGACGACCACGTCGCCCGGGACGAATAACCACTCGGAGAGACAGTCATGTATTTGAAACAGATCGAACAGCTCGTGGTCCTGCAGAAGGTCGACGACGAAATCGTCCTGCTCCAGGATGAACTCAAACGGGCCCCGGAACAGATTATTGAGCTCGAAAAGCGCCGCCAGGACATCGAGGACAGCGCCGAGCTCGTCCGCGACAAGCTCAAGTATTTGACCGACCAGCAAAAACGCCTGGACGGCGAAATCGAAACCGATTCCGTGCGGCTCAAAAAGAGCAAAAGCAAGATGATGATGGTCGGCAACCAGAAAGAATATCACGCCATGATGCGCGAGATGGACAATCTGGAAAAGCAGAACCGCGGCCGCGAAGAGGAAAAGACCACCGTCGCCGAGGAACTCTCCCGCCAAAACCAGGAGCTGGCCGACATCGACGGCCAGGCCAAGGAACTCGACAGCGAACTGGTCGTGGCCCGCGAAAGCCTCGACGCCCGCATCCAGCAGGCCCAGGCCCGCCTGGACGAACTCGGACTACGCCGCAACGAAGCCGGCCAGGCCGTGCCCCGCCCCATCCTCCAGCGCTACGAATTCATCCGCTCGCGCCTGAAAAACCCGGTCATCGTGCCCGTCCACGCCGGCATCTGCTCGGGCTGCCATATCGCCATCCCGCCCCAGTCGTTCATCGAATTGCAAAAGGGCATCCAGATCCTGAGCTGCCCCAACTGCCAGCGGCTCATCTACTGGAGCGAACACATCGAACCAGAAGTCAAGCCCGAGGACGAAGCCGCCGAGAACGCGGCGGAATAAGGCGAGAGTAGAGAGGGAAGAGAAGAAAAGAGAAGATGCCTCCGGCGGCCGGGGGCCTGAGGCCCCCGGACCCCCCAAAGGGGAAAAGGGGTGAAGGGCTGCGGCGGCAATCGGTGGACGGACGTTCGCCGGTGTAGGCGAGGCGGCAGGGTTTCGGGCCGTACGTCCGCCCGGTCTTCTCCAAGCTTGTACGAGTGCTCCGCTTTCTGGCGTATATCTGAAAAAGCCGGCCCCGCGCCGGCTTTTTCTTTTTGCGGAAAGCTGGCGGCGAACGGCCGCGCGTCGAAAGGAAGCCGCCCCGACAGTCGCACCCCCAGGGCAAATCTGCGCCGGCTTCGGGGTTGGTCGGTAAACGGCGTCGATTTCTCGGTGAACGGTCTTTTGTCCCAAGCCCGATACGATTATTGGATTGTTTCCGCCATTGGCCGATTTACGCTTTTCGGGCCGGGCGCTTTACGGCACTGTGCCCCCATACGCGACGCCAAATCCCAACCGGGAGGAATCCATGACCGCCGACAATATCCAAAGCCTCCAGCAGGAAGGACGCACCTTCGAACCGCCCGCCGCCGGACGCGACACCGCCTACATCAAAAGCCTCGACGAATACCGCGCCATCTACAAACGCTCCATCGAAGACCCCGAGGGCTACTGGGCCGAGCGCGCCACCGACCTGCTGACCTGGGAATCCCCCTGGGACAAGGTCCTCGAATACGATTTCAACGCCCCCGAAATCAAATGGTTCGCTGGCGGCAAGCTCAACGCCGCCTACAACTGCCTGGACCGCCACCTGACCAACGGCCGCCGCAACAAGGCCGCCATCATCTGGCAGGGCGAAAAAGACGAGGACGTGCGCACCTACACCTATCAGATGCTCCACGACGAAGTCTGCCGCTTCGCCAACGTGCTCAAGAAGATGGGCGTCAAAAAGGGCGACCGGGTAAGCCTGTACCTGCCCATGGTGCCGGAACTCGTCATCGCCATGCTGGCCTGCGCCCGCATCGGCGCGCCCCACAGCATCGTTTTCGCCGGCTTCTCGGCCCATAGCCTGCGCGACCGCGTCAACGACTGTGAATCCAAGGTCATCGTCGTCAGCGACGCCGTCATCCGCTCGGGCAAGACCATCCCGCTCAAACCCAACGCCGACGAAGCCCTTAAGGAATGCCCGACCATCGATAAATGCATCGTGCTGCGCCACGCCGGCAACGACGTGGAGATGCAGCCCGGCCGCGACGTCTGGTGGCACGACGTCATGGCCGACCACGACGTCGAGGGCGATTGCCCGGCCGAGTCCATGGACGCCGAGGATGTGCTGTTTATCCTCTACACCTCCGGCTCTACCGGCAAGCCCAAGGGCGTCTACCACACCACCGGCGGCTACCTGACCTACGCCGCCCACACCTCGCAGATCGTTTTCGACCTGAAAGACGACGACATCCACTGGTGCACCGCCGACATCGGCTGGATCACCGGCCATTCCTACATCGTCTACGGCCCGCTGGCCCTGGGCGCGACCTCGCTCATGTTCGAGAGCGTGCCCACCTACCCGGCCCCGGACCGGTTCTGGCAGATCTGCTCCAAATTCAAAGTCAACGTCTTCTACACCGCGCCCACGGTCATCCGCTCGCTCATGAAGTCCGGCCCGGCCTGGACCCAGAAGCACGACCTGTCGTCGCTGCGCATCCTCGGGTCGGTTGGCGAACCCATCAACCCCGAAGCCTGGATGTGGTACCATGACCACATCGGCGGCTCGAAGCTGCCCATCGTGGACACCTGGTGGCAGACCGAGACCGGCGGGCTCATGATTTCGCCGCTGCCCTACGCCACGCCGCTTAAGCCCGGCTCGGCTTCGCTGCCCCTGCCCGGCATCGATCCGGCCATCGTCGATATGGAAAACAAGGAAGTCGGCCCCAACCAGGGCGGATTCCTGGTCATCCGCAAGCCCTGGCCCGGGATGCTGCGCGGCATCTGGGGGGCCAAGGACCGCTTCAAGCAGCAGTATTTCGCCGCGTTCAAGGGCTGCTACGAGTCCGGCGACGGGGCCAGGCGCGACGAGGACGGCTATTTCTGGATCATGGGCCGGGTCGATGACGTCATTAACGTCTCCGGCCACCGCATGGGCACGGCCGAGATCGAATCGGCCCTGGTGTCGCACCCGACCGTGGCCGAAGCGGCCGTGGTCGGCATGCCCCACGACATCAAGGGCCAGTGCATCTACGCCTATGTGACGCTCAAAGCCGGCTACGACGAGAGCGAGGAGCTGCTCAAGGGTTTGAAACTCCATGTGCGCAAGGAAATCGGCCCCATCGCCGCGCCGGAGGTGATCCAGTTCGCCCCGGGGCTGCCCAAGACGCGCAGCGGCAAGATCATGCGGCGCATCCTGCGCAAGATCGCCTCGGACGAAGTGGAAAGCCTCGGCGACACCTCGACCCTGGCCGATCCGAGCGTGGTGAACGAGCTCATCGACGGCAAGAAGCGGTTGTTTGGGAAGTAAGAATTCGGGACGAGAGAAGATTTTGAAAGGCCGCCCCGGGGGAGGATTTTTTCCTCGCCCGGGGCGGTTTCCTTTATCGCGGCGCGAGCCTCGCTGCATCCTGTTCGGGGATCGGCAAGGAGATGAATACGGTCGTCCCATCTTCCTCGGACGTGGAAAAACTGATTTGACCACCGTGCGCTTCCGCTATCAATTTGGCGCTGTACGTGCCTAAACCTGTGCCAAAGGGCTTTCCGAACGTAATATACTTATCAAAAAAATTATTTCTTATACTTTCAGGAATAGCTCCGTGATTATGAACAAGGATATGCAGATCAACATCAGAACATATGCACGTGATTGTTACGGACTTCCCTCTCGGTGACGCCTCTAGCGCATTTTTTAAAATATTTGTGACCATATCTTGCACAAGGATTTCTTCTCCAAAGCAACGGTCATTCACTTTTACAAAATCATCGAAGTTTGTTTCTATGTATATTTGCTTCATGTCTGCTATGGGCGACAAACAAACAACGGCATCATGTATACAGTTTTTAATACTGAACCATTTTGAGTGCGGTCTGTATTTTCCTAATTCAAGCATAGCAACTTTTTCAGTAGAATCCACCAAACTGATGACGTGCTGCACAGCTCTCAATATTCCTGGCACGAGAAGGCGAATATCTTCGTCTATCCCATCTTCAAAAACAGTCTTAGCCAGAGTGTGAAGGCTTGCCAGCGGAGCCTTGATGTCGTGCCGCACTATTCTTTCGACTTCCAAACGAAACTGCTCATTCACTTTCCGGTCCGTGATATCATAGACATACCCAATATACCCGGCAAATTCACCCTTTGCGTCCTTGAAAGGACATCCTATGTCGAGAATCCACCGGTATTCTCCGTCATGCCGACGAAGACGATACTCCATTTGAAAAAATTTCCGGGCATGAAACGCTTCGAGGTAAATCGCCAGACACCGATCAAAATCTTCAGGATGCACCCCTTCCGCCCAACCGTCGCCAATTTCCTGAGAAAGTTGACGCCCGGTAAAGGCAAGCCATGTCGCATTAAACCAGTCACACTTGGCATCTTTCGCGGCCCGCCAAATCAATGCTGGCGCTTCATCAAGAATCGTCAAATAAAAGTCGGCATCTTCTTTTGATCGCTTGTATTCAACACTCCCAATAGTGCAAAATGACAACTCTACATCTTTAAGACGTTGGCGCAAGGCAACCAATTCTGCAATCAATTCCTCTTTTGATTTTTCGTAATCAAGCATATTGCACTCCTTTGAAAACCATGCTTCTATTGCCTTACACATGAACATCTTACTACATCCGATATACTCGCTACAATTCTGATACAATACAAAAATCTGTCTTTTAAATTATTACACCATGATAATACTCCACGTGGCTATCCAGTCAATGCACGCGACCCCTCTTTTACGCAAGGAGACCGTTCCTCACCGTCAACGGCAACACGACCAAACGACTCAAACGGAGACCTGGGGATTGATTCAACCGCAACATTTCCAGGCGACAATGAAATCATGGCCTGGGCCAACCCTATCCAACATACGCTTCTGGCCAACAAAAGGAAACAGCCTGGGCTGCTGATCGCTCCAGCTCGATCGGCGCTAAAATCGCTGACTCTTGGCGAGCCTACGGCAGAAGTGACCCGTAAATTCCCGACAAGAGTAGCGACGGCAGTTGCTTGAACACAATACACTGACATTGCAGTCACTTCCGCCTATCCTCCGCAGCGTTCTTGCTCCACGCCGCTTTGCCCTGCATGGCCGTAAACAACATAAAAGCCCGGTTCAGGCCATGGCCTGAACCGGGCTTTACGTCCAGAGAATCATGCCGTTAGAGCATGCAGTCTACCCCAGGAGCACTCCCCGCGCCACCTCGTCCTGCACATCCGTGATAAACGGCACGCCGGTTTCTCGCTCGGTTTCGCGGTTGGCCGAGGCGATGTCGCGGCGGTCGATGGACGTGACCGCGAACTTGCGCGCTCCGGCGAGCAGTTGCTGCAGTCCCGCGCCGAGCTTGTCGGCCAGGGTGCAGATGGCCACTGCCCCGTAAGGAATGTTCGCCATCTCGGCCGCGCCGACCTTTTCCTTGACCGTGGCATAGGCCGCGAACAACTCCTCGGGCGTGCGGCCGATGTCCGTGACGGTCTTGGGCAGGCTGTCCCAGTTGCCGCTGACCGCCTCGCGGCGGGCGGGATTGAGCGCGCCTTCGATGTTGGAACCCAAAAAGCCCGGGATCATCACCGCGCGGCCCATACACACGAGCTTCACGTAGGGCGCGCCCAGGGCCAGGGCCTTGAAGATGTGGTCTTCCCGGGCCAGCCCCCCGGCAAAGGACAGATCGACCACGCGGTGACCGCGCGAGGCTAAAAGCGCCGCGTACTCGGCCGCCTTGGCGTGGAGCAGGATAGAAGGAACGCCCCAGGTCTCCATCATGTTCCAGGGACTCATGCCCGTGCCGCCGCCGGCCCCGTCGATGGTGAGCAGATCAAGCCCGGCGTCGGTGGCGCAGCGCAGGGAAAGGGCCAACGCTTCCATGCCGTAGGCCCCGGTCTTGAGCGATATGTTGCGGAACCCAAGCGAGCGCAGATAGGCGACGTTGGCGGCAAAAGCCTCGCGCACGGCGTCGTTGCCGGGAAGATCGGTATAGCCCAGGCGCGAATGGCGGGCGAACCCCTTGACCGCGCCGTTGTTGAAGGCTTCGACCACGGCCGGGTCCTGCGGGTCCGGGTCCACGAGGTAGCCGCGCTTTTTGAGGAACAGGGCGTAATCAAGGCTTTTCACCTCGATCTCGCCGCCGATATTCTTGGCCCCCTGGCCCCATTTGAGCTCCACCACCACCTTGTCGCCGTACTTGTCGGCCACGTACTCGGCCACGCCGTTGCGGGCGTCCTCGACGTTGAGCTGCACGATGACCGCGCCGTAGCCGTCGAAGTAACGCAGATAGCCGTCGATGCGCCGGTCGAGTTCCGGGGCGGCGGTGATCTTGCCGTTCTCGATGACGGCGGCCCGGTCCACGCCGACCACGTTTTCGCCAATGACGATGGGCAGGCCGGCCAGAGCGCAGCCTATGGCGAAGCTGTCCCAGTACTTGGCCGCGATAAAGGTCGATCCCAGCGCCCCGGTCATAAGCGGCAGGCGCGCTTTGAGGCCGCTGCCAAAGGCCGTTTCCAGATTCACGTTGGTGAACAGGCAGTCGTCGGGATTGGTGGTGCGCCCGGCGGCCACGGCGTAAGCGCCGTAGTTGTAGCCCTGGATGCGCAGGGCGTCGTAGCTCACGCCCACGTGTTCGGTGTTGCCGCTGCCAGCGGTGACGATCCCGAAATCCCGGGGATAGAGCATGGCCCGGCCCTTGAGGCTCGACAGCCATGTTTCGCATTTGCCGGCGCAGTCGGCGCGGCACAGGGTGCATAGCCCGGACGGGGCGACATTGCCGCGATTGGTCGTGCCGAGGACGTCGTTGGTCTTGGACAAGTTGCGCATGGTCTCTCCTGGCGGATCGTAGAGTGGAACAAAACCGCCGTAATACACAGGACAGCCGGTCGGGTGTCCATGGGCCGATCTCCCGAATGCCCGGGAGGGCTTCCCGGGAATCCCGGGAGACTCCCGGCCGGCCGCGAAACCGCGCTTTACCTGTCGCCCCCAAGCGGCCATACTGCGACCATGGCACGCACGCCCCTGACGCAACCCGATTTTTTGCCCATGACCCGGGCCGAGATGGACGCTCTCGGCTGGGACTGCCTGGATGTCCTGCTCGTTACCGGCGACGCCTACGTGGACCATCCGTCCTTTGGCGCGCCGCTGCTTGGCCGGTGGCTGGTGGCCCACGGCTACAAGACCGGCCTGGTGGCCCAGCCACGCTGGGAAGGCGACGCGGCGGACGTGGCCGCCATGGGCCGGCCACGACTGTTTGCCGGCGTCACGGCCGGGTCGCTGGATTCCATGCTGGCCCACTACACCGCCTTTCGCAAAAAACGCTCCGACGACGCCTACACCCCGGGCGGCAAGGCCGGCGCGCGCCCCAATCGGGCGGCCATCGTCTACGCCAACCTCGTGCGCCGGGCTTTCCCGGGGTTGCCCGTGGCCCTGGGCGGCATCGAGGCGTCGCTACGGCGGGTGTCCCACTTCGATTTCTGGTCCAACGCCCTGCGCCGCTCGGTCCTTTACGACGCCAAGGCCAGCCTGGTGCTCTACGGCATGGCCGAGACCGGCATCCTGGCCCTGGCCGAGGGACTGGACCGGCTGGAGGACGAAGGGGGCTTACTGGCCGACATCCTGGCCGGACTTCCCGGCGCGGCCTTTTCCCTCAAGCCCGAGGAGCTGCCCCAGCGGTTCCCGCAGGCCGACGTCCTGACCTTGCCGGCCCATGAGGCCATTGTCGCCGATCCCAAGCGGCTCATCGAGGCGACCTTGGCCCTGGAGCGCCACGTCCACCAGAACAAGCAGCTTGCCGTGCAGCCAAGCGGCGACCGGCTGACCGTGCTCACCCCGCCAGGGGCGGGGCTTTCCGGCAAGACTCTCGACGCCCTCTACGCCCTGCCCTACTCACGCCAGCCGCATCCCTCCTACAAGCTGCCCATCCCGGCGGCGGACATGATTCGCGGCAGCCTCAACATCCACCGGGGCTGTGCCGGCGGCTGCTCCTTTTGCACCCTGGCCCTGCACCAGGGGCGGGCCATCCGCTCCCGAAGCGCCGGATCGGTCCTGCGCGAAGCGGCCCGGCTGGTGGACGCGCCGGGCTTTGACGGGTCGGTGAGCGACGTGGGCGGCCCCTCGGCCAATATGTGGGGCGGGCGCTGCCGGGGGGACATGACATCCTGCCAGCGGCCAAGCTGCCTGACGCCGACCATCTGCAAGCATTTTTCCGTGGACCAGGGCGCGTTCGTCGACCTGCTCGAAGCGGTGGCGGAAGTCCCTGGCGTGCGCCATGTGCGGGTGGCCAGCGGCTGGCGCATGGATCTGGCCCTGGCTGACGAGGACGCCCTGGGGCGCATGGTGCGGCGCTTTACCGGCGGCCAGGCCAAGGTGGCCCCGGAGCACCAGAGCGACCGGGTGCTCAAGCTCATGCGCAAGCCGCCCTTTGCCGTGTTCGAGCGGTTCCTGAAAGTCTTCGAGCGGGAATCCGGCCGGGCCGGCAAGGAGCAATACGTGGTGCCCTACCTCATGAGCGCCTTTCCGGGATGCACCCTGGAGGACATGCGGCGCATGGCCGAGTGGTTCGCCGGCAAGGGCTGGCGGCCCAATCAGGTGCAGTGCTTCATCCCGCTGCCCGGCACGGCGGCGGCGGCCATGTATTTCGCCGGCACGGACCTGGGCGGGCAGCCGCTTTTTATCGCCGACGCCGATGCCGAGCGCCTGCGGCAGCACGCCGTGCTCGGCGGCGAGCGCGAAAAGCGGCTGGCCGGCCAGAGCAAGGGCCAGCCCGACCGGCGGCCGGACCGCCGCGCGCCGGGCGCACCCGCACCTCCTCGCCGCGACGCGCCGCCGCTCCGCCAGGGCAAGGCGGACGGCAGGCGCGGACGGCCGGACACCAGGTCCGGCAAGCCCGACACGCGCCGCGCAGCGACTGGAGACAAACGCGGCCAGGGGCGTAAACCCGGACCTTGAGGGAGCCCAGGCAGGCCGTTTCCAAAACGTATCTTTTTCCAGTATGCTTCACGTGAGGCAGCAGCAGGCGGCGGTAGACCTGGGTAAAACTATGAATATAAACGAAATCTTGCTTTTTTTTCCAATCAAGGACCGTCATCAGTCTGGCAGTCGCCAGCTTTTTCATCAAAGGTTTATTCCTGCTGGTTCTGCACAAGATCAGACGCCACAACTATCTTTCGATTCTGGCTTTCGGTTGTTTCGCATTTTCCCTGGGCTGGGCTCTTTTCCTGTTGCGTTTCATGACAGGCATCAACCTTGTCTCGCTGCCTATAGCCAACCTGTGCATCTTTTCACTGCCTATCTTCATTGCCCTGTCGGTCTTTTCACTGGCCCGCCAGCCGCCCACACTGCGCTTTAGCCTGACCGTTGCCTCGATTTTCGCGTTTTCCTTTGGGGTGTTGGCCCTGACTATGCACGACAAGCACTTACCGGGCATCTACACCTCGGCCATAAACGGCGCGCTGTATCTGTACGCTGCGCTGCAAATCATACGAAAAACCCGCCCGCACAACGCCGTAGTCTGGTCGATGCACGGCTTTTGCCTGCTGCTGGCGTCAACGCTCTTTATCCGGGCCGCCATCCTGTGCGCCGGCTGGCTTTCCCCGGGCTCGGCCCTTGACGCCATTGGCCCCGAGCTGACCGCCATCGTTCTTTTTGGCAACATGCTTTGCCTGGACGCGCTCATCCTCTGCTTTCCCCTCCTCGATTTCATGGATGCCCAGTCCAGGCTTTCCCAGGCCACCCAGGAAATCATCGAGCGCTCGAAGATCGACGTTCTAACCGGTGCATACAACAGAAGCCATATGCAGTCGCGACTGCATCACCACGTCTCCCGGTGCAGCAGTTCCGGCGAAACCTTTTCCCTGATCCTGTTCGACCTGGATCACTTCAAGGCCATCAACGACACCTACGGGCACGTCATCGGCGACCGAGTCCTTGCTCAGGTGGGGAGTCAGGTAAAGTCGAGCCTGCGGCGCTACGACGAGTTGTTCCGTTTCGGCGGCGAGGAATTTCTCGTCATCCTGCCCGACACAGATGCCAACCACGCTTGTGACATCGCTGAACGATTGCGCCAGGAAATCGCCAATCTGCTCTTCGATGGCCCGAATATATCGGAACAATTTCGGATAACGTCATCGTTCGGAATTGCAAGCACGACGAAAGCCACGAGGTCTGCCGACATTTTGCTCCAGCAAACCGACGCCGCTCTCTACAAAGCCAAAGCCCAGGGCCGCAACATGGTTTGCGTCTAGTGTCGCGTCCACGAAAAGCACAGAAGACATTTCGCAGACAACAGACTAAAACCATTGTTTTTTCGTTGAAATACCATCGCTTTTCTAAGGGACGCGACATTCGTGCCAACCCCTGAGACTGGCGCATACTTTCTCAAGAACAATCATCGCTTATGCTTTATTTTAATAATGACTACGTGTTTTCAGAAATTGCAGCACAAGCCAACAACACCCTGCAAATGACATCAGAAAATTTTTAACAACAAACAGGATCCTTTCACAACACAACATATTTCACGTCCACAAATCTCTAACGCCAAGGAGACGACCATGCGCTACGGAGCCAGAAACCAGATTCCGGCTAAGGTGACTTCCGTGAAAAAGGGTGACGTCATGACCCAGGTCAACTTCAGCGTGGACGTGCCCCACGCCATGGCGTCGGTGCTGACCACCGAATCCGTGGAAGACTTGGCCCTGGCCCCGGGCGATGCCGTGCTGCTTGTGGTCAAGGCCATCCACGTGGTGCCGGTCAAGGAATAGCCGGCGCATTCCGACCGCAAAACGCGGCCGGCCCGGAAACCTGTCGGAGGTTCCCGGGCCGGCCGTTTGCGTTGGGTGGGGCGGTAGCGGCCGCCTCGTGAAGCAAGAAAACCTGGCGGCGACCGGCGGGAAGGGGCAACACGCTCTGCCCGTGTCCCGGCCGCCGGAGCGCTTATTCCTCGAAGGCGGCCAGAGCGGCGTTATCCGGATAGGCCTCGCGCAGCCGGCGCACTTCCTCCAGGGCCTTGCGACGCTGGCCCAGGCGGGTAAGTTCTTCCAAAAGCGCGATGTCCGGGGTCACGTCGCCGGGAGCGGCGGTCTTTCGCATCTCGGCCACTTGGCCCTCGAAATCGGCCAGCTGCGCCCGTTCCTCGTCGGAAAGGGGCTTGTCCTCGGGCAGGGTGACCTCCCGGGTCTTGACCTGGGCCGTGGCCTGCTCGCCGGCCTGGCTTAAAATTGACGAGGCTTCACCCGTGGCCGGCTTGGGCTTCCCCGGCAGCTTGTCCACCACCGGCGGCGTGGACGCGTTGGGGCTTTGGCCGCCGGCGGCGGCGATGAGCACCGTGGCCGGCCCGGTCCAGGTTTCGCGCTGGCCGAGCTGCAAGAAGGCCAGCTGTACCTCGGCTCCCCGAGCCAGCTCCAGGCGTTCGCCCTCGCGCAGGCGGGTAAAGAGTTCCAAGGGCTTTTTCGGACCGTCAGCCGGGGACAGGCTGGCCTGGCCGGACACGGCCGCGACCAGACAGACCAGACGCGGCGCTTCGGCCAGGGCATAACCGCCGGACAGGCCCACGGCCAGGATCACAAACAAGAAAAGCGCGACGGCGCGACGCATGGGAACTCCTTTTCTATGTATCGGCCAGTCCCAGGATTTCCAGGACCGGCACGGGTTCGCTCTTGCCCTTGACCCGGGCCATTTCCTCGCGGCCGGTGGCGACGCCCGGCCCGGCCATTGTCACGGTCATGCGGCTGGCCACGATGGGGCAGCCCATGGTCTTGGTCACGCCTTCCAGGCGCGAGGCTGTGTTGACCGTGTCGCCGATGGCCGTGAAATCGAGCCTCTGCCGGGAACCGATGTTGCCGACAACGGCCGGGCCGCTGTGCAGCCCCACGCCAATGCGAAAGCGCCAATCCCCCAGCTTGGGGAAACGCTCGCGCATCCAGGTCTCGAAGTCATGGGAAGCAGTAATCATGCCGAGCGCCGAGGCAAGGGCTTGGCGCGCATGTTTCGGATCAGCCAGGGGCGCGCCGAACACAGCCATGACCGCGTCGCCGACGAATTTATCGATCATGCCGCCATGGGCCAAGATGATGTCGCAGACCCGGGTGAAGTAGGCGTTTAACAGCTCCACCACTTCCTCGGCCGAGAGTTTTTCACTTAATGTCGTGAAATCGCGGATATCCGAGAACAGCACGGTGACCGTGGCCAGGGAGCCGCCCGGCGCGGGCGGTTTGCCGCTGGCCAGGATGGCGGTAATGGCCGCGTCGGACACGTACTTGCCAAAAGCGTGGCGGATGTGGGCTTTTTCCCGCTCGCCGCGAGTGAGGCGCACGGCGTTGGCCCCAGCCCAGACCGCCACCAGCCCGACGTCCAGGCCGGCCAGGGGCAGAAGCCGCCCTGCCAGAAACAGGCCATAGCCCAGGCCAAAAGCTCCCAACCCAAGACCCAACGCGGCCAGGGCCGAACGCCCCGGCCCAAGCCGCGAACAGGCCAGGGAACACAGGCCCAGAAACGGCAGCCAGGCCCCGGCCGCGGCGCCGAGGCCGACGGTCGTCAGGGTGCGGCCGGTCAGCATGGCCTCGATGATGTTGGCGTGGATCTCGGGGCCGGGCATGAACTCCTTGGGCGCGCCGAAAAGCGGCAGGGAGTACGGCGAGGCCAGCCGGTCGTGGGCGCCGTGGATGTCGATGCCCAGAATGACGATCTTGCCGGCCAGGGCCTGGACCTTGGGGTCGCTTAGGGCGTCCGGGGCCAGCAGCCGGGCGAAGCTGACATGGGCAAAGGTGCCGGGGGGGCCGGCGTAGGCGATGGGGCGCGGCTGCAAGGCGGTCCGGTCATCCAGGCCGGCCAGCCCCGGCGCGCCAGAAATACCTGGTGCGCCTTTTTTGGCCAAGGCGGCGGCAAAGGACAGGCGTGGCTCGCCCTCGCTGTACAAGGCCGGGGCGAAGCGGCGCACCACGCCGTCACGGTCCAGCGGCACGTTGGTCAGCCCGAGGTCGGCCTCGTGACGGGGCAAGGCCAGCAGATAGTCCGTAGCCGGCAGGCTAAACGACGGTTCGCCCGATTCGGTGGACACGCTGGCGGCCAGGACGACCTTGCCCTTGGCCAGCTCCAGCATGAAGTCGCGGTCGAAATCGCGGCTGGCGTCGGCCCCGATGATGTCCATCCAGGTGACGGGACTCAGCGCCGGCTGGATGTCCATGCCCACGGCCACGGCCCCGACCTCGCGAAGCCTCGCCAGGATCTTGGCGTACAGCGGTCCCCAGAAAACCAGCGGCCGGTCAGGTTCGGCGGCCAGGGCCTCGTCGTCCAAAAGGGCCACGGCCACGTGCTGCGGTTCGTAGCGCTTGCCGGCCAGGACATGCCACAGATCCGACGACCAGGCGTCCACCCGCCGGGCCGGCTCCAGACGGGTGGTGAAAAGCCCCAGGGCCAGGGCGGCCAGGGTCAGGCCGGTGTAGAAAACGGGTTTGAATTGCATGGGCGTTGACGGCGAAAGCCGGAGGTTTGGCAGGCGGTTGGGGATGGCGCGGGCTGGAGAAACGCCCGGGCGGCAGTATCGGCCAGCCGGCCCGGGCCGTCCATGAAAATCTTGCGGCCCGGCCCGCGCGGGAGTGCGGGTCCCTTAAACAAGACGAACGTCGTGGTTATGAAAAACGGGCATCGTATGCTGTTGCCCACGAAACGCCCTAGGCGCTTTTCGGGGACGCGGCACTAGAATTCAGGTCCTAGCTCGGTGAGCGTCACCACGTCGACGCGGCCGTCGCGTTCCTTGGCCCAGATTTTCAAGGCTTCCAGGGTTTCGCCGTAGGGATGGCCGATGGCGATGGCCCGGCCGTTTTTGAGCGCGTTGCGCTCGGCGGTCTTGAGTTGGCCAAGGATCGTGCGGACATTGCGCACGTTGTCCAGAAACACGGCCCGGCGGTAAAACGGCACGCCGTGCTTGCGCGCCGCTTCGGGCGCGGCGCTGACGGCCGAGGTGACGGAGTCGAGGAAAAACAGGCCCTTTTGCTTGAGCACGGCCATGACGGCGTCCATGCCGGCCGGGTCGCTGGTGAAAGCCGACCCCATGTGGTTGTTGATGCCCTTGACGTGGGGAACCTGGCTCAGGTTGTCGGCCAGGATTTCCTTCACGCGCTCGGGCTCCATGTCGGTGAAAAGCGCGCCCGGCCCGGGATTGACCCGTGGGTAGGTTCCGGGCTGCATGGGCTGATGCAAAATGATTTCGACGTGCTGGCTGGCGGCCATGGCCTCCACGGACCGCGTCCGGGGACGGTTGGGCAGGATGGCCAGGGTGACGGAAAACGGCAGTTCGGTCAGATTCTTGGCCATGACGGGATGGTCGCCGATGTCGTCGATGACCACGACCATGCGCGGATTTTTGCCTTCATCCCGGGCCACGGGCGGGGCGGCCGGCTCGGGCGGCGGCGGTTGCGCGCCGGCCGGCGGCTCGACTTTGCCCCGCACTTCGTGAGGACCATTGCCGTTCCCGTTGCCATTGCCGTTCCCGTTTTCGGGCGAGGCGGCCTGGGGCGGCAGGTGCTCCTCGAAATGGACCGGGGGCGGCGTGCCCTTGGCTTGGGCCTGGGCCTGGGACAGCGCCCGGGCCAGGGTCAGGGCGTCGTGTTCGTCGGTGGGGGCCGGGGGCGCTCCCTGAGGCGTCGCAGCCTCGGGCGCGGCCGGGGACGGCTTGGACGCCGGCTTGGGCGGTTCGGGCTTCTTGCGAGCCGCCTGCTGGCCAACGGCCGGCTTAGGCGGCTTGGCCGCCTGGCGTTCGCCCGGGGGCGACGGGAACGGGCCAAACAGGAGCGCCGCGAGCACGGCAAGCGTAGCGACCAGGGCCAGGGCGGCCACGGCCGTAAAAACAGGTTTGCCGGAGAGAACCACACGGTTGTTCTCTCCGGCTCCGGAGCGCCGGGGAGCCTTGCCTGGCCCTTTGGCGGGCTTGGCGGCTCCCTTCTTGGCTGGGCGCTTCTTAGGGGGCGTAGGTTTTGATGGGGAAATACTTCACCAGTTCCAGGGCCAGCTTGAGCTGGTTGTCCCGGGCGAGTTGATCGAGCATCTTCTGCTTGGGATCGTCCGTCGCCTCGGGTTTCTTTTTCTTGTTTTCCAGGTGCCGGGACAGGTCGCGCTCACGGAACTGGTGGTTGGCCGAGAGCTTGTCGCGGTCGGACTCGGAGTCCTGGAGCGGGACCATGAAGTCGGGTTCGATGCCTTCGGCCTGGATGGAGCGGCCGCTTGGCGTGTAGTACAGCGCGGTGGTGAGCTTGATGCCCGAACCGTCGGACAGCGGGATGACGGTCTGCACCGAGCCCTTGCCAAAGGTTTTTTCACCGACAAGCAAGGCGCGCTTGTGGTCCTTGAGGGCGCCGGCCACGATCTCCGAAGCCGAGGCCGAGCCGGAGTTGATGAGCACCACCAGGGGAACGGCCACGTCGGCCCCGTCGCCCTTGGCGGAAAAGACCTTCTCCTGCTCCTGGTTCTTGCCCTTGATGGAGACGATCTGGCCCGAGGGCAAGAACACGTCGGAGACGTTGACGGCCTGTTCCAGCAGGCCGCCGGGGTTGTTGCGCAGGTCGAGGATGACGCCCTTGAGCGGCTTGCCGCTTTTGGCCTGATAGTCGGCCAGGGCCTGCTTGAGCTCGGCGGTGGTGTTCTCGTTGAAGCGGGTCAGGCGGATGTAGAGATAGCCCGGCTCCACTTCGTTGCTTTTCACGCTGATGATGGGGATGGTGTCCCGCACCACTTTCACTTTGAAGGGTTTTTGCTGGTCCTTGTGAACGAGTGTCAAGGACACGGCCTTGCCCTTGGGGCCGCGAATTTTTTGCACGGCGTCGACCAGGGTCATGTCCTGGGTGGACTCGCCCTCGATTTCCAAAATAATGTCGCCGGCCTTGATGCCAGCCTTGTCGGCCGGGGTGTCGTCGATGGGGGAAATGACGGTCAGGCGGCCGTTTTCCATGCTGATTTCAATGCCGATGCCGCCGAATTCGCCAGAAGTGCTGACCTGCATTTCCTTGAATTCGTCTTTCGACAAAAAGCTCGAATGGGGATCGAGCTGCTGCAGCATCCCGACGATGGCCCCGTCGATGAGTTCGTTGCGGGTGACCTGCTTGACGTAGTGGTTTTCCACCAGATCCATGACCTGGCTGAAGCGCTTGAGCGGCGCGAACCGGTCTTCCTCAGGTTTGGCGGCAAACGCGACGGAGCATAACGCCAGGCTAACGGCCAGGGAACAGGACACTTTGGTCAAAAGACGCATACCATCCTCCAGGAAATGCGGACCGAAACGCCGGCCTCGGGTGAAAACGCCTATCCCCGCGAAACCGGCCGGCAGCCGAGCCTAGCGCCTGACGGCGAGCCACTCCGCCGGATTAAGGGCTTTTTCCCGAAAACGCAATTCGAAATAGACGCCGGGGGCGCGCGTCTGGTTGCAATAGCCGCTGCGGCCGATAAGCCCCTGGCGGGGCACGGCCTCGCCCACGGCGAGGCTCGTTTCTGACAGGCAGGCATAGACCGTGTGGCAGCGGTCGTCATGGGCCAGGATAAGCACCCGGCCCAAGCCGCGCAACGTGCCGGTAAAAACCACCCGCCCGTCGGCGGCGGCTACAACGGGCGATCCTTCGGGCACGGCCAGCACCAGTCCCTGCCGGGCGTCGCGGCCGGACGGGGCAAAGGGCAAGGCCACCCGCCCCTGGCTCGGCCAGGCCAGCCCGCCGGGCGGCGGCGTGAAGACCATCGGCCCGGCCGCGCCGTCCTCGCCCGCCGGGGCCACGCCTGCCAGGGCGTCATCCGGCGCGGCGGCCGCGTCCAGGGCCTCGGCCAAGGCGGCCTCGTCGCCGCGCCCCGGCTGGTGGGCCGCCGTCTCCAACTCGCGCAGCCGGCCGGCCACGGCGGCGGCAAAGGCCACGTCGGCCTCCTTGCGCCCGGCCAGCAGGCGCAAGGCCGCGTCGTCCCGGGCCAGCCGTCCGGCCTTGGCCTTGGCCGCAGCGGCCTCGAAGGCCAGCCGCGACGCGCCGGCCGCCTCGATAAGCGACCGCGTCCAGACGAACCGGCGGTCCGCCTCGGCCCAATCCTCGGCCTGGGCCGCCCCAGCCAGACTCTCGGCCCGAAGCGGCCACAAGGCCGCCGTCAGGGCGGCAAGCCGTCTGGCCTCGGCGTCCCGGGCGGCCTCCAGGGCGGCCAATTCCCGGCCAAGCCGGGCGGCCTCGGCCGACTGGGCCGCCACCTTGGCCCGGGCCTCGGCCAGTCGGGCCTTGGCCGCGTCCTGGGCCGCCGACACGGCCTTGGCCGGAACCGTCGGCGGTTTGACGGCCTGTCCCGGCCCGGCCAGGGCCAACAGACAGAAAAGGGCCAAAAGCGCCGTCCTCATTGCAAAAAACGCTCCAAGGGACAGGCGGCGCATTTGGGCGCGCGCGGCCGGCACCAGGCGTTGCCCACGCGCACCAGCAGGGCGTGGAATTCGTTATATAGCCTCACGTCCTCGGGCAGCGCGTCCATGAAAAGTTCACGCAGCTCATCATAGCCGGCCTCCTCGGGGGCCAGGCCGTGGCGGAAGCAGATACGGGCGGTGTAGGCGTCCACCACGAAGGCCGGTAGGTTCAGGCCATAGAGCAAAATACTGTCGGCGGTCTCGGGGCCAACGCCCTTGACGGACAAGAGCTTGTCCCGGGCCTGATCGAGATCGTAGCCGGCCAGGGCGGTCAAGTCGCCGCCAAGCTCCTCCACGATAAGCGCCATGAGGTTTTTGAGCCGCCCGGCCTTGACCCGGAAATGCCCGGCCGGCCGGATGCGCTCGGCCACGGCCTCCAGGCTGGCGGCATGCAGGACATGCGGATCGAGCAGCCCGGCCTCGCGCAGCCCGGCCACGGCCTTGGCCGCGCCCTGCCAGTTGGTGTTCTGGGTCAGGATCGCGCCCACGGCCATCTCCAAGGGCGTTTTGGCCGGCCACCAGCCGCTGGGTCCCATGGCGTCGAGCATGGCCCCGTACATATTGAGAAAAAGCGTCTGGCGTTTCATGGCCGGATGCCGTCTTCCTTGGTTGGCGGCAGGGAAAGCGCCGATCAAACATGCTCCCGGGGATTAAGCCCCAGCAGACAGAAGACCTCGTAGGGGATGGTGCCCCACCACAGGGCCAGGTCGTCGGCCGTGACCGCGCCCGGTCCCTCGCCGCCCAGCAGATGGATGGCGTCGCCGGGCCGTACGGCATCGAGGCCCGAGACATCCACGGCCGTGAGCTGCATGCACACCCGGCCAAGGATGGGGACACGCCGGCCGGCCAGGCACATGAAGCCCTTGTTGGACAGCCCCCGGCTGTAGGCGTCGGCGTAGCCGGCGGCCACGATGGCCACCCGCATGTCGCGCTCGGCCACGTAGGTGCGGCCGTAGCTGATGGAGGCCCCGCGCGGCAGGTCGTGGACCGAGACGATGCGGGTTACGGTCTCCATGGCCGGGAGCAAGCCGTGGCCAAGGGCCTCGCGGGCGCTGCCGGCAAAGGGATTGACGCCGTAGAGCGCGATGCCGGCCCGGCGGGCGTCGAAGCCGATGGCCCCGGCATGGGCCAGGATGCCGGCGGAGTTGCACAGCGAGGCCCGAAACGTCAGCCCGCCGTGGCGCAGGGCCTGGCAGATGCGGGCAAAGCGCGCCCCCTGCTCGGCCACGAATTCGAAGGCGCCCGGATCGTCGGCCGTGGCCAGATGGGAGCTGACCATGACCACCTCGATGCAGGGCGAGGCGCACAGCATCTCGGCGAGTTTGGGCGCGTCGGCCTCCACGAACCCCAACCGGGCCATGCCGGTGTCGAACTTGAGCGCCACCTTGGCCACGCGCCCAAGACGCGTGCAGGCGACGGCCAGCCGGGCCAGCTGGTCGAAGTCGTGCATGAAGGGCACGAGATTTTTTTCGATGATCAAGAGTTCGTCCTCGGGCAGCACCGGGCCAAGCAGCGATAGGATTTCCGCCGTGCAGCCGGCATCGCGCAGGGCCGCGCCCTCGGCCGCCGAACCCACGGCAAAGCTCTCGCAACCGGCCCCGGCCAGGGCCGTGGCCGTTTCGAGAAGCCCGTGGCCGTAGGCGTCGGCCTTGATGACGCTGACGACCTGACCGCCCTGGGCGCGCAGGCGCGTATAGTTGGCGACAATGTTTTCCGTGCGTATCCGGGTGCGCAGGTAATTATGCTCGATGGGCATGGTCGGCTCCTTTTGCGTGGGACACCCGCCCGTCTACCCCCGACGCCGGCGTTTTTCCAGTCGAAACGCGCGGGTGGCCTGGGGCGGCGAAAGATCGTATATTCCCCGCCATGACAGCTTCGACGACCCATCGCACCATCCGCGTGCTGCCCCCGGAACTGCAAAACCAGATCGCCGCCGGCGAGGTGGTGGAGCGGCCGGCCAGCGTGCTCAAGGAACTCGTGGAAAACAGCCTCGACGCCGGGGCCAGCCGCATCGAGGCGGCCATCGACGGCGGCGGCCGCACCGCCGTCATCGTCAGCGACGACGGCGGCGGCATGACTCCCGAAGAGCTGCCCCTGGCGCTGACCCGCCACGCCACCAGCAAGATCGCCTCCATCGACGAACTGGAACGCATCGGCAGCTTCGGTTTTCGCGGCGAGGCCCTGCCAAGCATCGCCTCGGTGTCGCGGTTTCGCATCAGCTCCCGCCACGAGGCTTTCGAGGAAGGCGCGTTCGTGGCCGTGGAAAACGGCCGCCTCACCGAGCGCGGCCCGGCGGCCGTGGCCCAGGGCACGCGCATTGAGGTGCGCGACCTGTTCGCCGCCGTGCCGGCCCGGCTCAAATTCCTCAAATCCGAGGCCGTGGAGACCAAACGGGCCACCGAGCTTTTTTGCCGAGCGGCCCTGGCTCGCCTTGACGTGGCCTTCAAGCTGACCGTGGGCGGACGCACGGCCCTGCGCTTCCCGGCCGGCCAGACCCTGCCCGCCCGGCTGGCCGCCTTCTGGCCGCCGGCCGTCACCGAGGATCTCTTCGAATTTTCCAGCGACGCCGCCGGGGCCAAGGTCCACGGTGTGCTGGGCAAGCCGCTGCGCGCCCAGGGCAAGGCCGACCGCATGTATTTCTACGTCAACGGCCGGCCGGTGCTGGACCGGGTGCTGCTCGCCGCCGTACGCGAGGCCTACAAGGGCCGGCTTTTAGCCCGGGAATACCCCCAAGCCGTCATTTTTTTGGAACTCGACCCGGCCGATCTGGACGTCAACGTGCATCCGGCCAAGACCGAGGTGCGTTTCCGCGACGAGCAGGCCGTGTTCCTCACCCTGCGCCGGGCCGTGGGCGCGGCCCTGGACAAGGCGCTCGTCCACCGCACGGTCCCGGCCCCGGAACCCTGGGTCAAGGCCGGGGCCGAGCCGCCGAAATTCGCCAGCCGCCGCGACTTTTTCGAGGAGCTCGGCCGGGCCGGCGCGCCCTCGCCCCATGAGACCACGCCTTCGGGCCAGTCCGTGCGGGAACGCGCGCCCTTGCCCGGCGATCCGCGAATCCTCAGCAGCAGCTCCTTTGACGAAACCCTGCCGCCCCTGGCCCCGCCCGAGGGCGCGGCCCAGACGGCGGGCCAACCGGCGGGCGGGGCGGCCGGCCGGGCAGGCTCTCGGCCGGCCGCGCCGCTGGCGGACCAAGGCCCGGGCCGGGCGGCGCACCAGCCCCACGGCCGGCGACCGGACCAGGACGCGGCCCAAACCTTTGGCCGGGAGCCGGGTCGCTTCGCGCCGCCCCCTGGGGCGACCCGGGACATGTCGGCCCAGCCGGCGGATCAGGAGGCCTATCCGGCCCGGCCGTCGGGGTATGGGGTGGCCGAAGCCCCGGCCCAGCGCCAGGGGCCGGCCCGCCATTTCGATCCGCCGGCCGTGGCCCGCCGGGCCGCCGCCGAGGCCGCCCTGGAGAACGACGGGGCCGAGGCCGGCGCGCCCCTGTACGCCAGGACCGTGGACGAGCTGGAACCGGCCCTGCCGCCGGACATGCGTTACCTGGGCCAGTTCGACGACACCTATCTCATCGTGGACACTGGCGAGGAGCTGGTGCTGGTGGACCAGCACGCCGCCCACGAACGCGTCATCTACGCCGCCCGGGAGGCGGCCGGCCGGCGCGGCCACAGCCGGCCGCTGGGGATGCCCGTGGAGCTGACGCTGCATCCCTCCGAGCAGGCCCGGCTGCAAACGCTTTTCACCGAACTGCGGTCCATGGGCTTTGTCGTGGACACGCCGCGTCCGGGCATGGCCGCCATCACCGGCGCGCCGCCGGAGCTGACCGTGGGCCAGGCCAAGGAGTACCTGCGCGCCGCCTTGGCCGGCCAGTCCAAGTCCTTGCAGGATTTGTGGATTCTCATGAGCTGCAAGACGGCGATCAAGGCCGGCACGCGGCTCACCGCCGACGAAGCCGTGGCGCTTTTGTCCCAGTGGGCCACGGTCCCGGACCGCGACTACTGCCCCCACGGCCGGCCGGTGACGGTGCGTTTTGGCCGACGCGAGATGGAGAAGATGTTCAAGCGCAAGAAATGAGATGGGGGGCCCGTTTGGGCCGCCCCGAAGCGTTCGTATCCCTGGCCGGGCCTAGAAAATCAAAATCGTGTAGCCCTCTTCCGTGTACCGCCCCATGCCCGGGTGGCCGTGCATGTCGTCAAGCAGCGTCAGCCCCTCGGTAACGCAAGCCTCCTGGCTGCCGAGCTGGTGGGAACAGGCTCGGCAGGCGCCGGCAAAAAGCCCTTGCCCCTTGGTCTTTTCGAAAAGCCCGTGCATGGGATGCTCGGCCTTGGACAAAACGGCCACGAGCTTGGTGGCCTCGCCTTCCAGCACCACCTTGGCCTCGTAGCCGCGCTCCCGGTAGTCGATGGCGTTAAGGAGCACGTGCACGAAACAGGACACGTCGCCACGAAAGGCGAACAGCACGACTTTTCTCTCCATTCCTTCCTCCTCCCCCAAAACGACGCCGACCGGGTCAGACCTTGCCGACCGGAGCGAGATAGATGGTGAATTCCGTGTCGCCGTCCAGCCCCAGCATGGCGTCGAAAGCCTCCTGGTCGTAGGCGGCGATGGCGCAGGTGCCGGCTCCCACGGCCTCGCAGGCCAGATAGAGGTTCTGGCAGACATGGCCGGCGTCCAGGGCCATGACCTTGTAGGACGCCTCGCCGTAGCGCCACTCCATGCGCGCCGGCACGGCCGTCCAGATAAACGTGGCCGCCCCCCGCGACACAAAGCCCTGGTTGAAGGAAGCCATGGCCACCTCCTCTTCCAGATCCTCCACCGTGACCGCCTCGATCAGCGCATGTTCGATGGGCAAATAGCGATAGACGCCGGGGTTGAGGCCCTGGACGCGGTAAATGGCGACATAGGTTTCAAACGCGTGTCGACAACCGGCCGAGGGCACGGTGCGCAGCCCGCCGGTCAGCCCCGGGGATTTGCGCAGGCCCTGGGTGGCCCACAGGAGAAACCCCAGTTCGTCCTGGGTGAAAAGCTCCTGGCGAAAGCTGCGGTGGGATTTGCGCGCCGCCATGGCCTGGGCCACGGGCACATCGCGCACCCCCTGCCACTGCCCCGGCCCGGCCAGCCGGACAAGCTCCGCGCCCAGGGGATAGGGCTTTTGCAACGGCGGCGGCGGCAGGCCCCGGTTCTGGGCGGTCTTGGAAAAATCCACCATCTTGCGGATGGTGTCCTTCAAGAAAAACTTGAGGTTCACGTTCATGCCCGCCGTCTCCTGCGAAGTGGGTCATAAGCGGCATCAGAAAGACAACCCCGGCGGCCACGGGGACCGGCGGCCACGAGCCTTGCCATCGGCTGCCCGAAAAAGAAGGGCCGCCCGCGACGGGCGCGGGCGGCCCTCCCTGCGCCGCGTGAACGCGGCAGGCAATCAGGCGTTGGTCGGGGGCGTGAACACCCGGGTCGCCAGGTCCTTGTCGAGCATGAACGCCCCGCCCGGGGTCTGGTCCACGAGCTTGAGCTTGGCGATGACGTCGGCCACGCTGGCCTCCTCCTCCACCTGCTCGTCGATGAACCACTTGAGGAACGAGGCCGTGCCGTGGTCACGTTCTTCCAGAGCCAGGTCCATGAGCCTGTAGATGCGGGCGGTGACGCCCTCTTCATGGCCCAACGCGTCCTCGAACACGGCCAGGGGCGAGGCCCAGTCATGGGGCGGCGCTTCAATGGCCTGCAGGATCACCCGGCCGCCGCGTTCCACGATGTAGTTGTAGAACTTCTGGGCGTGGAACTTCTCTTCCTGATCCTGGACATGCATCCAGTTGGCAAAGCCCATGAGGCCCTTGTCCTCGAAATAGGTGGCCATGGAGACATAGAGGTAGGCGGAATAGAGTTCCCAATGCACCTGATCGTTAAGCGCCTTTTCCATGGTCGGCGACAGCATGGGCTAGTCCTTTTTCCACAGGCCGTGAAGGTTGCAGTACTCGCGAGCGGACACCTTGTCGGCCTTGACGCAGAAAAAGGCTTCCGGAGCCTGGCCGGGCTTGAGGAACTCGCGGTAGGCCTTGCCGTCGGCAATCAGTTCGATCCACTCGATGTAGTGTTTTTCTTCCATGGGATGAGCCACGGCGCCGACCTTGACCAGATAGCCTCCCTCGACCTTCTCGATGACCGGCACGTGTTTTTCCTTGGCGGCGTCCACGGTGTTTTCGGCCATGAGTTTCATGGGCTGGCCGCAGCACACCAGTTCGCCGCCGCCGGCATGCAGGACTTCAACGATATTGCCGCACAGTTCACACTTGTAGATTTCGAGTTGTTCAGCCATTTTTTACTCCTTAAAGGGCCCCGTTCGTGGGTGTCCGCCGGGAGCCGGGGGCGAGGCCGGCCGGCGGGGACAAGCAAAACCTTGTATTTCCATAAATCACTTCTCGCGCCCTTAGGCAAGTCCTTAAGCCGGGGAGAACTCGACGCCGCCGTAAAGATTTGGCCGAACCGGCCGATGGGAGCGGCACGGGGAACATTCCCGGGGAGGAAACGCCATGACCGCCATCCGCAAACTTCCGGCCGCCTGGGCCATGCTCGCCGCCCTGGCCCTGGCGGGGCCGGCCGGCGGGGACGAGGCCCTGGCCGACACCCCGGCCCCGCTGCCCACGCAAATCCGCATCCGCGACGTGAGCCAGCCGCCCACGCCCTCCACGCCGGCCAAGCCCTTCGTGTCCAAGCCCGTCAAGCGCAAGCCCAGGCGGGCCAAGGCCCCTCGCCACGCACCCACGCCGCCGACGGCCCAGGCCCCGACAGAAAGCCGTGGCCCGGCTCCGGTCTCCCAGAACCCCAGCCAGCCCAAGCTCGAAAAACGCTACGAGGCCGCCACCGATTCCATCTTTCCCCTGGACCCGGAACCGGCCAAGGTCCCAGGCCAGGCCCCGGCCAAACCGGCCGAACCGGCCCCCGCGCCGGCCGCCTTTCCGCCCGAACCGGCCCCCGCCAAGGCCCCGGCCGCCAAATAACAGGAGTCCGCCATGCGCCTTACACGCTTAACCAGCCTTTTGCCCCTTTTGCTGGCGGCCCTGCTGTCGCCGCTGCTCATGGGCGCCCTGTGCGGTTCCGGCAAGAATCCGCCGCCGCCCCAATATCCCGACGTGGCCATGGCCATGGCCGCCGACCTCGACCGCCAGCTCGGCCCGCGCCTGGGCATGGGCACCCCCACCAACAGCCGGGGACTCTACTGGCTGGTCATCACCACCCCGGCCGACCTCAACAACCTGGAGCGGGCTTCGCCCCTGTCGCGCCTTTTCGGCCAGGAACTCTACGCCGCCTTCGTGGGCCTGGGCTACAATGTCCAGGAAATCCGCAAGGCCAGCGACATCATCTTCAGCCGCAGCCAGGGCGAATTCGTCCTCACCCGCGACACCAAGGCCCTGGCCACCACCCGGGCCACGGCCACCCTGGTCCTGGCCGGCACCTACAGCGTCACCCCGGGCGGCGTGCGCTTCAACCTGGAAGTCATCGACGCCAGAAACAACAACATCATCGCCGCGTCCAGCCGCACCCTGCCCATGGATGCCACGGTGGGGGCCATGGCCGGCCTGTCGCCCACCGCCTTCGTGGCCCCCACCGTCTCCACCACCGACCCGGCCACCTTCGAACGCGAGATGCAGCCGTATATGTCGCGACATTGGTAAGAATAAGAGAAGATGCCTCCGGCGGCCGGGGGCCTCAGGCCCCCGGACCCCCGACTTGGCGTAAAGGGGACCCTCGCCGCCGCCGGGACAACGCGATACGCAGACGCGCCGTCCGGCTTGCCAGAGCAGCCGCCATCCCGTATCCAGACAGGATCATACCCTCGTCAAGGATGGCAGCAGCATGACCGACCATCGCCACGTTCTCGTCGTCGAGGACAGCCGCGTCCAGGCCAAGATCATCTTCCAGCACATCGCCGACCGCACGCCCTTTCCCACCATAGTGGCCCACAGCTTCACCGAAGCCGAAGCGGCCATGACCGAACGGCGCGACTCCATCTTCGTGGCCATCCTCGACCGCAACCTGCCCGACGACCCCGAGGGCCGCATCGTGCCCCTGGCCAAGAGTCTCGGCATCCCCTCGGTGGTCATGACCGCCAGCTTCTCCGAGGAGGTGCGCAAAATCCTGCTTGAAGAAAACGTGGTCGATTATTTCATCAAGTCCATGGCCGAGATGGAGGCCATGGAACGCCTCATCGAACGGCTGTACAAGAACCAGTTCGTCCGGGCCCTGGTCGTGGACGATTCCAAACTGTTCCGCGCCCGGCTGACCGGGCTGCTGCGCAATCTCAACATCACCGTCCTGGAAGCCGAGGACGGCCGCAAGGCCCTGGAAACCCTGGCCCAAAACGACGACGTGCGACTGGTCATCACCGACTACAACATGCCCAACCTCGACGGTTTCGGGCTCATCGAGGAACTGCGGGCCGGAAAGTCCAAGGAACGCCTGGCCATCATCGGCGTTTCGGCCGAGGGCGGCGGCCAGACCGTGCGTTTCCTCAAGGTCGGGGCCAACGATTTCCTGGTCAAGCCGGTGGAGGTCGAGGAATTCACCTGCCGTGTCCACATGCAGCTCGACATGCTCGACCTGCTCGAAAATCTCCGGGAGTTGCGCGCCGCGCACCAGGGTTGATCCCATGACCGCAACGGCTTCACGCCCGCCCCGCTGGCGGCGACGGGCGGCCGTGGCCGCGGCCGTGCTGCTCCTTGCCGCCCTGGCTGGCGGGCTGGCCCTTTTTGCGGCCACGGCCCGGCCGCCCTTTCCCCTGGCCGCGCTGTCGCCGCCGCCGGCCACGGTCGTTGCCGCTCGTAACGGCCAGCCCCTGCGCCTCTATCTCGCCCCGGACGAATCCTGGCGCTTTCCGGTGCGCCTGTCCGGCGTCGCCCCCATCCTGCCGAAACTCATCCTCGCCGCCGAGGACAAGCGGTTCTACCGCCACCCCGGCGTCGATCCCCTGGCCCTGGGCCGCGCCGCGCTGTCTAATCTCGCGGCCGGCCACGTCGTTTCCGGCGGCTCCACCATCACCATGCAGCTGGCCCGGCTGGCCCAGCCCAAGGAGCGCACCCTGGCCGCCAAATGGCGCGAGGCTCTGGCCGCCCTGGCCCTGGAACGCAAGCTCGGCAAGGACGCCATCCTGGAGCGCTACCTCAACATGGCCCCCTACGGCGGCAACATCGTGGGCGTGGGCGCGGCCGCCACCCTCTATTTCGGCAAGACGCCGGACAAGCTGTCCCTGGCCGAGGCCGCGCTCTTGACCGTCCTGCCCCGCTCGCCCCTGCGCCTTGATCCCCTGCGCCGCCCCGAAGCGGCCAAGGCCGCCCGCGACAAGCTTCTCGCCGCCATGGCCCGGCGCGGCGTCATCACCTCCGAAGCGGCCAGGGAAGCCGCCGCCGCCCCGGTGCCCACGCGCCTGGCCCAACTCCCGTTCGCCGCGCCCCATTTCGCCCAAATGGCCCGCGAGGCCGCCGGCCCCAGCCCGCGCATCGACACCACCCTGGACCCGGCCGCCCAAAAGACCGCCACCGACGTGCTGCGGTCCCGATCCCGCTGGCTGGCCGCCCAGGGCCTTGGCAGCGTGGCCGCCGTGGTCATCGAACCGGCCAGCCGCGAGGTTAGGGTCATGGTCGGCGGCGTGGACTGGTTCGGCGACGCCCGGTTCGGGCAGATAAACGGCGCGACCATCCGCCGCTCGCCCGGCTCGACCTTAAAGCCCTTCCTCTACGCCATGGCCATGGACCAGGGCCGCGTCTTTCCCCAAAGCCAGATGCTCGACATCCCCACCGGCTTTGGCGGCTATACGCCCAAAAACTATGATGGCCTGTTCCGGGGCCGGGTGACGACCGAGCAGGCGCTCATCACTTCGCTGAACATCCCGGCCGTGCGGCTTTTAAACGACGTCGGCCCGGCCCCCTTCCTCGACCTCCTGCGCCGGGGGGGCCTGACGACCTTGGACAAGCCGGCCAGCCACTACGGGCTTTCGCTCATCCTTGGCGGCGGCGAGGCCACGCTGACCTCCCTGACCAACCTCTACGCCTGCCTGGCCGACGACGGCCGGTTCCGGCCGCCCGTCTTTCTGGCCAATGCCCCGGCCGCGAGGGCCGAGCGGCTTTTTTCCCCCGAGGCCTGCGCGCTGACCACCGAAATATTGACCCGGGTCGAACGGCCCGATCTGCCCACTTCCTGGGAGCGCGCCCTGGCCGTGCCCCAGGTGGCCTGGAAGACCGGCACCTCGTTTGGCCACCGCGACGCCTGGGCCGTGGGCATAAGCGCCGGCTACGCCATTGGCGTGTGGGTGGGCAACATGGACGGCCGAGCCGTGGCCGGCATCTCGGGCGCGGTCCATGCCGGGCCGATCCTTTTCGAGCTGTTCCGGGCGCTGGAACCCTATGGTTCGCGGCCGGCGGCCAGGACCGGACTCAATCTGGCCACCATCGAGGTCTGCGCCGACAGCCGCGAGCTGCCCGGCCCCGACTGCCCCCGGCGCGTGCCGGCCACCATCATCCCCGGCCGCAGCCGCCTGACCCCTTGCCCGATCCACCGCCGCACCCTGGTGGACACTAAGACCGGCGAGCGCCTCACCGCCGACTGCGCCGCCGGCCACGAGGCCACCACCGCCGCCGTCACGGAGTATCCGGGCGAACTCGTGTCCTGGTGGCGGTCGACGGGCATCCCCTTCGAGTCGCCCCCGCCCCTGGCCCCGGACTGCCTGGGCACGGCCGGAGCCGGTCCGCGCATCGTCTCGCCAAGCCCGGCCACGGTCTATGCCGTGCGCCCCGACATTCCGGCCGACTTCCAGCAGATCACCCTGTCCGCCGACGCCCCGGCCGCCACCACCCGCTTGTCCTGGTACGTGGACGGCGAACTGGCCGCCCAGGGACCGCCCGGCGGCCGGCTGTTCTGGCGGCCCACTCCCGGCGCGCACCGCTTCGCCGTCACCGACGACCAGGGCCGCAGCCACGCCGTCACCGTGCGCGTCGAAACGCCAACCCCAACCAAGGAGGACGCCCCATGAGCGCCATTCTCGATTTCTCCATCTTTCCCCTGGACAAGGGCGACAGCCTGTCCGCCTATGTGGCCCGGGCCATTCGCATCGTGCGCGAATCCGGCCTGCCCTACGTTTTTTCGCCCATGTCCACGAGCATCGAAGGTGAGTGGGACGAGGTGCTGGCCGTGGTCACCCGCTGCAAGGAAGCACTGGAAAAGGACTGTTCCCGCATTCATGTGGCTGTGCGCATCGACTGGCGCACCGGCCCGGCCGGCCGGCTGACGGCCAAGATCCAGGCCGTGGAAGACCACCTGGCCCAGGCTTGAGGCGACTGGCCGGGCCGATTTGCAGGCGGTAAGATCGGCCTCGACCGTTGCCAAGGCCCGGCCTCGAAGGTACACAGACGGAAAAGATTTCCCCTGTCCCGCGCGACGGGCCGGCGGTCGGCCCGGACGCGCCACGCCGACGCGCGCGCACCGCAACGCCAAGGAGACGCACATGCTGGAGCAACTGGCCCAAGTCGACATGAGCATATACTTCCAGACGATCATGTTTATCGTCTTTATCGCCCTGGTCATTCGCCTGCACTGGAAGATGGGCTCCATCCCCCACATGATGGTCAGCGGCGCGAAATACCTCATCTTCATCTTCATCTTTATCTATCTGTTCCTCAACTGGGCCAGCGACGTCAATCCGACCCTGCGCAGCAGCAGCATTCTCATCATGACGCTCATAAACGTCTACATGCTCTGGCAGACCATCGTCGCCGCCATGGAGCTGCCCTACCGCCGGTCACTCACGAGCTGCGTGGAAGGCGTGTGCACAGCCGACGACCTGGAGCAGGCCTTTACCACGGGCAAGCGTTTCTACAAGGTGCGCTACTTCTTCGCCGCGCTCACCTGCGGCGGCTCGCCCTTCCACTTCCTGGCCGCCGTGGCCGCCGAACGCACCCGCGACGATCTGCACCGGGTGTTCGTCGGCCTTGATCCTAAGGCCTCGGTCTTCGGCGCGAGCCTCTACTTCCAGTTCCTGCGAAGCGCGCTGGCCGCCGACAAGTCCATGCCCGGCGACAAGCGCTCCGAACGCCAGCGCGCCGTGGAAGCCCTGGCCCGCGACCCGTGGCTCAGCGAAAAAACCAGCGACTTCCTGCACCACCTGCTGGCCTCGCCCGAGGAACTCCTCGACGCCGGCCTCAAGGAATCCCTGCGCAGCGAAGGCAAGATGATTTAGGCAAGAAGGAAGGCGAAGAATGCCTCCGGCGGCCGGGAGGGGCTCAGCCCCTCCCGGCCCCTCCCGAAAGGGGGTTATGGGATGGGCGCGGCACGGTGGTCATGTCGATTGTTTTCCGTCCTGCTCCTGGCAGCCCTCGTCGCCTTGGCGGGCTTGAGCGGAAACGCCCGGGCCGGCTGCAAACCGGCCGAACTGATCGTGGCCATCGATGCCGGCCACGGCCCCAAATCCCCGGGCGCGACCAGCGCCTCGGGACAGCCCGAATACGCCTTCAACAAACGCCTGGCCGCCGCGGTCAAGGACGCCCTGGTCCAGGCCGGCTTCAGCAAGGCCCTTCTCATTGATCCCGTCGGCACGGACCTGCCTCCGGCCGGCCGGGCCGCACGAGCCAACGCCGCCAAAGCCGGCCTGCTCATCTCCATCCACCACGATTCCGCCCAACCCCAGTTTTTCACCACGGCCGTCATCGACGGCAGGCCGCGTCGCGTCTGCGACCGCTTCGCCGGCTACGGTGTGTTCTATTCCCAGCGCAACAAAGAGGCCGCCGCCAGCCTGGCCCTGGCCCGGGCCGTGGGCCGGGAGCTTGCCGCCTCAGGCCTGCCCTTCAGCTCCCACCACGCCGCCGACATCCCGGGCGAAGGCCGCCCCATCGTGGACCCCATTGCCGGCGTCTACCGCTACGACGGACTGGCCGTGCTCCACGCCGCGACCATACCGGCCGTGCTGGTGGAAGCCGGCGTCATCGTCAACCCGGCCGAGGAACAAGCGCTTCTCACCCAGGCCCGCCAAACGCAAACAGCCCGAGCCATAGCCCGGGCTGTTGCGGCGTGGTGCCGGGAACGCGGAAAGTAGAACCGGGGATAAAGTGACGCCTCCGGCGGCCGGGAGGGGGTACCCCCTCCCGGACCCTCACGGTTTGGGGGCCGAGGCATTGCCTCCCCGCCTACGCCAAGCCGCCCAGGCAGGTATACTTCATCACCGAGTACTCATCCATGCCGTAGCGCGAGCCTTCGCGGCCCACGCCGCTTTCCTTGACGCCGCCGAACGGCGCTTCGGTGCAAGAGATGAGGCTCTCGTTGACGCCGACCATGCCGTATTCCAGCGCCCCGGACACGCGCATGGCCCGGCCGATGTCGCGGGTATAGAGGTAGGCGGCCAGGCCGTATTCGGTATCGTTGGCCATGGCGATGGCTTCGGCTTCGGTCTCGAAGGGGAATACCGGAGCCAGGGGGCCGAAGATCTCTTCCCTGGCAAAGGCCATGGCCGGGGTGGCGTGGGCGATGACCGTGGGTTCGAAGAAATTGCCGCCCAGGGCATGGGCCTTGCCACCGAGGGCCAGCCGGCCGCCCTTGCCCACGGCGTCGGCCACCTGGGCGTGCATGCGGGCCACGGCCTTGCCGTCAATGAGCGGGCCTTGGTTCACGCCCTGGTCCAGGCCGTTGCCCACGGACAGGCCGGCCACGGCTTCCACCAGCCGCTTAACAAAGGCGTCGTGGATGCCGGCCTGGACGAGGAAGCGGTTGGCGCAGATGCAGGTCTGGCCGGAGTTGCGGTATTTGCTGGCCATGGCTCCGGCCACGGCGGCGTCGATGTCGGCGTCGTCGAAGACGATAAAGGGCGCGTTGCCGCCAAGTTCCATGGAGACCTTTTTGACGGTCCCGGCGCATTGGGCCATGAGCGCCTTGCCGACCTCGGTGGAGCCGGTGAAGCTGACCTTGCGCACGGTGGGGTTTTCGGTGAGTTCCGCGCCGATGGCCCGGGCGTTGCCGGTGACGATGTTGACCACGCCGGCCGGGATGCCGGCCCGGATGGCCAGTTCGCCCAGGGCCAGGGCGGAGAACGGCGTCTGGGAGGCAGGCTTGACGACCGTGGGGCAACCCATGGCCAGGGCCGGGCCGACCTTGCGCCCGATCATGGCCATGGGGAAATTCCAGGGCGTGACGACGCCGCACACGCCAACCGGTTCGCGGGTGACGAGGATCATGCGGCCCCGGGCATTGGCGGGGACGATGTCGCCGTAGGCCCGGCGGGCCTCTTCGGCGAACCAGCGGATATAGCTCGCGCCGTAGCCGATCTCGCCGGCCGACTCGGCCAGGGACTTGCCCTGCTCCAGGGTCATGAGCTTAGCCAGATCGTCCTTGTTGGCCAAGATGAGGTCATGCCAGCGCAGGAGCATGTCGGCCCGCTCCAGGGCGGTCATGGCCCGCAGGGCCGGCCAGGCTGCGTGGGCGGCCTCGATGGCCCGGCGGGTTTCCTCGCGGCCGCAGCGCGGCACATGGCCGAAGATTTCGCCGGTGGCCGGGTTGTCCACGGCCACGGTCTCGCCGTTATCGGCCGCCGTCCACTGGCCGTTGATGAGGCAGGCTTCCCGGAAAAGGCGCATATCGTGAAGCATCGTCATTTCCTCCTGGGGCATGGCCGGCTGCGCGCCGACGCTTTCGGGCCGTGTAGACGCCTTGCCTGGTTGTGTCAAAACAGACAGAAGACCAATTCCAGCCTCTTGCGGCCTGAAAAACCCGACGAATGAGTCGATTGAGCTGCGAAACAGGCCGTTTGAGGAAGAGCCGGCCGAGCAAAACGTGTTTTGGTCATGCACGCGCATTTTTCCGACAAAGGTCGCGCTCGGTCTACAATTCTGTCGGGGAGTCTGCGACAAATTTGTTTCCAGGCACAGTTTCCAGCGTTATCGATCAATAAAATCAATATATTGCAATCTGGCACGCTCCTTGTAGAGTCACGATCGTCCTGACAATTGGCGACAGGAAAAGGAGCGTTATGGAACAGGCGATTTTCGAGGAGCGGCGGGATCAGATCCACCGTACCGGCGAGGGGCCCTTCGAGCTGGCCTGCAACCGCGACAGCCTGGCCGGGGCGGTGTCCCAGCGGGCCTGCGTTTTTTGCGGCTCGCGCGTGGTGCTCTACCCCATCGCCGACGCCCTGCACCTGGTGCACGGCCCCATCGGCTGCGCCGTCTACACCTGGGACATCCGGGGCGCGCTGTCCTCGGGCCCGGAACTGCACCGCCTGAGCTTTTCCACCGATCTCCAGGAAAAGGACGTCATTTTCGGCGGCGAGAAAAAGCTCAAGGCCGCCCTGCTCGAACTTATCGAACGCCATAAGCCCAAGGCGGCCTTTGTCTACGCCACCTGCATCGTGGGCATCATCGGCGACGACGTGGCCGCCGTGTGCCGCGACGTGGCCGAAAAAACCGGCATCCCGGTCATCCCGGTCCAGTCCGAAGGCTTCAAGGGCAACAAGCGCGAGGGCTACACCGCCGCCTGCAAGGCCATGTTCACCCTGACCGGCTCCGGCGACACCTCCGACATCAGCCCCATTTCCATCAACATCCTGGGCGACTTCAACCTGGCCGGCGAGATCTGGATCATCCGCGACTACTTCAAGCGCATGGGTGTGGAGACCGTGGCCAACATCACCGGCGACGGCCGGGTGGACGACATCCGCCGGGCGCACGGCGCGGCCCTCAACGTCGTGCAGTGCTCCGGGGCCACCATGGAACTGGCCAAGATGATGCAGGACAAGTACGGCATCCCGTTTATCCGGGCGTCCTACCTCGGCATCGAGGACATGGCCGACTCCCTCTACGCCGTGGCCGAACATTTCAAGGACCGCGACCCGGGCATTATGGAACGCGCCCAGCAGGTGGTGCGCGAGGAACTCTCGGTGCTGCTGCCCCAGCTCGGACAGTACCGCAAGGACCTCGAAGGCAAGAAGGTGGCCATCTACGTCGGCGGCGCGTTCAAGGCTTTCTCGCTCATCAAGGCCTTCCGGCACCTCGGCATGAAGGTGGTGCTCGTCGGTTCCCAGACCGGCACCAAGGAAGACTACGAGGAGCTGGCCGCCATCTGCGACCCGGGCACGGTCATCGTGGACGACTCCAACCCCTTGGAACTCTCCAAGTTCGTCAAGGAACTCGACGTCGATCTCTTTGTCGGCGGCGTCAAGGAGCGGCCCATCGCCCACAAGCTCGGGGTCGGCTTTTGCGACCACAACCACGAACGCAAGGAAGCCCTGGAAGGCTTTGTCGGGATGCTCAACTTCGCCCGCGAGGTCCACGCCTCGGCCACCAGCCCCATCTGGCGGTTCGTCCCCCGCCGCGAAGCCATGGCCAAGGCCGAAGCCGCCAAGAAGGAGGCCATATGAGCGACTCGCCCTACGTCTCCACCACCAATGCCTGCAAGCTGTGCACGCCGCTGGGCGCCGCCCTGGCCTTTCGGGGCGTCGAAGGGGCCATCCCCTTCCTGCACGGCTCCCAGGGCTGCGCCACCTACATGCGCCGCTACATCATCAGCCATTTCCGCGAGCCCATGGACATCGCCTCCTCGGCCCTGGGCGAAAAGCAGGCCGTCTTCGGCGGCGGGCCCAACCTTAAAAAGGGCATCCTCAATGTCATGAGCAAGTACGGCGCGTCGGTGGTCGGCGTGGCCACCACCTGCCTGACCGAGACCATCGGCGACGACGTGCCCCGGCTGCTGGCGGAATTTCGCAAGGAGTTCAGCGATCTGCCCCTGCCCGAGATCGTCCATGTCTCCACCCCGAGCTACTCCGGCACCCACATGGAAGGCTGGCACGCCGCCGTGGCCGCCCTGGCTTCCCAGCTCGTGCAGGTCAAGGCCGAGCCGCAGCGGCGGGTCAACCTCATGCCCGGCCTGGTGTCGCCGGCCGACCTGCGGCACTTAAAGGACATCCTGGCCGACTTCGGCGTGGCCGCCACGGTCCTGCCGGACATCTCCGACTCCATGGACCGGCCGGCCCTGCTCGACTACGAAAAGCTCCCGGCCGGCGGCACCACCCTGGCCGACATCCGGGCCATGTCCGGGGCCCTGGGGTCCATCGAATGCGGCCGGGCCGACCATGTTGCCGAATCGGCCGGGGCCAACCTGGAACGCCGCTTTGGCGTCAAGAACCTCCGGGTCGGCATCCCGGTCGGCATCCGCGAGTCTGACGCCTTTTTCGCCGCCCTGGAAGAGCTGACCGACGTGCCCACCCCCAAGAAGTACCAGGACGAGCGCGGCCGGCTGGTGGACGCCTATGTGGACGGCCACAAGTACGTGGCCGGCAAGCGCGCCATCGTCTACGGCGAGGAAGACTTGGTCATCGCCATGACGGCCTTTTTGGCCGAGATCGGGGTCAAGCCCATCCTGTGCGCCACCGGCGCGACCTGCAAGAACTTCAAGGCCCAGCTCGCCGCCGTGACCGAGGGGCTCTTGCCCGAACCGCCCGAGGCGCGCGAAGGCGTGGACTTCCACGACATCGCCGAGCAGGCGGCCGATCTGGCCCCGGATCTGCTGGTCGGCCACAGCAAGGGCTACACCTACGCCAAGGCCTGGAACGTGCCGCTCATGCGGGTGGGGTTCCCCATCCACGACCGCTTCGGCGGCCAGCGGATGCGCCATGTGGCCTACGGCGGAACCCAGGAACTTTTCGACCGACTCGTCAACGTCGTCTTGGAACGCAAGCAGGAAGACAGCGCCGTGGGTTACGGCTATCTCTAAAGGAGCGCGATCATGACCACCGAAAAGGACCTCTCCAAGCACCCGTGCTTCAATCGCGAATCCGCCGGAACCTGCGGCCGCGTCCATCTGCCCATCGCGCCGAAGTGCAACATCATGTGCAACTTCTGCAACCGCAAGTACGATTGCGTCAGCGAATCGCGCCCGGGCGTCACCAGCGCCGTGCTCTCCCCGGCCCAGGCCCTGCTCTACATGGACAAGGTGCTGGAAAAGGAACCCCGCATCACCGTGGTCGGCATCGCCGGCCCGGGCGACCCCCTGGCCAATCCCGAGACCATCGAGACCATCGCGCTTCTCAAGGACAAGTACCCGCATCTGCTCTTCTGCCTGTCCACCAACGGCCTGGCCCTGCCTGCCCACGCCAAGACCCTGGCCGAACTGGGCGTCACCCACGTCACCGTCACGGTCAACGCCGTGGACCCGAAAATCGGGGCCAAGGTCTATTCCTGGGCCCGCGACGGCAAGGTCATCCTGCGGGGCGAGGCCGCGGCCGCCCTGCTGCTGTCCCGCCAGCTCGAAGGTATTAAGATCCTCAAGGAACACGACGTCATCGTCAAATCCAACACCATCGTCATCCCTGGCGTCAACGACCATCACGTGCTGGAGGTCTCCAAGACCCTGTCGGAGCTTGGCGTGGACATCCAAAACATCATGCCCATCTTCCCGGTGGCCGACACGCCCTTTGCCGACGTGCCCGCCCCCACCCACGAGCTCATCCACAACCTGCGCGAAAAGGCCAAGGACGTGGTGCCCCAGATGACCCATTGCAAGCGTTGCCGGGCCGACGCCGTGGGGCTTCTGGGCAAGGACCTCTCGGGCGAGATGGCCGGCATCCTCGGCGACTGCGCCAAGGCGCTGCCGGGCGTGGACCTGGCCAAGCGGCCCTACGTCGCCGTGGCCAGCCGCGAGGGGCTTCTCGTCAACATGCACCTGGGCGAGGCCCACAAGTTCCAGATTTGGAAACAGGACGGCGACAACTTCGTCTTTGTCGAGGACCGCTACGCGCCCGAACCGGGCGGCGGTACCAAGCGCTGGATCGACATGGCCAAGCTTCTTCTGGATTGCCGGGCCGTGCTCATCGCCGCCTGCGGCGAGACACCGCGCAAGGTTCTGGCCGATTCCGGGGTGCTGCCCTACGAATGCTCGGGTCTGGTGGAATCGGCCCTGGCCGAGGTCTACGGCGCGGGTGACCTGTCCAAGCTCAAAAGCCGACGCAAGGGTCTGGGCAAGGCCTGTTGCGGCGGCGGTGGCGAGGGCTGCTAGGCCGGCGGGCTGGGACCGTCCCTCGGTTCCCGGCCAACCTGTGGGACCAACCGGATCCGGTGCATCCATACGACAGGCGGAAGGGACACGACGCGAACAGGCAATCAGTTAGTCAATATCGAACTCCACAGGGGCGGCGCTTGTTTCGACACGGCGTCGCCTTTGTTTTGACAAGACGCCTGACCGGGTGTAGTCGGTTACTGTTGTAGTTGGGCCTTTTCGCCCGACCAGGCTGCCGCATGATTGCTAATCTTCCGCATTCGCCTGGAAAACCCGGCAATTTCTTCGACTCACACTTGTCTTCGTTGGTCGAATCGCCCCGACCCCATGGATTGCATCGTGTCCACTGATATGACGGCCGTTCCCGAGCAGGATGAGGAACACGACGAGAACCCACTGGCCCATTGCCGCATCCTGGGCGTGTATTCCCTGGTCAAGGCGGCGGGCACCGGCCATGGGGCCACGACCCGCACCTATGAACAAAAAACCCTGTGGTTCGTGCGTCGTACCGAGGACGACGAATATGTAGTGCAGGCGCTTAACGCCAATTCCATCCCCTCGGGGCCGCTGGCTGTCGTCACCAAGGGCGAATTCATCAAAAACTACACTCCTGAAGTAGGATATTACGAGAAGCGCTGCCTGCCCTTTGTCGATTCGCTCAAAAAAAAGCTGGCCCAGGCCGACAAGTACCTGGCCGATGACGACCTGGACGCGGCGGAAAAGGAATTCTGCAAGGCCCTGCTCCTGGACGAGAAGCATCCCAAGGCCAACATCGAGCTTGGCAAGATCCACATGCACAAGGGCGACGGCAAGAAGCTGGCCGCGGCCATGCGCCGGCTTATGAGCAACGACGCCATCTTCCAGGAACAGGAACGCCATCTGTTCAACGAATTCGGCATCAGCCTGCGCAAGGAAAAGCACTTCACCGAGGCCATCGCCTTTTACGGCAAGGCCCTGGAACACAACGACGCTGACGAGAATCTGCATTTCAACATCGCCCGCGCCCTGGCCGAATCCGGGCATATCGACAGGGCCGTCAGCCACCTGGAAACCGCCCTGTCCCTGGACCCCGCGTTTGACGCCGCCCGCAAGTACCGTGATTTTCTGGCCAAAAACGGCGCTGCCGGGGCTGTTTCCGAAGGCGGTAGCCCGTCATGAGCGTCCCGGACCTCAACCACTTCCACTGCCCGCCGGGGGCCAAGGTCATCCTGGAACTGTCCGGGTTACCGGACAAGCTGGCCACGGTCTGCGTGGGCCACGTGCGCGGCCGTTTCGTCGTCACCCAGGCCCCGGCCGTACCGGACACCGGCCGTGAGGCCCTCTACCAACTCCTGTATCCCGACAATACGGCCATTGTGCGCTATCTCCACGAAGGCACGGTGGTGGGCTTTTCCACCCAGGTCATCCGGTTTATCCAAATTCCCTTTCCCCTGGTCTTTTTCACCTTTCCCAAAAAGCTCGAATCCCACGACCTGCGCCGCCATCCACGGGTGGCCTGCTGTCTGCCGGGCCAGGCCTGCGTGGCCGGGGCCGATCTGGCGGGCATGGTCCTGGACCTCAGCCACTCCGGCTGCCTGTTTTCCGCCGCCTTGCCCGAGACCACGCCGACCAAGGCCCCGGCCGTAGCCATAGACGACGACGTGCTGTTGCGCTGCGGCCTTTTCGGCCAATCCCCGGACACGGCCCTGGCCGGAGTAGTCAAGCGCGTCTCCCTGTCCGGCCGCCGGTTGGAACTGGGGCTCAAGTTTCGCAAGCTGCCCGAACCGGCCAAACAGGCCATTGGTTCCTATCTCGACCAGGCCCTGTCCGTGCTGAGCTGAGCCCGAACCGCTCCCCAGGCCGTCACGAGGCCGACCCGCCCTTTGGCGGCAACACCCCTTTCCGGCTCTGCTACGCCGGCAACGCCTCGCGCTTCTGCGTCTACGCGCTTTCCTTTGACCTCCCAACCGTGTACAGCCTCACCGGACCCTGGCCGGTTCCTCACCCCGCAGCCGAGCGGCTTTACCATCTCCGTGCTGCCTCGCCGGGTCTTCGCCGACCATCCCTCGCGGCAGCGCGGCCAAACCCCACGATCCCGGCCTTACCCTGACGGCCGACTCCATCCCTGCCAAGCCGTCTTTGCCCCACTGCACAGACAAAAATGTCGGACAAAACCGTCGCTTGTGGCGACGCCGCTTCCCTTTGCCATCCAAGGCCTTATACTTTCAGACATTGCCAGGGCTTCTGCCATGGCATCAAGTTTGCTTCAAAGAAAAACAGCCAGGAGGCCGCCATGCTTGTGCCCCTTATCGAAGCCCTGCTTGAAAGACTTCTTCGCAAACAGCCCGCACCGGTTCCCTGTCCCGTGGAACACGACGATCAACGTGACCGCCGACGCGCCAGACGTCAGCAAGACAACTGACACGGCAATATAAAAACAAGTGACTCTCACACTTCTCCATCAAGCGTGCCGCAACGACGTCTGTCGACAGCACAAAGAGACACCCATATTCTATTTGCCGTGACATTCTGTACTTTATGCAATGAAGTCATGTAGGTTGCCCAGATTATCGTCCGCCACGACATAAATGCCTTTCATTTTGTCGCGGCGCAGCGGCAACTGACACGGGAGACGCCTTTTCATGCTAGACGCCAGCGTCCTGCCGCCTCTGCTCCTCACCTTCAAGGTGGCCACCCTGGCCACGGCCCTGGCCGCTCTGCCGGCGGTCTGCCTGGCCCGATTGGCCCAGGTGCGCGATTTCCCCGGCCGCGACGTCGTCGACGCCGTGCTGACACTGCCCATGGTGCTGCCGCCCACGGTCCTTGGCTACTACATCATCGTGGTGCTTGGCCGGCGCGGGATCATCGGCTCCTGGCTGTGGGACGCCTTCGGGGTGACCATCATGTTCACCTGGCAGGGCGCGGTGGTGGCGGCAGCGGTGGTGGCCTTTCCCCTGGTCTACCGTTCGTCCAGGGCGGCCTTTGAGGGTGTGGACGGCAATCTGGAAAACGCGGCCAGGACGCTTGGGGCTTCGGAGACGGCCATCTTTTTACGGGTGTCGTTTCCCCTGGCCCTGCGCGGGGTCGTGGCCGGCGTGGTGCTGGCCCTGGCCCGGGCCATGGGCGAGTTCGGGGCCACCCTCATGGTGGCCGGCAACCTGCCGGGCAAGACCCAAACCCTGTCCCTGGCCGTGTACAGCGCCACTCAGGCCGGCAACGACGCCCTGGCCAACGAACTGGTGCTGCTCATTTCCGTGGCCTGCGTGGCGCTTCTCGTGTTCGTCGCCAGAATCGTGAAACCGAAAGCCTAGAGGATGGAACACGCATGAAAAAACTGCTGCTTACCCTGGCCCTGTGCCTTTCTCTGGCCGCTCCGGCCGCCGCCGGCGACATCACCGTCTCCGCCGCCGCCAGCCTCACCGACGCCTTCAATGAAATCAAGGGCGTGTTCACCAAGGACCATCCCGGCGTCAACGTGACGTTTAATTTCGCCGCCTCCGGCGCGCTGCTCTCCCAGATGGCCCAGGGCGCGCCCGTGGACGTCTTTGCCTCGGCCGACCAGAAGACCATGGACCAGGCCGTCGAGAAAAAGCTCGTTGACGTGCCGACGCGGGTCAACTTCGTCCAGAACGCCCTGGTCATGGCCGTGCCGGCCGATAACCCGGCCAAGCTCAAGGACCTGACCAATCTCACCGCGCCGGCCGTCAAGCGCATCGCCGTCGGCAACCCCGATTCCGTGCCGGTCGGACGTTACACCAAGGCGGCGCTGACCAAGACCGGCCTGTGGGACGCCATCTCCGGCAAGTTTGTTCTGGCCGAGTCCGTGCGCCAGGTGCTCGACTACCTGTCCCGGGGCGAGGTCGATGCCGGTTTCGTCTACGCCACCGACGCCAAGCAGGGCGGCGACAAGGTCAAGACCATCCTTGAAGTGCCCGTGGAAACCCCGGTCACCTACCCCATCGCCGTGTTGGAAGCTGCCAAGGACAAAAAAGACGCCGCCGCCTTCGTGGCTTTCGTCACCGGCTCCAAGGGACAGGCCATCCTGGCCAAGTACGGCTTCAAGAAGCCCTAAGGCCCGCCGTTTCCATGACGCTCCCGGGGCCGGCCCCGGGAGCGTCCAACCAGCCGCCCATCGGAGCCGCCCATGCGCATTGTCGTGGACATCCAGAAAACCTACTGCTGCGGTGGACGCGAATTTCATCTCGACGCCGCTTTTGCCGTGTCCGGCAACCGGGCCGTGCTGTTCGGAGCCTCGGGTTCGGGCAAGACCCTGACGCTGCGCGCCCTGGCCGGCCTGCTGCGGCCCGATTCCGGCTCCATCAGCGTGGACGGCCGGGTCTTTTTCGATTCCGCCCAGGACGTCTTCGTGCCGCCCAGGCTTCGCCGCATCGGCTACGTGTTCCAGGACTACGCCCTTTTTCCCCACCTCACCGTGCGGCAAAACGTCGCCTTTGGCCTCTCACCCCTGACCGGCCGGCTCACGCCCCAGGCCGCCGAGCACGTCCAGAAAACCCTGGCCCTTTTCGGCATCGAGGGGCTGGCCGACCTGCGTCCGGCCCGGATTTCCGGCGGCCAGCGCCAGCGCGTGGCCCTGGCCAGGGCGCTGGTCTGCGAGCCAGGCGCCCTGCTCCTGGACGAACCCTTCTCGGCCCTGGACATTCCCCTGCGCCAGAAGGTGCGGGCCGAGCTGGCCGGCATCCTTTCGCGCCTGGACATTCCGCTGATCATGGTCACCCACGATCCGGCCGATGTGGCCTTTTTCGGCGGCGAGGTGGTGCGCTACGGCGAAGGCCGGGTCATCGACATGCACTCGGCCGAGGACATGCGGCGTTCCATGGTCAAGGTGGCCTAGGGCGGCGAGCCGCCCTGTTGACGCCCTGCCCGCCCGAGCGTAGCCTGGGCCAAAATTGCCCGGCGAAAACGGCCTGTTGCCCCAAGCCGCCGGAAACGGACCGCCATGACCCTGACCGCCGCCAATCTTGACGCCTCCCTGGCTGTTATCACCGAGGCCAGCTACCGAGAAGACGCCTCCCTGATAAGCGCCCTGGAAGGGGCCGGCTACGTCCAGCTCGACCTTGACGGCGACGGCAACGGCACGTCAAAGGCCGGCAGCGCCGCCTTCGACGCCTGGACCACGGTAGCCAACAATCAGACCGTGGCCGTCATCGCCTTTCGCGGCACCGACGACATCGATTATTCCACCGACGGCCTGACGGCTTATCTCGGCAGCGCCGACGCCGCCTACTGGTTCGACACCGTGGGCTACTACGACCAGCTTTCGGCCAAGACGGCCGCTTTTGACGCCGCCGTGGACAGCCTCGGCATCGGCCAGGTCTACGTGACCGGCCACAGCCTCGGCGGCGCGGCCGCCCAGGCCTACATGGCCGCGCATCCCGACGACGCCGACACGCGCTACGCCGCCGTGGTCTTCGGCTCCATGGGCCTGTCCGGCGATGACGCCGGCTATGCCGCCGATGCGCGCATCGTCAATTTCGTCGCGCCGTCGGACTATTCCACGCAGCTCGGCACACAAACCGCCGGCCTGACCGTGAGCTTCAGCGACGCCGCAGGCAGCCTCGACTCGGGCCTTGACCTGTCCACACTGCTGGCCGATCCGGCTTCCTACTTAAGCGTCCACGGCACGGGCCTGTACCTGACCGCCGCCGCCGACTATGACGCGGCCAAAGCCGGCATCCCTTCCACCGAGACGACCACGTTCTTCACCTCCACGGTGACGCTTGGCGGCCTGACCCTGACCGTTTCGCCGCTCGGCTAGCTTCTCCCCCGCCGACCCGGCGCGCCCCCCCTTAAACCTTTCCTATTTGGGGGGTCCGGGGGTCTCAGGCCCCCCGGCCGCCGGAGGCATCTTCTCATCCTTACCCCTTTCCATCACCCCTAGCTGCGCCCCGCTTCGCGGGGCTTGCGGCCGAGGCCGATGGCGTCGACGGGGCAGCTGTCCAGGCAATCGCCGCAGTTGGTGCAGTTGGTTTCCTCGGGCCGGGTCGCCATTTCGCAGACCGTGGCGCATTTGCCGCAGCCGTTGCAGGCCGAGGTTTTGTAGACCTTGAACAGCGACGCGCCCTTGAGGAGCTCCAGCGCCCCGCCGGTGGGGCAGGCGAAGCGGCACCAGGCTCCGGCCAGGGCCAGGCCCAGGACGAAAAACCCCAGCACCGCGCCGGTGCGCCACAGCCACAACGGCATGGCGTGCTCGAAGGTCAGGGCGGCGGCCTGGAAAAAGGCTCCCACCCGGATGGGCACGTCCACCCGGGGCTGGCCCAGGGCGTAGTAGACGTAGAGGCAGCCGGCCAGGGCCAGGTACTTGCCCGTCGCGGTCCACCGGAACAACCGGGACATGCGGCCAACGACGGCCCGGCCGAAGGGGGCGAGCTGGCCGGCCAGGGACACGGCCAGCCCCCCCGGGCAAGCCCAGCCGCAAAAGGCCCGGCCAAAAAGGAGCAGGCTGGCCGGCAGGGCGAGCCAAAAGCCCCAGTACATGGGCAACAGCCGGCCGTGGCAGGTGATGACCGGGCAGTTCTGGCAGCTCACGTAGGGTACGACGAAGGGACAACGCAGGATGCCATAGAGACTCCACTGCCCAAGGACGGCCGCGCCAAGGACCTGGGTCGCCCTACGCCAGACCTTCAGCCGCGTTTTCGGGGCGGCCTTGGCCGCCAGGCTCTCAGACATCCCGCACTCCGTATTTTTCCACCAGTTCGCGGCCCTTGTCCGACACGGCCGGCACGAAGCCCATGCGCTCGAAATGGGCTTGGCCCTCGGGCGAAACGAGATAGCCGGCATAGGCCTCGGCCAGTTCCCGGTTTTTGGCGCTTTGCATGACGCCCACGGTGAAAGTCATGGGCGGCGGGGGGAAGAGCTTCTCGTCGATGGGCACGATGTCCACCCGCCCGGCGAAGGCCGGCAGGCGGGTAAGCCGCAGTTCCACCACCGAGACATCGCCCCGGCCGGCAATGACGTCGTCCATGGTGCGCTGGACGCAACTGCCCATGACAACGGCGTTTTTCTTGGCCGCTTCCAGAACGCCGGCCTTTTCCAGGATTTTAAACGCCGCCGCGCCGCCAGGCGGCGAGGCCTCCGGGGCCAGTACCACCTTGACGCCGGACCGGGCCAGGTCGGCCACGCTGGCGATGCCGGCCGGATTGCCCTTGGGCGTGACCAGCACGTATTGGGTGAAGCACAAGGGCTTGAACCAGGCCATCTTGCCCTCGGCCCGCAATTTCTTGGCCAGATCGAGAACCCGGCCGGCGAAGACGTCGGTGGTGGCCGATCCCAGAAGCGACTTGCCCAGGGCGGCGGCAAAGGCTCCGGTATAGACGACCGTGGCCCCGCGCGCCGCCTCGAAGGCGGCGTTGGCCGGCATCATGGCCTCGGCCAGCCCGCCGCAGGACCAGACCTGCAACACCTCGCCCGGGCCCGAAGCGGCCGCCGGCCGCGCTCCCAGGAGCGCCGTCCCGGCCGAGGCCGCGGCCAATTGCAAAAACCGCCGGCGCGACGCGCCAGTTTCCTTTTCCATGCATCCCTCCCGGCAAAATACACTGCTGTTGTCGTGAACCCTGCTTCCTACCCGCGCCACCGCGCCAAATCCAATACATGCTTCCGATGGCAGGCCGAAAAATCCATCGGAAGGCCCGATTTTGGCTTGCCAAAGGGTGGTCTTTGCGCGCAAACCCGGGAAGCCCCCTTGACATGGCCCCAGGCCGGCACTAGAGACGCTCAAGACTTTGAGGAGATCATCAGACGATGCCCGCCCGCCTGAGCCCGGTCCGTTCGCGCAAACTGTGCGACCTCGTCATCCAGCAGATCCAGGAAAAGATCTCGCTGGGCATTTTCGCGCCGGGCACCAAGATCCCCACCGAACCGACGCTCATGGCCCAACTCGGGGTCGGACGCTCCACCGTGCGCGAAGCCATCCGCGTGCTGGTCAGCGCCGGCCTGCTGGAAGTGCGCCAGGGCGACGGCACCTATGTCCTCAGCGGCGCGTCCGGCCAGGAACCCCTGGAATACCGCCTGCGCCGGGCCACGGCCGTGGAGATCCGCGAGGTGCGCCGCATCATCGAGGTGGAAACCGCCCGCCTGGCCGCCGGCAACCGCACCGAGGCCGATCTGGAAACCATGCGCGATTGCCTGGCCCGCAAGAAAGCCGCCGTGGCCGCCGGCGACACCCATGGCTACGTGGCCGCCGACGTCGCTTTCCACTCCGCCGTGGCCGCCGCCAGCGGCAACAGCCTGCTGGCCGACCTGTACCGCAGCTTCTGCATGGTATTTCAGGATTTTCTCGACCATCTCATCGCTGATGTCGGCGTCAACCGCTACCAGGACCACATCCACAACGGCCTCCTCGACGCCATCACCCGCCAGGACGGCCCGGAAGCGGCCCGGTTCGCCATGGAAGGCCTCGACCACTTCACCAGCGACATCAAGGCCTTGGGAGAATAGCCAGGAGGCTCTTTTTTTTGCTGTTGACAAACATCAGATGATAAGACAGCAGATCAGCTTGTGCGCGGCGGCAGTCGCCTGTCTGGAGTAGCCCGCCGCAAAACAGCAGATGATATGATGGAGCTGTCGCTTCGCCGTCCCGGGACGGCCCTCCTTGGCCGAGAGCGTGACAACATAAACATCAGATGATATGACTTAGTAGCGCCGGCAGTCGCAACGCCGGCCAAATTGGAGCATCCATGCGCCTTTCCCGTTCCGTCGTCGCCGTGACCCTGTCGGCCTGCATCGGCTACTGCGCCGTGCTGGCCGACGCCTCGCCCAGCCGCCACGAGGCCCGTGAATCCAAGATGTCCCTGTCCGGCCTGGGCCAACTTCTGCCCCAGGTGTCGCCGGCCGCCTCGGCCGTGGTGGCCGCTCGCCAAGGCTTCCGCGAACTGCGCGGCATGGTGCAGTCCTCGGCCCTCATGCACGATTCCCGGCCTTCGGACGAAGCCGCTCGGCAGGCCCATGTGGCCCTGTGGGCCGCCCTGGAAGCCGATCTGCGCCCGGCCCCGACCGACCTGGGCCCCGGCCCTTCGGGCTTACTCCCCGGCCAGGACTGAGCCGGCCGGCCCACGCCGATCCCTTCGAGGCGCCCACGGCCGGTCTGGGACCACACCCAGCCGTAACGGGGCCAGGAAGCGGGACTGCCGCTGTCTGACCATATCTCTCGGCTCCAATGCCGCCCCGCCCACGGGGCGGCGGCCGGCGCGCAAGCCGCGGCGCGCCGGCCCCCTTTGGGGGAAGCGCTTTCGCCCGCCCCTTTCCAAACGCAAAATACTCGTGATTCCTGCATGATGCCGGGCATTTTCCGGCCTCTCCCTTGACACCGGACCATTCGGTTGTTACCCGTTTGGCACTCGAAAGCCACGAGTGCCAAACGGGGACACGCCATGCCTCTTGCCGAACGCGAACGGGAAGTTCTGACCACCATCATCGAAGCCTATGTCGCTTCGGCCGCGCCCGTGGGTTCCCGCATCGTGTCCAAGCGCAGTTCGCTGGGCCTTTCCGCCGCCTCCATCCGCAACATCATGGCCGACCTCACCGAGGCCGGCTACCTGGAGCAGCCCCACACCTCGGCCGGCCGCGTGCCCACGGCCAAGGCCTTTCGGCTCTATCTCGACCAGGTCATGCAGGTGGCCCCCCTGGGCGAAGACCAGATGCGCCGCATCCGCGACAACCTCACCTTGGCCGGCCTGGAGATCGACGACGTGCTGCGCCAGACCTCGCGGCTGCTGTCTGGCCTGTCGCTCCAGGTGTCGGTGGTCATCGCCCCCAATCCGGCCGGCGCGCGCTTCAAGCGCATCGACTTTTCCCTGCTCAACCCCGGCCTGGTCATGGTCATCCTGGTGCTCCAGGGCGGTCTTGTGCGCAAGCGCGTCATCGAGACCACCCCGGACGTCACCGGCGACGATCTGGTCGTGTGCGCCAATTACCTGAACCATCTTTTCACCGACCGAACCCTGGCCGAAGTCCGGGCCAGCATCGTGCGCGAGATGGACGAGGCCCGGCGTTCGCTCAACGCCCTGTGTCTGCGCGCCCTGACCATGGCCCGCTCGGCCTTTGAGCAGGAGCGCGCCCCAGCCAGCGAAGTCATCGTCGACGGCACGCCCAACATGCTGGCCCAGCCCGAATTCACCGACGCCGAACACATGCGCGAGCTTATGCGCGTCCTGGAAGAGCGCACGATTCTGCTCGACCTTCTGGACAAAACCGTAAACGAGCTTAAAACGGTCATCATACTCGGCGATGAGTCGGACCAGGCCGCCCTGGCCGATCTTGGCGTCATCACCGCCCCGTATGGGTCGGGATCGCGCGCCCAGGGCGCCATCGGCCTCATCGGCCCCCTGCGCATGGATTACGCCCGGCTCGTTCCGGTGGTGAACTACACCGCCGGGGCGCTCACCCGGTTGCTCGATCGGCACTATTAGCCTCGACTCGTCCGCGACCGCCCGGGCCTGCCTGGGCTTTTCGTCGCGCCCAAACGTTTGTTGTGGAGGAATCATGGTCCCTGAGGAAAAACTGCCAGACGCCGAAACCGCCCCCGAAACCCCGGCCGAGGAAACCCCGGCCACCCCGGAGGACACCATCGAACGCCTGCGCGCCGAAATTGCCGCCGAAGCCGACAAGCGCCTGCGCGCCCTGGCCGAAACGGAAAATCTCAAGAAGCGGCTCATCAAGGAAAAGGAAGATTTCCAGAAATACGCCACCGAAAGCCTGGTCTCGGAACTGATTCCGGTGCTTGACCATCTCGACCTGGCCCTGGCCCACGGACGCGGCAACGAAGCCTGCAAGGACTTTGTCGTCGGCGTGGACATGACCCGCAAGGCCTTCATCGACATCCTGGCCCGCCACGGCGTCACGGAATTCGGCGCGGTCGGCGAAGCCTTCGATCCCGAGACCCACGAGGCCATCGGCGTGGCCAGCGTGGCCGGTCTGGCCGAAGACGCCGTGGCCCAGGTGGTCCAGCGCGGCTATCTGCTGCGCGGCCGACTGCTGCGCCCGGCCAAGGTCATGGTCAACAAGGCGCAATAAATCGTTTTTTCGCGGCTGCCCCTTTACTCGCCGAAAACGGGGCTTATATAGCTCTCGTTCGAGAAATACCGCGCCGCAAGGCACAAGCACATACAGGCAATGATAAGGAGGAAAGGCTGATATGGGTAAAATCATCGGGATCGACCTCGGGACCACCAACTCCTGCGTTTATGTCATGGAGGGCAAGGACCCGAAGTGCGTCACCAACCCCGAAGGCGGACGCACCACCCCGTCCATCGTGGCCTTTACCAAGGAGCGGCTGGTCGGCGAGATCGCCAAACGCCAGGCCGTGACCAATCCCGAGCGCACCATCTTCGCCATCAAGCGCCTCATGGGTCGCCGTTACGACGCCCCCGAGGTCAAGCATTGGCTGGAGCACTGCCCCTACAAGATCGTCGAGGGCCAGGGCGGCGACGCCTATGTCGAGGTCGAGGGCAAGAAGTACAGCCCGGCCGAGATCTCGGCCATCATCCTCGGCAAGCTCAAAAAGGACGCCGAGGCCTATCTCGGCGAGCCCGTCACCGAAGCCGTCATCACCGTGCCGGCCTACTTCAACGACGCCCAGCGCCAGGCCACCAAAGACGCCGGCCGCATCGCCGGCCTTGAGGTCAAGCGCATCATCAACGAGCCCACGGCCGCGTCCCTGGCCTACGGTTTCGACAAAAAGGCCAACGAGAAGATCGCGGTCTTCGACCTTGGCGGCGGCACGTTTGACATCTCCATCCTCGAAGTCGGCGACAACGTCGTCGAAGTGCGCGCCACCAACGGCGACACCTTCCTGGGTGGCGAGGACTTCGACCATCGCGTCATCAGCTATCTGGTCGACGAGTTCAAGAAAGAGAACGGCATCGACCTGTCCCAGGACCGCATGGCCCTGCAGCGTCTCAAGGAAGCCGGCGAAAAAGCCAAGAAAGAACTGTCCACGGCCATGGAGACCGAGGTCAACCTGCCATTCATCACGGCCGACGCCTCCGGTCCCAAGCACATGATGGTGAAAATCACCCGGGGCAAGCTCGAATCCCTGGTCGATGACCTGGTCAAGCGCACCGTCGAGCCCTGCCGCAAGGCCCTGGCCGACGCCGGCCTCAAGGCCTCGGACATCGATGAAGTCGTGCTGGTCGGCGGCATGACCCGCATGCCCCTGGTCTCCAAGACCGTGCAGGAGTTCTTCGGCAAGGAGCCCAACCGCTCGGTCAACCCCGACGAGGTCGTGGCCATGGGCGCGGCCATCCAGGGCGGCATCCTGGCCGGCGACGTGAAAGACGTGCTGCTCCTCGACGTCACCCCGCTGTCGCTTGGCATCGAGACCCTGGGCGGCGTTTTTACCAAGCTCATCGAGCGCAACACCACCATCCCGACCCGCAAGAGCCAGGTGTTCACCACGGCGGCCGACAACCAGCCCTCGGTGTCCATCCACGTGCTCCAGGGCGAGCGGCCCATGGCAAATGACAACATGACCCTCGGACGCTTCGAGCTCACCGGCCTGCCGCCGGCGGCTCGCGGCATCCCCCAGATCGAGGTCACCTTCGACATCGACGCCAACGGCATCGTCAATGTCTCGGCCAAGGACACCGGCACCGGCAAGGAACAGTCCATCCGCATCACGGCCTCCTCGGGCCTGTCGGAAGCCGACATCCAAAAGCTCATCAAGGACGCCGAGTCCCACGCCGAGGACGACAAGAAGAAGCAGGCGCTCATTGAGATCCGCAACCAGGCCGACACCCTGGTCTACACCACCGAGAAGTCCCTGGCGGAACTCGGCGAGAAGATCGACGGCGTGACCCGGGGCGAGATCGAGGCCAAGCTCAACAACGTCAAGGAAACCCTCAAGGGCGAGGACGCCGACGCCATCAAGCGCGCCACCGACGACCTGTCCCAGGCCTCGCACAAGCTGGCGGAAAAGCTCTACCAGCAAAAGGCCGAAGAGGGCGGACAGCCCGGCGGTCCCCAGGCCGGCGCGGCCGGCGGACAGCCGGGAGCCAAGGCCGGCGGCGACGACGACGTGGTCGACGCCGACTACACCGAAGTGAAATAACGACCGGCCCCGCGCGGGCTTGCCTTCGCCAGCCATTGCGCGTATCGAAAAGCCTGACCCGTCCCCGGACGGGTCGGGCTTTTTTTGTGCCCTCACGCCACGGCGGCCCGGCCGCCAAACCCCGGTTCGCCCAATGAACGTCACGACCACGCATCGCTTCTTCGCCCCGCGCCTGGTGGCCGGGCTTGTCGCCTGTTTCCTCGCCGCATCGCTCGCCGGTTGCGCCGGGAGCTTTTTCGGTTCCTCCCAGCCGGCTCCCGCGCCGACGCCGACGCCGCCACCGGTTCCGGTGGTCCAGCCCGAGCCGACGCCGCCGCCCAAGCCGGCCTTCGCCAATTCCATCGCCATGCTGCTGCCCCTTGGCGGCCCGTTTCGGGAATTTGGCGGTCGGGTGCAAAAGGGCGTCAAGGCCGCCCAGGAGCAGCTGGAAAAAGCCGGCACGCCCCTGGATGTCCACGTCATCGACGCCACCCAGCCGGGCTGGCTCGACGCCGTGCGCAACCTGCCCCCCGAGGTCACCGTGGTCGGCGGCCCCATGCACCGGCTGACGCTCAAGGAACTCGAAACTGCCGGCATGTTGCCGACCCGCGTTTTCGTGGCCTTCATGCCCTCCCTCAATGAAGCCCGGGAAGGCGTGGACGCCTGGCGCTTTTTCCCCAGCGCCGAGGACGAGATCGACGCCCTGCTGCGACTGGCAAACGGCGACTACGGCATCAACCAGTTTGCCGTGTTGCGTCCCGGCGACCGCTACGGCCAGACCATGGGCGACGCCTTTGCCCTGGCCGCTTCCAAGATCGGCGCGCAGCTCACCGCCACTGGCGTCTACAACCCCCAGGACCCGGCCAGCTGGGAAACCGCCGTGGCCGACATGCTGCACACCAGCGGCAGCCGTCCGGGCTTTGGCGCGGTGTTTTTGCCCGACGAATGGGCCAGGGCCGACAAGGTGCTGCCGTCCTTTTTCAAGAACCGCGTCGAGGACCTGCTGATCCTCGGGCCGCAGTTGTGGACCGAAGCCCTGTATCGGGCCGCCGCCACCAAGGCCCAGATCAATATCCAAAACTACCGTCTGGCCGTGTGCCCCGGAGCCTGGTGGCCGGAAAACCAGGGCCAGGCCACCCAGCAGCTCGTGGCCGCCATGCGCGCCCAGGGCGTGGAGCATCCCGACATGTGGGAGGCCGTGGGCTTCGACTTCGCCCGCATGGCCGCGCGCCTGGGCCGCCTGCCCCAGGGCTTGCCGCCCCAGGACGTCAGCGCCCGGCTTGCCCAGGCCGTCACCGGCCTGGACTTCAGCATGGCCCCGCTGTCCTACGGCCCCGACGGCAAGGCCCATGTAGCCATGTATCTCTTTAGACCCTCGGTCACCGGCCCGGTGCTGCTCGATCCCGAAGGCTTCCGCCAGCGCTTAAACGCCATCCGGCAAAAGGCTCTGGAGAATCCGGCCCCGGAAAACGAGCAGTCCTATTCGCCGGTCCAGCCAGCCCCGGCCGCGCCCGGTCAGCCCGGCGTTCCGGCCCAGCCGAGCCAGCCCGTCCCGGCCCAGCCCGCGCCGGCCACGCCGGCCGCGCCGGTTCCGGCCCATCGCCAGGCGATTTCGATTTCCCAACCCCAAGGATAACGACGTCATGCCCATCTCTTCCGAAGACGCGGCCAAGGTGGCCAAGCTGGCGCGGCTGCGCCTGGACGACGACAAACTCGAACGTTTCGCCGGCCAGATGGACGGCATCCTGGCCTACATGGAAACGCTGGGGTCGGTGGACACGGCCGGCGTGGAGCCGCTGTACAGCCCGGTGACCCACGAAACGCCCATGCGGGCCGACGTGGCGGCCAAGGCCTGTTCCCGCGACCAGATCCTGGCCAACGCCCCGGCCACCGACGGCCAGTTCTTCATCGTCCCCAAGATCGTGTAGGCGCGGGGCGACCGCTGTAGCCTCTGCTTTTACCTCGGACAAGGGATAGTCGTGTTTCCAAAATCAAAAATTTTTATCGCAAGCAACGACGCGAGTGATCTCATCCCTGTTGATGAGACTGAATACTCTGCTGAGATTGTTTTGCAAACTATCTTAGCAAGAAATCCAGACCTAATACCGGGTGATCAAATCAATCCCGAAGATCCTCGCCGATGGTTGCTTGTATGTAATGAAGCAGGCATACCTTCAGAAGAAAATGGCTCAAATTACTGGAGGATAGATCATATCTTTATTGACCACGAGGGAATACCAACTTTAATCGAATGCAAGCGCTCATCTGATCCACGTTTACGACGTGAAGTTGTCGCTCAGCTATTGGAATACGCAGCAAACGCAACGGAATATTGGCCAAATGGCACACTAAAAAACCTTTTCAAGCAAGCACACGCAAACAATTCAGAAATTTATTTAAAAAATTTTTTAGAACATCGACCAAAACCAGAGGACGGAACATACGGTATTGAACTTATAAATGACTTCTGGACTACAGTCGACACCAACATTGCGAATTGCAAAATACGTCTTCTATTCGTAGCGGACCGCATTACAAAAGAACTTCGCCGGCTAGTTGAATTCTTGAACACCCAAATGGCCACCATTGAAGTACTTGCAGTCGAAATAAAACAATATACAAACAAAAGCAACAAGCTCAAGACATATGTCTCAAGAATAATTGGACAAACAGAAAATACCCAGCAAAGAAAAACAACGCCAAAGAAAAAATTCGCCTCCATAGACATGCAGCTCGAAACATTCCCCCAAAACGCTATCTTTAAAGACCTCGTAAAAATCTCCAAAGAAAACAAACACACAACACAAACTGGAATTACAAACTTTTCCATAAGAAAGACGATCGGCAACAAAGCCGTAGTCTATGCGATAGCGAAACCAGACGCTCCATCATTGCACATTACAACTGAGTACATGAATGACTATCCAGAGTTAATAACGCAAATTGAAAATCTCCTAGAGAGCAGAGGACTATTTCGCACAGGAAAACGTACAACAATATTACCGATTAACAACAACAAAGACGAAGTATGCGATCATCTTCGCGCAATCATCGACTTAATTAATAGCTACGCAGCGCGTTTTGATTCCCAATAAAGGAAGCATCATGTCCGACATCACCACCCTGTCCCTGACTGCCCTGCGCGACAAACTCGCCCGCAAGGAACTTTCCGCCGTCGAGGCCGCCAGCGCCTGCCTCGCCCGCATTGAGGCCACCGAGCCGAAAATACACGCGCTGCTCCACTGCGACGCCGAGGCGGCTCTCGCCGCCGCCAAAGCCCTGGACGCCGCCGGCCCCAATCCCGACCAACGCCTGTGGGGCGTGCCGGTCCTTGTCAAGGACGCCATCTGCGTCAAGGACGCGCCCACCACCTGCGGCTCCAAGATCCTCGAGAATTTCACGCCCTTCTACGACGCCTCCTGCATCGAGAAAATGCGCGCCGCCGGAGCCGTTATCCTTGGCAAGGCCAACATGGATGAATTCGCCATGGGCTCGTCCACGGAAAATTCCGCCTACAAGGTCACGGCCAACCCCTGGGACCTGGGCAAGGTGCCCGGCGGTTCCAGTGGCGGGTCCGCCGCCGCCGTGGCCGCCGGCCAGTGCTTCGCCGCCCTGGGCACCGACACCGGCGGCTCCATCCGCCAGCCCGCCGCCTTTTGCGGTACCGTCGGCATAAAGCCCACCTACGGCCGCGTTTCCCGCTACGGACTGGTGGCCTACGGCTCCAGCCTCGACCAGATCGGCCCCCTGACCCGCACCGCCGACGACGCCGCCGCCGTGCTCGGTGTCATCGCCGGCCCCGATCCCAAGGACTCCACCTGCGCCCCCCGCGACGTGCCCGACTTCGAGGCTGCCCTGGCCGGCGCGGCCGACCTGGCCGGCCTGACCATCGGCCTTCCCGACGAATACTGGGGCGAAGGCGTGGACGCCGAAGTGCGCGACGCCTGCCGGGCCGCCGTGGACACGGCCAAATCCCTGGGGGCCAACGTCGTGCCCGTGTCGCTGCCCCACACCCCCTACGCCGTGGCCACCTACTACATCGTGGCCATGGCCGAAGCATCCTCCAACCTGGCCCGCTTCGACGGCGTGCGCTACGGCTACCGCGCCCCCGAGGCCCAGTCCCTGGAGGAACTCTACGAACTCTCGCGCTCCAAGGGCTTCGGCCCCGAAGTCCAGCGCCGCATCGTGATTGGCGCCTACGTCCTCTCGGCCGGCTACTACGACGCCTACTACCGCAAGGCCGCCCAGGTCCGACGCCTCATCCGCCAGGATTTCCTTAACGCCTTCGAAAAATGCGACGTCATCTGCGGCCCCACCTCGCCCTTCGCCGCCTTCACCATCGGCCAGATGAGCGATGATCCGCTGCAGATGTATTTAAGCGACATCTTCACGATTTCCCTGAACCTCGCCGGTCTGCCCGGCCTGTCCATGCCCGTGGGCCTGGGCACGACCTCGGCCATGCCCATCGGGATGCAGCTCTTTGGCCGCGCCTTCGACGAAGCCACCATCCTGCGCACGGCCAAGGTCCTCGGCAACGCGCTGCCGCCGCTGCCCCAGCCGGCGGCAGTCTAAGGAAGAAGGGGAGAAGAGTGCCTCCGGCGGCCAAAGGGGCTGAGCCCCTTTGGAAACCCCAACTGGGGGGCCAGGGGCTACAGTGTCGGTAGACGTTGGCATGAAAGATGGGATTCCAAAGGGCGGCAGCCCTTTGGCCGCCGGAGGCTTCTCCCCTGAATACCATGCGCATAGCCGTCGCCGTTTCCGGCGGGTCGGACAGCCTGCTGGCCCTGGGTCTCCTGCGCGCCGCCGGCCACGACGTCACCGCCCTGCACGCCCATTTCCTGCCGCCGGGCGACAAGGCCTTGGCCCTGGCCGAGGCCATCGACGCCCAGTGCCGCGCCCTTGGCGTGCCCTTTGCCGCCGTCGATCTGTCGCAGGAGTTTCGCGCCCGGGTCATCGCCCCCTTTGCCGCCGCCTACGCCGCCGGGCGCACACCCAACCCCTGCGCCGCCTGCAATCGCGACATGAAGTTCGGCCTGCTCCTTGACGCCGCCCTGGCGCGCGGGGCCGAGGCCATCGCCACCGGCCACTTCGCCCGCGTCCAACAGACGCCGACCGGGCCGGCCCTTTTTCGCGGCGCGGACGACAGCCGCGACCAGAGCTATTTTTTAAGCCTCGTGCCGGGGAAATCCCTGGCCCGGGCCGTCTTTCCCCTGGCTGGCAGGCGCAAGGCCGAGCACCCGGCCGCCCTGGCCGAGCTGTTGCTGACCCCGCCGTTGCCCAGCGAATCGCGCGAAATCTGCTTCGTGCCCGGTGACGACTACCGGGCGTTTCTGCAGGGCGAGGGCTTCCCCCTGTCAGGCCCCGGCCCCATCGTCCTGGCCGACAGCACGCGCCTGGGCACGCACCAGGGGCTATGGCGGCACACCATCGGCCAACGCAAGGGCCTGGGCATCGCCTACAGCGAACCGCTTTACGTCATCGACAAGGACCCGGCCGCAAACGCCCTTATTGTCGGCGTCAAGGCCGAGCTGGCCGCGACCCTTTGCCGCACTGGACCGGCCAACTGCCTCGTACAGCCGGAGCACTGGCCCGAAGCCGTCCTGGCCCAGACCTGCTACCGCATGAAGCCCCGGCCGGCCACAGCCCGGCTGACGGCCGAGGGCGGTCTCGACATCACTTTCGCCGACCCCGTCGCCCGCCCGACCCCGGGACAGGTGGCCGTCCTTTACGACGCCGACGGCCGGGTGCTGGCCGGCGGCGAGATCATCGCCGCCCCCGGCCTTGTCATCCCGGAAAACCTTAGCTAAATGGCCTTGACCCCGCATCCCGGGGTCCGGGAACCATTCTCCATGCCGACTACCGACAACCGCCGCCTGTATTGGCTCCCTCTGGCCGCCCTGCTGGTCGCAGCCCTTTGCCTGCGCCTGCCCCATCTGGGCGATCCTTCCCTGTGGTGGGACGAGTTCATCACCCTCGGCACGGCCCTGCTGCCGGTCAGGCGGATGCTCCATACTCTTTCCGTCATCGGGCCGTCGGATTTCGGCGGCGAGTTCTTTCCGCCGCTCTACCACCTGATCACCCGGGCCGTGCTGAACGTCACCCACGACGACGCGGCCTTGCGCGGCATCAGCGTCGTGGCCGGCACAGCCACCGTGGCCGTGATGTACGGCTTTGTCGGCGAACTCTTCACCCGACGGGCTGGCCTTTTCGCCGCCGCGCTGACGACCTTTTGCGTCTACCACATCCACTATTCCCGGGAGCTGCGCCCCTACAGCCTGTTCGCCCTCCTGGGACTTCTGTCGCTGTGGACGCTCTATCGCGCACTTGCCAGGGGAGGCATCGCCAATTACGTCGCTTACGCCGCCGCCACCACGGCCATGTGCTACAGTTCCTCCATGGGCACCACCAACATCGGGGCGCAGGGGCTTTTCACCGCCTATTTTCTCCTGCGCGGCCTCTTTTCCCGCGAACTGACCCCGCGCCAGGCCATCCGCAAAGGGCTGGCCCTGGCCGCCTGCGTGGGCGTGGTCGGGCTGTGCTTTCTGCCCTGGCTGCCGGCCTACCGCAACATTTTCGCCTTGCTGCGCCAGGAAAAATCCCCGGGCATCCCGGAGGGGTTTGTCATCAGCGTGCTGACCGAATTTTTCGCCTATGCCGCGCCCAAGCGGGGCTTGCCCTGGCTGCCTCTGGCGCTCGCCAGCCTTGGCGGGCTGGGCGTCGCCGTCGCCAAACCCCGCCTGCGGCCGGGGTTGGTGTTGCTGGCGCTTTTTTCGCTCATGCCCGTGGCCGCCTTTCTGCTTGCCGGCACCCAGCTCGAAATCAGCTCGCGCTACGTGTTCAACGCCTTTTTCGCCCTGCTCGCCCTGGCCGCGCTTGGCCTGGACGCCGGCCTGAACAGCATCGCCGATTACGTCGGCCTTTCGCCGTCGCGGCGCGCTTTCGCCTTGCCCCTGGCCGGTCTGGGCTGCTGCCTGCTGCTGACCGCTGTGGATCTCTCCACCCTGCCGTCCTATTACCGCCGCGAGACGTCATACAACAAGGAACTGGCCGACTATCTGGCCTGGAACAAGAACAACGTCGAGTACCTCTTCCTGCAAAGCAACCGCAATCCCAAGCTCATCACCAACTGGTACCTGCCAGGCGTCTACAAGACCCTGGCCCAGTATCAGCCCAAGGGCTACAAGCGGGCCTACCACGTCATCCAAAGCGATCTGACCCCGGCCACGAAGCCCTTTCCCATGCACAAGGTCGCCCGGTTCATGGATTCCGCCGTCTACCGCCTGGGGCTTGTGAGCGCCGCCCCGGTGGTCCTTTTCCCGGACGCGGTCGGAAACGCCGTCTATGCCGACAAATTCGACGACTACCGCTTCTACGCCGACTGTGAGGAAGCCGACAACATCGCCCCGGAAAGCCGCTACCACACGCTCACCCACTACGATTACGAGCGCCCTGGCCATGTCCTCTACCGCTTCGTGGCCGCTCCGGACACGGCCTACGCCGCCGGCCGGCTGTCCCTCGACTTCTCGGCCAGCTTCCTTGAGGGCATCCCGTCCGATTCCCGGGTGACCATCGCCATGGCCGTCGGCGACGGCCCCTTGGTCGCCCTGGAGACCCTGACCGGCGAGGCTTTCCTCGGGCCTGACGGCAAGCTCGTTGCCCCCAACTACGAAAAGCGCCGTTTCATCCATCGCGACTATCCCCTGCCCCAGGCCATTGCCGGCGCGACAACCCTGCGTCTTCGCATCGACTACGGCCCGGTGGCCAATCCCGGCGTCATTGAGGTCAACGGCCTGGAACTGACCGCCACCCTCACCGGCCGCCCGACAAACGTCGATCCGGCCCAAAGCGCCTTGGAGCGCGTGGCCGCCAACAACGCCCTGGCCGCCTGGACGCCCGGCCAGACCCGTCTGGACGCTGCGCTTTACGCCTTCCCGACCCGGCCCGACATCCCCCAGGGACCGGCCAATCCGGCCGAAGATCTGCCCGGATTTCTGGCCAAACACCCAGGCCTCGAACCGGTTTTCGCCATCCCCGGCCCGGACGGCAAGCCTGCTTACGTCCTCTACGACCCGGCCCTGGCCCAGCCCTTCACGCCCCTGGCCGCGGATCGACCGGCCCGGCTCCTGGAAAACGACGCCACGCCCACGGAATTCGCCTCCCTCAAGCTCACGGGCGCGCTCAACCGGCCAAAGCTCGCCGTGGCCGGGCGCGGCCTGGACATCGGCGTCCTGGCTCCGTCGCCATCGACGCTCCTCTTGACGCGCTCGGGCGTCGGCGTGCTGCGCTTCGAGCCGAGCTTTGCCCGGGAAGCCGAAGCCCTGGCCGCCTTTCCCCTGGCCTACAACATCCGCAAAAACGACGACGAGGACTGCCTGGCCTGCCGCGACGCCGCGCCCTGTTCGCTGACCGTGCCGCTGAGCTCGGCCTATCCCGTCAAGGAACTGCGCATCCTGTCCTATCCGCGCATCTTCGCCGACAAGGCCGGCAAAAACCGCCTGACCGTGTCGTTTTCCGAGGACGGCACGAAATTTACAACCCTCGACGCCCTGGCCAACAACCGTTCCGGCCACTGGGAAGGGCTCATGGTGCGCCGGGTGTCCGTGCTGCGCTTCGCCAAACCCCTCCACAATGGTTTTGTGCGCTTCGATTTCTCCGGCCCGGGCGTCCAGCTGTGGTCGCGCGACGACACGCCCATGCGCATTGAAGCGGTCCTGGACACCTCGTCCTACACCGGTCTGCCGGCCCCGGCCGGCCCCTTTACCGTCGAACTGCTCCAAAACGGCGGACAGCCGCTTTCCCTTTTCCTCACGCCCGAAATCCTGCCCTACCGGCCGGATCTCCAGGACAGTTACTAATGCCGCTCGGCGCCTGTCAGTCCCGCCAGGAGAAAAACGCGTGAGCCGCGCCCTGGCCAAGGCGCTTAGTAGCCAGTGGGCGGCCACCCTCTACGCCGCCGCCGTGTCCGTGGGCCTGACCTTCCTGCTTGGCCGGGCGCTTGGGCCGGCCGTGTTTGGCGAATATTCCTACCTCCTTACCCTGGGGTCACTTTTCGCCATCCTGCAGGACGGCGGCTTTTCCACCCTGGTCTTTCGCGAAACAGCCAAGGCCGGGCTGGCCCATCTTCCGGACCGGCCGCCGCTGTTGTCCCTGGCCCTGGGCCATCTGCTGGCCGTGACGCTGCTCGGGTTCTGCATGGTGCCGCTTTTTCCCCTGGGCGAGCGCCTGTCCCTGGGCGCGGCCGTGATCTACTACGCCCTTTTTTGCGCTTCTTCCCTCGTCTCATCCGAACTCAAGGGCCACAACAACTTCGCGGCCGAAGCCTTATGGCGGGCCGTGGTACGCACGGCCACGGCCCTGGCCGCCGGAGCGGCTCTCCTTTTCCCGTCGCCCGGCCCCCTGGCCGTCTTCGCCGGTTTGGCCGTGGGCCAGCTGTTGGCTCTGGCCACGCCCTACGCCCGGCCGCTGCGCACGCGCCCGAAGCTGGGCCTCTACCGCGACGTCTACGCCCCCTGCGCCGCGTTTTTGTGCATCTCGGCCGCCACCACCATCTACTTCCGCTGCGACATCGTGCTGCTGAAGTTCCTTACCGGCGACGACGCGACCGTGGGCAACTACGCCGCCGCCTACCGCCTCATCGAGGGCGTCATCATGCTGGCCACGCCCCTGGCCCACGTGTTTTTCCGCAAACTGCGCGTGAACCTCGACGATCAGGGGGCCTTTGGCCGCTCCTTTCGCCTCATGCTCGGCGTCATGATCGCCCTGGCCGTGTGCGCGACTCTTGGCGGCCTTATCCTTGGTCCCTCCATCCTGCGCCTGGCCTTTGGCGACAAATACGCCGCCGCCGAACCGCTCCTGGCCTGGCTTTTGGCCTCGCTCCCCTTTATCCTGCCCAACTACGTCCTGACCCAGGGGCTCGTGGCCCTGGGCCGCGAGCGCTACTACGCCGTCGTCACCATCATCGCCGCCGGGGTCAACATCGGGCTCAATTTCCTGTTGATTCCCCTGCTAGCCGCCAAAGGCTCGGCCCTGGCCACCGTGGCCACCGAAGCCGCCCTATGCGCCGGCCTCGGCTGGGCCTTCGTGAAGTGGGGATTCACGAAGAGATAAGAGCGGGGCTCCGCCCCGCGCCCCGCCGGGGGGATGATCCCCCGGCCCCCTCGACAGGTTTATCCCTTGCAGCCTCCGCCGCCTGCGCCTATTCTTTATAAGCGACGTGCCGCCAATCACGTCCACAACCCCTTTCCCCCCTTCTCCCAAGTGGGGGGTCTGGGGGCCTCAGGCCCCCAGCCGCCGGAGGCCTCTTCCCCATGCGTAAAGGAACCGAAAAAAAACCAGCCATCACCATACGGCCGGAGGCGTTGGAGCGTTTCCTCGCCCAGGCTTTCGGGCCTGACGCGCGCCTGGCCGGAGCCTGCGAGATGGGCGTGGACGACCAGGGCATGAAGGAATTTGGCTACGGCAAGCCGGTGTGCCTGGAATTTGAAGCCGGCGGCGAGCCGCGCCGGGGCGTGCTGTCCATCATGCGCGGCGACAAGTACGGCCACCAGTTCTACTGGGACCGGGCCGCCATCCTCATGTTCCAGCACGCCACCTCCGGGGAGATGGAAAAGCATGTGCGCCCCATGGCCCTGGGCTATTTCGACGAGGACGACAACCTCGTGCCCGTGTCCCGGCCCCGGGAATTTTTCATCGTCACCGAGAAGGCCCCGGGCTACGATTATTATCTGGATTTGGCCCGCATCCAAAAGACCGGCCTGGAGGCCAAGGATCTGGCCATGGCCCGGGAGTTCGCCCGCTGGCTGGCCCGGGTGCACAGCGCCAAGAAGGACGACGCCGACCTCTATCTGCGCCGCGTCCGCAATTTGATCGGCGCATCGGAATGCATCTTCGGCCTCGTGGACGCCTATCCCTATCCCTACGAGTTGTTCCCGCCCGAGCGTTTTTGCGCCCTGGAAAAACGCGTCATTGACTGGCGCTGGAAGCTTCGGGACTTCACCCACCGCTTAAGCGACGTCCACGGCGACTTCCACCCCTGGAACGTGCTCATTCAGGAGGGGGGCGAGACGCGTGATTTCGCCGTGCTGGACCGCAGCCGGGGCCAATGGGGCGAGCCGGCCGACGACGTAGCCACCATGAGCCTCAATTTCGTGCTTTTTGGCCTCTACGGCGGCGCTCGCCTGGGCGGCGACTTCGAGCGCCTCTACCGGACCTTCTGGGAGACCTATCTGGAACGCACAAACGATGCGGAGATGCTCGCCGTCATCGCGCCGTTCTACGTTTTCCGGGGGCTGGTGGTGGCCTCGCCCCAGTGGTATCCCGGCCATCCCGAAGCCGTGCGCCAGGGGCTGTTGCGGTTTCTCGAAAACGTGTTGGAAGACGACCGCTTCGACTGGGCCAACTTCAACCGCTATATGGACTGATCCCCATGCCTGCCGCCATCTGGTTCACCGGACTGCCCGGCTCGGGCAAAAGCGCCCTGGCCCGGGCCGTGTGCCACTATCTGACCCTGGCCGGGGGCGATGTGGCCCTGCTCGAACTCGACGACCGGCGCAAGGCCTATTTCCCCAAGCCCAGCTACAGCGAGGGCGAGCGCGAAAAAGCCTACAAGCTTTTTGCCGAGGAAGCGGCCGGCCTGTACCGGCAAAAGACCGGCCTCGTGGTCCTGGACGCCTCGGCCCCGCGCCGGGCCATGCGCGACTACGCCCGGTCGCTTATGCCGCACTTCGCCGAAATCCACGTCCGCTGTTCCCTGGCCACGGCCATGGCCCGGGAGGCGGCCCGTCCCGAAGGCAAGGTCATGGCCGGCCTCTATGCCAAGGCCATGATGCGCAAAGCCACCGGCCGTGACTTCCCGGGCTTGGGACAAGTCATCGGCGTGGACGTGCCCTTCGAGGAAGACCCGGCCGCCGAATGCGTGGTGGACGCCGAACGGCTGTCCATCGAGGAAGGCCGCGACCTCGTCTTGGCTTTTTTGCGCGCCTGGCCGCCGGTCTGGGAGCAATAAGGCGCGGTCGGCTGTCAGCCCGGCCGAATACCCGGCCGCCACGGTTCCATGACGCCTGCGCAATGTCCCTCCCGGCTGTAACCATCCCGCCCGCACCGGGCACTTGTCTTGCATAATTTCCGGCCAAGGAGTCACCGATGTCCGACGCCCTTGTTCGTACCTGCCCCGGCTGCGGCCAGGCGCTGCGGTTTCCGCCCGATGTCGGCGGTGTGCTCATGGCCTGCCCGGAGTGCGGCCACCGCTTCGCCTCGCCCTTCCGCCTGGCCGGCAACGCCAAAAAATCGACGCCTCAGGTTCTCCCGGCCGCGCCGCCGCTGCAGCCGTCGCCGCCGCCAGCCACCTTGCCCCCCGTCAAAAACACCACCCCCGCCGCCCGCGCCGCCGCCAAATACGCGGCCAATAGTTAGAAGAGAGGGAGATGCCTCCGGCGGTCGGGGGGGATAATCCCCCCCGGACCCCCTTGATGGAAACCACCATTGTTGCGGGCTGGCTTGGCGGACAGGTTTGGGCTAGCTTGTCGCTATGGACGCCGCCCTTGTTGCCGGCCTGCGCGCCGCAGAACCCGTGTGTTTCGTCAATCCCGGCCGCCGGCCCATGGCCGAAGTCCGGGACACCTTGCCCGTTACCCTGGCCGGCATCGAAGCGGCGCGGGACCGTTTCGACCGGTTCGCGCCGCTTTTGGCGCGTCTTTTTCCTGAGCTTGGGCCGGCCGAGGGCGTGGTCGAATCGCCGCTTCTGTCCGTGCCGGGCCTAGCCCGCCGACTCCATGAGGCCGGGCTGCCCGAAACCGACCGGGTCTATCTGGCCGCCGACCATGCCCTGCCCGTGGTCGGCTCGGTCAAGGCGCGCGGCGGCCTCCATGCGGTGCTGTGCGTGGCCGAGCGCCTGGCCCTGGCCGAGGGCCTGCTCGCCGGCCCTGGCGACGACTGCCGCCGGCTGGCCGAGCCTGCCGCCAAGGCCTTCTTCGCCGGCCAGACCCTCTCCGTCGGTTCCACCGGCAACCTGGGCCTGTCCATCGGCGTTTTCGGCCGGGGGCTGGGGTTTGCCGTCGTGGTCCACATGTCGGCCGAAGCCAAGGCCTGGAAAAAAGACCGCCTGCGCGCCGCCGGGGCCGTAGTGGTCGAACACGCCGGCGACTACGCCGCCGCCTGCGCCGTGGCCCGGGCCGAAGCGGCCGGCAACGACCGTCTGCATTTCATCGACGACGAAAATTCCGTTGATCTCTTCACCGGTTACGGTGTGGCCGGCCTGCGGCTGCCAGCCAAATTGGCTGCTGCCGGCCTGAGCGTCTCGCCGGAAACGCCGCTGTGTCTGTATCTGCCCTGCGGCGTGGGCGGCGCGCCGGGCGGCATCGCCCTGGGCGGACGTCTGGCCCTTGGCGAGGCCGCCTTGTGCTTTACCGTCGAACCAACCACGGCCCCGGCCGTGCTCCTGGGATTGGCCACCGGCCGCCATGCCGGCATCGACGCCCGGGAATTGGGCCTGACCGGGCCGACCGTGGCCGACGGCCTGGCTGTGACGCGCCCCTCGGCTCTGGCCTGCGCCTGTCTGGAACATGTTTTAGACGGCGCGCTCACCGTCACCGACGCCCGGATGCTGCGTCTGGTCGGCGAAGCCCACGCCGCCGACGGCCTGCGTCTGGAACCCTCGGCCGCTGCCGCCCTGGCCGGCCCCCTGGCCGTGCGCCGGGCCGGCTTCCCGGCCCGGCTCGGCCGTCCGGCTGTCCACCTCCTCTGGGCCACCGGCGGCAGTCTGCTCCCTGACGCCGTATTCGCCGAACTGCTCACCCAGGCCGGAGCCTGCGCGTGCTCATAAGCGCCAGCCGGCGCACGGACATCCCGGCCTTCTACAGCCGCTGGTTCATGAACCGGATCAGGGCCGGCTTTTGCGAAGTGGCCAACCCCTTCAACGCCGCCCAGGTCAGCCGCGTGTCACTGGCTCCCGAGGATGTCGCCGCCATCGTTTTCTGGACCCGCGACCCGCGCCCCATGCTGTCGCATCTGCCCGAACTCGCCACCATGGGCCACGAGGCCTTCTTCCTCGTCACGCTCCTGGACAACCCCCGGCCCCTGGACCCCAAATGCCCCGGCCCGGACGTTTCCATCCCTGCTTTCCGCGACCTCGCCGCCGCCCTGCCCGGCCGGGTGGTTTGGCGCTACGACCCCATCGCCTTGACCGCCGCCACGCCGCCCGACTGGCATCGCCGCACCTTTGCCCGGCTGGCCGCCGCCCTGGCCGGACATACCGACCGCGTCATCGTCAGCTTCGTCGAACCCTACCGCAAAATCGCCAAACGCCTGGCCGCCGCCGCTGCGCAAGGCTATGCCCCCCTCGACGTTCCCGAGGCCGAACGCCTGCGCCTGCTGCTCGACCTGCGCGATATGGCCGCCGCCCATTCCCTGACGCTTACGACCTGCTGCCAGCCGGCCGACTACGCCGCCGCCGGCATCGACGCCTCGCGCTGCATCGACGGCGACTGGATCGCCGCCCGTACCGGACGCGCCGTGACCGTCGACCGCGACCCCGGCCAGCGCCCGGGCTGTGGCTGCGCCAAAAGCCGCGACATCGGGGCCTACGACCGCTGCCTGTTCGGCTGCGCCTACTGCTACGCCACCACAAGTTTCGACCGCGCCCGCACGGCCTACGCCCGTCACGATCCCGACGACGTCAGGTTGTGAAGGGGAAGGGGAATGAGGGAATAAGGGAAGAGGAAGAGCGGGCTCTGCCCGCGCCCGCCGGGGGGATGATCCCCCCGGACCCCTGCAATGGACAAAGGGAAAGGGCTGCCGTTGGCGAGGAGTTCCCCGCCAACGGCAGGACTACTCCCGCGCCACGTACGGCCCGGTCATGCGTGACGGGACCACCACCCGGTCGAACTCCTCGGCCGTGACGTAGCCAAGGTCCAGGGCCGCTTCCTTCAGTGTCAGGTCATGCTGCTCAGCATGATGGGCGATCTCCGCCGCCTTGTCGTAGCCGATGACCGGGGCCAACGCCGTGACCAGCATAAGCGAACGGCCCACAAGCTCGCCGATGCGCCGCCGGTCCGGCTCCAGCCCGGCCACGGCGAAACGGCGGAAATTGTTCATGGCGTCGGCCAGCAGCCGGATCGATTGCATGACGTTGTGGATAATAAGCGGCTTGTAGACGTTCATCTCCAAAATGCCGCCCGCCCCGCCCAGGGTCACGGCCAGATCGTTGGCCATGACCTGGACGGCGGCCATGGTCAGGGCCTCGCACTGGGTGGGATTGACCTTGCCCGGCATGATGGAGGAGCCGGGTTCGTTGGCCGGCAGGCGCAATTCGGCCAGCCCGGCCCGGGGGCCGCAGGCCAGGAGGCGAATGTCGCTGGCGATCTTGAAAAGCGCCGCCGCCAGGGTCTTGAGCGCCCCGGACAGGTGGATGAGCGCGTCGTGGCTGCCCTGGACCGTGAACTTGTTGGCGGCCGGCGTAAACGGCAGGCCGGTCAGCGTGGCGATGGCGGCGATGGCCGCCTCGGCAAAGCCCGGCGCGGCGTTGACGCCGGTGCCCACGGCCGTGCCGCCAAGGGGCAGGGCGTAAACGTCGCCAAGCGCCGCCTTGATGCGGCGAACGGCGTCGCTGAGCAGTCCCACGTAGCCGGAGAATTCCTGCCCCAGGGTCAACGGCGTGGCATCCTGGAGATGGGTGCGGCCGATTTTCACGATGTCCTTCCAGACTTCGGCCTTGGCGGCCAGCACGTCGCGCAGCTTGATGGCCGAGGGCAAAAGCCGCTCCACCGTGCCCATGGCGGCGGCCATGTACATGGCCGAGGGGAAATTGTCGTTGGTGGATTGGGCCATGTTCACGTGGTCGTTGGGGTGCACGGGCTGTTTGGACCCCAGCGGCGTGCCGGCGAGCTGGCAGCAGCGGTTGGACACAACCTCGTTGACGTTCATGTTGAACTGGGTGCCGCTGCCCGAGACCCACACCCGCAGGGGAAACATGGCGTCGTGGGCATGGGCCACGATTTCGTCGCAGGCGGTCACGATCATCTCGGCCAGTTCGGCCGGCAGCCGGCCCTGGTCGCGGTTGACCGTGGCGGCGGCCTTTTTGAGGATGCCGTAGGCCCGGATGAGTTCCCGGGGCATCCGTTCCTCGCCGATGGTGAAATATTCGATGGCGCGCTGGGTCTGGGCGCCCCAGAGTTTGTCCGCCGGGACGGCGATGTCGCCCATGCTGTCGGATTCGATGCGGTGTTCCATGTTTCGCCTCGCGGTTTGCCGGACGTCCTGAGGTTGGCCGCCACTGCGGCGGGAGTGAGAGAACCAGGGTTCTTATCGTCGTGGCACACGGGGCAGAAATCGGCAAGCCTGTTGCGACCGGACGCGGGTCGTCGCGAACGACGGCCGCGCCTCGCCCCCTTTACCGCCGGCCCGGCGTGCATTATGGCTCTTGCGCCATGAAATTCCACGTCACCACCATGGGCTGCCAGATGAACGTCGGCGACGGCGACTGGCTTGCCCGTTCCCTTATTGCGGCAGGCTTCACCCAGGCTCCCGAAGCGGAGGCCGAGTGTTTTATCCTTTTCACCTGCTCGGTGCGCGACAAGCCGGAACAGAAAGTCGTCAGCGAAATCGGCCGCATCGCCGACCGCAACCGGCATAATCCCAACGCCTTCATCGCCGTTGGCGGCTGCACCGCCCAGCAACTCGGCACGACCTTGTGGCGGCGCTTTCCCATGGTGCGGCTTGTTTTCGGCACCGACGGCATCGCCGCCGCCCCCCGCGCCCTGGCCCGGCTGGCCGAGGAACCGCAGCTGCGGCTGTCGCTGCTGGATTTCTCCGAAGCCTATCCCGAGCGCGATCAGTCCTGGCCCGACGACAAACTGCCGCCCAAGGCCTTTGTCTCCATCATGCAGGGCTGCGACAATTATTGTGCCTACTGCATCGTGCCCTTTGTGCGCGGCCGGCAGAAATCGCGTCCCCTGCCCTCGGTCATCGCCGAATGCCAAAGCCTCGCTTCCCGCGGCGTGCGCGAGGTGACGCTGCTTGGCCAAAACGTCAACAGCTACGGCCTGGACGACGCCGGCGACGGCGCGAGCTTCGCCAAGCTCCTCGACGCCGTGGCCGCCGTGCCCGGCATTGAGCGCATCCGCTTCACCACTTCGCATCCCAAGGACCTAAGCGACGAGGTCATCGAACGCTTCGCCGCCCTGCCCCAGCTGTGCCCGGCGCTGCATCTGCCGGTGCAGTCGGGCAGCGACGACATTCTGCGCCGCATGGGCCGGCGCTACGACACCGCCGCGTATCTCACCCTGGTCGAGAAGCTGCGCCGGGCCTGCCCGGACATCGCCCTGACCTCGGACTTCATCGTGGGCTTTCCGGGCGAAACCCGGGCCGACTTCGAGGCCACCCTCGAATTGGTGCGCAAGGTAGGATTTGATAGCGGCTTCTCCTTCATGTACTCTGACAGGCCAGGGACGGCTTCCGAGAAGCTTGCGCCCAAGATCCTGCCGGAGGAGAAATCGGCCCGTCTGGCCGAACTCCAGGCCCTTTTGGACGAACGGCTGGCCGCCTCCCTGGCCGCCCGGCTGGGACGGCGGGAAGTCGTGCTCATCGAGGGGGAAAGCCGGCGCGAAGGCACGCTGGGAGCGACTTGGCGCGGCCGCGACCCCGGCGGCCGAGTGGTCAACGTGCCGCTGCCCGCGGGGGCGGACTACGCCGGCAGGTTTGTCGCCGTACGCATCGTCCAAGCCAAAAAGCACTCCCTGGTCGGGGAGGCGGAGGCCGATCATGATTGAAATGAAAGTCTTCGGGCTGGCCCTGGACGAGGAGTCCCAAGTCCCGGTGCTCATCCTCAAGGACTTGGACGAAAAAAACGCCGTGCCCATCTGGATCGGGGCCATGGAAGCCATGGCCATCTCCCTGGCGCTTAATGACGTGGAACTGCCGCGTCCCATGACCCACGATCTGCTGCTCAACATGATCCATGCCCTGGACGCCCACGTTGTCTGCGTCAACCTGACCGAGCTTACCGAAGGCACGTATTACGCCAACGTCGAAGTGGAAGTGGAGGGCGGCATCCGCCGCATCGACAGCCGCCCGTCCGACGCCGTGGCCCTGGCCCTGCGGGCCAAGGCCCCGATCCTGGTCAACGAGGCCGTCATCGATCAGGTGGCCAAGGAGTCCAAGGAGGCCTCGGTGGTCGAGTTCGCCTCGGACGACTCGGAGAAATGGACGGAATTGCTCGAAAAGTACGACCCCAACGACACCAAGTACAAGATGTAACCATGATCGACCTGCACACCCACACCACGTTTTCCGATGGCGTGCTCATTCCGGCCGAGCTGGTGCGCCGCGCCGTCAAGGCCGGCTACAAGGCCGTGGCGCTCACCGACCACGCCGACCATTCCAACCTCGACCTGATCCTGGCCAACATCGGCCGGTTCGTGGCCGAGACCGGCGCTTTTCTGGGGCTGACGGCCCTTTACGGCGTGGAGATCACCCATGTGCCGCCGCCGCTCATTCCCCAGCTTGTGGAGCGCGCCCGGGCAGCCGGAGCCCAGCTCGTGGTGGTGCACGGCGAGACCATCGTGGAGCCGGTGGAAACGGGCACGAACCTGGCCGCCATCGAGGGCGGCTGCGACATCCTGGCCCATCCCGGCATGATCACGCCCGAAGAGGCGGAGCTGGCCGCCGAGCGCGGCGTGGCCCTGGAAATCACCACCCGCAAGGGCCACAGCCTGACCAACGGCCACGTGGCGGCCATGGCCCGACGCTTCGGGGCCAAGCTCGTCATCGACAACGACGCCCATGCCCCGGAAGACTTCGTCAGCCAGGACCGCCGCAAGAAGGTGGCCCTGGGCGCGGGCCTGTCCCTGGACGAATATCTGCAGGCCGAAGCCAATTCCCGGGACATCGTGGCCCGGATTCTTGGCCGGGGCCGGGCCGACTAAGCCTTCGGTCCGCGCCGGCCGGCGACTCCGTCTCCTGACCGCCGCCCAGCCTTGCCCCTTTCCCGGGGCATCTGGAGTTGGGCCTCGGGCCGCTTTCCGGCGCGGGGCCTCTCGCTTCTTTTTTACCAACAACACCGCTTTCATGCCGACTCGTTCCATGGTCTCGCGCGCGGCGTGAACCTGCCGAACCGTCTCCGGCCGCCGACGCCTTGCCTGCACCGCCCGAGCGGGGTATAGACGAACTATTGCCATCCCTTTTCTTGATTCCAAAGGAGCACCCAATGAATAGACTGCTTGCCGCCCTGGCCCTTGTCGTCGCCCTTTTCGGGCTCACCGGCTGCGGCTACAACGAAATGCAGACCAACGACGAGGCGGTCAAAGCCGCCTGGGGCAACGTGGAAGCCACCTTGCAGCGTCGCCTGGACCTCATCCCCAACCTCGTGGAAACGGTCAAGGGCTACGCCAGCCACGAAAAGGACACCCTGACCGCCGTCACCGAAGCCCGGGCCAAGGCCACCCAAATCAAGCTCACCCCCGAAACCCTGGCCGACCCCAAGGCCATGGCCGCCTTCCAGCAGGCCCAGGGCCAGATGCAGTCCGCCCTGTCGCGCCTTCTGGCCGTGGCCGAAAACTATCCCCAGCTCAAGGCCGACCAGAATTTCCGCGATCTCCAGCACCAGCTCGAAGGCACGGAAAACCGCATCAACGTAGCCCGCCAGCGCTACAACGAGGCCGTGCAGATCTACAACAGCTCCATCCGCACCTTCCCCAACTCCATGACCAACTCCATGCTGCTCCATCTCGCGCCCAAGGAATACTACAAGGCCGACGACGCGGCCCAGCAGGCCCCCAAGGTGAAGTTCTAGCCGACGGAGGTTATCGCGGATGCTTTCCTTACGCCTGCCTTACCATGCTCCCCTGGCCGCCGTACTGCTCGCTTTTGCCCTGTGCGCCGGCCAGGCCCTGGCCCTGGACGTGCCGCGCCTGACGGGCCGAGTCAACGACACGGCCGGGATGCTCTCCAAGGACGCGGTCAGCCGCCTGGACGCCGCCCTGGCCGATTTCCAGCGCACGGATTCCACCCAGCTTGTGGTGCTGACCATCCCGTCGCTGCAGGGCGAACCCCTGGAAGACTACGCCATCAAGGTGGCCCAGGCCTGGGGCATCGGCCAAAAGGGCAAGGACAACGGCGTGCTGCTCTTGGTCAGCAAGGGCGACCGCAAGGTGCGCATCGAGGTCGGCTACGGCCTTGAAGGCCGGCTCACTGACGCGCTGACCGGGCGCATCATCGACCACGCCATCGTGCCGGCCTTCAAGGCCGGCCGGTTCGACGCCGGCATCGAAGCCGGCGTGGCCGCCATCATCGAGGGCGCGCGCGGCGAGTACCAGGCCGCGCCAGGCGGCGGCAACGCCTCGGGCCACGACGACAACGCCTTTTTCGGGCTTTTCATCCTGGCCATGATCCTGTCGGCCCTGCTGTCCGGTCTGCCGGCCCCGGCCAGGGCCGGGCTGCTCGGCCTGGCCCTGCCCCTGGGCGGGGCCCTCTTCGGCCTGACTCTGGCCATGCTGGCCCTGCTGTGCCTGGGCGGCGCGGTGCTCGGGCTGGTGGGCCCGTATCTGTTCCGGGGCGGCAGCGGCCGCCGGGGCGGCGGCTTTTATGTCGGCGGCGGAGGCGGCTCGTCGGGCGGCGGCGGATTTTCCGGCGGCGGCGGTTCTTTTGGCGGCGGCGGCTCGTCGGGAAGCTGGTAGGAGGGAGTCATGAGCAAGTATGTCAACGCGTTTTTCTCCCCGGCCGACCGGGAAGCCATCGTGGCCGCCGTGACCGGGGCCGAAGCCCGGACCTCGGCCGAAATCGTGCCCATGGTGGTGGAGGCCAGCGACGACTATCCCAAGGCCGAGCTGGCCTGCGCCGTGGTCGTGGGGCTGTGCGCCGGGCTGGTGCTGTGCCTGGCTTTCGGCACGCGCAACTTGTGGCTGTTCCTGCTGTTTGGCGGCGTCTTTGCCCTGGCCGGCTTCGAGGCGGCCAAACGTTGCCCGGACGTCAAACGCCTGTTCGTGTCCAAGGCCCGGCGGCTGGCCGAAACGAAGCAGGCCGCCCAGGCCGCGTTTTTCACCCATGGCCTGACCGAAACCAAGCAGCGCAACGCCGTGCTGGTCTACATCTCGGTCTTCGAGCGGCTGGTCTTCATCCAGCCCGACAAGGGCCTTGTCGGCCGCCTCGACGCCGCCGCCCTGGACGCGGCCACGGCGGCGCTCACCCGGGGCATCGCCGCCGGCCGGCAAAAGGAGGCGCTCATCGCCTGCCTGGACACCCTGGCCGGCCTGCTCGCGCCGCATTTTCCGCCTGACGAAGCGGATAGCGACGAGATCAAAAACCTCATTCTCATCTGACCCCTCTTGGGCCGGCGCGAACCGTGGGACTTCCGGGTTTCCCGGCGCGCCGGCCTTCCCTGCCGCTTCGGCCTGATTTCCCCCTCCCAGCCCTACCCGGCACAGAATCGGCCCGGTCCCAAGCGGACCGCCCTTGGCGCATGGCGGCCTCATGTCGGCAGACACGGATGCGCCCCGCCCGACGCCTGAACGCCACGCGATTCTCCAGCCTGCGCCGTTGCATTCCCGCCGGCCTGTGGCATACTGGCCCCAATCTCGCGCGCCCGTCCACGTCCGACAGGACGCGCCAAGGAGGAAGCATGGACCAGTATCATGAACCCGTTGCCGAGCTTTCGCCCCTGGACCGGGATTTCGTCCGGGCGCTGACCAGCCTCAAGGAAGAGATCGAGGCCATCAACTGGTACCACCAGCGGGTGGTCGCCGCCACCGATCCGCAGATCAAGGCCATCATGGCCCACAACCGCGACGAGGAGATGGAGCACGCCATCATGGGCCTGGAATGGCTGCGCCGCACCATGCCGGGCTGGGACGCGGTCATGCGCACCTACCTGTTCACCACCGGCGACATCACCGCCCTGGAAGACGCCGCCGAAGGCGGGGCGAACGCCCCCCAAAGCCCGGCCGGCTCCGGCTCGCTTGGCATCGGCAGCCTCAAGGGCAACCGCTAACCCACGGGAGACGCCATGGATATTCTCAAACGCGATCTCGCCCCCGTAACCGCCGCCGCCTGGCAGGCCGTGGACAGCCGCGCCCGCCAGACGCTGACCACCATGCTCTCGGGCCGCCGCGTCGTGGACGTGGCCGGGCCGCTTGGCTGGGAATACGCCGCCGTGCCCCTGGGGCGCATCGAATACGCCAAGACCCAGTCGGTCTCGGGCATCACCTACGGCCTGCATCAGGTCAAACCGCTGGTCGAAGTGAAAGTGCCCTTTACCCTGGACATCGCCGAGATCGACAACGCCGCCCGGGGCGGCAAGGACATCGATCTGGCCGCCCTGGACGAGGCGGCCGAAAAACTGGCCCGGTTCGAGGAAGAGGCCCTCTACCACGGCTTTGCTCCGGCCGGCATCAAGGGCCTGTCGGAAGTCTCCAGCCAGACAAGGCTGCAGGTCTCCTCCAACCCCGAGGACATCGCCGAAAAAGTCTCCAAGGCGCTGACCGCCCTACGCAAAACCTCAGTGGAAGGCCCCTACGCCCTGGTGGTCGGCCCGGAGCTGTGGGTGGCCCTGTCGGGCCATGTGCGGGGCTATCCCCTGTCGCAGTACCTGGAAACCATGCTTGGCGGCCAGGTCATCGTCAGCCCGTTCATTGAGGAAGCTTACCTGCTCTCCACCCGGGGCGGCGACCTGGAGATGACCCTTGGCGGCGACATCGCCATCGGCTACGCCTCCCACGACACCGAAAAGGTCGCGCTGTTCTTCCTGGAATCCTTCACCTTCCAGGTGCTCGACCCGACGGTGGTGGTGCGGCTGGACTTCGCCGCCAAGTAAATCAATGGGCGTGCGCCCCAAGCAGGGGCGCACGCCCGGTCCTGCACCGCCCGGTCCTGCACCGCCCGGTCCTGCACCGCCCGGTCCTGCACCGCCCGGTCCTGCACCGCCCGGTCCTGCACCGCTGTCCCAAACCGCCTGTCCCGCCACCACTGCCCAGGGACAGGGCGGCCAAGGCGAAATGTCCCATCCCCGCGCCTGCATCGCATCTGATGTTCTCGTAACATTTTCCGGCGAGAATTTTACAATTTTTGCAGTAACTATCTAAAATAATGGAGTTAAGCGAAAATCATATCTTTCAAATCAAGAATCTCGCAAAATTCATTAGCGTGACTCAACTAATGCTAAAATACTGTAATTTAATGTGTTAATAATAACATAACTAACACGAAAAAATTAATTTGCGTGTGAGTAAATCCCGTATTATCTCTTGCCTCACGGAACGCAACGGCGAGGCCTTCCCGACCCCGCCTCAAGACGGCCCCGAGGCCAGGAGTACCATCATGAAAGTCAGCGCCCGCAATCTCATCCCCGGCACCGTGAAGAAAGTCACCATCGGCATGGTCAACGCCGAAGTCGTCATCGAAGCCGCCCCCGGCGTCGAAATCGTTTCGGTCATCACCAAGGAATCCGCCGAGAACATGGGACTTAAGGCTGGCGCCAAGGTCAAGGCCATGGTCAAGGCCTCCAGCGTCATGATCGTCGCCGACTAGTTTTTCCGCTGCAAATGGCGAAAGCCCGGCCGCGACGTCTGTCGCGGCCGGGCTTTCGAATTATAACCACTTGGCTTAATAGTAGGTTTTTCCCCAGGCACTCGTGGTCGGCGAATAATCCACGCCGTGCTGGGTGGCGGCATAACGGTGGGTGGAATAGCGGCCAAACCGCATGTCGCCGTCCTCGCCCTGTTTCCAGCGGCGGCTTTCTTCCTGATAGGCGTCGATGCCGATAAACGACTTGGAACCGGACTTTTCGGCGCAGCCGGCCAGCGCGCACAAGGCCAGCGCCACAAGCAACAATCGCATCATCCCTCCCCGGGAACCCGCGTTCCCGGCGTGTACGCGCGATTGTCGCGTTTCGCCGGCCCAATCAGGTTCGTTTCTGAGTTTGCTGCAACCACTATAGTGGCGAAGCGCAGTCGCGTCCACGGAAAACGCCTATGGCTTTTCGCAGGCAACAGACTGAAATTATAAATTTCTCTTGAAAAATACTCTCGTATTTTTCAAGAGACGCGAAGCTAAATCCCCGCACCGTCGCGGATGATCACCCCGCCCGAGCCTTGCTGGGCGATGCGCGCCCCGGCCGGCACGTCGTCAACGACCCAGACGTTGCCGCCGACGACCGCCCCCTTGCCGATGGTGATGCGCCCCAGCACCGTGGCCCCGGAATACACCACCACGTCGTCTTCCACGATGGGATGGCGAGCGATGCCCTTGACCAGCATCCCTTCCTCGTCCTTGGGGAAGCTTTTGGCCCCCAGGGTCACGCCCTGATACAGCCGCACGTTGTCGCCGATGATGCAGGTCTCGCCGATGACCGTGCCGGTGCCGTGGTCAATAAAAAACCGCCGCCCGATGGTGGCCCCGGGGTGGATGTCGATGCCGGTGCGGGAATGGGCCATCTCGGAGATGATGCGCGGAATGAGGTCCACGCCGAGCTTGTGCAGCTCGTGGGCCACCCGGTGATGCGTGAGCGCCGTCAGGCTCGGATAGCAGAAGATGGTCTCGCCGGGCGAACGCGAGGCCGGGTCGCCCTCAAAGGCGGCCTGGGCGTCCTCGGCCAGGGCCTCGCGGATGTCGGGCAGACGCATGAGGAAATCGCCGACCAACTTTTCGGCCCGCTCCTGGCAGTCCTGGCAGGTGCCTGCCCGGTCTATCTCGCAAAAAAAACAATGCCCCCGGCGCACCTGATCGACCAGGAGCCGATGCACCGCGTCGAGGCTGGCGCCGATGTGAAAGCGCATGTTCTCCGGCGAGACGTCGGAATGGCCGAAATAGCCCGGAAACAGGATGCCGCGCAGGCGTTCCATGACCTCTTCCAGCACCGGCACCGAGGGCATGGGTTCGTCATGGAGCGGGCGATGGTACACCTTCTCGTAGGAAGCTTCCTCGCACAACATTTCGGTCACCCACTCCACCGGCGTGCGTCGGCGCGGCCGTGGCAACGGGAATTTGGCGTCGGACATCAGACTCCCTCGCTGAAAAGCGGCGTGGAGAGATAGCGCTCACCCGTGTCGCAGACAATAAAAACTATCACCTTGCCGGCGTTTTCCGGCCGGCGGGCGAGTTCCAAGGCGGCATAGGCATTGGCCCCGGAAGAAATGCCGCACAAAATGCCTTCCTCGCGCAAAAGACGTCGGGCCGTGGCCAGGGCGTCCTCATTAGACACGGTCACCACCTCGTCCACCACGCCGCGGTCCAGCACCTCAGGCACGAAACCCGCGCCAATGCCCTGGATGGCGTGGGGGCCGGCCTTGCCGCCGGACAGCACCGGACTGGCCGCCGGCTCCACGGCGATGGCCTTAAGCCCCGGCTTTCTGGCCTTGAGCGACCGCCCGACGCCGGTCACCGTGCCGCCCGTACCGACCCCGGCCACGAAAATATCCACCAGCCCGTCGGTGTCGTCCCAGATCTCCGGCCCGGTGGTCAGGGCGTGGACCTCCGGGTTGGCCGGATTGGCGAACTGCATGGGCATGAACGCCCCAGGCATCTCGGCCACCAGCTCCCTGGCCCGCTCCACCGCCCCGGACATGCCCTTGGCCGCCGGGGTCAGCACCAGCCGCGCCCCAAAGCCTTTCAGCAGCGTGCGCCGCTCCAGGCTCATGGACTCCGGCATGGTCAAAATGAGCGTATAGCCGCGCACGGCGCACATAAAGGCCAGGCCGATGCCGGTGTTGCCCGAGGTCGGCTCCACGATGACCGCTCCCGGACCGATCTTGCCTTCCCGCTCGGCCGCCTCGATCATGGCCACGCCGATGCGGTCCTTGACCGACGAACAGGGATTAAACGACTCCAGCTTGGCCGCCACCCGGGCCGAACAGCCTTCGGCCATCCGGGTCAACCACACCATGGGCGTTTTGCCCACCAACTCCAGCATATTGTTTGCAATTCGCATGGCCACTCCCGTTAACCGGGCTCTGCCCGGACCCGCCGGGGGGGATAATCCCCCCCGGACCCCCTTGCCTGGGTGGCGCGATGGCGACGCGGGAAGCCCGCGCCGCCATCGCGCCACCCAATCAAAGGGATACGAGACGATAATCACGCCGACAACGTTTTTTAAAAACTCTTTCTCCACCAATTCGGCCCCGCCTCGGGGCCGAGGGCCGGTTGGGGTCGGGATTTTGGCCGGGAATAACGGCGCTCCCGCGCCGAGATTCCCGGCCAAAATCCCGACCCCATCTTCGCGCGACGCCGCCGTCCATCCTCCCACCCGCCTACCCCACCCATGCCGGGGGTCCGGGGGACTGAGTCCCCCGGCGGGTCCAGGGCAGCGTCCCAGCAAGCGCCCTATCAGCAGGTGCACGCCGGCTTGGCGGCTTCTTCCTCGCTGAACGGCGACATGCGCCGCAGGGTTTCGATGATGCCGGGCAGCTTGTCGAGGACGAGATCGATGTCGGCGTCGGTGGTATACCGCGACAGGCTGAACCGGATGGAGCCGTGGGCGTAGGTGAACGGCACGCCCATGGCCCGCAGCACGTGGGAGGGTTCGAGGCTGCCCGAGGTGCAGGCCGAGCCGGAGCTGGCGCTGATGCCGTACTGGTCGAGCATGAGGAGAATGGCTTCGCCTTCGACGAACTTGAACGCGATGCTCGTGGTGTTGGGCAGCCGGTGGGCCGTGTCGCCGTTTATCTGGCTGTGGGGCACGGCGGCCAGGATGCCGGCTTCGAGGCGGTCGCGCAGCGCTTTCACCCGGGTATTTTCCTCGGCCATGTGCGCCTTGGCCAGGGTCATGGCCGCGGCCAGGGCGATGATACCGGCGGTGTTTTCGGTGCCGGCCCGGCGGCCGCGCTCCTGGTGGCCGCCGATGAGAAACGGCCGAAACGGGGTTCCCTTGCGCACGTACAGCACGCCCACGCCCTTGGGCGCATGGAGCTTGTGGCCGGACAACGACAGCATGTCCACGGGCAGCTTGGACAGATCGATGTCGATCTTGCCCACGGCCTGGACCGCGTCGGTATGGAACAGCACACCCTTGGCCTTGCACAGGGCGGCGATCTCCGGGATGGGGAAAATGACGCCGGTTTCGTTGTTGGCGTACATGACGGACACGATGGCCGTGTCCTTGCGGACGGCGCCGGCCAACTCGTCCAGATCCAGGTTGCCCTTGTCGTCAACGCCGAGATAGGTGACCTCGTAGCCCTTTTCTTCCAGATGCTTGGCCAGGCTCAAGATGGCCGGATGCTCCACCCGGGTGGTGACGAGGTGCTTTTTCTCGGGCTGGGCGGCCAGGGCGCTTAAGATGGCGGTGTTGTCCGACTCCGAACCGCAGGAGGTGAAAATCAGCTCCAGGGGGTCGCAGCCCAGGACCGAGGCGACGTCGGCCCGAGCCTTTTTGAGCTGCAGGCCGACCTGGCCGCCAAAGGAATGCATGCTGGAGGGGTTGCCGTAGAATTCCGTCAGATAGGGCAGCATGACCTCCGCCACTTCCGGGGCGACCCGGGTGGTGGCGTTGTTGTCGAGATAGACGACCGGGTTCATTACCGCGCCTCCTTGACCGTGATGCCGGGTTCGACCAGTTCCTGGAGCCGCTTTTGCACGAATTCGGTCAAGGTCACGTTGCTGCTCGGGCAGCCCTTGCAGGCCCCGCGCAACGACACGAAGACCGTCTGGCCGTCGATGTCCACCAGTTCGATGTCGCCGCCGTCCTTCTTGAGGTTGGGGCGAATCTCCTCCTCCATGACCTTGGTCACGAGCTTCATGCGCTCAAGGTTGGTCATGGGGCGCTTGACTTCCAGCTCGACCAGCGGCTTCTTGGCGGCCTGCCCAAGCTCGTCGGCCAGGATGGCAGCCAGCTTTTCCAGACAATCGCCGCAGCCGCCGCCGGCCTTGGTGTAGTCCGTGATCTCCTCGACCGTGGTCAGCTTGTTTTCGCGGATGGCCCGGCGCAACTGGCCGTCGTAGACGCCGAAACACTTGCACACGAGTTCCCCTTCGGGCTCGTGCTCCGGGGCCTTCTCGCCCAGATAATTGGCCAGGGCCGCTTCCAGGGCCTCCTGGCCCATGACCGAGCAGTGCATCTTTTCCTTGGGCAGCCCGCCCAGGAACTCGGCGATGTCCTTGTTAGTCAGCGCCTTGGCTTCCTCGATGGTCTTGCCCTTGAGCAGCTCGGTCAAAACCGAACTGGAGGCAATGGCCGAAGCGCAGCCGAAGGTCTGAAAGCTCGCGTCCTCAATGACGCCGGCATCGCTGATCTTGAGAAAAAGCTTGAGCGCGTCGCCGCAGGCAAGCGATCCCACCTCGCCCACCGCGTTGGCGTCGTCGAGGCTGCCGACATTTCTCGGATTGAGAAAATGATCCCTTACTTTATCCGTATATTCCCACATGTTGACCTCCGTTGCATCGGCACGCGGCCGGCGTCGCAACGCCAGTGTATGCCGTAAAAGGCGGTTGGCGAAAAGGGGCGAACCCCGTTTTTTCAAAGACCCGTGACAAATCCATACCATAACGATGGGATTGGTTTCGTCAACCGCGCCCTTTACGCTTTTTGCGCCCAGGCGTAAGAAAAAACACGAAATCACCCGGACGCGCGTACCCCCGCCGCCCGCCCCCGGAGTGGCGACATGCTCGAAAAACTGGGATTTATCGCCCTGGCCGGAGCCGCCGGCACCCTGGCCCGCTACTGGCTCTCGGGACTGGTCTACGACGTCCTGGGCCGGGATTTCCCCTGGGGCACGGCCGTGGTCAATATCCTCGGCTGCTTCCTCTTCGGCCTGGTCTGGGAAGCCGGCGCGGAACGCATGTTGCTGCGCACCGAAGCGCGCGCCGTGCTGCTCACCGGCTTCATGGGCGCGTTCACCACCTTCTCCACCTTCATCTTCGAAAGCGGCGGCCTGCTCGAAGACCACCGCTACCTCGCCCTTCTCGCCAACCTCGGCTTCCAGACCATCCTCGGCTTCGCCGCCCTGTTCGCCGGCCTGGCGCTGGGAAGGCTGATATAGCTGGGACAGGACGGGTGGGATGGGCATGGTAGTGGGAGTGGTAAGAAAGGCGTGGTGGCGGGAGAGCGGACGAGGGAGAGCAAGAGGAAGAGCGGGCTCTGCCCGCACCCGCCGGGGGGCTTAGCCCCCCGGACCCCCAGCCTGGGTTGGCAGGCGGGTGAGGGGGCAGACGGTGGGTGACGGCGCTTCGCGAAGATGGGGTCGGGATTTTGGCCGGGAATCTCGGCGCTGGCGCGCCGTTATTCCCGGCCAAAATCCCGACCCCAACCGGCCCTCGGCCCCGAAGCGGGGCCGAAGTGGTGGAGAAAGAACACGTATTTTAACGTCGTCGGCGTGATCATGGCCTCTGGATTCCGTTGATTGGGTGGGCTGTCGCGACGCGGGCTTCCCGCGTCGCGACAGCCCACCCAGGCAAGGGGGTCCGGGGGGGATTATCCCCCCCCGGCGGGCGCGGGCAGAGCCCGCTTGCTTACCATGGAGCATCTATGTCGGACTGGATGGAAATCGATTTGGTGCGGGTGTACTGCGGCGAGTCGGATCGGGTGGACGGCCGGCCGGCTTATGAGCTGGTGGTGGAGGAAGCCCGGCGGCACGGGGCGGCCGGGGCCACGGTGTTTCGCGGCGTGCTGGGCTTTGGAGCCGGCAGTCTGGTGCATACGGCGAAAATTTTGCGGTTGTCGGAAGATTTGCCCATGGTGGTGGAGATCGCCGACCGGCCCGAGCGCATCGACGCCTTGCTGCCCCGAATCGAAAAGCTTGCCAAGGGCGGCGTGGTGACGCGCCAGCGCATGGCGGCCCTGTTCCGGTGTCCAGTGCGGGTGCGCGACGTCATGGCGGCGGACGTGGCCTCGGTGGGGCCGGACACGGACCTTGGCGAGGTGGTGGACCTGCTGGTGGCCCGCCACGTCAAGGCCGTGCCGGTGGTGGACGCCGGGCGCAAGGTTCTGGGCGTGGTCACGGGCGGCGATCTGCTCACGCGCGGCGGGCTGTCGGCCCGGTTGTCGCTGTTCGGGCTGTTGCCGGCCGACGCCCGGGAAGAGGCGGCGGCGGCCCTGTCCGGGCACACCGTCAAGGAAGTCATGACCGCGCCGGCCGAGACCATCGGCGAGCGCACGAGCCTGCGGGAAGCGTCCGAGCGCATGGTAAAAAAGGGCCTCAAGCGGTTGCCGGTGGTGGACGAGGCTGGGGAGCTGATCGGCATCGTCAGCCGTACGGATATTTTACGGGCAGCGGCCAAGGTGCCGGTCGGGGCGACCGAGGCCATGCCGCGTTTCACGGCCGGGCTCATGCAGCAAGCCCGGGACGTGCTCATCACCGACGTGCCCACGGCCCGGCCCGACGAATCGCTGCTTGACGTGGCGTCCCGATTGGTGGCTTCGCCGCTGCGGCGGGTGGTGGTCCTGGACGCCGCCGGCAAGGTGGCCGGCATCGTCCACGACGGCGATCTGCTGGCCCGTTGCGGCCCGTCCAAGCGTCCGGGCATCCTGCAGGCGCTTTTCGGGAAAAAGGACGACGAGGCCGCCGGCGTTTGTCCGGTGGGCACGGCGGGTGAGGCCATGCAAACCACGGTCTACAGCGTGGCCGAGGACGCGGCGCTGACCGACGTATTGCAAAAAATGATCGTCCACGGCGTGAAGCGCCTGGTGGTCACCGACGACGACGGCAAGCTTCGCGGCATGGTGGACCGGGAAGCCGTGCTGCGCGCCATCGCCGGCCGCGTATAACTCCCCTGCCGCTCTTCATCGATAAATAACCGGGGGGCCGGGCCTCAGCCCATCCTCGTCAAAACCCCTTTAAACCTTTCTCCAGTTGGGGGGTCTGGGGGCCTCAGGCCCCCAGCCGCCGGAGGCATCCCCCTCCCTTCCTGCCTCTCCCCGCTCGCGGCATTTGCCTTGGCGACGGATTCGCGGTAAGGGCCGCACGCCGGGCTTTGTCCCGAAGCTAAAACCATCAAGGAGCACATCCATGGAACGCACGCTTTCCATCATCAAACCCGACGCCGTTGAGCGCAATCTGTCCGGCGCCATCCTCAAAATGATCCAGGACTCCGGGCTTAAGGTCGTGGCCATGAAGATGATCCAGCTGTCCACCGCCGAGGCCGAGGGCTTTTACGCCGTGCATAAGGAACGTCCGTTTTTCCGCAGCCTGGTCGATTTCATGACCTCCGGCCCGGTGGTCGTGTCCATCCTGGAAGGCGACGACGCCATCGCCAAGTACCGCAAGCTCATGGGCGCCACCAACCCGGCCAACGCCGAGGAAGGCACCATCCGCAAATGCTACGCCCTGGACATCGAGAAGAACTCGGTCCACGGCTCCGACGCTCCGGAGACGGCCGCCGTCGAGACCGGCTACTTCTTCAGCGCCCTGGAAATGGTGGGCTAGGGCCATGGCCGCCGTCATCGGATTTCTCGGCGCGGGCAACATGGGCGCGGCCATCATCAAAGGTCTGGCCGCCGTTCCCGACGTCTCGGCCCTGGCCTACGACGTGGACGCCGCCAAGGTGGCGGCCCTGGCCGCCGACAAGCTGGCCAAGCCAGCCGCGACTCCCGAAGATCTGGCGGCCGGCAGCGACTATCTGATCCTGTGCGTCAAGCCGCAGTATCTGGCCGCGGCCATGGCCGAACTGGCCCCGGCCCTTGGTCCGGAAACGGTGCTCGTGTCCATCGTGGCCGGGGTCACTGTGGAGAAGCTGCGTGAACTCTCGGCCGGCAAGTGTCCGGTGGTGCGGGTGATGCCCAACACCCCGGCCCTGGTCGGCGCGGGCCAGTTCGCCCTGTGCCTGGACGATCCGGCCCTGGACGCCGAACGCAAGGCCTTTGTCGAGACGCTTTTCGCCGCCCTGGGACGCACCTATGTGCTGGAAGAGAAGTTCTTCGACGCCTTCACGGGGCTTGCCGGCTCCGGCCCGGCCTACGTGCTCCACTTCATGGAGGCGCTGATCGAGTCCGGCGTGCTCATGGGCTTTCCTCGCGACAAAGCCACCGACATCGTCATCGGCCTTTTCGCCGGCACGTCCAAGCTGGCGGCGGAGACGAACATCCATCCGAGCATCCTGCGCGAAATGGTGACTTCGCCGGCCGGCACCACTATCGAGGCGCTCATGCACCTGGACCGCCAGGCGGTGCGGGCGGCCATCATCGACGCCGCAGTGGCCTCCCGGGACCGTTCCAAGGCTCTGGGCGCGTAACACGCCGCCCCTTTTGGCGCACAAACGTCACAAAGCCCCCGCCGGAGAGGTCCGACGGGGGCTTTGTCTTGTGCAATGGGACAATGCAGCTAGGCGGGACGCACCACGTTAGAGGCTTTGGGGCCACGTTCGCCCTGAAGAATCTCAAACGTTACTTGCTCACCTTCGCGAAGCGTGCGGAAGCCATCCCCTTCAATGGAAGAGTAATGGACAAAGACATCATCTTCGCCTTCGCGCATGATGAATCCATAGCCTTTTTTGTCACTAAACCACTTGACGGTACCTTCAAAAGCCATGAGTCTGCCCTCCTGAAAAAATCGTACTTTATCACCTACCACCAAAAATAGAATCTCGTCAACAAAAAATCATTTTTTTGTGCCGCCATCGATATTACAGACTGGACAAATAAAGATCAGACGACTCATCTCGACGGCAACAATCACACAAAAGACCACACCCCTATGCTACACAAGGCAACTGTTCCCACTGCAACAATACACCCCGCAAACAATACCATGGCGCTCAGCAATTCGTAACGGGCCGCATCCCAAGGACGGTCCGATGGCCCCAGCCGTGGCTTATCGACCAGCACTCCATGGTAGCGCGTCTGGCCGCCCATGCTGCCGCCGCATAGCCAGGCCGCAGCAGCCATGGGCCAGCCGGCGTTGGGGCTGCCGCTTGTGGCCGCGTCCCTGGCGATGTCGCCCAGGCGAACGCTCCTCCCCGCGCCCATGAGCCGCGCCGCCAGCCACAGGGCGGCCACGGTCAGCCGGGCCGGCAGCCAGGCCAGGACGTCGTCGGCCCGGGCCCCGAACCAGCCGAGCCGCTCGTGGCGCGGGGTGCGGTAGCCCCACATGGAGTCGGCCGTGGACACCGCCTTGTAGGCCCACAGTCCGGCCGGACCGGTGATGGCCAGCCAGAAAAAGGGGGCCACAAATCCGTCGTTGGCGTTCTCCGCCACGGACTCGGCCAGAGCTCGCCACAACTCCGGGGCGTCCAGGCCGGCCACGTCGCGGCTGACCAGCCCGCCAACGGCCATGCGGGCAGCTTCCGTATCCCCGGCAATCAAGAAGCGTGCCGCCCGTCGTCCTTCGGCCAAAAGGCTGCCCAGGGCCAAGCCGGCATAGGCGAAATAGACGGCCAACACCGTGCCCACGACGGGCAGCGCGCCAGCCACCGCCACAATCAAGGCGCTGCCGCCGGCCACGGCGACCACAGACAGCGCGCCGAAAAGCCGGCTGCGCTGGCCAAGCCGGTCGGCCAGGGCGTCCAGTCGGGCGTAGCACCAGCCGATGGCCCGTACCGGATGCGGCAGTTGGCGAGGATCGCCGAAAATCAGGTCCAAGCCAGCGGCTACGGCCAAAAGCAAGGCGTGGTGCATGTTTTTTCCAAAGGCTCGGGGTGGAAGGCTCGACAACGAGTCCATTTGTAATTGATTTTTGAGCTTATCGTTCCAGACAAAATGGAACCAGCCGGATCAATGCGGCGCGTCTGCAAGGGGTCTTATAAGCCCTCGCGGCCAGGGGAACAACGGCCGACGACCACGCCGAGCCCGGCAAAAACGCTTGATGACGGAGGAGAAATGTGTCGGCATGTCGTGAAAACAGCGGTGAGCCGAGAAATCCTAGGCGGAGCCGGCGCTCGCCCCGGATGGGCGCAGGAGATCATGGCCATGCCCCGGCGGGAGCCGCCGTGGTACGGCTTAGTGTCGCGTCCAAGTATAGCACATGGATCACGCCACAGACAGCAGACGAAAACCTTTGGTTTTCCTTAAAAATACAGTTGTATTTTTTAAGAGACGCGACATTAACCGTCGATGACCGGCGGACGGCGCAGCTTCTTGGCGTAGCGGTCGAGTTCGCTGAGCACGCAGCCGCAGTACGGCTGGCGATAGACGCCCCAGTCCTTGGACAGGGCCACGCCCTCGTCCCAGTGGGTGCGGTAGTCGGCGTAATGAAAGGCCACGCCGGCCGCCTCGCCGGCTGCCCGCCCCAGGGCGGCGATGGCGGCGTGATCCTGGTAGCGGCTGTACAACAGCGAACTGGTGAAGGCGTCGCAGCCTTGCTCACGGGCAACAACGGCCGCCCGGGCCAGGCGTTCTTCCCAGCAAGGACGACAGCGCCCGGCCGGATCAGCCAGGGAGCGGCGCATGTGAGGCAGGGGATCGTAGGCGTCAACGCGCAGGCCAACGCCGAACCGGGCCGCGACCTGGGCCGCGCCGTCGCGGCGGCGCAGCCATTCGGCAGCCGGCTGGATGTTGTCGTTGGCGAAAAGCCCGACAACCTCCAGGCCGGCCTCGGTCAGACGCGCTAGCGGCGCGATGGCGCACGGGCCGCAACAGATATGGAGCAGGACCCGGCCGGCCATGGCGTCACAGGGCGTTTATGACGATCTTTTTCTTGAACTCCTCTTCCATGGCCGAGAGTCGGGCGCGCTTATGGTTGAGGAGATAGCGGGACAGTTCCTCGGAGACCTTGGCCGTCACCGTCTCCTGGCTCGAATCCTTGCGCAGCTGGCGGTAGATGTCTTTCAGCACCGTCAGCGCCTGCCACTCGTGGTTGCGCCGCTGGCCCGAGCCGTTGCAGCACGGGCAGGGCTCGGAAGTGATGGACAGGGCTGAGGATCCCAGGCGCTGGCGCACGATTTCGAGCAGGCCAAAGCGCGAAATGCGGCCGACGTCGGTACGGGCGCGGTCGTTTTTAAAGGCGGCGCGCAGGGTCTTTTCCACCTCGGCCACGTGCTTTCGGTCCTTCATCTCAATGAAATCGATGACCACCTGGCCGCCGATGTCGCGCAGCCGCAACTGACGCGCCACTTCCTCGGAGGCCTCGATGTTGGTCTTGAGCGCCATCTCGCGGAAATTCGATTCGCCGCCGATCTTGCCGGAGTTGATGTCCACGGCGGTGAGCGCCTCGGCGTGGTCAAAGACCAGCACGCCGCCGCTGGGCAAGGTGACCTCGCGGCCATAGAGCTGCTCGATCTGCTTGCGCAGGTTGAAGCGGTCCCACAAGGGCACGTCCACGTCGGGATGCTGTTTGACGATGCCCGGACGGCGCGGATAGACCAGGGTGGCCATTTCCGACACGCGCTTGGCCGTCTCGGGTTCGTCCACCCAGATTTCGCCCACGTCGTCGGTCAGGTAATCGCGCACGGCCCGGGAGGACAGGTCGAGTTCCTGATAAATGAGGCTTGGCGTCTCGGCCGTGGTGCCGCGTTGGCGCACTTCCTTCCACAGGCGCTTGAGATACGAAAGATCGCGCTCCAGCGACGTCTTGGACTGGGACAAGGCGGCGGTGCGGACAATAAGGCCCAGGCCCTCGTCGAGCTTGAGGCCGGAAATGACTTCCTTGAGGCGCTTGCGTTCGGCCTCGTCCTCGATCTTGCGCGACACGCCCCGCTGCTCCCGGCCCGGGGTCAGCACGAAATAGCGGCCCGGCAGGGACAGATAGGTGGTGAGAAACGCCCCCTTGTGGCCCGTGGGTTCCTTGACGACCTGGACAAGGAGCTCCTGATTTTTTTTCAGCGCCTTCTGGATGGGCGGATACTTGGGACGGCGGTCGCCGCCGGCCTGCACGATCTGGTAGTACTCGGGGTGTACCTCGTCGATCTGCAAAAAGCCGTTGCGCTCGGCCCCGTAATTGATGAACGCGGCCTGCAAGGCGGGATCGATGTTGTGGATCTTGCCTTTGTAGATGTGGCCCCGCGTTTTGGCCTGATGGACCATCTCGACGTAATATTCCAGCAGCTGACCGTCCTCGGCCACGGCCACCTCGACCTGTTCGCCGGGCAGCACGCTGATGAACATTTTCTGCTTGCGTTTCTTCCCTCTGCTCATTTCCATGAAACTCCCTGCCTGGGCAGGCTTGCCCAGGCAAAATTTTGTTTATCCGGCCAGGCCGGAATAAAAAACCGCGTCGCCTTCGCGCCGCTCGCGCACGGCCTTGGCCCGGACAAGGGCGGCCAGGGCCAGCCGGACATGGGCGGCGGGCACGTCAAGACCCGCGGCCAGACCGGCCTCGGTCTGGGGGCGTCTGGCCACCGAGGCGGCGATGCGCCCGGCCAGGGCTTCGAGCTGCGGCCCGGCCAGGGCGGCGGGGCCATGGCCCTCGGCCCGACGCGGCGCGGCGGCATCCTGGGCGAAGCCGCCCAGGGCGGCCCTAAACCGGGCCAGGGCCTCGGCCGAAGCGGCCTGGCAGCCCGGATGGGCTCCGGGGCGCGACAGGGTGACCACATCCACCCGGTCCGGCGCGAGTTCCCGGCAAAAGCCCTGCAAAAGCTCGCTGTTTTCAACCGAATCGTTTATCCCGGCCAAAAGCAGCACTTCGAGAAAGATCTTGCCGTCGTAGGCGGCTCGAAAATCGAGCAGGCCCTGACGGATGGCCGTAAGGCCCACGGCGGCGTGGGGACGGTTCAGGCGATGGTACTCGGCCGGGACCAGCGTGTCCATGGACGGCAGCACGATATCGGCCTGGGCGAGTTCAAGACGCACGTCTGGATCGGCCATCAGGCTCGAATTGGTCAGCACGGCCACGGGCAAGTCCGGAAACAATTCCTTGGCCCCGGCAATGACGGCCCCGAGTTCGCTGTTCAGACACGGTTCGCCAAGCCCGCCCAGGGTCACGACATCGGGCGGGGCATGGCCGGCCGCCTTCCAGGCGGCCAGTTCGTCCAGCAGGCGGCGGGCCGGAACATAGGGCTTGCGCGCGGTGGTCAGGGCCTCGGTGACGCCGGCCTCGCAGTAGAGGCAATCAAACGAGCAAATGCGCGCGCCAAGCAGATCCAGGCCCAGCGAAACGCCGAGCCTCCCTGAGCCGACCGGGCCAAAAACATGCCGTAAAGGTTCCGTGGCGCGCTCCTTTTTGCCGTCTCGCACACTTGACAGGCGCGCCCCGCCATGGTCAAGGGCCTCGACCCAACAAACAACCCGGGGTGACAGCGTGAAACAGGGCGATTTGATACTTCTGGTCTCTCCCAAGGGCAAGCGATATCTGCGGCGTTTCGACCAGGACACGGTGCTGCACACCCAGGAAGGCATGATCCGGTTCAGCGAAGTGGCCCGGGCCGGCAGCGGCGGCGCGGTGGCCACCCACATCGGCCACGTCTTTCGCATCCTGCGGCCCACCACCCACGATCTCATCAAGGGCGTCAAGCGCTCCACCCAGATCATGTATCCCAAAGAAATCGGCTACGTGATCTTAAAGCTCGGCATCGGTCCGGGCATCCGCGTGGTGGAGTCAGGCAGCGGCTCGGGCGGCCTCACCACGGCCCTGGCCTGGCACGTGGGCGATACGGGCCGGGTCTACACCTTTGAAAAACGACCCGAATTCTATGCCCTCTCCGGCGAAAACCTCGACGCCGTGGGCCTGTCCCACCGCGTGTCACGCCATAACCACGACATCGCCGAGGGCTTCTACCCCGACTCCGTGGTCAAGGGCGACCCGGCCAGCGACCCCACCGACGCCGACGCGCTGTTTCTCGACGTGCGCACGCCCTGGGACTACCTGCCCCAGGCAGCGGCGGTAGTGCGGCCGGGCGCGCCGGTGGGGTTTCTCCTGCCCACCACCAACCAGATCAGCGAACTGCTCTGGGCTTTGGAAGACTCGCCCTTCGAGGACGTGGAGGTGCTTGAGATCCTGGTGCGGCGCTACAAGCCCGTGCCCGAGCGTCTTCGGCCAGAGGACCGCATGGTGGCCCACACCGGTTTTCTGGTCTTTGCCCGCCACGGCGGCCGCGACGTCTGCCCGCCCCCGCCGCCGGCCGACTTCCCCGAATCCATGGACGCCGGCCCATCCGGCTTTCCTGACGAGAGCGGCCAGGGAGACGACAATCCCGACGCGGCCGATTGACCGGCCCGGAGGAAGCGGCTAAGACTTCTAGCATGGTAAAAGATGTGCCAAGCGCCGAAGCGCCCCGTTCGCTCAAGCGGCTGCTTGATCCCTTAACCGGGCTTCTGGGCGTTCCGGTTGCCGTCAACACCAATCCCGGGATGCCTGTATGGCCCGACCCCGGGGCCGAAGCCCATGCCATTTTGCACCGGGAATTCCCCGAGCGCGGACCATGTCCCTGGCTGGCCCCGGACCTGCCCCTGGACGAGGCCCATACGCGAAAATCCGTCTGCCCCCTGGGACTGGCCGTGGAGCGCTTTCCCCTGGTCCTGCGCGACGGTCGGCCGGGGGAACTGATCGTGGGTCCCTATTTCACCAACCCGGCCGACCGTCAGGCGCTTTTCGGCCGCAGCCGGGCCGCCGACGCCGCCTTGCACGTCCTGCCCTGCCTGCTGCCCCAGCGCCGCGGCCTCATTGAGCATTTCTACCGCGAGTTCGCCGCCTTCGCCGGCTCGGCCGCCCGGGCCGGCGCGGCCAAGGAACAGTTCCTGGCCAACATGAGCCATGAACTGCGCACGCCCCTAAACGGCATCATGGGCATGTTGAGCCTGCTTCTCCAAAGCGAGGGAGACGGCCGTCGTCGCCAGTTCCTCGAACTGGCCATGAACGCCTCCAACCAGCTCCTGGGCGTCATTAACGCCCTGCTCGACTTAAACGGCATCGCCTCGGGCCGGCTGGTGCTGGCCGAGGAACTCTTTGAGCCGCGCCGGATGTTGTCCGAGCTTTTCGCCATGTGCGCCGAGGACGCGGCCTCGCGGGGGCTGGCCTTTCAGGCCGCCGTGGCCGACGACGTGCCGGTCCAGCTCGTGGGCGACCCCCAGCGGCTGCGCCAGGTGCTGCTCAATCTCATCCACAACGCGCTCAAATATACCGAACACGGCGGCCTGGACGTGGCCGTGACCATGGCCCCGACCCAAAGTGCCCGTTCCGACGCCGCCAAACTGCTTTTTACCGTGCGCGACACCGGCATCGGCATCGCCCCGGACCGCCAGGAAGCCATCTTCGACCATTTCGCCATCGGCGAGCCGTTTCTGGGCAAACGCTACGCCCAGGCCGGCCTGGGCCTGGGCATAGCCCGGGACATCGTGGAAAAAATGGGCGGCCGGCTGCGGGTGGAAAGCGAGCTCGGCCAGGGCAGCACGTTCACCTTCACCGCCGAATTGCGACGGCCCTGCGTCGAATGCCCAACCCCGACCACGAACGAGACCGCTCACCCCACCGGCGGCGGCGGCGCGGTCATTGTCCACGCCGAGGACGACCCCGTGGCCCAGCTTCTGGTGCGCCGCATCCTGGAAGACCGGGGCTACGTGCCCATTTCCGTGGATTCCTGCGAGGGCCTGTTCGACATTCTGGGCAGCCGGCCCGTGGATATGGTGCTGATGGACGTCACCATGCCGGGCCTGTGCGGCCTGGAATCCACTCGCCGCATCCGCCGGGGCGAGTCCGGCGCCGCCGCCGACATCCCCGTCGTGGGCTTGTCCGGCTCGGCCACGCCCGAAGACCGCCGCCAGGGACTTTTGGCCGGTATGACCGACTACATCGCCAAGCCCGTCACCCGGTTTGAGCTGCTGGCCGTGGTCCAGCGGGCCCTGGCCGGAAGGCCCTTCCGGGCGGCTTGATTTTTCCAAAAGATCGGTCTAAAGAAATTCTCTTTTTCCCATCACGGGATTTCGCGCCAAAGGAGACCCGGCATGACGCGCAAGGATCGCACAGAAGGCATCTATTCCCGCCGGGAAGTGCTCGACGAATCGGAACGCCGCCAATACTACCAGATCCAGATCAAGGATCTGCTTTCCTATGCTTACCGCTACTCCGAAGACGTCAAGAAGCGCTTCGACCGAGCCCAGTTCCAGGCTTCGAAGTTCAAGACCCTCACCGACCTCAAGCACATCCCCATCCTGAAGAAGAAGGAACTCATCTTCCTGCAGTCCATGGGGCCGAGGCTCGGCGGGCTTTTGACCAAGGACATGGGCGAACTGCGGCGTATTTTTCTGTCCCCCGGACCGATCTTCGATCCCGAGGACCGCGAGGACGATTACTGGGGCTGGACCGAGGGCTTTTACGCCTGCGGCTTCCGCTCCGGCGATCTGGTCCAGGTGACCTTCAATTACCATCTCACCCCGGCCGGTCTCATGTTTGAGGAGCCGCTTAAAAACCTCGGCTGCGCCGTGGTTCCCGCCGGCCCGGGCAACTCCGCCACCCAGTTGGAGATCATGCAGAAGCTGCGGGCCACCGGCTACGTCGGCACCCCGAGCTACCTCATGCACCTGGCCCAGAAGGGCGAGGAGATGGGGCTTAACCTGCGCAAGGACCTCTACATGGAGGTGGCCTTCGTCACCGGCGAAAAATTCTCCGAAAAGCTGCGCGCCAATCTGGAGAAGAAATTCGACATCATCATGCGCCAGGGCTACGGCACCGCCGACGTGGGCTGCATCGGCTACGAATGCTTCCACAAAACCGGCCTGCACATTGCCAACCGCGCCTTTGTCGAGATCTGCCATCCCGACACCGGCATCCCGCTCAAGGACGGTGAAGTCGGCGAAATCGTGGTCACGGCCTTTAACAAGACCTATCCGCTGATCCGCCTGGCCACCGGCGACCTGTCCTACATCGAGCGCGCGCCCTGTCCCTGCGGGCGCACCTCGCCGCGCCTGGGCTCCATCGTCGGCCGCGTGGACACCACCGCCCGCATCAAGGGCATGTTCGTCTACCCGCACCAGGTCGAGCAGGTCATCACCCGCTTCGAGGAGATCAAGCGCTGGCAGATCGAGGTCACCAACCCCGGCGGCATCGACGAGATGACCCTGGTCATCGAAGCCTCCAACTTCAAGCGCGAGGAAGATCTGCTCCACAAGTTCCGGGAGAAGATCAAGCTGCGCCCGGCGCTCACCGTGGTCGCCCCCGGCACCCTGCCGCCCCAGATCCGGCCCATCGAAGACAAGCGCAAGTGGGACTAGGCGCGTCCATGCGTCGCCCGGCATAACCATGCCAGTCCACTTTCCGTTCGAGCCTACGGCCCCCAGGGGCGCGGGAACCTCCCGCGCCCTGGGGGCTTTTCTCCTGGCCGGCCTGCTTGGTCTGGCCGTTATCGGCGCGGGCTGCGTGAAACGCGCCCCGGGCATGCCCCCGGTCGCCCCCGAGAGTCTGGTCGACGCCACGGGCGCGGCCCTGGCCCCGGCCGCCTTTGCCGCCGAACTGGCCGGAGCCGACTATCTGTTGCTGGGCGAGGAACACCCCAACCCCTGCGACCATCAGGCCCAGGCCGCCGTCATCCGCCGGCTGGCCGCCGCCGGCGTTTTCCCGGCCATCGGCCTGGAAATGGTCCCGGCCGATTATCAAGGCGTCCTCGACGCCTTCAATGCCGGCACGCTCCCCCTGGCCGAACTGCCGGCCAGGCTCGACTGGAAAACCACCTGGGGCTTTGATTTCGAACTCTACGCCCCCATCTTTCAGGCTGCCCGGGAGTACAAGCTCCCGGTCTACGCCCTAAACGCCCCCAAGGGCCTGGCCCGCAAGGTCGGCCGCCAGGGCCTGGACGCCCTGACCCCGGCCGAACGCGCCAGCCTCCCCGGAACCATCCTGCCCCCGGCCCAGGCCCAGGTGGAAGAACTGCGCGAACTGTTCGCCCAGCACGGGGCCATGCGCAAGGCCGCGCCCCAGGAAACCGCCAAGCCTGAGCAGGCGAACGCCAAGCCGGCCGCCAAACCCGAAAGCCTGCCCAAGACCGCGACGGCTGCCCAGGCCAAGGCCGCATCGGGCGACGCCGCCGCGCCGCCGACCGCCAAGAGCGCCGCCACGTCCAGCGCCAAGGCCAAAGCCTCCGCCAAGCCGGCCCCCCGGGACGCCGCGCCGGTCCGCGATCCCTTTGAAAATTTCGTTACCGTGCAGTCCCTGTGGGACACCCAGATGGCCGCCCGGGCGCTCTATGCCCGAGCCGTGTCCGGCCGGCCCGTGGCCGTGGTCGCCGGAGCCGGGCATGTGGCCAACGGCTGGGGCATCGCCCGCCGCCTGGCCGTGCTTGATCCCTCGGCCAAGGTCGTTCTGGTCATGCCCTGGCGCGGCGGCGAGGCCCCGGACGCCGAAGCCGCGCCCTACTTCTTCGCCTGCCCGGCCGCCCAGAAAAGCCGGCTCGGCATGACCCTGACCCAGGACCAGCCCGCCCCCGGCAACCCCGCCACCCTGCCGCTGGTCACCGCCGTGGCCCCCGGTTCCCCGGCCGCCAAGGCGGGACTCCTGCCCGGCGACGCCGTCGTCGCCGCCGGCGGCCACCCGGCCGACAACCTATCCGTGCTCCACAAGGCCGCCATCGAGGCCGTCAAGGACGGCAAAACGCTGTCGCTTACCGTCTTCCGGGCCGGGGAAACCCTGACCATCGACATCCCCATCGCCCTGCCCGCCGCCAAGTAGCGCCATGCCGCCGTCGTACCGCCGCAACACCACCGGGCCTGCCTCTCCGGCAAACCGTCCGTCGCGCCGCCCGGCCGGCGGCCTGAACCGCCCGTAGGCGCATCCGCCATGCCCGAACTTCCCGAAGTCGAAACCATCGCACGAGCCCTGGCTCCGGGCCTTGTCGGCCGCGTCATCGTCGGCGTCGACGTCCCGGACGCCAAGGTGCTGGCCGGCCCCAAACGCCGGGCCGATTTCGCCGCCATGGCCGTAGGCCGGACCATCCAATCCGTCGGCCGCCGGGCCAAGCTGCTGCTGCTCACCCTCGGCCCGCGCCCCCAGGTCCCGGGCGACGGCCCGGCCGTCCTGGCCTTTCATCTCAAGATGACCGGCCGTTTCCACATCGCGCCGCCGGGCGCTCCCGATCCCGACCGCGCCCGGTTGCTCGTCCGGCTCTCCGACGGCAACACCCTGGTCTTTGCCGACCTGCGCCGCTTCGGCACGGCCCGGGTGCTCACCCCCGAGGCCCTGAGCGCCTGGGATTTCCACGCGTCCCTTGGCCCCGAACCCTGGGACATGACGCCGCAAGCCTTCGAGGAGGCCCTTGGCCGCAAGTCCACCCGCATCAAGGCGGCGCTGCTCGATCAGACCGTCATCGCCGGCATCGGCAACATCTACGCCGACGAATCGCTCTTCGCCGCCCGCATCCGGCCCGACACGCCGGCCAAGGACCTGACCCCGGCCCAACGGCAACGCCTCCTCAAAGCCGTCCAAAACGTCATCGCGGCGGCCATCGCCGCCGGCGGCAGCACCATCCGCGACTACCGCACCCCGGACGGCGTGGAAGGCGGCTTCCAGAACCATTTCCAGGTCTACGGCAAATCCGGCGACCCCTGCCCGGCCTGCGCCGCGCCGCTGACCCACGCCAAAATCGCCGGCCGCACGTCCACCTATTGCAGGAAGTGTCAAAAGTAATACTTTCCCGGGGGGGATCATCCCCCCCGGACCCCCTGATTATGGGGGCGTTTTTCGCGGCCGGCAGGGAAGACCCTGCCGGCCGCGAAAAACGCCCCCACAGCCAGGAAGTCCAAGAGAGAAGCCACACACGGTGAAACCCCACCGTTAAAAGTTTTTGGGGAAGGAGGGGCGTGGGGAGGAAACCCCTTTTTTCAAAAAGGGGTTTCCTCCCCACAAAATAGTATGTCGCAACACGTCAGACAGATTGCCAAGGATGCCTCTATTGTCGGGGGCGCGACCTTGTTGTCGAGGATACTCGGGTTTTTCCGGGATATGATCCTGGCCTACGTGCTGGGGGCCGGCATTGCCGCCGACGCCTTTTACGTAGCCTATCGCCTGCCCAACATGATGCGCCGGCTTTTCGCCGAAGGTTCCATGACCATGGCCTTTGTGCCGGTCTTTCAAAAGCTGCGCGAGGAGGTGGGCGACGAAAAGGCCTTTTCCATGCCGCGTTCGGCCATGGTCTGGCTGCTCATCATCCTCGGCGTCCTGACCACGTTGGCAATTGTCTTCGCCCGGCCGCTCACCAAACTCATCACCCCGGGCTTTGCCGACGATCCGGCGCTGTTTGATCTGACCGTGGATCTCACGCGCATCGTCTTCCCCTACATCATCGAGATTTCCGCCGTGGCCTTGTGCATGGGCGTGCTCAATTCCTTCGGCCATTTCCTGGCTCCGGCCCTGGCCACATCCGAACTCAACACCATCATCATCCTCGGCGCGGGCGTGGCCTGGCTGTTCGGCTTCGATCCGGCCTACACCCTGGCCTGGAGCGTGGTCATCGGCGGTATCGGGCAGGTCTACATGCAGCTGCCGCAACTGCGGAAGTTCGGCTTTACCTGGCGCGGTCCATGGTCCCTTCGCGACAAGGGCGTGCTGCGCATGGGCCTGCTCATGCTGCCCACGGCCTTTGGCGCGGCGGTCTACCAGCTCAACATCGTGCTGGGGACGCTTCTCGCCTCCTACCTGCCCACCGGCTCCATCTCGTACCTCTACTACGCCGACCGGCTGGTGCAATTTCCCCTGGGCGTCTTCGGCGTGGCCGTGGGCACGGTGGCCCTGCCCGGGCTGGCCAAGCTCGCCTCGGCCGGCAAGACCGGGGAATTCGTCGATACCCTAAACGCCTCGCTGCGCCTGACCCTTTTCATCTGCCTGCCGGCCGCCGCCGGGCTCATTGCCCTGGCCGATCCCATGGTGCGGGTGCTTTTCGGACGCGGAGCCTTTGGCGAGGCAGCCATCGCCGCCACCGCCGGGGCGCTGGTGGCCTACGGCGTGGGCCTGCCCGCCTTTGCCTGCGTGCGGCCGCTGTATTCCGCCTATTTCGCCCTGTCCGACACCCGCACCCCGGCCATCGTGGCCGCCGTGTGCCTGGTGGTCTACGTCATCGCCGGCCTGGCCCTCATGGGACCTACCGGCCATGTCGGATTGGCCCTGGCCACCTCCATCTCGTCCTGGGTCAACATCGCCGCCCTGGGCCTGGTCCTGCGCAAAAAGCTCGGCCCCGGCTGGCTGCGCCTGGGCCGCACCACCTTCATCGGCACAATCTTAAGCATCGGCGTCGGCTTCGGCGCCCACGCCACGGCCGACCGCCCCTACCTCTCGCTCATCCTCATCATCCTGTGGGCCATAGCCTACATGAGCGTGGCCTCGCTGCTACGCGTCGAGGAAGCCCGGATGCTTACCGATTTTGTTCGTAGGAAGATGATAAGACGAAGAAAATAAAGAGGAAGATGCCTCCGGCGGCTGGGGGCCTGAGGCCCCCGGACCCCCCGAATGGGGAAAGGGGGTGGCTTCGCCGGGGGAGAGCTCGTGTCGCGCCCCTTAAAAAATACGAGAGTATTTTTTAAGAAAATAAGTGGTTTTCGTCTGTTGTCTGCGGAATGTCCGAGGCGCTTTTCGAGGACGCGACGCTAGGGCGTTTGGGGCAGGGCGCGCACGGTTTCCAGCAGCATGGCGGCGAAGCGGCGGCGGCCGTCGTCGGTCATGTGGTAGCCGTCGAACCGCTCGGCTACGGCCATGTCCGTGTCCGGGCCGGCGAAGACGCCGCGCGAGGCGTCGGCCGCCCCGGCCTGGGCCTGGCGGATGTCCGGACAGATGCGCGAACAAGCCCCGGGATCGGCGTCCGGGCAGTCCAACGCCTTGAAGCGGCTGACTTGCGAGACCACCACCGGCGCGGCAACGCCCATGCGCCGCAAATCACCGATGATATTGTCCAGGGCCTCGGCATAAAGCCTCCCTTCCATCCCCACCAGACAATCGGCCTCGCCCTGATGGTAGAGGACAAGATTGGGCTTGATCCCCAGCCCGTTCAGGCGGCGCAGGGCGCTTTCGAGCATGGGCCGCAAGTCGCCGTGCCGCGCCCAGTTCCACACCGACGAACCCTGCACCGCCAGCGGCACGACAAGCGCGCTGTCGTAGAGTCCCGCATCCAGGGCCGCGTCGGCTAAATCAAGCACCGCCGCCGCCCGCTCGCCCGACGTGCCGAGAAGCGGATTGGCCGCGATATAGCACGATCCCTCGAAATAGTTTCCGAGGCGGTGGCTGGGGGTGAACTGCCCCAGAGCCGAATTGGCGATGTTGGATTGGCCGATGGTCAGGACGACCAGGGGCTTGCGGCCAAGAAACGCCGCGCACAGGGCCTTGTCGCGGCCGGCGGCGTCAGTAAACGCCGTGCGCGAGGCCGCGTCGGGAAAATGCGGCACACGCCGGGCCGCCTGTTCCTGAAGGCGGGTGAGCCGAAGATCAACGGCCACCTCACGACCGGCCCAGCCCAGGGCCAACACCGTGGCGGCAATCAGCGCCACGTTAGCCGCCCGGTCGAAAAACGAACGGGAAGCCGGCATCAGCTCGTCCCACCGCACGGCGTCACGAAAACCGCATCATCTAGGACATACGGCGCAAGATTGTCGGACATCACGCCTTCCCGCCGCCCAGCGTCACGAGAACCGCAGCCCAGAGGCCATCCGAAACGAAGTAATGCGGCATCTGACCTTCCCGCCGGAGAGCATCAGGCGAATTTCCGCTTGAAATAGCCGTGCACGGCGGCGTCGAGCCGGCCCAGGCCATAGCCCACGACGAGAATCAGGCCCACGGCAAGAAACGCCGCCCGGTTGTCGAGCTGCCAGCCGTACCGGTAGACCAGCCAGGAGAAAAAGACCCCAACCACCAGGGCGTGGGTCAGGTAGACGGCGTAGGCGTAGTCGCCCCACTGGCCGATGGCCTTCACCCAGGGGGCCTGGAAATGGTTTTCAAGCTTGACCAGGGAAACCAGCGTCACGGCGGTGCACAGGCTCCAGGTGGCCAACTGTTTCATGTTGTAGGGTTCAAGCTTCCAGGCGTCCGAAGTGGCCACGGTGACGGCGGCGCTGGCCAGGATGGCCAGGACATAGGCCGGCCACCAGTCGAACCGCAGGCGCTTGGCGGCGTGGTAGGCCAGGGCCCCGGTGATGAAGTAGATGTTGACATAGGAGACGAACAGCCGCTTCCAGGGCGGCAGCACGTAAAAGGCCGTGATGCCCGAAGCGTAGTAGGCGATGCAAATGACGCCGAGCCAGACAAAGAGAAACGGCACGAAGTAGCGTCGCGTCTTGGGGAAAGCAAAGGGCGTGATGATGAGATAATAGCAGACTTCGTAAATCAGCGTCCATTCGATCTTGAGGGGATAATCCACGAAGCCTACGGGCAAAAGCGTCATGGCCAGGAACATGTCCTTGCCCGGCAGCTGGTCAAAAAGCAGATAGCGCAAGGCGATGGCCAGGCCGCAGGCGATGAGGAAGGTCGGATAGACGCGCAGGATGCGCCGCACCAGAAAGTTGCGGTAGCCGATGTCGATGAGAAAGGCCATGATAAAGCCGGAGATGCTGAAAAAGATGAAGGCCTTGCACATGTACGCGTCGGGGATGACGTGAAAGAGGGAATCGCCGACGTTGTTCACCAGCGTCATGTAGACGCCGACATGGATATAGACGATCATCAACATGCCGATGATCCGCAAAATCTGAATGGAATACATCATAGAGGGGTCACCTGAACGTGTGGGCGTCGGTTTGCGGGCGCGGACCGCCATATCGCGCGGAGAAACGCACCAGGCGGCAAGGCCTGGCGGGCGCGCCGTCGCGGCTAGTGTCGCGTCCGCGAAAAGCGCATATGGTGTTTTGTAGTCAACAAGCTAAAACCATTTATTTTTCTTAAAAAATACTCTCATATTTTTTAAGGGACGCGACACTAGACGCGCGCTCGAAAAGCCTACCGGTTCATTTGTCGGCAACGGCCAAAATTCCAAGACATTTTCTTGAAAATACGGCTGCATTTTCAAGTGGAGCGCTTCAAATCGCCCGCCTGTTGGGGCGTCTGGCGGCGCGCATCGCCATGGGCGTTGTGTCCGTCTTTGCCGCCGCCGTCAACTCGCCGCCGGGCGCCTCCCCCTTGCCGCGTCGCCGCCGACTGCTTACCTTTGCCGCGGGCGGTCGACTGACGCGCCGGGATGCCGCACGTCCCGGGGAACTTTTGCGCGCGCAGCGGAGGTTTATTTACTGTGGGCAAGTACGTGATCCATCCCATTGTCCTTGGCTCCAAGGAATTCGACAAGGGCATGATGACCTACCAGTTCGACTACGGCACGCCTTACACCATCCCCATCTACGGCTGGTATCTGGAAGGCGGCGGCAAGAAGGTGCTGGTGGACACCGGCGAGATACGCCCGGTGCAGTCCGCCGCCCGCGAGGCGGCCCTTGGCGGCACAATCCACACCCTGGAATCGGGCCTGGCCCAGTACGGTCTGACCCCTGCCGACATCGACGTGGTCATCCACACCCACCTGCACAACGACCACTGCGAAAACGACGCCTATCTGGAAAACGCGGTCATCTACGCCCATGAACGGGAGCTGGCCCACGTGAGCGACCCGCATCCCCTGGACTTTCGCTACAACGCCGAATACGTGGAAGACGTCATCGATTCCGGCCAGATGCAGGCGATCACCGGCGACACGGAGATCCTGCCCGGCCTGCGCATGGTCCACACCCCGGCCCACACCGAAGGCGGCATGTCGGTCTTTGTGGACACCCCGGCCGGCCAGGCCGTCATCACCGGCTTTTGCGTCATCAACGAGAATTTCTTTCCGCCCAAGGCCGTAACGGCCCGAGAGATGGACGTCATCCCGCCCGGCACCTGCGTCAATCCTTACGCGGCCTACGACATCATGGTCCGCGTCAAGAAGGCGGCCCACATCCTGCTGCCGCTGCATGAGCCGGCGTTTGCTTCCGGCGCGCCCATCGGCGTGAAGTAGAAAGGCCACGCCCGGGTGGAAAACAAAACGCCGGCCCCTTTCGAGGAGCCGGCGTTGTTGCGTTCAAAAGCTTAAGGCGCGGGCGGATAACCGCCTGGATGGCCGTAAGGGCCGGGGCCGGGTTGATACGGTGCCTGACCGGGGCCGGGCGGGTATCCTCCGGGACCGGGCGCGGGGTGGTAGGGGCCGGGCTGATAGGCTCCCGGACCGGGCGGCGGCAGGGGCCGGCGCGGCGGCGGGCAGCCGGCGGCCGTGAAGGCAAAGGCCAGCAAAGCCAGGATGCACAGCAGGCGTTTCATGAAGCCTCCGAGTTTCTGGCCGGGACCGGCCGCGCGGCAAACAACGCGTCGGCCCGGTTCTCGAAAGCAAGCAAATATTGCGCCGTCATCGTGGCTCGGCTGGGATTCGCCTCAAAAAATATGGTTGTTTCGAGAAATAACTTCTCCCCCCCGTAACGCCGCTGCCTGTTTCGCATCGGCCCCATCAAGGCTGGCCGGCAATTACAGCAGCGAGCGGCGGCAGAAGGAAAGAAAGTCCTCATCCTCGTCGTCCGGGCAGCGCGAAGACTCCTCTTCCGCCAGACCCTTGACGCGCTCCTCCCGCCATTCCCCCTTGGACGGTTCAAAAAAACTCACGCATTCCACATGGATACTTGGTGCGAACATGGGCAATTCCTCCCTGTATGCAGGCGATCATGCAGAATCCATTCCACAATCGTCCTGCTTCAGGCCGGCGCAGGCCAGGGACACTCCCATCCCCCCAACCCCCCGCGCCGATGCCCGTCAGTCGCTCCAAAGCCCAAGCCGGTTGCAGCCCCGGCCGTGACAGCCGCCGGCCAAGGCCCTATAACTTGCCCAGCCCCGGCTGCGCCGTCCCGGCCGGCCCCATGCCCGTCAACCCAAGGAGGTCCGCCATGCTTGCCCGGTTCCGCCTGCTCCTGCTGGTCCTGCTGCTGTCGCTGCCGCAGCTGGCCTGGTCCGAAACGCAGTTCGTCAGCCCGCAGCAAGTCGATCTGGCCCGGCTGCTGCCGCCGCCGCCGGCCATGGACTCGGCCGAGCAGCGCGACGAGATCGCCCTGCTCCTGCAACTGCAAAAGGACCGCACCCCGGACATGGTGGCCTTTGCCCAGGCCGACGCCGCCCGCGAGGTTTTCCGCTTCACCGATGTGGTCGGCCCCCAGTTCACGGCTGAAAAGCTACCCGTGGCGGCGGCCTTTTTCAAGGCGGTCAAGGAAAACGGCGACGCCATTCTCGGCAACGCCAAGAAGCACTGGGACCGCCCCCGACCCTATGCCGCTAGTTCGCAAATCGATCCCTGCGTGCCCAAGCCCGGCAACGCCTCCTACCCCAGCGGCCATTCCACCTACGGCACCTTGATGGGCATCATCCTGGCCAACATGGTCCCGGAAAAGGCCCAAGCCCTGGCGGCCCGGGCCGAGCAGTACCGCTTCAACCGGGAGATCGGCGGCGTCCACTATCCCAGCGACGTGGCCGCCGGCCGCATCACCGGCACGGTCATCGCCGCCTTCCTGTTCAACAGCCCGGAATTCCAGCAGCAGTACGCCGCCGCCCGGGCCGAAGTCCGCAGCGCCCTGGGGCTGGCCCAGTAACAGGAGGAAGCCATGTCCGCCCTGCCGCCGTCGTGCCGCCGGCTTCGCCGGTCCGCTCGGCCGCGCCTTGCGGCGCCCTGGCCCCTGGCCGGGCTGCTGGCCGTGGTGTTGGCCCTGTTCCTGGCCGGTCCGAGCGCTGCCGCCTCGGCCGAACCCGGACCGGACGTCGGGGTTTTGACCCTGGACGCCCCTGCCGCCAGCGCCCTGCCCCATCGGTTTCGCACCTGTTTTTTCCCCCTGACCGCGTCGGACGGGGCTGCCGTCCCCTCACGGGAGGGCTTAAACGGGCTGCGCGTCTCCGGCAGCAGCCAGTTCTCCCTGGCCGGGCTGGCCCTTATGCGCGAACAATTTCCGCCGCGCGCCGTCATCGTCGATCTGCGCCGGGAATCCCACGGTTTTCTCGGCGGTAATGCCGTGTCCTGGCGGCTGCCCGACAACCAGGGCAACCCGGGCCGCGACGCTGCTTTCGTGGCCGAGGCCGAAGCCGCCCTCCTGGCCGCCATCGATGAGCGGCCGGACATCGTCGTGGCCCGGGAAGCCAGGCGCGGTGGCCCCACCCCCCTGACCCTCGGCCCGCTACCCGCCGTCAGCGAAGCCCAGGCCGCCGCGTCCCTGGGCCTGGGCTATCTGCGCCTGGCCGTGTCCGACCATACCCGGCCCGACGACGCCGTGGTCGAACGGTTCGTGCGATTCTCCCGCAGCCTGCCCCCGGACGTCTGGCTGCATTTCCACTGCCGGGGCGGGGCCGGACGCACCACCACCTTCATGACCCTGGTCGACATGCTGCGAAACGCTCCTAGCGTGGCTTTCGAGGACATCATCGCCCGCCAAAAGGCCCTGGGCGGCTCGGATCTGGCCAAGACCAGCGACGGCAGCGCCCCGGGCCGCGACGCCCTGGCCCGGCAGCGCCTGGAATTTCTGCGCCGGTTTTACGAATACGCCCGGGCCAATCCCGGCGGCGCGCCCCTGGGCTGGACCGCCTGGCTGGCCGGAGGCGCGAAGCCTTGATCCTGACCCGGTTGCGGCGACGTGATGTTACCGCCTGGCTGCGGGAGGTCGGACGCTTGTCCGTCAAGGCCACGGCCGCCTTTTTCCGCTCGGGCGGGCCGACCCAGGCCGCCGCCCTAGCCTTTTACGCGCTGCTCTCTTCGGTGCCGCTGCTTTTTGCCATGCTGGCCCTGTGCGGGGCGGTGTCGGGCGAGGACTGGACCGGCCAAATGGCCCTACGCCGCCAGCTCGCCATCCTCACGCCGTATATCGACGAACTGCTGGTCTCCCGGGCCAGGCGGCTGCTGTGGGCCTCGCCGGGGTTTTCCCTGGAAAGCGCGGTGTTTGTGCTGTGGTCGTCGTGGCTGTTTCTGGGCGCGTTTCGCCGGGCGCTACGCCGGCCTCTTGGCGAGGCGGCCCCGGAACAACGGCCGCCCCTGGCCGCGCGATTGATGAGCACGGCCTGGGGGGCGATTGCCGGCGTCTTGTTCTTGGGAGCGCTGACGGCGGCCCTGTATCTGGCCTATCTGCCGCGCCTGGAGCCGCGCGGGAGTCTGGCGCGCCAGTGGTCGGCGGCCTGGGGCGTTCTCTGCCTGACCGGCATGTTCGCCGCCGCCTATCTGCTGTTTTTGCCGGGGCGGCGGCCGCTTCGGGCCATCGCCGGCGTGTCGGCCTTGCTGGCCGTCGCGGCCTGGGCGGTGACGGCGGCTTTCGGGCAGTTCGTGGCCCATGGCGGGCGCTACGAACTCGTATACGGTTCCCTGGGCGGGGCGGTGCTGTTTTTGTTGTGGCTGCAGTACAACGCCTGTCTGGTGCTGTGGGGAGCCTGGTTCTTGCGCCTGTGGCGGCGCGACCATGGCCCGTCGGCCCTGCGGCGGCGGCTGTCGCCGGCCAGCCTCTTCGACCGCCTGCGCGCCGGCCGCCTGGCCCGCCGCTCGCGGAGCTGATTCCCCATTTTCCCAAGTGGGGGGTCTGGGGGCCTCAGGCCCCCAGCCGCCGGAGGCATCTTCCTCCTATCTCTCCCTATTTCTTCTCTTTCACAAACGTCGCCGTCACCGAAATAGTGATGCCGCCCCGGGCGGCGAAGTCGCCGGTGACTTCCATATGATGCGGCTGGCAGACTTCCACGAGGTCATCGAGGATGCGGTTGGTGAGGGTTTCCATGAAAGCGCCTTCGTCGCGGTAGCTGAAGAGGTAGAGTTTGAGCGACTTGGATTCGATGCACAGCTTGTCGGGCACGTAGCGGATGGTGATGGTGCCGAAGTCGGGCTGGCCGGTCTTGGGGCACAGGCTCGTGAACTCGTCGGAGGCGAAGGTGATGTCGTAGCGCCGGTCCGGGAAGGCGTTGGGGAAGGTTTCGAGCAGGCCGGGGGTGACGTTTCTCGGGTAGACCGTGGCCCCCTGGCCGAGGGTTTTGAGCGTGCTGACGTCGTCTCTGGGTACGCGATGCGGCATGGGTACGTCTCCTTGACGGCCGGGAGCGGCCGTGGTTGTCTTGACCTTTCGGGCGACCCTCCATAGCTTTCCTCGCCCCGATGTTCAACGCCAGGGAGAGTCCCAGCCATGCCGCCGATCTATACCATCGCCGTTGCCGGCGACTTCAGCGCCGCCCACCGTCTGCCGGGCCATCCCGGCCCCTGCGCCGCCATGCACGGCCACAATTTCCAGGTCACGGCCGAAATCTGCGCCGACAGCCTGATAAACGGCATGGTGGCGGATTTCCTGGATGTCCGCACGGCCATGGACGCCATTTTCGCCGATCTGGACCACGCCTGCCTAAACGACGTGCCCGCCCTTGATCCGCCCACGGCCGAGGTGCTGGCCGGCTACATCCTCTCGCGGCTCAAGGCTCGGCTCGACGACGGAAGGGTGCGCGTCACGGCCGTGACGGTGGTGGAAAGCCGTGGCCTGGCCGCCACCTGCCGCGAGGCGTGATGCTCAAGGTTCATGAAATATTTGCCAGCATCCAGGGCGAGTCGAGCTATGCCGGCTGGCCCTGCGGTTTTTTGCGCCTGTCGGGCTGCAATCTGGCCTGCCGTTGGTGCGACACCCTCCATGCCGGGGATTCCTACGCCGAAATGACCGTGGCCGACGCCACGGCCGCCCTGGCCGGGCTGGGGCTGCCGCTGGTGGAAGTGACCGGCGGCGAGCCGCTTCTGGCCCCGCAGACCCCGGAGCTGGTCAAGCGCCTGTGCGATCTGGACCTGACCGTGCTGGTCGAGACCAACGGCAGCTTCGACATCGCCGTGCTTGATGCCCGGGCCACGGCCGTGGTGGACGTCAAATGTCCGGGCAGCGGCATGGAGCATCGCAACGATTACGGCAATCTGGAGCGGCTGCGTCCCCATGACGAGGTGAAATTCGTGCTGGCCGACCGGACTGATTACGATTTCGCCCTGGACATCGCCTCACGGATCTGGCGCACTCACATCGTCCATTTTTCGCCCGTGGCCGCGACCCTTGCCTCGGCCGAGCTGGCCGCCTGGATGGTGGCCGACCGGGTCCAGGCGCGCCTGGGGCTGCAACTGCACAAGCACATCTGGAGCCCCGACGCCCGGGGCGTCTGACAAGGAGACGGCCGCTATGACGACCGACGCACCCCAAAAAGCCGTGGTCCTTTTTTCCGGGGGCCTGGATTCCACCACCTGTCTGGCCGTGGCCCGGCGCGACGGATTTTTGCCGTGCGCGCTCAGTTTCGAATACGGCCAGCGCCACAAGGTGGAGCTGGAGGCCGCCCGCCGGGTGGCCAAGGCCATGGCCGTGACCACCCACCTGATCCTGCCTCTGCCGCTGGGGTCCATCGGCGGTTCGGCGCTGACGGCCGACATCGACGTGCCCAAGGACCGCGATATTGGTGAGATGGAAGCCGACATTCCGGTCACCTACGTGCCTGCCCGCAACACCATCTTCCTGTCCATGGCCCTGGGCTGGGCCGAGGTGCTCGGGGCCAGCGACATCTACATCGGCGTCAACGCCCTGGACTATTCGGGTTATCCCGACTGCCGGCCGGAATTCATCGCCGCTTTTGAGGCCATGGCCAATCTGGCCGTCAAGGAGGCGGTGGAAGGCCGGCTGGCCATCCGCATCCACACCCCGCTGCTGCATCTGTCCAAGGCCGGCATCGTGGAACTCGGCACGAGCCTGGGCGTGGACTATGGCCTCACCCACTCCTGCTACGACCCGGCCCCGGACGGCCTGGCCTGCGGCCGCTGCGACAGCTGTTTGCTGCGAAGGAAAGGCTTCGAGGAAGCCGGCGTGGCCGACCCCACCCGCTATCGGCCGAGCCTGTAGCCCTGGCCCGACACGGGCGGGGCCGGATCAGCCGGCTCCGTAGGGCACAAGGCCGGGGGCGCGGGTGACAAGCAGCCGCTCGGCCAGTTCGTCGCAGTAACGGCAGGCGGCGCAGCGCCGGGAGCAGGACGCCGTAACCTCGAAAAAATCCTCGGGCAAGGCGGCGTTGTCGATGGCGAAACGGTCGGACAGCGCCTCCTGGGCGTCGAGAAGCCAGACCAGATTGCCGTCAAAGCGCCCGTCCAGATAGGCCGCGACAATGGCCCGCACATCGGCCGCCGGCCGGCTGCGGCCGCACAGCTTCAGGCAATCGACGACGCCTTCGTAGCGCCCGGCGTCCTCGGGGCGGATGCTGGGCGAGGCGAGCAAGCGTCCCGGCGCTTCGGCGAAGCTGCGCAGGCAGCCCAGGTCGCGGTTGAGATCCGGCCCGACCCGGCAGGCGGCCAGGCGCGACAGCGCGATGTGGGCGTCGTGGGCCTGCTTGAAGGGGCAGGCGTACAGGCAACCCTCGTTGGCCATAAGCCCCAGTCCCATGTCCGGCCACTCCCGGCGCAGCTTCCCGGCCATGGCGGTCAACCCGTCCAGGTCGCGGTTGACGTCACGGTCAAGGATGATGCGCGGCGGCGGGCGAAACCGGGAGGAGCAGGCCGCGTCCACCACGGCCGCCGCCCGCTCGAAGTTGTCCAGCCGGAAATTGATGCCCGGCACGGCGCACAGCTCCCGGGCAACCGACGGCGAGGCATCGGACAAGGCCTGCAAAAGGTACTGGTCGGCGTAGACGATGCCGGTCAGCGCCCCGGCCGCCAGATAGCCGTCGAGGAGCATGAGCAGATCGCGCAGCCCGTCCTTGGACAGGGTTTCCTGGGCGTGGAAGGCGGCGTTGAGCAGGCCCAAACGGGGCATGGGCGGCAGGCCCGACAAGCCGGCGGCCAATTCCATGGGCGAGGGATCGGCCAAGCCGGGCATCCGGGCGTCCGGGGTTTCGGGCCCGAGGCGGAAGTAGACGCCGGCCAGCCTGTCCGCCGCGCCGGCGAGCAGCGCGCCGTAGGCCGGATCGGGCACAAAGGGGACCTCGTAGCGCATGGTCGCTCCTTTGCCGGGGCAACGCCGCGCGGGCGGCCCGGCAAGATCGACATAATGTAAACGAGTGTTAACCGCAACGATTCCCAACGTCGGCCGGCCTCGAAATGCGCCGCAGCCCGGGCCAGAAAACAGTCCATGAGCTTCCAGGGTGTGCCCGATTGGCGACATTTTGGCAATCGCCCTTGCCTTTCCGGCCAGGGTCCTTATTTTGCCTCCTTGTCGTTTGGCAGTTTGGAGGCATGATGGACGAGACTCCCCGGATTCGCATCGAAGGCGCGCGCCAGCACAATCTCAAAAACCTCACCCTGGACATTCCCCGGGACAAGCTCGTGGTGGTCTGCGGCCCGTCGGGATCGGGCAAGTCCACCCTGGCCTTCGACATCGTCTACGCCGAGGGCCAGCGGCGCTACGTGGAATCGCTGTCCGCCTACGCCCGGCAGTTCCTGCCCCAGATGGACAAGCCGCAGGTGGACAAGATCGAGGGCCTGTCCCCGGCCATCTCCCTGGAGCAGCAAACGGCCACGCGCAACCCCCGCTCCACGGTGGGCACGGTGACGGAAATCTACGATTTCCTGCGCGTGTTTTTCGCCCGCCTGGGCAAGCCCCACTGCCCCAAATGCGGCGAGGCCATCACCGCCCGCACCGCCGACGAGATCATCGGTGACATCCTGGCCCTGCCCGAAGGCTCCAAGCTGCTGCTTTTGGCCCCGCTGGTGGAGCATCAAAAGGGGACCCACGCCGACAGGCTCAAAAAGCTCAAGAGCCAGGGCTTTGCCCGGGTACGCGTGGCTGGCCAGATCGTGCCCCTGGAGCCGTTGCCGGAACTGGAAAAAAACAAGCGCCACAACATCGATCTGGTGGTGGACCGGCTGGTGGTCAAGGACGGCATCCGCTCGCGCCTGTCGGATTCGGTGGAGCTGGCCCTGGCCCAGGGCGACGGCCGCATCTACATCGCCGACCATGAGGGCAAGGCCAAGGACCGCATCTTCTCCACGGCCTCGTCCTGCCCCACCTGCAAAATCAGCGTGCCGCGCCCCTCGCCCCAGCTCTTTTCCTTTAATAGCCCCCAGGGGGCCTGCCCAGCCTGTTCGGGCATCGGCGCGGTGGAATACTTCGAACCGGCGCTTCTCGCCCCCAACAAGGGCCTGTCCCTGGCCGAAGGGGCCATCCTGCCCTGGAAGAGCGAACGGGCCCTGGCCCGCTACAGCAAGCAGCTGGAAAACCTGGGCGCGCGCCACGGCTTCACCCTGGCCACCAAGCTGGCCGATTTCACCCCCGAGGCGCTCCAGGCGCTGTATTACGGCGACGCCGCCTTTGGCTGGGCCGGGGTGGTGAGTCTGCTCGAAAAGGGCCAGTCCTTCGGCCCGGTCTGGCATGACGAGCTGGCCCGCTACCGCCAGTCGCGGCCGTGTCCGGTCTGCGGCGGGGCGCGGCTGCGCCCGGAAGCCCTGGCCGTGCGCGTGGCCGAGGCCAGCATCGCCGATTTTTGCGCCATGCCCATCGACCGCGCCCTGCCCTGGCTGGCCGGCCTGGACTTTACCGGGGCCGAGGCGGTCATCGCCGAGCCGCTTTTAAAGGAACTCAACCACCGCTTGAAGTTTCTCTCGGGCGTGGGGCTGGAGTATCTTTCGCTGTCGCGCAACATGGCCACGCTGTCCGGCGGCGAGGCCCAGCGCATCCGCCTGGCCGGACAGCTCGGCTCGGGCCTGGTCGGCGTCACCTATGTCCTGGACGAGCCGAGCATCGGCCTGCACCCCCGGGACAACGACCGGCTGCTGGCGACCCTGCGCCAGCTCCAGGGCCGGGGCAACACCGTGCTCGTGGTCGAGCACGACGAAGCCACCATCAAAAGCGCCGACCACGTCATCGAGCTGGGTCCCGGCTCGGGCCGGCTTGGCGGCGAGATCGTCTACCAGGGCGACGTGGCCGGCATGCTCGCCTCGCCCACATCGCTTACCGGCAAATATCTGCGGGGCGAGGCCGCCTCGCCCCGCCCCGAATCGCGCCGTCCGCCCAAAGGCGAACTTGTGCTGCGCGGCGTGACCACCAACAACTTGAAAAACATCGACGCGACCATTCCGCTGGGGTGTCTCGTGTGCGTCACGGGCGTGTCCGGCTCGGGCAAGTCGTCCCTGGTCATGGATACGCTGTACAAGCACCTGGCCTTGTCCAAGGGCATCAAGGTGGATGCGCCCGGGGCCATCGCCGGCATCGAGGGAGCGGGACTTATCGAAAAGATCGTCAGCATCGACCAGACGCCCATCGGCCGCACCCCGCGCTCCAACCCGGCCACCTACACCAAGGTGTTTGATGAGATCCGCGACATCTTCACCACCACCCCCGACGCCAAACGGCGCGGCTTCAAGCCCGGGCGCTTCAGCTTCAACGTCAAGGGCGGGCGCTGCGAGGCCTGCGGCGGCGACGGGCAGATCCGGGTGGAGATGCACTTTCTGCCCGACATCTACGTCACCTGCGAGGTCTGCGGCGGGCTGCGCTACAACCGCGAGACCCTGGATGTGCGCTACAAGGGCTTAAACATCGCCGAGGTGCTGGACCTCACCGTGCGCCAAGCCCGGGAGTTTTTCGAAAACTATCCGGTGCTGGACCGGCGTCTGGAAGTCCTGGAGGAAGTGGGCCTGGAGTACCTGCACCTGGGCCAGCCGGCCACGACGCTGTCCGGCGGCGAGGCCCAGCGCATCAAGATCTCGCGGGAGCTGGGCAAGCGGAGCCTGCCCGGGGCGCTCTACATCCTGGACGAACCGACCACGGGCCTGCACATGCAGGAGGTGGGCAAGCTCATCACCGTGCTGCACCGGCTGGTGGACAAGGGAGCCAGCGTGGTGGTCATCGAGCACAACACCGACGTGGTGGCGGCCTCGGACCACGTCATCGACCTCGGCCCGGGCGGCGGCGAGGGCGGCGGGCGCATCGTGGCCAAGGGCACGCCTGAGGAACTCAAAGCCGACCCGAATTCGGTGACCGGGCGTTTTCTGCCGTAACACCGTATCCCAAGCCTGACACGGGGCCTGGGCTGCCCGTTCTCCAAGCCTATCCGGCGGCAATGCGCTTAAGCACGTTGCCGCCGTCCGCCTCTCAACGTTTCGCGTCCGAATCGTCTTCATCGTCCTTGTCCTTGCCCGTCAGCCACTTGTCCACCGGGTTATCCTCCCCGGGATGGCGCTCTTGATAGTTCCTGGAGCGCTGATGGAAGTAGATGAGAAAGGCAAAGCCGAGGCCGATCAGCACGAGGAGGAATACGCCGTTGCTCATGGGCGGTCTCCGGGGACGCAGGTTGGCCGTTATCGGAAATAGCGCATCATGAACGTACGCCGTCGCTTGGGTGTTGTACAGACCTCTGCTGCCCCTCGCCGCCGCGCCAACCGCGTTTTCCGGCCGCCTCACGCCGCCACGGCCGACGCGCCAAGCCTTTGGGGCCATCGGCCGCCTCCCTTGTAACTCTGACGCGACAAGCACATCGAGCGCCCTGGTCTTGCGGCGTTTGCCGCCGACCGCTCCCCGATGACGCGAATCGGGCAGCCGACATTGCATTTTTCGGCCAGAAAACGAACATCGTCCGCGACAAGTCGCGTCACCGACACGAAAACGTCAACATCACGTGAATGTTGGCGCAAAAAATACTGCTGGCTTCCCGGCCGCGTTTTTCGTATCCCTTGCCCAAGGGGGGCGCGTTTTTCCAATCTTGGAAAAACGCCGGTCATCGGCCTTGCCGATTGCCGCACGTCAGACGACGTCCGTCGCCGCTCCCCTGGCCTTAAGCACCCAGCATCATTTACCGCATACGGGAGTATTGTCATGCGCCGACTGGGCCTCAACGCCGTTTTGACCCTGGCCGTCATCGTCTCGCTTTTTTGCGGCATCGCCGCCATCATCACCTACGCCGCCGTCTCCACCAACGAGATTTCCACCTCCCTGCAAGAGGAGGAACTCCAGCGCACGGCCACGGACATGGTCAACCTAATCGGCTTGAGCCTCGATACCGCCAAGGAAAGCGTCGACACCCTGGCCTCGCTGCCGATCTTTCTCGAAGCGCTGATCGGCGCGCCCGACCGGGCCCAGAAAATGCTGGAAGGCTACCTCAAAAGCTCCACCTCCCTGCTGGCCGTGGCTGTGGTGGACAACGACGGCAAGGCCGTCTCCGGCGTCTACAAATCCGGCAAGCCCCTGGCCGATTCCTACAAGGACTGGGACTTCTTCAAGAAGATCACGGCCGGCAGCGACGACTTCACCAGCGGCGAAATCCGCGTCGACGACGCCGGCAAGCCCTACTTCCTCACCGCCCACGCCGTTCACGGCCCGGACGGCAAGTCCCGGGGCATGATCGTGCTGGCCACGGACTGGAACCGACTCATCCGCAAGTACCTGTCCCCCATCCGCTTCGGCGAGACCGGCTACGGCTTCATGTTCGACGACCAGGGCCGCATCATCGCCCACGCCAAGGACAAGTCGCTCCTGCTCAAGCAGCCCGCCGACCGCACCATTGGCGAGCGCGCCCTGGCGCTCAAAAACGGCGTCATGCCTTACGCCTACAACGGCGAGAAAAAATTCATGGGCGTGGCCCAGATCTCCGGCGTCCAGTGGTTGGTGTGCATGACCGTGTCCTCGGACGAACTGGCCCAGCGCGCCGTGGGGCAGCGCAACGTGCTCATCGCCATCGGCGCGGCCGCCCTGGTGCTTGTGGCCGCGCTCATCATCATCTTCAACCGGGTGGTGGTGCTTAAGCCCTTGGCCGCCATCGCCGCCTACGCCGCCGCCGTGGCCGACGGCGACCTCAAGGCCGCCCTCGCCGGCCGCTTCCGCTTCGAACTGGCCGATCTGGCCCGCAACCTCGAACGCATGGTGGCCGAACTCAAACACAAGCTCGGCTTCGCCCAAGGCGTCATGGAAGGCATCTCCGCCCCCTGCGGCATCGTCGGCCCGGACTGCAACATGCTCTGGGCCAACCAGCAGATTTGCGATCTGCTGGAAAAGTCCGAGGCCCCGTCCAGCTACGTCGGCCAGAAGTCCGGTCTGTTCTTCCTGGGCGACGCCTCCAAGGAGACCCGCTCCGACCGCGCCCTGGCCCAGCGCCAGGCCCAGGAAGCCGACAGCGAATACGTCACCCCCTCGGGCCGCACCCTTAACGTCCACATCGTCGCCACGCCGTTTTACGACATGGACGGCACGCTCCTTGGCGCGCTGTCCTTCTGGACCGACCAGACCGAACTCCACAACCAGCAAAAACGCATCGCCGCCCAGAACGTGCTCATGGCCGACACGGCCGACGCCGCCTCCCACACCGCCGACCGCATGGCCTCGGCCGCCGAGCAGCTCGCGGCCCAGATCGAGCAGGCCAACCACGGCGCGCAGGAACAGAACAATCGCGTCCAGGAAACCGTCACCGCCGTGGAGCAGATGAACGCCACCATCCTGGAAGTGGCCCGAAACGCCGGCGAGACCGCCGGCAACGCCGCCGCCGCCCGGGACAAGGCCCGCGAAGGGGCCGAGCTGGTCGTGGACGTGATGGAGGCCGTGGACAAGGTGCGCGACGCCGCCGAACAGCTCAAGACCAACATGCGGGGCCTGGGCGAACAGGCCCAGGGCATTGGCGCGGTGCTGGGCGTCATTTCCGATATCGCCGACCAGACCAACTTGCTGGCCCTTAACGCCGCCATCGAGGCGGCCAGGGCCGGCGAGGCCGGGCGCGGTTTCGCGGTCGTGGCCGACGAAGTCCGCAAACTGGCCGAGAAAACCATGCACGCCACCAAGGAAGTGGGCCAAGCCATCAGCGGCATCCAACGCGGCACGGCCGACACCGTGACCATGGTGGATCAGGCGGCTGCGGCCGTGGATCAGGCCACGGCCCTGGCCTCGCGCTCGGGCGCGGCCCTTGGGGAAATCGTCTCGGTGGTCGAGGCCGCCGGCGATCAGGTCCGGGCCATCGCCACGGCGGCCGAAGAGCAGTCGGCCACCGCCGAGGAGATCAACCGGGCCGTGGACGCCATCAGCCGTATCGCCTCGGAAACCGCCGACGCCATGGGCCAATCCGCTCAGGCCGTGGCGGAACTCGCCACCCAGGCCCACGAACTCAACGCCCTGGTGGCCGACATCAAGGGCGGCAGCGGCGGCCAGGCCGCCATCGCCTCCTGACGCGCCAGCGACGTTTCGCCACGCCAAACGGCCCTTTCCGGAAAAACCGGAAAGGGCCGTTCACATTTTGGGGAGCCGCGCCGCGACAACCGGCCGGGCGAGCCTTGGCCGACAGCTCACGGCGGCGGCACCCGAAGAAGTCCCGCAATGGGTTCGGCCGGCGCTTCGGCTCCTGGCCGGTCCCGGGCCGCGCCCGGACAGACGGATTCAGGAACTGGCCGCGCCGTTCTCGGCCGGAGCGGCCTCGGCCCGGGTCAACATTTCCATGATCACCTCATAACGGGGATGGCCCGGCTCCAAAATCGGTCGCTGGATGGCCGCCCGACGCAATTCCTCGAAGGCCGCCGCCGGTTCCGCCCGGCGCAGCGCGTAGATGACGGAGATATCGGGCTGGGCCGAGGGAACCAGATTCCCGGCCAGGGCGTTGAACTTCATGTAAAACGGCCGCCGGTGGCGCACCAGTACCGATTGCAGGGGGTCGGGGGTCATCATGTAGCCGATGAGCTGGTTGTCCGTGGAAGCGTAGTGCACATGGAGATAGTTGTGCCAACGGAAGATGCGGCCGTGGAAATCGACAGGCGCGTCGGGCACGGCCAGCACGCCCACGGTTTGCATGGCGTCGTCGGCCGGTTCGCCGATGACGGCCGCGCCGAGGAGCCAGACATCCGAGGGCGCGGTGCGCACGGCCAGATCGTAGCAGCCGCCAAGCAGTCCGAGCAGGTCGTTCAAATAGACGGCGTCGTTTTGCCGGTTGAGCAGCTCCAGGCTGACCACGCCGCGTCCGAAGTCAAACGGGCTGACGGCCCGGGCGTCGTGGCGGCTTTTCAGGATCTGACAGGAGAACTCGGGAGCATAGGCCCCGATGGCCTCGTCAAGAAACAGCCCCGCCGAAACCTTGAAGAACTGGGCGTAGCGCTCCAGGCGCTCGGCCGCCATGCCGCAGCGGATGTCTTCCAGCACGGTGTTGACGCTGCGCGGCAGGCGGCATTGCCGCCAGTGACCGTCACTGGTCAGCCGCTCCGCCTCGACCCTGGTGCTCCAGGACAGCCCCAGCAGCTTGAGCGCCATATAGAGCTTGTCGCCCGTTCCACCCAGTCGCACCGCCCGCGGTCTTCCCGGCGTCATGCCAACCCTCCAATACTACAAGGACAAAGAGTATTTTGGTATTTATTTATTGTCAAATAAAACCAAAAAAAGGTTCTAGTAATGTACCGTCCTTTCCTCTAGCTACCAACGCCAGAACTCGGACTGACAAGACGCCGGCGGCGCCACGCGCCGCAAGCTGTTCCCGGCCAAGCGCGGCCCGAGCACATCCCCCCATTTTCTTGCCCGCCGCTCCTGCCCGGATGCGTTCTCTCGCCGCATCGATGACTCTTGGAGCGCGCCATTCGAGGAGATTGCCCCATGAAACGCCTTGGCCTCAATCAGGTGCTGACCCTCGCCGTCCTGGCGTCCCTTTTCTGCGGCATTGCCGGCATCATCGGCTACACCGCCAAATCGACCTACGATATTTCCCTGCATCTGGAACAGGAAGCCCTGGAGCGCACCGCCAAAAACCTCGGCAACATCCTCGAACTCTACATCAGCAGCGCCGAGGACCAGGTGGAAAGCCTGGCCAGCCAGCCTACCGTGGTCAACGCCTTGTCCGGCTCGCCCGAGGCTGCCCAAACCATGCTGCGCCAGTTTATCGCCAACGCCGACAACCTCTTTTCCGCGCTCATTATCGACACGTCCGGCAAACCCGTGGCCGGCGCCCTGAAAAGCGGCGAGGGCCTGGCCGCGAGCTACGCCGACCGCGAATACTATAAGGCCATCATGGCCGGGCAACAAAGCTACGTCACCAAATCCATCCTCAAGGGCAAGACCAGCGGCACGCTCCTTTTCGTGGCCGCCCATGCCGTCAAGGACGCGGCAGGCAAAACCGTTGGCATGGTCATCGTCAGCCCCATCTGGGAGAATTTCACCAAGCGGTATCTTGACCCTGTCCGCTTTGGCGAGTCCGGCTACGCCTACATGCTGGACGGCCAAGGCGTCGTCATCGCCCATGCCAAGGACAAATCCATGGTGCTTAGCGCGCCGGCCGACAAAACCATTTCGGACCGCGCCCTGGCCCTGAAAAACGGCATCATGGCCTACATGTTCAAGGGAGAGGGAAAGTTCATGGCCGTGGCCGAAGTGCCTGCCACCGGCTGGCTGGTGTGCATGACCGCCTCGGAATCGGAAATGGCCGCCCTGGCCTCGGGCCAACGCAGCGTACTGCTGGTCATCGGCGCGGCCGTGCTGGCGCTCGTGGCCGGGCTCATCATCATATTCAACAAGATTGTGGTGCTCTCGCCCCTGGCCGCCATCGCCGCCTACGCTGCCGCCGTGGCCGGCGGCGACCTCAAAGCCGTGCTGTCCGGCCGATTCCGCTTCGAACTGGCCGGCCTGGCCCACAACTTGGAACGCATGGTGGCCGAACTCAAAAACAAACTCGGCTTCGCCCAGGGGGTCATGGAAGGCATCCCCGCCCCCTGCGGCATTGTCGGGCCGGACTGCAACATGCTCTGGGCCAACAAGCAGATCTGCGATCTGTTGGAAAAAACCGCCCCGCCTGAAACCTTTTTTGGCCAGAAATCCGGCCAGTTTTATTTGAACGACGCCTCCAGGGAGACCTGCTCCGACCGCGCCCTGGCCGAACGCCGGGCCATCGCCGCCCACAACGAGTTCACCGCCCCCTCGGGCAAGAAACTGCGCATTGATGTCATCACCACGCCCTTCTACGACATGGACGGCAATCTCCTCGGGTCCATTTCCTTCTGGAACGATCAGACCGAACGCTACCTCCAGCAGGAGCGCATCGCCGCCCAGAACGCGCTCATGGCCGACACGGCCGACGCCGCCTCCAACACCGCCGACCGCATGGCCTCGGCCGCCGAGGAACTCTCGGCCCAGATCGAACAGGCCAACCAGGGCGCCCAGGAACAGAACCACCGCGTCCAGGAAACCGTCACCGCCGTGGAGCAGATGAACGCCACCATCCTGGAAGTGGCCCGAAACGCCGGGGAGACCGCCGGCAACGCCGCCGCCGCCCGGGACAAGGCCCGGGAAGGGGCCAGCCTGGTGGTGGATGTCGTGGCCGCCGTGGACAAGGTGCGGCTGGCTGCCGACAAGCTCAAGACCAACATGCACGGCCTGGGCGAGCAGGCCCAGGGCATCGGCGCGGTGCTTGGCGTCATCTCCGACATCGCTGACCAGACCAACCTGCTGGCGCTTAATGCCGCCATCGAGGCGGCCAGGGCCGGCGAGGCCGGGCGCGGCTTTGCCGTGGTTGCCGACGAAGTGCGAAAGCTGGCCGAAAAAACCATGCACGCCACCAAGGAAGTGGGCCAGGCCATAACCGGCATCCAGCGCGGCACGGCCGACACCGTGACCATGGTGGAACAGGCTTCCTCCGCCGTGGAGCAGGCAACGGCCCTGGCCAAGCGTTCCGGCGACGCCCTGGGCGAAATCGTCGCGGTGGTGGAAACCGCCGGCGATCAGGTCCGGGCCATCGCCACGGCGGCCGAGGAGCAATCAGCCACCTCCGAGGAGATCAACCGGGCCGTGGAAGCCATCAGCCGCATCGCCTCGGAAACCGCTGAAGCCATGGGCCAGTCCGCCCAGGCCGTCACCGAGCTGGCCGCCCAGGCCCACGAACTCAACACCCTGGTGGCCGACATCAAGGGCGGCAGCGGCCAGGCCGCGCTGACGGCCTAGCGTTTGCCCCTTTTTACCAACATGCACTGACCGCCGTGAGGCACGCCTCACGGCGGCGGACACCAGCGCCGCAAAGGAGAACGCCCTTGGGCCATGCCGCCCGCCAGTCTCTCGACAGGCCGGCCGCAAGCCCCAAACCAGCCCCCACTCGCCCGCGCTTCGTCCGGGCCTCCGCAAGCGGCGCGTGAGCCGCCCCTGTCCCGGCCGGCGGCCTCCGCCGGACAAGCTGGATATTATCACGTTTTGCCGTTGCGCTTTTCGTTGCCGTTCCGTAATAATTCCTGCCAACAGCGTCTCAGGGCGTCTCTTGGCCGTTTGCCGCCGCCGGATCTTCCGGCCGCCCGTGGGACCCAATCCCCGGGAGGGCTCATGGCCAAGGGCAGCGTCAACACCGTGCTCACCGTGCTCGTCGCCGGCTGCGTCACCGTCGCCATCGTCGTCCTGGTGCTCTACGTCTCGCGCACCTCGTTTCGCATGGCTTCCGACCTGCAGGAAACGGCCTTAAGCCAGCTGGCCTCCTCCACCAGCCGCACCCTGGACCTCTATCTCGAAGACGCCGCCGACGTGGCCCGGGCCCTGGCCACCCAGGACGCCGTCATTGCCGGCCTGTCCGGCGACGCCAAGCGCTCCCAGGACCGTTTTCGCAACTACATCGAGAGTTACAAGCACTACTGGGCCATCTTCTCCTTCGATCTCAAAGGCAAGGTTGTTTCCGGCTTCAACGCCAACCTGCAGGACATGGCCGGCGGCGACCGCTCCGACCGCGACTACGTCAAAGCCGTGCTCGGCGGCAAAGACCTCTTTTTCACCGACCAGATCATGAGCGCCAAGACCGGCGACATCCTCATCTTCGTGGTGGCCAAGGCCGTGCGCGGCCCGGACGGCAAGCTGCTTGGCGGCGTGGCCGTGTGCCCCAAATGGAACGTCTTCACCAAGAACTTCATCGACCCCCTGCGCTTTGGCACGCGCGGCTACGGCCTCATGCTCGACGGCAAGGGCAACGTCATTGCCCACGCCGCCGACAAGGAACTGCTGCTCAAAAGCATGGCCGACCAGCCCTTTGCCAAGGAAGCATTGGCCCGCAAGGAAGGCGTGGTCGCCTACGATTGGAAGGGCGAGCGCAAGTTCATGGCCTTTGCGCCGGTGGCACTTACCGGCTGGGTCGTGTGCATGACCGCTTACGAATCCGAGATGACGGCTACCGCCGCCGCCCAGCGCAACCTGCTCCTGGTCATCGGGGCCTGCTGCCTCGTCGCCGCCGTGGCCGGCATCACCCTGGCCAACCGGGCCATGGCGCTGCGTCCGCTAACCCGGGTGGCCGCCTACGCCCGTGAGGTCACGGCCGGCAATCTCGGAGCAAAACTCGTCGGCCGCTTCCGCTTCGAACTGGCCGACCTGGCGGCCAGCGTCAGCGCCATGGTGGCCGACCTCAAAAACAAGCTCGGCTTCTCCCAGGGCGTCCTCGACGGCATCCCGGCCCCCTGCGCCATCGCCGGCCCGGACGGGCGCATCCTGTGGCTCAACCGGCAGGTCATCGACCTGCTCGACCTCGACGCCACCCCGGAATCGGCCAAGGGGCAGGTGACCGGCCAACTCTTCTACGGCGACCCGAACCGGGAAACCCTTTCCCAACGCACCCTGCGCGAAGGGCGCGGGCTTTCCCTCGACCTGGACTTCACCACCCGGCGCGGCCGTGTCCTGCATCTGCATGTGGACACCACGCTGTTTTACGATATGGACCGCAATCTGCTTGGTTGCGTCATCTTCTGGAACGACATGACCGGCATCGTGAGCCAGAAAAACCGCATCGAGGAGCAAAACGCGCTGATCTCCAGTCTGGCCGGCCAGGCTTCCCAGGTGGCCGATCGCATGGCCGCCGCCGCCGACGATCTGGCCCGCAGCATCGGGGAAGCCAGCCTTGGGGCACGGGAACAAAGCCACCGCGTCCAGGAAACCGCTTCAGCCGTGGCCGAGCTTTCCGCCACCATCATGGACGTGGCCAGAAACGCCGGCGACACCGCCAGCCTGGCGGAAAAGGCCCGGGACACCGCCGATGAAGGGGCGGGGCTGGCCGGCGAGGCGGCCAAGGCCGTGGACGCCGTGCGCCAGCAATCCGCCGCCCTGGCCGCCACCATGGGCGAACTCGACGAACGGGCCAAGGGCATCGGGGCCATCATGGGCGTCATTTCCGACATCGCCGACCAGACCAATCTGCTGGCTCTTAACGCCGCCATCGAGGCGGCCCGGGCCGGCGAGGCTGGTCGAGGGTTTGCCGTGGTGGCCGACGAGGTGAGAAAGCTAGCCGAAAAGACCATGGCCGCCACCAAGGACGTGGGCCAGGCCATTGCCGGCATCCAGCGCGGGGCCGACGAGACCGCCTCCCGCATGGATCAGGCCGCCGCCCGGGTGGCCGACGCCACCGGCTTGTCCGAACGCTCGGGCCAGGCCCTGGCCCGCATCGTCGACCTCGTGGCCGGAGCCGGGGACCAGGTCCGGTCCATCGCCGCCGCCGCCGAACAGCAATCCGCCACCACCGAAGCCATCAACGCGTCCGTCGGCGACATCAACGCCCTGGCCGCCAAAGCCGCCGACACCCTGGACCACTGCGCCGACGCGGTGCGCGAACTGGCTGATCTGGCAAACAATCTTAATGAACTGATACGCGATCTCCAACAACAGGATGCCAAGCCTTTTGCCCTGCCCCAGGGAAAAAAGGGCTGACGTAAGGCTTGCCCATTTCCCATTTTCAAAGTAGACATTGCCCCCATTGCCCACAAGCGACGCCGGGTCGTCCGCATACGGCGCCGTCCGCACAGTCCGCAGCAGCGGCCGTGCGGGCGGCGTTTTCCTACATGACGCCCTGCGGTTGCCGACACCGCAGGGGCCTGCACCGAGCAGCCCCTTACCCGACCGCTTGTCGTTCCCAGAGTGGTGACAGTCAGCTGTGGCGCAATAGCAACCACCGATGCGGCGTCCAAACAGCGCCAGACGCCGCATACCAAGGAGAACGCCATGGGCAAGTCAGGCATCACCACCATCATCGCCGCATCCGTCGCCGCGACCATTCTGGCCGGCGTCGCGGCCCTCGTGATTTACGTCGCGAAAAGTTCGTTCACCATGATCGAGAACGTGCAGGAAAGCGGCCTGGAACAAACGGCCGCCCTCACCGCCCGCGCCGCCGACATCTACCTCAAGGGCACGGCCTCGGTGCTTGATTCCCTGGCCGCCCAGGACGAGATCAAGGCTGTTTTTTCGGGAAACAAGGAAGAGACCCAGAGGTTATTGCTCTCCTTCATCAAAAACCATAAGGATTTCTTTTCTTTCACCGTCTTTGACACCTCTGGCAAAATCGTCGCCGGCTACAACTCCAATGGCCAGGACATCAGCGGCGGCGACCGCAAGGACCGGGATTACGTCAAAGCCATCCTGGCCGGCCAGGACACGGTCCACAGCCGGTCCGTCTTCCAGTCCGGATCCGGCTCGGAACTCATCTATGTTGTAGCCAAATCCTTGCGCGGCCCGGACGGCAAGCTCCTGGGCGGCGTCGCCGCCGCTCCGCTTTGGGGACGTTTCACCGCCGCCATCATGGATCCGATTCGCTTCGGAAAACGCGGCTATGGTTTCATGGTCGATAGCGACGGCAATTTTATCTCCCACCCGGACCAGAAACTGTTGCTCCAGAGCTTTGCCACCAATCCGACATTCAAGGCGGCCATGGACAAGGGCTCGGGCACCTTCGATTACCTTTGGAACGGCGAGCGCAAGGCCATGGCCGTGGCCCGCATTCCCTCCACTGATTGGCTCGTGTGCATGTCCTATTACACCGACGAGATGACGACCCTGGCCGGCGAGCAGCGCAATACGCTCGTGGCCCTGGGCCTGGGCGTGGCCGCCCTGGCCGTGGCCGTCATCGTGCTCATCACCCGCCGGCTGGTGCTGCGGCCGCTGCTGTGTCTGAGCAATTTCACCGCCAAGGTGGCCGGCGGCGACTTTGACGCCGCCATCCAGTGCCCGCTTCGGGCCGAACTGGCGGCCTTCGGCGAAAACCTGCGCCAGATGGTGGCCGAACTCAAAGCCAAACTCGGCTTCGCCCAAGGCGTGTTAAACGGCATCCCCTCCCCCTGCGGCATCGTCGGCCCGGACTTCAATATGCTGTGGCACAACGAAGAAATCAGCCGGCTCCTCGACAAATACGAACCCGGCAAATCCTTCGTCGGCCAAACCTCGGGCCAGTTCTACTTGAACGATCCGGCCAAGAACACCCTTTCCGACCGGGCCATTCAGGAACGCCGGATGCTCGCGGCGGAAAACGACTTCACCACCGTGACCGGCCGCAAGCTGCGCATCGCCATCCGCACCACGCCCTTTTACGACCTCGACGGAACGCTGCTCGGCTCTATCTCCTTTTGGAACGACATCACCGAACTCTATGAGCAAAAGCAGCAAATCGAGGAGAAAAACGCGGTCATCGCCCAAACCGCCGCCAGCGCCTCGGCCGTGGCCGACCGGGTGGCCGCCGCTTCCGAGGAACTCTCGGCCCAGATTGAGCAGTCCAGCCGGGGAGCCGAGGAACAAAACGGCCGAGTCCAGGAGACGGCCACGGCCGTGGAAGAAATGAACGCCACCATCATCGAAGTGGCCCGAAACGCCGCGGCCACGGCCGGCAGCGCCGAACTGGCCAGGGACAAGGCCCGGGGCGGCGCGAAGCTCGTGGCCGACGTGGAGAGCGCCGTAGGCTCCATCCGCGAGGAAGCGGTGGTCCTGACCGACAACATGCGGAGCCTGGGTGATCAGGCCAAGGGCATCGGGGCCATCATGGACGTCATTTCCGACATCGCCGACCAGACCAACCTGCTCGCGCTCAACGCCGCCATCGAGGCGGCCCGGGCCGGCGAGGCCGGGCGCGGCTTCGCCGTGGTTGCCGACGAGGTCCGCAAACTGGCCGAAAAAACCATGAACGCCACCAAGGAAGTGGGCCAGGCCATCGCCGGCATCCAACGCGGCACGGCCGACGCGGTGTCCCGGGTGGAGCGCGCCGTTTCCAAGGTCGAGACGGCTTCGGGGCTGGCCGAGAAGTCCGAGGCGGCCCTGACCGAAATCGTCTCCGTGGTGGAGGCGGCCGGCGATCAGGTCCGGGCCATCGCCACGGCGGCTGAGCAGCAGTCGGCCACCTCCGACGAAATCAACCGCTCCGTGGAATCCATAAGTTCCATTGCCCACGAAACTGCCCAGGCCATGCACCAGTCGGCCCAGGCGGTGTCCGATCTGGCCCGGCAGGCCCAGGAACTCAACAGCCTGATGGTCAGCCTGGGTAGCGCGAACGACGCGCCCAGGGCCCTTGGCCAATAAAATACTTCGGGAGTCATTTTTTTCGGGCAAGCGGCCAAGGGTGCTCAAACGGGTCCGGCCCCCCCCTTGGAAGTAGGCTATTTAGGCCTGGAAAGCCGTTTTACGCCGGTCCGGGAGCCTTGCCAGGCTCCCGGACCGGTTTGCCTTTTTCGGGCGTTACGGCTAATGGATTTTTTCCTTTGGGATGGGCTTTGCCGGGTTGCCCGGCCGCTCGTCCCCCACGACAGCCAATATCGCGGGGAGCGTTCCCGATGGTTCCGGCCGGGGTCTCCCAAGGCCGGACGCTCTGGGCCTATCCCCCGCCCAAGGAGGCGCGACATGCGCATTCTGGTGGTCGGCTCCGGCGGCCGCGAGCACGCCCTGGCCCATACCCTGCTCAAAAGCCCTGACGTGTCGGCGGTCATCGCCGCGCCGGGCAACGGCGGCACCGCGACCTGCGGCGAGAACGTGCCGCTTTCCGATACCGACGTGCCCGGCATCGTGGCCCTGGCCAAGGACCGGGGCATGGATCTGGTCGTGGTCGGCCCGGAAGCGCCGCTGGTGGCCGGCCTGCGCGACGCCCTGGAAACCGCCAGCGTGCCCTGCTTCGGCCCCGACGCCTACGCCGCCCAGCTTGAGGGCAGCAAGGCCTTCGCCAAGGACGTCATGACCGCGGCCGGCGTGCCCACCGCCGCCTACGCGTCGTTTACCGACGCGGCCAAGGCCCGGGCCTACGCCCAGGACCTCGGCCGGCCCGTGGTGGTCAAGGCCGACGGCCTGGCCGCCGGCAAGGGCGTCACGGTCTGCACGCAGACGGCCCAAGCCCTGGCCGCCATCGACGAAGCCATGGTGGACAAGGCCTTTGGCGCGGCCGGCGGCACCGTGGTCGTGGAAGAAATGCTCGTGGGCGAGGAAGCCTCGTTCCTGGCTTTTTGCGACGGGGAAACCGCCGTGCCCATGACCGCCTGCCAGGATCACAAGGCGGTCTTCGACGGCGACCAGGGCCCCAACACCGGCGGCATGGGCGCTTACTGCCCGGCCCCGGTCTTGCCGCCCGCGCGCTACGCCGAGATGATGGATCTGGTCATCCATCCGATTTTAAAGGAGATGGCCAAGCGCGGCCATCCCTTTACCGGCATCCTCTACGCCGGACTCATGATGACCGAGGCCGGCCCCAAGGTGCTCGAATACAACGTCCGTTTCGGCGACCCGGAGTGCCAGCCGCTGCTCATGCGCCTGGCTAGCGACCTGCCGGCCATCATGCTGGCCTGCCGGGCCGGCAAGCTCAGCCCGGAACTGGTGCGCTGGTCGGACAAAAGCGCCCTGTGCGTGGTCATGGCCGCGCCGGGCTATCCGGGCAGCTACCCCAAGGGCATGGCCATCACCGGCATCGAGGCGGCCGAGGCGGCCGGCGACGGGCTGGTCAAGGTGTTCCAGGCCGGCACGAAGCTCGTTAACGGCCAGGTCGTGACCTCGGGCGGCCGGGTGCTGGGCGTGACGGCCCTTGGCGACGGACTGGCCCAGGCCAAGGCGACGGCCTACCGGGCTGTGGAGAAATTGCATTTCGACGGGGCCTTTTGCCGCCGCGACATCGGCGACAAGGGCCTTAAACGGGAGGGAAAATAGATGCGCATCGCCATTTTGATCGGCTCCATGTCCGACGAAGAGAAAATGCGTCCTTGCTCCAAGGTCCTTGATTCCTTGGGCATCGAACATATCTTTACCGTCACCTCGGCCCACCGCACCCTGGAGCGCACCGAGCGGGTCATCCGCGAGTGCGAGGCCCGGGGCTGCCAGATCTTCATCTGCGCCGCCGGCCTGGCCGCCCACTTGGCCGGGGCCGTGGCCGCGCGCACCATAAAGCCCGTCATCGGCGTGCCGCTTTCCGCCCCGGGCTCGGCCCTGGGCGGGCTGGATTCCATGCTCTCCACCGTGCAGATGCCCCCGGGCTATCCGGTGGCCACCGTGGCCCTGGACGGGGCCGGCGCGAAAAACGCCGCCTGGCTGGCCGCCTCCATCCTGGCCCTGGGCGACGCCGAACTGGCCGGACGCATCCGCGCCGCCCGCGAAGGCTTTGCCAGCGACGTGGAAACCGCCGCCGCCAAGCTCGGCAGCAAGCTGTAGCCGGACGTTTTTTCATGGACAAGGCCCGGACCGACGCTGTCGGCCCGGGCCTTGTGTTTTGCTCCAAGGGAAGGCTTCGGGACTGGCCGCCGTCCTGCCGCCGCCTTCTTGCTGCGCCCGCGCAACCGGCCACGTCTCGTTTATCAGTTCCGCCGCCCGCTCCGTTTTGAGCCGCGCCCGCGCAACCGTGAAAGCTCCTGGCGTAGATCAGGCGCCCGCCGCCCATGGCCGGACTGTGGCCGGCCGGCCAAGTCCGTGCGACTCAGGGCTGGACGAACAGGACGTTGAGCAGGGCGAACCCGAGCCTACGGTGGTCTTCCCCGCCCAGGGAAGCCGGCGAAAACGCCCGGTCCAGGCGAAATTCGAACGTCGCCTGTCCGCCTGACAGAAGCTCTCCGGGCACGGCAATCTGCTGCACGGCCGGCGTGGCCGTCAGATCGAGCGTTGCCAGCGGCTGACCGTTGACCCACACTTCCAGAGCCTGGGAAACCCGTCCCGGGGCCAGCACCCCGCCGGCGGTGAAGGCCAGCACACCGTCCTTGCCGAGGGCCACGCCCTCAAACGGCAGACAGGCCCGCTCGCCCCGGCTGTACACGCCCCAGGCAGCCGGCCAATACCAGCCGGCGCGGCCGTAAAACCGCCGAGGCAGCTCTGCCGCCGCGTAGAGACGGCCGGGAGTAAGCGTCACGGGCCGGGCGGCAAAACGCCCGAGGCTTTCGCCAAGCCAGGCGTCGCCCCGGCGCGCTTCGCGCCAGGTGACGTACTGCCGCCAATAGGCTTCCAGGTCGAATTCGGGATGGCCCGCCACCAGTCCCAAAGGATCGACGCGGGCGGCAAGGCCGCCGTTTCGACCCGATTCGGAACCGCCCGCCCCGGTGACGGCACGTGCCTCGGCGGCGAGACGTCCGGCCCGGTCCCAGGCGGCCGTGTACTCCAGCATGGCCTGGCTCATGTCCGCATTGTGATAGTAGGTGTAGGCCGAGGCAGCGCCGAGAATCAGCCCGAACAGCATCGAGAGAAAAAGCCGCCGCGCCCCGTGGCCGAGATGCCGGCCAAGGAGGCAGACAAGGCAGGCCAGGGCGGCCGTGGCCCACAGGAAGGCGAACCGGCTGTCGACATAGGCCGGGAGATGTTCCAGCTGCAATTGCTGATACTTGGGCGAAAGCGCCAAGGGCAGGACCACGAAAAAGGCCAGGCCGAGGCAGACCACCGCCAGGCGTTTGCCCAAGGCCAGCCCCCGCAGCTCCTGGAGCGTGGCCGCCCCCAGGAAGGCGCTGCCGACAAACACCCCGACAAGGGGAAGCCAGCCGCCGGGCGGCGGCGAGGCGTTGGCCGCCAGCACGGCGTAGAGCTCGGGCCGGGCCAGGGTGAAGCCCCCCACGGCGTGGGTTGCGGCCGTGGCCAGGATCAGGATCGGATCGAAGGCCGCGGCCAGGGTGGTGCCGGCGTAGGCCGGCGGATGGAGCAGCCGCCAGCCGCCGTAGGCCAGGGCGGCCAAGGCCACCGGGGCCGCGTCGAACCAGGTTTTCTTGCGCCGCAGAAGTCCCTTGGCCTTGGCAATCAACCCGCCCCGGCCACGCCACCAGGCCAGGGCGTACTCCAGGAGCAGCAGGGAGACGCCGAAGATAAAAACATAATCGCTGGCCAGATAGGCGGCCAGCACCACGGCAAAAAGAGCCAGCCGTTTGGCCGTCGAGGCCTGGGAGAGCGCGCCGTCCCATGACAGCAAGACACGGCGCGAGCACACCAGCAGCAGCGCCGGCAGGGTAAAAGCGATGGTGAAGCTGTTGGGCGGCAGGTTGTTGAAATCAAGGATTTGCAGGGACACGAGCAAGAGCAATAGCAACAGCGCGGCCTCGGCCCGGACCAGCCGGGCCCAATAGGCGGCAAAGGCCCACAAGAACCCGAAGTAGACGCCGATAAACAGCGCCCGGACCACAAAATAGTCGGACAGCAACTCGGCGTAATACGACAGCGGCGAAAAGAAAAAGCAGAAACGCCCGGACACCACGGCGGCGGCCACGGATTCGGTCAGGATGGCGTCGAAACCCAGCATAGACACCCGGTGCAGAGCCAATTGGTCAGGCGTGAGGCGGTAGCCCGACAGGAACAGCACGCCCTGGAGCGCCACCACCACGGCCAGGGCGGCCCAGCGTAGGGGCCTGTTGTCCAATAGCCTCGCCGCGCGCGACACGAATCCGCCGGCCGGCTCCTGTCCTTGGCGCGCGTCGTTGGGACCGGTCGCCCCTTGCAACGCCATCACACCTGCCCGTCCCGGGCCTTGGCCCGAAGCTCGGCGTCGATGCAGCGCAGAGCCTCAAACGAGACCGCGCCTCCCAAAGCCTCGTGGGCGGCGCCCAGGCCGGGCACACCCTCGCGCCGCAGCCGCGACAGGGTCTCGCGCGCCCGGGCCATGAGCTCGTCCGGCAAACCGCACACGTTCGCCGCCTCGATCTTACCCCAGGCCACATAGGCCAGCAGATGCCCGTGGATGGTGGACACGGCCAGCTCGCGCTTTTGGGCCACCGCCTCCACCGAACCGAGTTCCTGAAACAGGGCCAAGGACTTGGCCGCCGTGTCGTTGGGTTCGCGGGGAGCAAGCGCGCCGGCCTCGGGCGGCAGGGCCGGACGCGGCGCGGCCCGGCCGTGGGCGGCATAGTGCTCGGCGAGCATGGTAAGCAGCGTCTGGCCGTATTTGTCGATCTTGGCCTGGCCCATGCCGCCAGCTCCGGCCAGCCCGGCAGGGTCCTGGGGCTTTAGCAGCACGACGTCCAGCAGCGTGCGGTCATGGAAGACCACATAGGGCGGCACGCCGCCCTCCTTGGCCGTCTCGGCCCGCCAGGAGCGCAGCCGGTCCCAAAGGGCCGCGTCCTCGGGGGTGGACAGGTGGTCATACACCCAGCTCTTCTTGCCGCCGCCCTCCCCGGCGGTACCCCGGGAGCGCTTGCGCCGCTCCTTGGGCGGCGGTTCCTTGGGCAGGCGCATGGCAAAGGGCCGCTGCCCCTTGAGGATCTCCCAAGCCAGCGGCGTGAGCACCAGGCCCCCGTGGCCGGCCTCGTCCGGGGCCAGGGCCCCCATGGCGGCCAGACGGCGGTAGATGGCCCGCCAGTGGTCCTTGGTCAGGTCCGCGCCGATGCCGAATGTGCTCACCTCGCGGTGGTTGAAGCGTTCCACCTGGGTGGTCGGCCGGCCGAGCAGCACGTCGACCAAATGGCCGGCCCCGAAGCGCTGGCCGGTGCGAAAAACGCACGACAACGCCTTCTGGGCGGCCACGGTGGCGTCCTCGGGTTGGCTCGGGTCCAGGCAGACGTCGCAGTTGCCGCACGGCTCAAGCCGGGCCTCTCCGAAATACCCAAGCAAGGTCTGGCGGCGGCAACAATCGGTCTCGCAGTAGCCGGCCAGGGCGTCGAGCTTGGACAGATCAATGCGGGTGCGCGTGCCCTCGCCGCCTTCCGGGGCGATGAGCCGGCGCAGGGCGGCGAAATCGGCCAGACTGTAGAGCATCAGCGCCGTGGCCGGTTCGCCGTCGCGCCCGGCCCGGCCGGTCTCCTGATGGTAGGCCTCCAGGCTTTTGGGCGGATCGAGATGGGCCACGAAGCGCACGTCGGGCTTGTCCACTCCCATGCCAAAAGCCACGGTGGCGGCCATGACCAGACCTTCCTCGCGCATGAAGCGGTCCTGGCGGCGGTCGCGCTCGGCCGGGGCCAGACCGGCATGGTAGGCCAGGGCCGGGATTCCGTTGTCGGTAAGCCACTGGGCCGTGTCCTCGGTCTTGGCCCGAGACAGGCGGTAGACGATGCCGGACTGGCCGGGGTGCTCCTCGCGGATAAACCGCAACAGCCGCCTGCGGGGATGGTCCTTGGGTTCGACCAGATAGCGGATGTTTGGCCGGTCGAAGCCGGTGGCGAAGACCCGGGCCTGGGACAGTTCCAGGCGCGTGAGGATGTCGGCCCGGGTCGGACCGTCGGCCGTGGCCGTCAGCGCCATGCGGGGCACGCCGGGAAAATCATGGGCAATGGAGGCCAGCTGCAGATATTCCGGCCGAAAATCATGCCCCCACTGGGAGACGCAGTGGGCCTCGTCGATGGCGAATAGGGCCAGGGGCAACCCGGCCAGGAGATTGGCGAAACCCTGGGTCATGAACCGCTCCGGGGCGGTGTAGAGAATGTCGAGCTCGCCCCGACGCAGACTGGCCATGACCTCCCGGGCCGCGCCGGCCGGCAGGGCCGAATGCAGGCACTCGGCCCGCACGCCAAGGCCGGAGAGCGTTTGCACCTGGTCACGCATGAGCGCGATGAGCGGTGAAATAACGATGGCCGTGCCCGGGCGCAGGATGGCCGGGATCTGGTAGCACAGCGACTTGCCGCCGCCGGTGGGCATGAGCACCACGGCGTCGCCGCCGCCAAGCACGTGCTCGACGATGGCTTGCTGGGGACCGCGGAAGCGGTCGTGGCCGAAAACCTGTTTGAGAACGTCGCGAGGGGTGTTCATACGGCGCGGCGGCCTCCAACCGCCGCCCGACAGGTAGCCTTTCGCCCGGGGAAAGACAATGCGGACCAAGGCTTGAATTGCCCCGGCCCCGGCCCTATGCTGCCCGGACGCCGGCTCGCCGTCCGGAGGCGGCAGGGGAGACCTTCATGGAAACCGAAGCGCAGCTGCCGCTGTCCCGGGAGCGAGCCGCGGCCGTCCTGGCCCAATGGCGGCGATTCCAGGCCGGCCTGGCCGTGGACGAGGCCGTGGCGCGGCCGGTCATTCTCCAATCCTGGCAGCGTTGCCGCCGGGCCGGCTTTCCGGCCGATACGCTGGCCCTGTGCCCCATCGACGCCGCCGGCCTGGCCCGATCCGTAGCCGACAACCGGGAGCTGGTGGACACGGCCAAGCGGGTCATGGACCGGCTGGCCCACTCCATTCACCTCTCCAGCAGCGTGGTCACCCTGGTGGACACGACCGGCTTGGTGCTGCACGTGTCGGCCACCCGGGAAGACCTGGCCAGCGTGCCCTACGGCGAACCCGGGCGGCGCTGCGACGAAGCCACCCTTGGGACCAACGGCATGGGCCTGTGCCTGGTTGAACGCCGGCCGGTCCACGTCATGGGCGCGGAGCATTTCAGCTCCTCCCTGCACTATTTAAGCTGCTCGGCCGCGCCCATCCACGACAGCACCGGCCGGTTCCTGGGCGCGCTCAATCTGGCCATCAGCACCGAGAACTTCCACCAGCACACCCTGGGGCTGGTGGAAGCCGCCGCCCACGCCATCGAGGAGCATTTGCGCCTGCGCGCGCTTATCGCCAGCCAGCGCGTCATCCTCGAACTTCTCGACGACGGCGTGGCCGTGCTCGGGGCCGACGGGACCATCGTCAGCCTCAACGGCCAGGCCTGTTCCATGCTGGGGCTGTCCCCGGACGTGGTCGGCCGCGACATCCGAAGTTTTGTGCGCGAAAGCGAGGTGCTGCGCGCCATCCTGGCTGACCGGCAGACCTTCCACGACCGGGAGGTGACCTTCCGGCTTGTCCAAGGCGAGCTGTCGTGCGCGCTCTCCTGCGCGCCCTTTGCCGACGGCGGCGTCATCCTGACCCTGCGTGAAACCCGGCGGATGCGCAAATACGCCGCCCGGGTGGCCGGAGCCAAGGCCGTTTACACCTTCGAGCACATCCTGGGCCAGTCCAAGGCCCTGCGCGAGGCGGTGCGGCTGGCCCGGGTAGCCGCCCAGGGCGACGCCACCACCCTGCTTCTTGGCGAATCCGGCACCGGCAAGGAACTCTTCGCCCAGGCCGTCCACAACGCCGGGGCCAGGCGCAAGGGGCCGTTCGTGGTGGTCAACTGCGGCGCGCTGCCGCGAAACCTGGTGCAAAGCGAACTGTTCGGCTACGTGGCCGGGGCCTTTTCCGGAGCGCTCAAGGAGGGCAGCCCGGGCAAGTTCGAGCTGGCCGACGGGGGGACGCTGTTTCTGGACGAGATCGGCGAGATGCCCCTGGAGGCTCAGGTGAGCCTGCTGCGGCTTTTGCAGGAAAACGAGGTGACGCGCCTGGGCGGCAAGGAGGCCCGGCGCGTGGACGTGCGCATCATCGCGGCCACTAACAAGGACTTGGCCTTAGCCGTGCGCAACAACGCCTTTCGCGGCGACCTCTATTACCGCCTCAATGTCCTGTCCATCGCCATCCCGCCCCTGCGGCAGCGCGAAGGCGACGTGCCGCTGCTCACCCGGCTGTTCCTGGACAAGTTCACCGCCTCTCTCGGCAAGCCGGAGTTGGAGATCTCCCGCGAGGCCCTGGCCGCCCTGGCCGCCCACCACTGGCCCGGCAACGTGCGCGAGTTGGAAAACTGCATCGAGCGCCTGGTCAACGTGGCTTGCTCCAGCCGCATCGACATCGCCGACCTGCCCCAGGACGTCATGACCGACATGCTGCGGGGCCGGCCGGCCGCCCCGGGCGAGGCCGGCATGTCGCTTAAGCGCATCCAGCGGGCGCTGATCCTCGAAACCCTGCGCGAAACCGGCGGCAACTTCCGGCGTGCCTCCAACCTGCTCAACATCTCGCGCACGACGCTGTACGCCAAGCTTAAGCAGTACGGCATCTCCGCGGACACGTTTCGTGACCAGTAGCCGGCCGTAAACCGGACATGTCAGGTTGACATGTCCGGTTTCTGAACACCTTCGACTAGGTCAGTCACCGCATCGTCTCAGCCAACAGACTATAATAATTAATGATCCTCTTCAAACGGCCCTTCTGAGAGTTCTGGTCCGCCTCTTGCTGTAGCGCTGACAAGACATTGCCGGACCGTATGCAACAACAACGAATCCTGACCACAGGCGTCGCCTTTTCCTCCGCGTCGAGGTCGTGAACTCGACCAGAAAATCCGATTGACGCACGAGGAAAAGACCGACTCGGCTGCGGCAGCCGTCACGACACGTCCTGTCGTTCGCTTCAATCGAGACAGGATCTGTCATAAGCGATGTTGTTGCATGCCATGTACAGGCAAGATCTAACCATCAAACCGTCTCGGAGGACGCCATGGCAGTTCAGGAACAGGTATACGGTTTCTTCATTCCCAGCGTGACCCTCATCGGCATCGGCGCGTCCAAGCTCATCCCGGAGAAGATCAAGGCGCTGGGGGGCAGCAAACCGCTGGTCGTCACGGACAAAGGCGTGGTTGCGGCCGGCATCCTCAAACAGGTGACCGAACTCCTCGACGCCGCCGCCATGCCCTACACGGTCTACGACAAGACCGTGCCCAACCCCACTGACCTCAACGTGGCCGAAGGGACGGAACTCTACAAAAGCTCGGGCTGCGACAGCCTCATCACCCTGGGCGGCGGTTCCTCCCACGACTGCGGCAAGGGCATCGGACTGCTCATTTCCAACGGCGGCAAGATCCACGACTACGAAGGCATCGACAAGGCCACCAAGCCGCTCATGCCCTACCTCGCCGTCAACACCACCGCCGGCACGGCTTCGGAGATGACCCGGTTCGCGGTCATCACCGACACCTCGCGCCACGTCAAAATGGCCATCGCCGACTGGCGCGTCACCCCGGGCATCGCCATAGACGATCCGGTGCTCATGGTCGGGATGCCCCCGGCGCTGACGGCCGCCACCGGCATGGACGCGCTCACCCACGCCGTGGAAGCCTTCGTCTCCACCATCGCCAACCCCATGACCGACGCCTGCGCCGTGGAAGCCATGAAACTCATCTTCACCCACCTGCGCAAGGCCGTGGCCAACGGCCAGGATCTGGCCGCCCGGGAAGGCATGTGCTTTGCCCAGTACCTGGCCGGCATGGCCTTTAATAACGCCAGCCTTGGTTACGTGCATTCCATGGCCCACCAGCTCGGCGGCTTCTACAACCTGCCCCACGGCGAATGCAACGCCCTGCTTCTGCCCTACGTCGAGAAGTTCAACCTCATCGCCAAGGTGGAAAAATTCGCCGAAATGGCCGCCATCATGGGCGAGAACACGGCCGGTCTGGCCCCGCGCGACGCCGCCGAACTGGCGCTCAAGGCCATCCGCCAGCTCTCGACCGACGTCGGCATCCCGGCCAATCTGGTCGAGCTTGGCCGGCGCTACGGCAAGGAGGTCAAGGCGGGTGACATTCCGACCATGACCGCCAACGCCCAGAAGGACATCTGCCGCTTCACCAATCCGCGCTGCGCCACGGACAAGGACGTGGCCGACATCTACACGGCGGCCATGTAGCCGCCAGGCCCGCCGCGCCGGGGAGATTCCCGGCGCGGCGGCCCCCGGTCCGGCCGGACGCGCCGGCCGGGAAGGGTCCGTCGCCGCGCATCGTCAGCGAACTGCCATGGCGCCAACCGATGCCTGTTTTCTTGCGGCGGCTGGCGGACTCTTCCTAGCCGGCACGTCCGGCCCTGGCCGGTGCTCCTGAGCCGGCAGCCTTGGTCACTTAGCCGCAGCAGCTTCGCAGCGTCACACGCCAGCGACCAGCGACCAGCGACCAGCGACCAGCGACCAGCGACCAGCGACCAGCGACCAGCGACCAGCGACCAGCGACCAGCGACCAGCGAGAAAACGCTGCCAACCACCGCGCGCGGCCGTCAAGCCGCAACGCGTCACAACAAACCAGAATCACGGATAAAAACGGATGCGCAGACAGGAAGCTCAGGCAAGCAGCGGCGCAGACAGTGCGCCGGCCACGCGCACGGCCTCGGCCGGGGACAGGCGGACCATGACGCCGCGCTGGCCGGCGTTGATGATGACGTAGGGTTCGTCCAGCGCCGCCGCCTCGATGACCACGGGCAGGCGCTTTTTCGCGCCAAAGGGGCTGATGCCGCCCACGTGGTAGCCGGTGGCTTTTTCGGCTTCGGCCGGGGGCATCATGGCGGCGGCCTTGCCGCCAAAGGCGGCGGCCACGCGTTTCATGGACAGCTCGCCGTCGGAGGGGACCACGCAGCAGGCCGGTTTGCCGTCCACCAGCACCATGAGCGTCTTGAGCACCCGCGAGGGCGGTTCGCCAATGGCGGCGGCGGCTTGCAGGCCGATGCGCTCGGCTCCGGACTGATAATCGTAAGTCAGGACATCAAAGGCCGCGCCGGCCTTGGCCAGGGCCTGGGTGGCCCGGGTGGTCTTGGACATGTCGTGCGCTCCCCTGCGTCTTTGCGCCGCCCTGGGATAGCCGATCGGCCGAAAGGCGGCAAGGGAGGCCGGGTGGCGGATCGCCCGCCCCTATACGCCGTCGCCGGGACCCGATATGGTCAGGGCAAGGAGCGCCGCCATGCCCGCTTGTCCATCCGATCCCCCAAGGCTGCGCCTCGTGCCCAAGCCCGAGAAAAAGCCTCGTTTCGCCCGCTACATCGGCATCGACTATTCCGGGGCCGAGGTTCCCACCTCCCCTTTAAAGGGTCTTCGCGCCTATGTCGCCGACGGCGACGGCCCGCCCCGCGAGGCGACCACCACCGAACCGGGCCGCAAATACTGGTGCCGTCAGGCGCTAACCGACTGGCTCGCCCAGCGCCTGGGCGAAGACATCCCGACCCTGGTCGGCATCGACCACGGGTTTTCCTTTCCCCTGGCCTATTTCGAACAGTACGGGCTTCCCGACGACTGGCCGGCCTTTCTCGACGACTTCGCCGCCCACTGGCCCACGGACGAGCCCTATATGTACGTGGACTTTATCCGCCAAGGCGCGTTTGGCGACGGCGCGGCCCGTATGGGCAGTTCGCGCTGGCGGCGGCTGTGCGAGATCCGCACCGGCCGGGCCAAGTCGGTGTTTCATTTCGATGTGCCCGGATCGGTGGCCAAGGCGACCTTCGCCGGCCTGACCATGCTGCGTCGCATCCGCCAGGAGACCGACGGCAAGGCAGTTTTCTGGCCCTTCGACGGCTTCATGCCCCCGGCCGGGGCATCAGTGGTCGCCGAAGCCTATCCGTCCCTGGTCAGCCATCTCTATCCCCGGAACGGCCGCACCCCGGATCAACACGACGCGTTTTGCCTGTGCGCTTGGCTCCAGGCCACGGACCGGGCCGGCCGGCTGAGCGCGTTCCTGGAGCCGTCGCTGAGCGACGCCGAACGCGAGGCCGTCGCCATCGAGGGCTGGATTCTCGGCCTGGCCTGACCGCCTGACCCGTCCCCGCTCCCCCCGCGCGGACGGGTCGACATTTGAAAGAACCTTGGCTTCCGTGTGTCCGCCGGCAATACGGCTTCTGCGCTTCCAAGGACGCGACGCCAGGAGCCGTCCGGCGATGGACCAAAAACAAAACGGGACGCCCATAAACGGACGCCCCGCTTTCCCGGAGGGTTCCCGGCATGGGGGGAACTATTTCATGTCCACGGCCTTGACCCAGATGAGCGCGTCCTGGGACATGGCCTTGCCCTCGAACTCTTTGACCGGCCCCACGCCCATGGCGGCAAAACCCCACCAGCCGGCCTTGGGCATGGCGTAGACGAAGACGCCATTGGCGTCGGCCTTGATGGCCTGGGTGATGAAGCAGTCGTGAGGGGCGGCCACGGCGGCTTTCTTGTCGAAGCTGTTGGCGGCCATGTTCGGGGCGTGGTTCAAGTATTCCACCTCGATCTCGGCATTGGGCACGGGCTTGCCCTCGGACAAGACCTGGCCCACGAACACGTTGCCGGTGTAGAGGCCGTAGGGCTTGGCCAGGGGCACGATCTCGGCGGGCAGGCCCACCGGCTTGTCCCAGTTGCCGGGGATGCCGCCGACGTTGAGCACCAGTTTGGTGATCTGCTGCATGTAGGCACCTTCCTCGGGCTCAAGATAGGGCGCCGGGACCAGGGCGAAAACATAGTCGCCGGGGCTACGCAGCTTTTGCTTGAAGGTGTAGGCCTTGCCGGTGTTGCCCAGGCTCTTCCAGACGATGGGGGCCAGCCCCGCCTTGAGGTCGGTCTTTTGCGGCTCGCCCTCGCCGCCTTTCTGGTAGACCATGAAAAACTGCTCCGGCGCGCCCATGTCCATGGAATGCCCGGCCTCAAAGGGGTGGGTAAACACCAGGCGCATGTCCACTTCGCCGCCCTTGTCCAGGGCGATTTCCGGCGTGTAGATCATCTGGAAGTGGGCCAGGGCCAGGCCGGGAAGGGCCAAGGCCAGGGCGGCCAAAACGCCGGCAACGGTTTTTTTGTGCTGCATGTCGTGCTCCTTTGTGGGGTTTCCGCGTTATTCCAGGATCTTTTTGCCGTCGATCTCGATCTTGTGGCCTTCGCCGGCCTCGAAAACGACTGTGTACGCGCCGGCGGGCTTCTTGAAGGTGTACTTGGACGTCTTGTCCATGGCCCCTTGTTCGATGACCTTGCCCCCGCCGTCCTTGACGATAAGGCTCACGCCCGAGGCCGAGGAGCCGTCGGAAAAGCCGCCTTCGCAGGTGATGGTGCCGTCGGCGTTGTCAAAGCAGGTGCAAAGGGCGGTGTGGGCCAGGGCAACTCCGGGCAGGGCCAGCACCAGACTAACGATAACGAAAAGCATTTTCATTTTCAGTTGCATGATACGTCTCTCCGATCATCCGCGTCCGCGCGGGTTGAGGTTTTCCCGGGCGGGGGCAAGGCCGCGCCCGGGATTTACGGCTTCTTGAAACATCGACGGCTAGGAATTGGGAACCGCCGGGCAGGCATTCCCGGCCACGGACAACATGCCCCGGGTCCGGTGCGGCACAAGGCCGGCCAGAATGGTGGCGGCCACGGCCACGGCGTAAAAACTCCACATGGCCGTGACGCCGTCGAGGCCCAGGAGCCGGCTGCCGGTGAAAACGGCGCTGGCCACGACAATGCCGAGCACCATGGGATAGAGGATGGCCAGGACCATCCACTTGGCCTGGCCGGTCTGGACCTTGATCATCATGGAGGTGGCCATGCAGGGCGGATACAAGGCCATGAAGAGCATCAGCGCCAGGGCGTGCAAGGGCGTGAAATCGGCCTCGCCCTTGCGCATGGAATCCTCCAGCGAAGCGTTGTCGTTGCCGCCGGCTTCAAGCTTGTAGATGGCCCCCATGGTGGCCACGGCCGATTCCTTGGCGGCAAAGGCCGAAAGCAGACCGGCGTTGACGCGCCAGTTGAATCCCGCGAACTGGGTCACGGGTTCCAGCGCCCGGCCAAGGATGCCCAGGAAGCTCGTTTCCAGGCGCTCCCGGCGCATTTCCAGGGTGATGCCGTCACGGGCTGCGGCAAAGCCCTTCACCCCAGCCTGGGCGGCCTTGGCCGCGGCATCGGTCCGGGGTTTCAAGATGGCGAAGAAATCCGGGCTCTCGTCGCGGAACCTGGCGTCCACGGCCTTGGCCGCCTCGGCGTCCTCGATGCCGGCCCGGGCCGCCTTGTAGGCTTCCTCGTAGCGCAGGAAATGGAGCAGCCCGTCGCCGGCCAGGACGGCCTCGAAGCGCGACCCGGCCACGGCGGCGTCCAGCTGCCCCCGGGCCTCGTCGATCCGGGCCTGATAGACGGCCTTGTGCTCCCGGCTGATGCCCGGAAACTGCAGCAGGACAAAAACGATGACAGCCACGGCGGCCACCACGGTGACGATTTTCTGAATGAAAAGCGCCACCTTCTCAATGGCCCTGGTGAGGAGGTTTCGCAGGGTCGGCATATGGTATGGCGGCATTTCCATGATAAACGGCGCGCTGTCGAGGTTGGACAGCAGCGTGCCCGAGAGCAGCCGGGCGATGGGCAGGGCCATGAACAGCGTTACCGTGGAGATGAAGAACATGGCCGCCGAGGCTTCGTGGGGGAAAAACGCGCCGACCAAGAGGACATAGAGCGGCACCTTGGCCAGACAGTTCATGAGCGGGATAATAAGGATGGTGGCCAGCCGGGACTTGTCGTCCGGGATGGCCTTGCAGGCCATGACCCCGGGCACGCAGCAGCCGCCGAGATAGACCCCGGCCAGCACCATGGGCAGGGTTGATTGCCCGTGCAGGCCGTAGGACCGGAAGAGCCGGTCCAGGATGAAGGCCATGCGCGGCATGTATCCGGTGTCCTCCAGGAAGGCCACGCAGAAAAAGAGCAGGAAAAATATCGGGATGTAGTTGAGCAGCGCATTGATGGAATCCATGAACCACAGCCCGAGCGACCGCAGCACCGGGTCTTCGAGCATGCCGGACGGAGGCAGATAGCCGGCCACGAAGTTTTTGAGGCCCGCCAGAAGCGGCCAGGTGTAGTTGGTGAGCTTGTAGCCGTAGACGATGGACACTTGGTAGAGAACGAACAGCACGGCCACGAGAATGGCTGGACCAAGAAATTTGTGGCACACAAGGTCGTCGATGCGGTCTGTGGCGGTGCGCTCGGGGCCGGCGGCCTTGAGCGTGGCGGCCTGGGCCAGGTTTCTGGCCAACCGGCGGCGGGCCAGAGCGGCAAAGGCGGCGGGGGATTCCCCGGACGCCTCCCCAAAGGCCTGCTGGCGCTCGGCGACAAGCGTTCCCAGGCGCACGGGATCGAAAAACACCTCGCCCACGAACGCCGTGGCTCCGGCGTCGCCCTCCAGCAGCCGCACGGCCAGCCAGCGCCTGGGCGCGCCCAGCTCCCCGCCCTCGGCCAGCACGTCCTCAACGGCCCGGATGTGGGGTTCCAGGGGGCCGTAATCCACCCGAAACGGCTCGTCCTTGGGGGGCTGTTCCATGGCCTGGGTCATGACCGCCGCCAGTTTCTCGCGGCCCTGGCCTTTGCGCCCCACGCCCGAGGACACCGGCACGCCCAGGCGCGCGGCCAAGGCCTCGATGTCAAGCTTCTGGCCCCGGCGCTCGGCCACGTCCATCATGTTGCAATGGACCACCACGTTGGCCTCAAGCTCGAGCAGTTCCACGGTCAGGCACAGATGGCGGCGCAAATTGGAGGCGTCGATGACGTTGACCACCACCTTGGGGTGGTCAAACAGCAGGAAATCGCGGGTGACGCGTTCTTCCGGGGAATAGGAGCTGATGGAATAGGCGCCGGGCAGGTCCACCAGTTCGCAACTGCTGCCGCCGAGCTTGAAATGGCCGGATTTCTTTTCCACGGTGACGCCGGGAAAATTGGCCACATGCTGGCGCGCGCCGGTGAGCATGTTAAAGACCGTGGACTTGCCGCAGTTGGGCTGGCCGGCCAGGGCGGCGAGGATGCGCGCGCTCATTTTGCCGTCACCTCGACCAGGGAGGCCTCGCAACGCCGCAGGCTGACCAGAAAGCCGCTGACCTTGATCTCAATGGGGTCGCGAAGGGGCGCGTTTCGCACCACCGTCACCGTTTCGCCCGGCACCAGCCCCAGATCACCCAGGCGTTGCCCCAGGCAGCCGTCGCAGCCCACCCGTGCCACCGTGCATTGCCCGCCCGGGGCAATGGCCCCCAGATGCGTGCGGTTGTCGTCCTCGCGCCTGTCCATATTCCCTCCCAACCAAGACTGGATTTCGGATTCATTGATAATGGCTGTAATTTTCAATTACAGGCCACAGATCCGTCCGCCGCCGTCGTGCCGCATAGCCGGGCCATGAGGCTGTCCACGCCGGCCAGGGCTTCTTCCACCCGGCGGGCATGGTCCTGGCCGGCCAGGGACGATTCTTCGATGGCCGTGGCCTTGGCCAGGGTTTCGGCCAGGGCCTGACCGGCCCGGTCCAAGGAAGCCAGGGACTGCCCAATGGCCTCGGCGCTGCCTTGCCCCTGGGTCCGGGCGGCCTCGGCGTCGCCGGCGATGGAGGCCAGGGCCGCGCCTAGCCGGCCGGACAGGTCGAGGAACTCGCCGGCGGCGGCGTTGGCTTCGGTCAAAAGGCCGGCGTTGCCCTCGGCCTGGGCCAGAACCCGGCCCAACCGGGCGGCAGCCTGGGCGGCGGCCTCCTTGGAGCGCTCGGCCAGCCGGCGCACCTCGTCGGCGACCACGGCGAATCCCCGGCCGTGGTCGCCGGCCCGGGCGGCCTCGATGGCGGCATTAAGCGCCAGCATGTTGGTCTGGTCGGCGATGTCGGCAATGGCTTCGCCGGTGTCGGCGGCAAAGCGCAAGCCGCCAAGGAGTTCGGAAAAGGAGGTTGAAAGCCCGTCCATGGCCGCGGACAAGGTGCGGCACCCCTGCCCCAGCCCCTCTTCCAGGCGGCGGCCGCTGGCGGCTGTGGCGGCGGCGGCGTTGGCCTTGGCGGCGGCGGCCAGGGCGGCATCGGAGGCCCGACGCACGGCGGCCAGGGCCAGGTCGAGGAGGTCCATGGCCTCGCCGAGGCTGGCCGACTGGCCGGCCACGAGCTCCACGGCGGCGGAACTATCGGCCAGCAGCGACCGGGTCCGACCCGAGGCGGCGTCCACATGGCCGCGCACCTCGCCCACCACCTCGGCCACGGCGGCGGCGCGCGCCTGGTCGGCCTGCTTGCGGGCCTTGGTCGCGTCGCGCAGGGCTTTGAGCGCCTGGCGATTTTCGGTGAAGGCCTGGCGGCGCTGAGCCTCGGCTTCGGCCCCAAGGTCGGCCACCCGCCCGGCCACCTCACCGGCCGCCGGCCACAACCCGGCCAGAGGGCCGACGACAAGCGCCAGAGGCGGCGGCCCCTCGGCTTGAATGCCCTCCGCCGCCTGGGCCAGCCGGTCGGCCATGAGGCGCGCCGGCATTTCCGCCAGCAAAGCCAGGCCGGCCAGGGTCAGGCACAGGGCCGAAAGCCCGACCAACAAAACGGCAGCAACCGGCGGCATCTGCCACAGGACGCAGGCCCCGGCCGCACCCCCGGCCGCCACGGCCACAAGACCGGCCAGGGCCAGGGAGGCCGGATGGGGCGCGCGCCAGCAAAGCGGCCGGCCGGCCGCCATTTTCCGAACCGTTTCCGGCCCATCCGCCACCATGGCGACGTCATCCATGTCGTCCCCCCTCGCTCCTTGATCCTTGTTGCCCCCCTTTCAGGGAGGGTCCGGGAGGGGGTTACCCCCTCCCGGCCGCCGGAGGCATCTCCCTCTTGTTAGAGCGCCAGCAGCGTAAATATGAGCGCCTTGGCGTCCTCGGCGAACTCTTCGCCGCATTCGCAGGCGATGTCGTTATCCTTGTCGTAGCGCCAATTGACGGTGATGTTCGTGCCCGAGGCGGCGGCGCGCTCCAGGATCTCGAAGAGGTCGAGCAGAGCCTTGGACGAGGACGAGTTGAAATAGACCAGTTCCAGATCGAACACGACCGGGCCGGCCGGTTTGGCGGCCAGATAGGCCTTGACCCAGGTGAAAAGCGGCCCGAAAAACGCGGCCGCGTTTTCCGGATAACATTCGCCCTTCATGCGGTGGCGATGGCTGGCCGCGTCAAAGTGGACTTCCGGCGTGGAGCGCGTGGGCGCGCAGACAAACGGCTGCATGAAAACTTCTCTCCTATGGCCTGCGCCGGTCCCGGCCCTGAAAACGCTTCCAGGCCGGACCTTGCGCGGCGGCTGCAATGGCGGCGGTCTTCCCGGCTCGTGTCGCGTCCTTAAAAAGAGCATCCGGCACTTCGCCGACAACCACCTGCAACTCATGATTTTACAATAACACGAGCGTCTGTTTGAAGAACGCTTTTAGGCGATGACGACATCCAGGGAAAACCAGGCCAGCTCGTCGGAAACGGCCTCGATCTCGTAGCGCATGGGCGAAACGGCCCGCCGGGCCATCTCCAGAAACCCCAGTCCCGCGCCGCGCGACTGCTCGTCCGGCCCCTGCTGGCGGGCGGCCTTGTACAGGGCCTTGAGGCCGTCCTTGTCAACGCCGGCCAGGGCGTCGAGGCGTTCCCGGATGCGCGGCCCCAGGTCCCTGGTGATGAGGTTGCCGCAGCTCAGGCACAGGCCGGCCGGGTCCAGGCGGATGATGAGTTCCCCGGAAGCCATGCGGCCGCTGGCCATGTCCACGGCGTCGGCGGCGTAGCGCAGCACGTTTTGCAGCTGTTCCACCAGCACGGCGAAAGCCTGGGAGGCCCGGGAACGGTTGGCGATCTCGAAATCCACCTTGCGCCGGATCATGGAGCCAAGGCCCTCCACCACCTCCTGGGTCACCGGTCCCTTGAAGTAGAGGACCACGCCGCCCTCGCGCAGCATTTCCCGGCATTTGTCGAATTGCGGCCCGCCTGTCATGCATTGACTCCTTGCTTGGCAACGGGGCGCACGGCCAGGGCGGCCACGTCGTCGCGCCGGGAGGCGCGGCCCCTGTGGTTTTCAAAAATGGTGACCAGGGCCTGCCGACGCTCTACCAGGGGCGCGCCGGCCGCCTCGGCCAGCCATTGGCGAAGGGGCTTTTTGCCCAGCGGCAAGCCCCGTACGCCGCCGATCTGGTCGGTGAGGCCATCGGAAAAAAGAAAGAGCGTATCGCCCGCAGCCAACTCCACGGCCACGTTGGCAAAGACCGCGTCCTCCGGGGTTTTGGCGTAGCCCAGGCCCAGGCGGTCCGCGCCGATCTCCTCGACCTCGCCGCCGCGCTCGACCCAAAGCGGCCGGCGCGCCCCGGCGTAGACCAGCCGCGAGGCGTCGTCGGCGTCGAAATAAACCAGTCCCATATCCATGCCGTCGTCCACCTCGCCGCCCTCGGCGATGAGCCAGCGGCGCATGTAGCGGTGGGCCTCGGCCAGAACGCCGCCCGGATCGCCCTCGAAGCGTTCCAGGCGCACCCGGTCCAGGGCGGCCTTGGCGATAAGCGTCATGAACGCGCCAGGCACGCCATGGCCGGTGCAGTCGCCGATGCCGAGAAAGACGCCGCCGGCGCTTTTGGCCAGGAAAAAGACGTCGCCGCCGACCACGTCGCGCTGGTCCCACCACACGAAGCTGTCGGGAAACACCGAGGCCAGTTCGGCCGGATCGGACAAAAAGGCGCGCTGGATGCGGGCGGCGTAGTCGATGCTCGATTCGATCTGGCGGCGCGCCGTCTCCAGGTTCACCAGGGTGTCGTTTAAGCGTCGCTCGCGCACGGCCACGGCATGGCCAAGCCAGTAGATTTGCCGGGCCAGACCCGGAAAATCACCGGACTCGCCCCGGGCCGGCGGGGCCGTGGCGGTGTCGTAGCAGCCCTGCTTGATGCGCATGCAGCTGTCCACCAGCCGGCCGACCTGATCGAAAACAATGGATTTCCCGGCCAGGCGCACCAGGGGGTAATAGAGGATCACGCCCAGGGTGACGTAGCCGGCCAGCACGGCCTTGAGCGTGGCCTCGTCCAGGGCGGCGTGGCCGAACATGAGGCCCAAGGGAGCGACAACCACGAAAGGAAAGAGGATCAGACCAAGCTTGGCCGGCGTGCCCAGGCCCGCTTTCATGACGCCTTCCCCGGCCTCCCCGCCCCGCCATTTTCGAATGAATCTGCGCACCATGGCCTCCTTGCCGTTGCGGCCTTCCAGTGTTCTGGATCACCCCTTTGCCTGAGCCTCTTTATTGAAATTGAAAATTGATGTCAATATCATTAAATGGCAACATTGCGACGGCTTTGAGGATTTTCGCGCCGCAAGGCTCCGGCCACAGGTTGTCGCACTCCGTCTCACCGCACGGGACGGCCCAAGCGCCGTATACCGGCTTTACGTATGCCAAGGCCACCACCACAACAAACAACACCGCCAGATTTTGCGACATCCTGAAAACATGCCTGCGTCATGTTTTGAGAGAAGCATCACACGGCCCCGGGGCCAAGGGAACCGTCGGACTCCAGGCAAACCCGGTTGCGGCCGCCGCGCTTGGCGGCGTACAGCGCCCGGTCGGCCCGGGTCAGGCAGGCGCTTGGCGCGGCGTCACGATCATCGCGGCACTGGGCCACGCCAAAACTGGCCGTCACCTTGACGGCGCGGCAATCGGCCGTCACTACCATGTCCTCCAAGGCCAGACGCAGGCGCTCGGCCAGTTCGACGCCGCCGGCCAGGTCCGTGCCCGGGCACAGGACGGCGAACTCCTCGCCGCCCACCCGGCCGGCCAGATCGGACACACGAAGGCTTTCGCGCAACCTTCCGGCCACGGCCCGCAGCACGGCGTCCCCGGCGTCGTGGCCATAGGCGTCGTTGACGGCCTTGAAATGGTCGATGTCGAGCATGATCATGGACAGCGGCGTGCCGCAGCGCCGGGCCATGCCGAGCATCCGGGCCGCGCCCTCGAAAAAGCCCCGGCGGTTGGCCAGGCCGGTCAGCGGGTCCGAGGCGGCCAGGCGCAATAGCTCCTCTTCCAGGGCCTTTCGGGCCGAGATGTCCTGGGTCATGCCGACCACATGGCCGTCGGGCTCGACCAGGGCCGCGCCCACCAGACACCAGACCGGCCCGCGCGGGGTGGCCAGCCGGGCCTCCATGCGCCGCACCTGGCCCCTTGCCGCCAGTTTTTGGGCAAAGGCCTGATAGTCGGTCGGATCATGGAACAAGGATTGGACGTCACCGGCCAGGGCCGGCGTGGCTGTGGCCGGATCGTCGGCCACCTCGCCCGGTCGCAACAGGCCGACCAGGGCAGGATTGACGGCCATGAGCGCGCCCTCGGCGTCGGCCAAAAAGATGCCTTCGGTGGAATTCTCGAAAATGCCCCGGTAGCGCTCTTCCTGCTGGCGCAGGCGGCGGTTGAGGTCCACCATGCGGGCCTGGGTGCGGTCGCCGATGCGGGCCAGCTTCTCGGCCTTGCCGGCCATGCGCTCGGCCAAAAGCAGAAAATCGGCGGCCAGGGCCAAAGCCTCGGCCGGGTCGTCCCCGGCCTGCTCCAGTCTGGCCCGCGCCTCGCGCAAACTTTCGTCGTCCTGACTCGCCATTGTCCGCCCCACTCCCGCGACCTGTCGATTCGTCGGCCTTGTCCCGCAAAGCGTCCGTTCCAGGCTTGGGGAGCCATAATTGATTACGATTGTCATTGTCAACAAAACTCTGGCGCTCCTCCCTTGCCCACGGCCAAGAAACAGTCCGGTCCGCGCCGGGACAGCGAAGCGCCAGACCGAAAAAGAAGAAAACGCATTGTTTGATCGTGCCGCTTTCTTGCCTAATCCTCGCAAAAACGATCAAACAGCCTTGCCGCCGGGCCGGACCCGGGTAACCTTGGCCAAAACAGCAAGGACGGTGTCCAATGACCGATCAGGGCGCTTCCCGCCGGGTCGAACCCGAAGACATCAAGGTCGCCCGCGAGGGGCTGGCCGAAAGCATCGCCCGGCGCACCGCCGTTTGCGACGTGCTGGACACGGCCATCCCGGCCCTGACCCTGGTGCGGCGCGGCGAGCCCACGGCCCAGACCTGCTACGTGCACGAGCCGAGCCTGTGCTGCATCGTCCAGGGGGCCAAGCGGGTGTACCTGGGCGAGGACGTCTACCAGTACGATCCGTACAACTATCTCATCACCTCGGTGGACTTGCCGGTGATGTCCCAGATCGTCGAGGCCAGTCCCGAGACGCCCTATCTCGGCCTGGTGCTGCGCCTTGATCAGCGCGAAGTGGCCCAGACGGTGGTGGACAGCAAGCCGCCGCCCCTGCCCGAGCGGCAGACCAACCGGGCCATGGCCGTGGGCCGGGTCACCCTGCCGCTTCTGGACGCCCTGCAACGGCTGGTGGCGCTTTTGGACGAACCCGAGAGCATCCCGGCGCTGGCCCCGCTGGTGTACCGCGAGATCCTTTTCCGGCTCCTGACCGGCGACCAGGGGGCGCGTCTGCGCCAGATCGCGGCGGCCGGCTCGCGCGGCAGCCAGATCGCCGTGGCCATCGACTGGCTCAAGGGCCATTTCAAGGAAGCCCTGCGGGTTGAGGAGGTGGCCGAACAGGCGCGCATGAGCGTTTCGACCTTCCACCGCCATTTCCGGGAACTGACGGCCATGAGTCCGCTGCAGTACCAGAAGTGGCTGCGCCTGCACGAGGCCCGGCGGCTGCTCTTGGCCGGGGGCATCGACGCCGCCGGCGCGGCCTTTGCTGTTGGCTACGAGAGCCATTCCCAGTTCAACCGGGAATACAGCCGGCTTTTCGGCGCGCCGCCGCTTCGCGACATCAAAAGCCTGCGCCGGCTGGCCGGCGACTAAGACGGCACGACGGAAGCGACGGAAGAGGGCGACGCCCACCCGTGCGAGGATCAGGCAATTTTTCAGCAGGAATGGACGTTCATCGGCCCGCTGCCCTCGGATAAGGTGCCTCTCGTCGCACCATGCCGACAAACGCGGCAACCATCCGGGGCCAACCGCCCGCGACGAGGAGAGAAACAATGCTCTACAGAAAAATGCCCAAGACCGGCGACGAACTGTCCATTCTTGGTTTCGGCTGCATGCGGATGCCGACCGTGGACGGCGTCATCGACGAACCCCGAGCCATCGACCAGATCCGCAGCGCCATCGACCAGGGCGTCAACTACGTGGACACGGCCTGGCCCTACCACGGCGGCGCAAGCGAACCCCTGCTCGGCAAGGCCCTCAAAGACGGCTACCGGCAGCGCGTCAAGGTGGCCACAAAGCTGCCCTCCTGGCTCGTCCAATCCCGGGAGGACATGGACCGGTACTTAAACGCCCAGCTGGAGCGCCTGGGCACGGACCACATCGATTACTATCTGCTGCACACCCTCAAAGGCTCGTCCTGGGACGAACTGGTCGCCCTTGGCGTGCGGGAGTTCCTGGACGCGGCCAAGGCCGACGGCCGCATCGTCAACGCCGGGTTTTCCTTCCACGGCGAGGGCAAGGATTTCGCCCGCATCGTGGACGGCTACGACTGGGTCTTCTGCCAGATCCAGTACAACTTCCTGGACCAAGAGTACCAGGCCGGCACGGCGGGCCTGGAGTACGCGGCCTCCAAGGGCCTGGGCGTGATCATCATGGAGCCGCTGCGCGGCGGCACCCTGGCCCTGCCCGAAGCGCCGCCGGCCGTGGCCGCCCTGTGGGACGAGGCCGCGACCAAGCGCACGCCGGTGGAATGGGCGCTGCGCTGGATCTGGAACCATCCCGAGGTGACGGTGGTGCTCTCGGGCATGAACGTCGAGGCCCATATCGCCCAGAACCTGGCCGTGGCCGCCGTGGCCGCCCCCGGCTCCCTGACCCCGGCCGAGCTGGAACTGGTGGACCGGGTGGCCCGCAAATACCAAGAACTCATGCCGGTGGGCTGCACTGGCTGCGCCTACTGCCTGCCCTGCCCAATGGGCGTCAACATTCCGAACTGCTTCAACTTCTTTAATCAGCTGCACATGTTTGGCGAGAACTCCGGGGCCAAGATGATGTACACCGCCTTTGGCAGCGGCGTGACCTCAAACGGCGAGCAGAGCTACGCCTCCCAGTGCGTGGCCTGCGGCGAGTGTCTGGAGAAGTGTCCCCAGCAGATCGCCATCCCCGACCAACTGGAAAAGGTCGCCGCCGCCTTCGAAGGCCCCAACTTCCAAGCCGAGGTGGAGGCGCTCAAAAACCACTTCCGGGCCGGCCTCGACTGATCCCGCCCGCGTCGGCGCGGCTCGCCCCCCTCTGGACAAGCCGCGCCGATTGCCCCACCATTGCTCAACCATGACCCGGCGTAACGAACCCGGCAACCCGGCGCACCGGCGCGGCATCCCATGAAAATACTGTTCTACGACTGTTTCGCGGGCGTATCCGGCGACATGAACCTGGCCGCCATGATGGGCCTTGGCGTTTCGCCCGACTTCCTGCGGGCCGAACTGTCCAAGCTTGGTCTGGATGAGGAATTTCGGCTGGACGTCGGCGAGGACGCCCGAAACGGCATCCACGGCCTGCGCGTGGACGTGCGTCTAACTGCCGACGACGCGGCCGGCGGCCATCACGAACATGGCGAGATACATGGACACGACCACGGCGGACCGCACGGCCACGAACACGGGCACGGCAGACATCATGAACACGGCCAGGAGCAAGAGCACGGTCATGTCCATGGCGGGCATCACCACGAAGCCCAGGCGAAGCGTCATGCCCACGCGGCAGCCCACGACCATGGCCACCGTCATAGCCACGACGGCCACCACCACGAGCCTGGGCAAGAGCACGTCCACGGTTCTCACAGCCACGGCCACGCCCCCCACCGCAACCTGGCCGCCATTGAGGCCATCATCCGGGGAAGTTCCTTAAGCGAACCGGTCCAGGACACGAGCCTGGCCATCTTCCGCAAGGTGGCCGAGGCCGAGGCCAAGGTCCACGGCAAGGCGGTGGACGAGGTGCATTTCCACGAGGTCGGGGCCGTTGATTCCATTGTGGACATCGTGGGAGCGGCCATCTGCTATCATGCCCTGGGCGTGGACGCGGTCTGGGCCTCGCCGGTGGAGCTTGGCGGCGGTTTTGTGCACTGCGCCCATGGCCTCATGCCCGTGCCGGCCCCGGCCACCACGGAAATCCTGGCCGGCGTTCCCACCACCCGGGGCGGCACACCCCACGAGGCCACCACCCCCACCGGCGCGGCCATCCTGGCGACCCTGTCCACCCGCTTCACCGCCACGCCCGCCCTGACCCTTGAAAAAACCGCCTACGGCATCGGCCACCGCCACACCGAGCGGCCAAACGTCCTGCGGGTCCACCTAGCCAAGGCCGAAGCCCCGGACGCCACGGCGGCCAAGGCCCCGGACGACGCCCGGCTGCTTGTCTGCAACATCGACGATATGACCGCCGAGGCCCTGGGCGTGGCCATGGACGTGCTTATGGAACACGGGGCCATGGACGTGCATTTCACGCCCATCCTCATGAAGAAAAACCGGCCCGGCACGACCTTGTCGCTGCTCTGCGCCGCCGCCGACGAAGAACGCTTCAAGGACTTGGTCTTTCGCCACACCACAACGCTTGGCGTCAAAGTCCTGCGTTTGGAGAAAACCGTGCTCGACCGGACCTTTTCCCGGTTGGACACGCCCCTGGGGCCGGTGACCATGAAGCACGCCGCCCGAAATGGCGTACGACTTCGCTCCAAGCCCGAACTGGAGGACTGCCGGGAACTGGCCAGGCGTCACGGGCTGTCCCTGGCCGAGGTCCAGGCCGTGGTGTCCCAGTGCGCCGGACGCGGGGAAACGCCGTGACCGACGACGCTGGCCGAATCGAGCGGTACCGTCGCCTGCTGGCCGATCTGGGCGGGCTGCAATCTGCCGTGCTGGCCTTTTCCGGCGGCCTGGACAGCAGCTTTCTGCTCCACGCCGCCAGCCGAGCCATGGGCGAGGGCCTAACCGCCGTCACCCTGGACACGCCCTACGCCCCCCGGGCCGAGATCGCCGAGGCGGCGGCCCTGGCTGGCCGCCTTGGCGTACGCCATGTGGTCCTGCCCGTCCCCTTTCCCGAGGCGCTGCGCGACAACCCGCCCGAGCGCTGCTATCTGTGCAAGAAGGCGCTTTTTGCCAAGCTGCTGGAGCTGGCCGCCGGCGAGGGCATCGCCCATGTGCTGGACGGGACCAACCAGGACGACCTGGGCGACCATCGCCCGGGGCTGCGCGCCCTGGCCGAGTTGGGCATCGTCAGCCCGCTTTTGTCCGCCGGCATCGGCAAGGCAGACATCCGGGCGCTTTCCCGGCAGGCCGGCTTGCCCATCTGGGACAAGCCGTCCGGGGCCTGCCTGCTCACCCGCCTGCCCCACGGCAGGCGCGTTACGGCCGAGGAGCTCAAGCGTATCGACACGGCCGAAACCTGGCTGCGCAGCCTGGGCTTCCCGGCCGTGCGGCTGCGCAGCCACGGCGATCTGGCCCGCCTGGAAGTGCCGCGCGACCAGGCACCGGCCGTTCTTGAGGCCGACGCCAGGCACGACATCGACGCCAAGCTCAAGGCCCTGGGCTACCGCCACGTGACCCTGGACCTGGCCGGCTACCGCATGGGCAGCCTCAACGAAAAGCCGGACGCGGCGTCTGTCCCGCCACCCTGCGGCGACGCTTAGATATCGGCACGGGCCGGTCCGACCATCAACCGGTCCGCACGACGCCGGCAACACCTGAAACCCGTGCCGCGCGGCCTTATCGACCAGGCCGCGCCGGGCGCAAAGCGATACGGAACCATGGACGCGAATGAGACTCTGCGAGCGCTTTTAAACGACATCCGCGACGGCGGCCTGAGCGTGGACGACGGGCTTTCGCGCCTGCGCGACCTGCCCTTTCTGGACATGGGCCACACCAAGCTCGACCTGCACCGGTCGCTTAGAAACGGCTTTCCCGAGGTGATCTACGCCGAGGGCAAGACGCCGGAGCAGGTGGGCGAGATTTTCCTGCGCCTGCGCGAACACGCCAATGTGCTGGCCACGCGGGTGTCGCCCGAGACGGCGGCCCATGTGATCGGGCTGTGCCCGCAAGCGCGCTTCAACGCCCTGGGACGCACCCTGACGCTCACGCGCGGCGAGATCGCCTATAAGGACGGAGAGATCGCCATCGTGACCGCCGGCACGTCCGATCTGGCCGTGGCCGAGGAGGCCCGTGAAACCTGCCAAATGCTTGGCAGCCGGGCCTTTGTGGTGTCGGATGTGGGCGTGGCCGGCATCCACCGGCTTTTGGACAAGCTGTCCGACATCCGCCGCGCCCGGGTGGTCATCGTGGCGGCGGGCATGGAGGGGGCCTTGGCCAGCGTCATTGGCGGGCTTTTGTCCCAGCCCATCATCGCGGTGCCGACGTCGGTGGGCTACGGCGCGGCCTTTTCCGGGGTCGCGGCGCTTTTAGGGATGCTCACCTCCTGCGCCAGCGGCGTGACGGTGGTCAACATCGACAACGGCTTCGGCGCGGCCTGCGCAGCCTGTAAGATCAACAACCTCGTCCAGGCGAAACCCTAGTCTGCCCGTCATCTGGATGAGAACCTCGGCCACAGGAACCATCGAACGGCTGCGGCTGGATGCGTGACGTGCCGGCCCCGAGCCAGCGCGCCGCGCTACGTGCTCCAGGCCGAGGATGACCCGGCCTTGTCGAGGACTGCGGCTCTAAAGCAGGCCGAGCAGCCGCACCACCAGCGGTGCAAAACCGGCGGTGAAGACCCCGGCCAGGATCATGGCCAGACCGGCCATGGCCCCCTGCTCCTCGCCTTCGAGCAGGGCCGTGGCCGTGCCCTGGGCGTGGGACACCGTGCCCAGGGCCAGCCCCCGGGCCACGGGATGATCGATGCCGGAGCGGTTCAGCAGCCAGGCGCCGAAGAGCGAGCCCAGGGTGCCCGTGGCCACGACAAAGGCGGCGCTGAGCGCCGGTATCCCATCGTATATGCGGCTAATTTCCACGGCAAAAGGTATGGAGACGCCCTTGGGCAGGATGGACACCACCACCTCCCGGGGCAGGCCGCCGAGGCTGGCCGCCAGCCCGGCCGAAACCATGGCGAGCAGCGCCCCGGCACCGACGCTGGCCAGGATGGCCAGGCCATGGCTGCGCAGCAGCCGGCGATGGCGGTAGAGCGGCACGGCCAAGGCAACCGTAGCCGGGCCAAGCAGCGTGGTCATGGCCTCCCGGGCCGGGGCATAGGCGGCGTAGGGCAGATCGCAGGCCACGAGCACGGCGATGATGACCCCGGCGCTGACCGCCACGACGTTGAGCAAGGGATGGTTCACCCAAAACGCCAGCCGGCGACAGGCCAAATAGACCGCGACCGTCAAAACGACAAACACGACGCCAAGCGCAAGTCCGTCCATCACCGCCTCCGCTGGAGCAGCAAGCTGAGATAGCCCACCGCGAAAAACGGCAGCACGGAACTGATCACCACGGCCACGAGCAGCATCAGGCCGTACTGGGCGAAGGTCGCGCCCCAGTCCATGAGGCCCACGGCGATGGGGATGAAAAAAAAGACCAGATGGCGCAGGAGAAAATCCGCCGTCGCCGCCACCTGTTCGAGCTTGACCACGCCCAGGCACAACAAACCGAAAAGCAGCAACACCCCAAGCACGTTGCCCGGCACGGGCAGCGCCAGGGTCTCGGCCAGAAACCGGCCGGCCAGGGAAATGCCCCACAGCAAGCCAAGCTGCCCCAGGCATTTGGCGCAGTAATAAACCCGTTGCGTCACGCAAATCTCCGCAAAATGATGTCCGGTCAGGGCTCTGTACGCCTCTTGGCCGGCCTCAACAAGCCCGGACCGGCCGGTTTGGGCGGCCTCGGCTTCAAGCACCAACAGTCATCCAGGAACAGGACTAAGCAAAGAAGGACAAACTCCCTACTGGGCGGTTTGCCGGCGCGGGTGAAGGTGGAGCATGTCCGGCTCCACTCCGGCCACGCCTCGCCCCCCCTCTTCCATTGACTTCCCAACGTCTTGCCGCCACACCCAGTGTCGTAGCTTCAAACGTCCTTCACCGCCCCTACGGCACGGCCCCTTGGCCGCCAGCAACCAGCCGCCGAACGCTTATTGTCACACTCCACGCCCACCCCCTACCCGGAGCCTTTCCATGCTGTCCGCTTCCTCTCCCTCAGCTAAAGGCGCTCCCGCCGCCCCTGCCGCCAAACAGATGAGCCTGGCCTCGGCCGTGGCCATCGGCATCGGCGGCATGGTCGGCGGCGGGGTCTACGCCATCTTCGGCTCGGCCGCCCATGTGGCCGGTTCGGCCCTGTGGCTCTCCTTCCTGGCCGGCGGGCTGGTGGCCCTGGCCACCTCCTACAACTACGCAAAACTCGGCGCGTGCTACCCCACCAAGGGCGGTGCGGTGGAATTTTTGGTGCGCGGCCTTGGCGACGGCGTGGTCAGCGGCGGGCTCAACATCTACATGTGGATCGGCTACGTCATCGCCCTGGCCATGTACGCCGCCGGTTTCGCCGGCTACCTCATGACCTTTTTCCCCCACGAGCACCCGCTCTGGCTGCCCAAGGCCGCCGCCGTCGGCGCGGTGCTCCTTTTTACCCTGGTCAACGTCTTTGGCGCGGCCTGGGTCGGGCGCTCGGAACTGGTGACCGTGACCGTCAACCTGGCCGTGCTGTCGGTATTCGCGGTCTGGGGCTGCGCCACCGCCGACTGGCAGGGGCTGTCCAGGGCCGGCTGGGCCGAACCCTCGGGCATCGCCTTTGGCGGCGGGATGCTCTTTATCGCTTACGAAGGCTTCGGCCTGGTCGCCAACGCCGCGGGCGACATGGCCGATCCGCCGCGCACCCTGCCCAGGGCGCTCTATCTGTCGGTATTTTCGGTCATCGTGGTCTATCTCGGCGTAGCGTTTGCCGTGCTCGGCCATCTGCCCCTGGCCCGCATCGACGCGGCCAGCGACTACGCCCTGTCCGAGGCGGCCGGCACGTTCATGGGCAAGTCCGGTTTCACCGTCATCGCCGTGGGCGCGCTGTTCGCCACGGCAGCGGCGTTAAACGCCACCCTCTACGGCGCGGCCAACGTCTGCTGGATGATCGCCAAGGACGGGGAGCTGCCGGCCGCCTTTGACCGGACGGCCTGGAAACGCGCGCCTGAAGGGCTCTTTCTGACTGCCGGGCTGGTGCTGGTTTTCGTGCTGTTTTTCGATCTTTCCAGCGTGGCCATGATGGGCAGCGGCGCGTTTTTGTTTATCTACGCCGCCGTGGCCTGCTCCCACCTGCGCCTGCGCGCCGCCACCGGCGGCCGGCCGGCGCTCATCTGGCTGTCCATAGCCTTGTGCCTGTCGCTGCTGGGCGTGCTTGGATCCAACATGTACGCCCACTCCCGGCCGGCCTTCTGGACCATGCTCGGGCTTTTTCCGGTCTCTTTCGGCCTGGAATGGGCGTATAGGCGGGCCACGGGACGCCGGCTCAAGGTCGGTTCGGCGTCGGGCGCGACGAAAAATCCGGCCGTCAACGCGTAACAGGCGTCAAACGGCACGGAATCAGACGGGATGGGGCAGGAAGCCCGTTTTGGTGAGGCAGGGGGGCGGAAATCAGGATTGTTCGGACAGGGCCAGCTTGACGCCAAAGGCCACGAACAAGGCACCGGCCCCCTGGGTGAGATAGGGGCCAAGCCGCCGGGCGCGGCCAAGGCCGCCGGCGACGCGCGCCGTGGACCAGGCCAGGAGCAGATTCCAGGTCGTACCGGTGCAGTTGAGGATGCCGCCCAAGACGGCAAAGGCCAGGGCCTTGCGCGGCGCGGCCGGATCGATGAACTGGGGCAGGAAGGCCAGGAAAAACAGCGCCACCTTGGGGTTCAGCGCGTTGGTGAGAAAGCCCTGGACGAAGATGCCACGATGCCGGATTTCAGGCGTCTGAGGAATTTCCTCGGGCGCTGTTTTTTTTCGCGCGCCAAGGATCATGCGCACGCCAGCATACACGAGATAGGCCGCGCCCACCAGTTTGATCACGGAAAAGGCCGTAGCCGAGGCGGCCAGCACGGCTGAAAGTCCCACGGCGGCGGCCAGGATATGCACGCAGCAACCGGCCCCGATGCCCAGGGCCGCTGTCATGCCGGCCTTGGCCCCCTGTCCGGCGCTGCGGCTGACGACGTAAATGACGTCCGGGCCGGGAGCCATGTTGAACAGGATGCCCGAGACAATAAAAAGCCACAGATCGTGAATGCCAAGCATGGGAACTCCGTGCGTGCCGGGAAATGTTTCGAAAGCCGGCTATACCCGGCGGCGACGGCTGTCAATGCGGGCGAGCTGGGATACAGTACAAGATCAGCAGTTACTCGTCGCTCACGTACGCCAGTTCTTCGTGGCCGTCATGGGTGATGACGCCTGATTGGCGCAGTCCGAACCGTTCGATGACACGCTGGCCGTCAGGCGAGACGATGATGGCGGCAAGCCCGCGATGCGCCGTGGCATCCAGGTCTTCGCGAAACGCCCGCATGAGCGCCTGGCTTGCCTCGGTGCGATGGAACCGGGGCAGGATGCCGATGTTATAGAGATAGAGGTACTGCTCACCGGACGCGGTCTGGGGCTGGGGTGTGATCTGGCGACGATTGGTGATGGTTTGCGGCGCGTCGCGCAGGACGGCGAAGGTGGCCGGGGAAATAGGGTGAAAGGCCGAATAGCCGATAGGCAGGATACAGCCGCCTGCGCCGGCCGTCCAAAGGCGAAAGCCTTTGGGAAAGACCGTGACCGCGTGTTGGAGATGCGGGTAAGCTTCGCGGTTGGCCGGATCAGGGTAGCAGGCCCAGTCCGCCGCCAGCAGGCACAGGACAAATCGGTTGAGGGATACCGGGTCCAGGCCCAAGGAGGCATGGGGCGCGTCCGCGAGGGAGATCGAAGCGACATTATCTACCTGAGCGTCATCGAAGTTGAGTGACGCGATACGGCGTGATTCCGGCTCCGCCCAGACGGCCACGGATGCTTCCTGCCACAGGTCGGGGACAGCGTCCAACATGTTCGCGGTGCGTTCCATGAAGCCTCCTTATCGCAGGAATCTTTTCTGCAATGGCGGGCAACCACGGAGTCGTCATGAAACTCCAGTCCATATCGTTATGTCTGGATACTGACTGGATGCCTAGCGACATGCCCCAAGTGTCTTCCCCGTGCTTTCATCTCCTCTTGCCTGCTGGCCGGCAGAAAAGCAAACCTATCCCCTGACCTCGTCCGTATCCGTGGTCGTGTCCCCGACCGTGTCCGCGTCCCCTACAGTGACCGTGACCGTGGTCCCTCCCCTACCCCCGTCCTCTTTCCGGCCCGGAAACCATAAAAAAAGCCCCCGAATCTTTCGATTCGGGGGCTTTTTGAAAAGTAGCCCTGGCGGCGACCTACTTTCCCACACAAGAATATGCAGTATCATCGGCGAAGGAGGGCTTAACTTCCGAGTTCGGAATGGGGTCGGGTGTACCCCCTCCTCTATGACCACCAGGACAAATATATAAGTTAAAATAAGGGATGGGATTGTCTGTTGGCAAAAATCAAGTCGAACGGACTATTAGTACCGGTCTGCTCAAACATTGCTGCTTTTGCACATCCGGCCTATCAACCATGTAGTCTACATGGGTCCTTCAGGGAGAACTCGTCTTGAGGCAGGCTTCCCGCTTAGATGCTTTCAGCGGTTATCCTTTCCGAACATAGCTACCCTGCGATGCCGTTGGCACGACAACAGGTGCACCAGAGGTTCGTTCATCCCGGTCCTCTCGTACTAGGGACAACCCCTCTCAATTCTCCAACGCCCACGGAAGATAGGGACCAAACTGTCTCACGACGTTTTAAACCCAGCTCGCGTACCACTTTAATCGGCGAACAGCCGAACCCTTGGGACCTGCTCCAGCCCCAGGATGTGATGAGCCGACATCGAGGTGCCAAACCGCATCGTCGATATGAACTCTTGGATGCGATCAGCCTGTTATCCCCGGCGTACCTTTTATCCATTGAGCGATGGCCCTTCCATTCGGGACCACCGGATCACTAAGGCCCACTTTCGTGCCTGGTCGAGATGTCTCTCTCGCAGTCAAGCTCCCTTATGCCTTTGCACTCGACGGCTGGTTTCCAATCAGCCTGAGGGAACCTTTGCATGCCTCCGTTACTCTTTGGGAGGCGACCGCCCCAGTCAAACTACCCGCCAGACAATGTCCTCGAACCGGATAACGGTCCGAGTTAGAAGCTTAAACAACCGAGGGTGGTATTTCAAGGATGGCTCCGCCGACGCTGGCGCGCCGGTTTCACAGCCTCCCACCTATCCTACACACGGTTGCCCAAGCTCCAATGTCAAGCTATAGTAAAGGTGCACAGGGTCTTTCCGTCTTTCCGCGGGTAGACGGCATTTTCACCGCCACATCAATTTCACTGAGTCTCTGGTCGAGACAGCGTGGAGATCGTTACGCCATTCGTGCAGGTCGGAACTTACCCGACAAGGAATTTCGCTACCTTAGGACCGTTATAGTTACGGCCGCCGTTTACCGGGGCTTCGGTTTAGAGCTTCGCTTGCGCTGACTCCACCCCTTAACCTTCCGGCACCGGGCAGGCGTCAGTCCGTATACGTCGTCTTACGACTTCGCACAGACCTGTGTTTTTAGTAAACAGTCGCCACCACCGTTTCACTGCGACCCCCCGCGGCTTATGCAGTAAATGCTTCACCATAGGGGGCACCCCTTATCCCGAAGTTACGGGGTCATTTTGCCGAGTTCCTTAACCAGAGTTCTCTCAAGCGCCTTGGGATACTCTCCCCGCCCACCTGAGTTGGTTTGCGGTACGGTCTGCTTGTGCTAAACTTAGAAGCTTTTCTCGGCAGCCTGGGATTAGTCACTTCAGTCGTAAGACACGGCATCACGTCTCGGCCTTGAAGGAGAACGGATTTGCCTGTTCTCCAAGCCTACACGCTTGCACCGGCACTTCCAACAGCCGGCTGACCTACCCTCCTGCGTCCCTCCGTCGCACACACAAACAGGTACAGGAATATTAACCTGTTTTCCATCAGCTACGCCTTTCGGCCTCGCCTTAGGGACCGACTCACCCTGGGAAGATTAACTTTACCCAGGAAACCTTGGGCTTACGGCGAACGGGTTTCACACCCGTTTTATCGTTACTTATGCCAGCATTATCACTTCCCGTTAGTCCAGCAGACTTTACAATCTGCCTTCATCCCGTCCGGGAACGCTCCCCTACCGCCTATCGTTAAGATAGGCCCGAGGCTTCGGTACCATGCTTAGCTCCGTTACATTTTCGGCGCAGGACCACTAGACCAGTGAGCTATTACGCTTTCTTTAAAGGATGGCTGCTTCTAAGCCAACCTCCTGGCTGTCAGAGCGGTCCCACTTCCTTTCCCACTGAGCATGGATTTGGGAACCTTAGCCGTCGATCTGGGCTCTTACCCTCTCGACCCTGGACCTTCGCACCCAGAGTCTGACTCCCGGGAAATAAAAGAACGGCATTCGGAGTTTGATAGGGTTTGGTAATCTGGTGAGACCCCTAGCCCTTTCAGTGCTCTACCTCCGTCCTTCCTTCCCGAGGCTATACCTCAATATATTTCGGGGAGAACCAGCTATCACCGAGTTTGATTGGCCTTTCACCCCTATCCACAAGTCATCCCAATGGTTTTCAGCCCATATGGGTTCGGTCCTCCACTCGGTTTTACCCGAGCTTCAACCTGCTCATGGATAGATCACCCGG